>JBMOOP010000027.1:0-99440 GCA_049324495.1 Pseudomonadota bacterium
TTCTGCCAGCGTGTCATGCCCGTAGGTGTCCGGCTCGCGGGTGCCGAGCAAATTCAGGTTCGGCCCGTGCAGCACCAGAATGGTGGCCATGCCGTCGCTCCTTGGGGGTGTTGGGACGCATAACTAACTGGTCGTGGCGACCCGGAATGCAACAGGCGGCCAGTCTAGGGGGCGCGTTCCGGGTTGGGAACCGGGCCCAACACTTCCTTACAAAGTGCGCGTACGATGGCTGCAGACTGCCGGCCTGTTCCACGAAGGTCTCTGCCAACTCCCTGTTTGTTCGGGTGCTGGCAGGCAAGAACTTCCGAAAAGCGTGACCCTGTTTACGGATCGCCAAGGCAGGTTGAGTAGCATGTGAACGAACGATAGTAAGGAAGCTGACCGCCGCGCCGCACCGCGTGGCAATCACTGACCGTTTGCGAGGCATTTGCGGTGCCGGCGGACATGATGTCTGCGTCGGGGAATGTGTTTGTTGTATCGATACCAGGGACAGTGCGCATGAAAGGATCTTCCAGTACTGAGCAGGCTGCCCGGGAATCACCCGTCGACGCCGCGTTACGCGATGGCAGCGCCCCCGCAGCACTGCTGGATTTTCGGCTGCTGTTTGAGTCGACCCCTGGTCTGTATCTTGCGCTGCGCAACGATCCGCCCCGCTTCACCATCGTTGGCGCGAGCAACGCCTACCTGACGGCCACGCTGACCGAGCGCAGTGCCGTGCTCGGGCGCGGCCTGTTCGAGGTCTTTCCGGACAACCCCGACGATCCGGCGGCAGATGGTGCCCGTAACCTCCGGGTATCCCTGATGCGCGTCGTTGCCACGCGTGCTGCCGACACCATGGCGGTACAGAAATACGATATCCGTCGTCCCGACGACAGCGGTTTCGATGAGCGTTTCTGGAGTCCGGTCAACTCTCCGGTGATTGCCGGAGACGGGTCTTTCGACTTCATCATTCATCGTGTCCAGGATGTGACTGAGTTTGTCAGGCTCAAGCAGCTGGGTAATGAGCAATCCCGCCTGACATCGCAACTCCAGGAGCGGGCGAATGCCATGGAGGCCGAGGTCATGACGCGTGCGCAGCAGTTGCAGAAGGCCAACGAAAAACTGCGTGACGCCAATCAGCACCTCGACGAACTGGATCGGGCGAAAACTGCTTTTTTTAATAACATCAGTCACGAATTCCGCACTCCGCTTACTCTGATTCTCGGACTTGTCGAGGAAGCACTGGATCATCCCGGCGGCGGGCTTGAGGGACAGGCGCTGGCTGCGGTGAATCGCAATGCCGAACGATTGCTTCGTCTCGTCAACAACCTGCTGGAGTTTGCCCGTCTGGAGGCTGGGCGCATTGAGACAGTCTTCGAGCCCGTCGATCTGTCATCCCTGACAACGGACATCGCCAGCAACTTCCGGTCACTGATCGAGCGCGCCGGACTCAGCTTTCGGGTCAGTTGTCCGCCGCTGTCGCAACCGGTGTATGTCGATCGACAGCAGTGGGAGAAAATTCTACTGAATCTGATCTCCAACGCATACAAGTTCACGCTGTCCGGCGAGATTGCTGTCACGCTCGCCGAGCGTGGTGATCGCGTGGTGCTGCAGGTCACGGACACCGGCATCGGCATTGCGGCAAACGAAATACCGCGGTTGTTCGAGCGTTTTCATCGCATCACCACCAGCAGTGGCCGCAGCTTCGAGGGTAGCGGCATCGGTCTTGCACTGGTGCGGGAATTTGTCACGTTGCATGGCGGTACGATTGAAGTCGACAGCGCCGAGGGGCGCGGCAGCAGCTTCAGCATATCGGTCCCGACCGGTTCGGCGCACCTGCCGGGGAACCGGATCGCTCCGGCAAAGCTGCAGGTGGCGGATGGAGAATCGCCCACCCCGAAAGTCATCGACCCATCCTCCTGGCTGCCCATTGCCAACGCTGGCGAAGACGGTATCCCGGCGGGTGCGCCGACCGACAGCGCCCGGATCCTGGTGGTCGACGACAATGCCGACATGCGCGCCTACCTCGCCCGCCTGCTTGAGCGCCATTGGCGAGTGGAAACTGCCGTGAACGGGCTTGCGGCGGTGATCGCCGCCAGGGACAACCCGCCGGATCTCATCCTGAGCGATATCATGATGCCGGGACTTGACGGGTTCGGTTTGTTGAAGCAATTGCGCCGGGACGATCGGCTTGCGGCCGTGCCGGTAATCCTGTTGTCGGCGCGCGCCGGCGAGGAAGCGCTGATCGAGGGGCTGGATACTGGCGCCGACGATTATCTGGTGAAACCGTTTTCCGCACGCGAATTGTTCAGTCGGGTCCGTACGCATCTGGAAATGTCGCGCATTCGCCGCGCGGCTGCCCAGACCGCTGCCGCGCTGGCGGAGACGCGCGCCATGCTGCTGGCGGATGTCGAGCGCAAGAACAAGGAACTCGACGCTTTCAGCTACTCGGTATCGCACGATCTGCGCGCGCCACTGCGCAGCATCGACGGTTTCAGCCAGGCTTTGCTGGAAGACTACGGACACCAACTCGACCCGACGGCGGTCGATTACCTTGGCCGTGTGCGGGCTGCAGCCCGGCGGATGGGCTTGCTCATCGACGATCTTCTGAAGTTGTCGCGTGTTGAGCGCAGTGAAATGATACTGGCGCCGATCGATCTGTCCGGTAAGGTTGCCGATATCTGTGCGGAACTGCGCCGCCAGCATCCGGCTCGTGAAGTCTCCATCCGGATCGAAGCGGGCCTGGAAGCGCAGGTCGACGCCCGGCTGATGCAGGTTGCGCTCGAGAACTTGCTCGGCAATGCCTGGAAGTTCACTGCCCACGTTACCGAAGCTGTCATCGCTTTCGGTAGCGAAGTGCACGACGGCGAAACGTCGTTCTATGTTCGCGACAACGGCGCCGGGTTCGATATGAAGTATGCCGACAATCTGTTTAAACCGTTCCAGCGGCTGCATGCCGAGACGGAGTATCCTGGAACCGGCATCGGGCTGGCGACCGTTCAGCGCATCATTGAGCGCCATGGCGGCAGGGTTCGGGCTGAAGGGAAACCGGGAGCCGGTGCCACGTTCCATTTCACGCTGCCGTCCTCAGGAAATTCCCTTGGTAACCTCTGAATAATCCATGAGCCGCCCGGATGGTATCGAACTGATATTGCGTGTTTTTCGCCAGGTTCGACTCGCCGACGAAACTGTGGCGGTACGCAATGGCGAGGAAGCTGCGATTAGCTGTTTGCGAGAGGTGTGCCTGTTGGCCAGGAGGTGACGCAATGCTGAAGGCGCTGCGGCTGTTGCTTGTCGAGGACTCACAGGATGATGCCGATATTCTCCTGCGTGTGTTGTCGCGTGACGGATACGACGTCACCTGCCGCCGCGTTCAGACCGCCGCCGAGATGCGCGAGGCGTTGGCGAGCGAGTCGTGGGATGTGGTGATCGCGGATTATTCCATGCCGCGTTTCAGTGGCCATGGTGCCCTTGCGCTGCTTCACGAAACGGGTCTCGATCTGCCATTCATCATCGTCTCCGGAACGATCGGCGAGGAACTGGCCGTCGCGCTACTGAAGTCCGGGGCGCATGACTTTCTTGTGAAGGGGCGTTTTGCAAGGCTGAGCTCCGTCATCGAGCGGGAAAGACGTGATGCGCACGAACGGGCCGAACGGCGACGTGCGCAAGAGGCACTTCGCCAGAGCGAAGCGAAATACAGGCGTATTGTCGAAACCGGGAAGGAGGGAGTCTGGGTCACCGATGCCCAGGGCGTGACACGTTACGTTAACGAACGCATGGCCGATCTGCTTGGCTGCACGCCCGCAACCCTGATCGGCACGCCTATCAGCGACCATGTCGATGTCGCGGCACGACCTGCAATCGAAGCATGCCACAGGGGAAGCGGCATCTCGGAGTTGCACGACATCGAGTTTCATCGGACGGACGGAACACGGTTCGTGTCACGACTTTCGGTAGGCGCATTTCCCGATGACCAGGGACGCAACACCGGCGTTCTGTTCATGGTCACGGATACAACCGAGCAAAGAAAACTCAATGCACAACTGATCGTCTCCGATCGGATGTGCTCGGTCGGCCTGCTTGCCGCAGGAGTGGCTCACGAGATCAACAATCCGCTGGCGACGCTCGTTGCCTGCCTCGATACGGTCAATGACGGTATTGCCTCGATGCCGGCCGCCGTCAAGGCGTCATTGGAGAGCCGTCGGTGCACTGCCAATCTCAGGCAGGCGCGCGAGGCCGCAGAGCGCGTTCGCGAGATTGCGCAAGACCTGCGGATATACTCCCGCGCGGGTGATGACCAATGGGAGCCTGTGGACTTGCAGGTCGTCATGGAGTCCGCCATTCGCATGGCGGGAGTCGAGATCCGTCATCGTGCGCAACTCATCCGCGATTTCAGGCCGACCCCCGCGGTAAATGCCAGCGCGTCACGTCTTGGTCAGGTGTTCCTGAATCTGCTGGTGAATGCCGCGCAGGCCATTCCCGAGGGTGCCGCCGGCACCAACAAGATTGGCGTCACGCTACGACCGGGTGAGGAAGGCGACGATCATGCCATCGTTGAAGTCAGTGATTCGGGTTGCGGCATATCGTCGGAGGTCATGAGTCAGTTGTTCACGCCGTTCTTCACCACCAAGGAGCCGGGTATCGGAACCGGTCTTGGTCTGTCGATCTGCCAACGGATTGTCGGCGGCATGGGCGGTACGATCAGTGTCCGGAGTGCGCCCGGGGCAGGCACCACGTTCAGCGTCCGCTTACCTCTGGCTCGCCCGCAACCCGTCGCAACCGCCGCTGCCATGCCGGGGGCCGCCTGCCGTCGTTCGGTGCTGGTGATCGACGATGAACCGGCCATGGTCTCCGCTGTGCAGCGGATGCTCAGCGGTATGCACGATGTGACCGGTTGTACCAGTCCCAGGCAGGCATTGACGGATATCCGCGCCGGTGTTCGTTTCGATGTCATTCTCTGCGACCTGATGATGCAGGAGATGAGTGGTATGGCTCTGCATGCCGCCTTGACGAGCACCACCTCCGAGCAGGCGAAACGCATGCTGTTCCTTACCGGCGGCGCCTTTACGCCGCAGACCGTGGCTTTTCTGGAGCGGGAGGGCATCCGGCACATGGAGAAACCGTGCGATCGGTCTTTGTTGCTCAAGGCCATTGAGGACATCTGCACGTCCTAGGGCAACCTCGCCGCATTGATGCCATAAGCAGGGTGGCCGAAGGGATCAACTGCTGGTGCAGATACAGCTCGACAGTGGCGAGAGGTGTCCGGGTCAGCGCAGCTTTGGCTCGATCCGATCCCTGAGATATGCCACAAACTCTGCCTCGGTCTGCTCGCCCTGGATGCGCTCGTCTTTCAGTTCAGTGCCGTCGGGGCGGAAGAACAGGATTGAGGGCAGACCCATCACGTTGTACTGCGCCAGCAGCGCCTGGTTGGTGTCGTTGTTGTCCGTCGCATCGACCTGCAGCACGACATAACCTGCGAGCGCATTGTGCACCGATGTTTTGGCGAACACGTCGCGTTCCATCAGTTTGCAGGCCACACACCACTGGGCGAAGAAATCAAGCATCACCGGTTTGCCGGCGGTGCGTGCGGCGGCGAGTTTTGCGGTGAGTTCGTTGCTGTCTTTCACCCGCGTGAACAGCGGTGCCTGCTGTGGCGCGGTACCGCTGGCGGCACCCGCCTTGAGAAAGCCGAGCGGTTCCAGCGGGTCATCGGCGCCACCGGCGGCGCCGATCAGCAGCGTTGCGCCGAGCAGCATCAGCACCATGCCGACGCCCTTGCGAAAATGTGCCCAGCCGGTCGCAGCGGTGGACAGCGGCTCCAGCGCCTTGAGGTAAATCGCGGACACCATCAGCAGCGAACCCCACAGCGCGAGACTCGTCCAGCCCGGCAGGATGCGGCCGACGAGGATGATGGCGATACCAAGCAGCATGACGCCGAAAAATGCTTTCACGCCGTTCATCCAGGCGCCGGCCTTCGGCAGCAGTTTGCCGCCCGAGATGCCGATCAACAGCAGCGGGAAACCCATGCCCATCGCCAGCGCAAACAGCGCCGCGCCACCGAGCACTGCATCACCGGTGGTGCTGATGAACACCAGCGCGCCTGCGAGCGGCGCCGACACGCAGGGCGACACCACCAGAGCCGACACCGCACCCATGATCGCAACGCTGAGCAGCCGGCCGCTTTTTTGCCGGCCGGACACCGAGGAGAGTTTGTCGCGCAGGAACGCCGGTACCTGCAGTTCATACAAGCCGAACATGCTCATTGCCAGCGCGACGAACACCAGAGCGAAGATGACCAGTACCGGTGGCGACTGCAGCAGCATCGACACGTTCGCTTGCGCACCCAGAAAGCCGACAGCGACGCCCGCTGCGGTGTAGGTGAGCGCCATGCCGAGCACATACGCGACCGACAGCATGAAGGCGCGACGGGTTGAAATGTCGTGGCCCTCGCCGACGATGATCGACGACAGGATCGGCATCATTGGCAGCACGCAGGGCGTGAAGGCAAGGCCGATGCCCAGCAGCAGGAAGGTGCCGATGATTGCCGCAAACGAGGCATTGGCGAGGAAACGGGTGATGGCGCCGGCATCTGATGCTGCTGGCGTCGCGCTGCTGGTTGCAGTATTTGCAGTAGTTGCCGTTGCAGGGCTCATGCCGGTGAAGTCGACCGGCCAGGTTTCCGTTTCCGGCGGGTAACAAAGGCCGGCGTCGGCGCAACCCTGGTAGGTGACTTTCAGCGTCGCCGTCGCCGGTTGTTGCGGTATGACATTCAGCGGCAGGCGCACATCAACCCGCGTCTGATAAATCTCGACGCGCCCGAAAATCTCGTCGTTCTTGAACTGGCCTGCCGGCGATTGCGGCGTGCCCAATGCGGTAATCGCCATACCCTGGTTGTCGACCAGGGTGAAGTGGAATTTGTCGCGATACAGGTAATAACCGTCGGCGATTTGCCAGCGGGCGATGAAAGCGTGGTCGTCGCGGGCGATGGTCAGCCGGAACGCCTCGCGCACCGGCAGAAATTCGTCGGCGCCGGATTCGCTGGTGGCGCCGGTCAGTGCGGACGGCAGGGCAGCCTGCGCACAGACGGCCAGCAGTATCAGCGCGGCCAACAGCAGGCGGGCGGTGCGTTCGAGCAATCGATACATGGTGTGTCTCGCAGGGTTCGCACGCGCCGGGTACGCCGGGTCATTGCGCGTTGGAGTCAAAGTGTGGTCACTGAGCATCAAGCGAACCTTAATGCCAACGTGCGGGTCCCATACAGGCCCATGAGTTATCCAGAGGTTCCCTCAGTGGTTACCGCAACTAGTTGAACCCATGGCTGCCCGCCATTCAACCGTTAAGGCTCGCTTAAGGCAGGGTTCGCTACATTGGCGACCACAACTGTGGAGGTTGCCATGTTTCGTCCATTTCTCTCTGTGCTGGTTAGTAGGCGTCGATCTCGTGCTTGCGGCGGCCGGCGCGGCCGCTGCCGAGGTCCAGCTTGATCTTGCCCGGTACCGGGGCGAGGTGGTTTATCTGGATTTTTGGGCATCGAAGTCCCCGGCGAGATACCCGGCTTCATTGCCGTTGGCGTTCGACTCGCACGTACGCGGGTACGACCAGGGTGATGCGGATCTCTCCGCACTGATCTTTGATGTCGGGTACTCGCGCAAGTGGTGAGGCGCGGCACGCGTCAGGGTCAGCGTGGCGACATGACGGCTGCTGTGCGTTCTTTTGCGGTGCGCGATGCCCTGTGCAAGACTCGCCGCGACATGTTAGCGGCGACCCATGTTCGCATGAACGAAGAAACAGCATTCACCGTCGCGCGCCACGGCGATTACTGCGTCGGACGGTTCACTGCCATGGCTAGCCCCTGCGAGGTGCTGGTGGCCGGAGCTGACCTTGAGACAGCCCGGCGGTTGACGCGGCTTGCGGTTGGCGAGGCGCGGCGTATCGAGCAGAAGTTCAGCCGTTACCGTGACGACAACATCGTCGCGGCTATCAATCGCGCCGCCGGCCAGCCGGTGGCGATCGACAGCGAAGTTCATCGGCTGCTGGTTTATGCCGATACCTGCTACAAGTTGTCCGACGGCAAGTTCGACATTACATCCGGGGTGTTGCGCCGCGTCTGGAAATTCGACGGCTCCGATCGCGTCCCGGCGCCCGGCGATGTCGCGGCGCTGTTGCCGCTGGTGGGTTGGCAGAAGGTGCGCTGGAGTGAGCAGGAGATCATGCTGCCGGCGGGCATGGAACTGGATTTCGGCGGCATCGGCAAGGAGTACGCGGTCGACCGCACGCTGTTGCTGTTGACCGGCATGTATCCGGGCAACCTGTTGGTCAATTTCGGCGGCGATCTCGCAACCAACGGCGCACTGCATGGCGGTCGCGAGTGGACTATCGGTGTCGAGGCCCCCGGTGGCGGGGTGGCGAAAGTACTGAAGATTCGCGCTGGCGCGATGACAACCAGCGGCGATGCGCGCCGGTTTCTCGTTCGGGATGGCGTCCGCTATGGGCATATTCTCGATCCGCGAACCGGTTGGCCGGTGCCCGCTGCGCCGCGCTCCGTGACGGTTGTCGGGCGCTCCTGCCTTGAGGCCGGCACCCTGTCGACGCTGGCGATTCTCGAAGGTGCCGGCGCGGAAAAATTCCTCCAGGACCAGGACGTGCAGTACTGGATTTTGTATTGATTGAAGGAAAAAACGATGCGGCTGCTGTTGGTCGAAGCCGATGAGCTGCTGGGGAAGGGCTGTGCGCCGTGCTTGTTTGCGAAGGCCATGCCGTCGACTGGCTGCGTGCCGGCCGGCCAGCCAGGCCGACCGGGTTATCGGGCGTTTCTTACATGGTGAGGCCGGGTGCGGCGCCGGCGCCGGTCTTGCCATCGTTAAGCGGATCGTCGATCTGCATGGCGGCACGATTCGTGTACGCCCGCGTGTGGGTGAACAGCGCGGCGGATTCGTCGTCGTGCTGCCGGGCTGACGTTGCCGCTGGCACTGTATGAATGACCAATCAATCGACAACCCGATTGTCACTGCCGGCCGCTGCATCGGACTTGATCAGGGTCAAGCTTCCGGCGCCCTGTGTCTGCTGCGCATGAGCTTGAACAGTGCGGGAACGACCAGCAGCGAAATCAGTGGCGCCGTCACCATGCCCCCGAGCATCGGGGCGGCGATTCTGCTCATCAATTCCGAGCCGGCTCCCGAACCCCAGACGATGGGAATCAGTCCGACGAGGATGACGGCAACCGTCATCGCCTTCGGGCGTACCCGCAACAGGGCACCTTCACGAATGGCATCGGCGACGGTTGCCGTATCGGCGAGTTGTCCGCGCTGCAGGCGCGCATCCAGCGCCTGTTTCAGATACAGCAACATGATGACGCCGAACTCCGCCGCGACGCCCGCCAGCGCAATGAAACCGACGCCCGTCGCCACCGATAGCCGATAATCCATCAGGTACAAAAACCACACGCCGCCGGTCAGCGCAAAGGGCAAGGTCGCCATGATCAACAACGCTTCGTCAAAGCGCCGGAACGTCAGGTAGAGCAACACGAAGACGATCGCCAGCGTTGCCGGCACCACCAATTGCAGGCGCGCATTGGCGCGTTCAAGAAATTCGAACTGGCCGGAATATGCCAGACTGACGCCGGGCCCAAGCGTCACCTGCGATGAGATTGCGCTGCGCAGATCGGCCACTACAGAGGCGAGGTCGCGCCCGCGGACGTCCACATACACCCAGCCGGAGGGTCGCGCGTTCTCGCTGCGGATCATCGGCGGGCCATCGGCAATGCGAATCTGTGCCACGGCCCCCAGCCTGATCTGCTGGCCGGTCGGGGTCAGCACGGGCAGCGCCGCGAGTTTATCCGGTGAATCGCGCAACTCGCGCGGGTAGCGCAGGCTGATCGGAAATCTGGCCCGATCTTCCAGGGTCTCGCCAATGTTTTCGCCGCCGATCGCGCCGGACACCAGGGCCTGCACATCGGCAATATTGAGCCCGTAACGAGCCGCTGCGCTGCGGTCGATGTCGACATCGATGTAACGGCCGCCGGTCAGCCGTTCTGCCAGGGCGGAAGACACCCCGGGTACGGTTTTCGCGACCGGTTCGATCTGCGCGGCAATGCGATCGATGGCGGCAAGATCGTTGCCGGAAACTTTGATGCCAATCGGGCTCTTGATGCCTGTGGCCAGCATGTCGATGCGATTGCGTATGGGCGGCACCCAGATATTGGAAAGTCCGGGCACGCGCACGGCACGGTCGAGTTCTTCAACGAGTTTTTCCGGCGTCATGCCGGCTCGCCACTGCGTGCGTGGCTTCAAGCGGACGGTTGTCTCGAACATTTCCAGCGGTGCCGGGTCGGTCGCTGTTTCGGCCCGTCCGGCCTTGCCGAATACGCGCGCCACCTCGGGGACGCCGCGTATCATCTGATCGGTCAGCTGCAACAGTTCGCTGGCTTTTTGCGCCGACAGACCGGGCAGTGCCGAGGGCATATAGAGCAGATCGCCTTCATCCAGGGGCGGCAAAAATTCGCCACCCAGGCGTGTGGCCGGATACAGCGTGCTTACCAGCACCAGGGCGGCGACGACGAGCGTTGCCCGTGGATACCGCAGTACTCTTTCCAGCAGCGGACGGTAGCCGGCGATCAGCGCCCGGGTAACGGGATTTTTTCGTTCCGGCGGAATGTTGCCGCGAATCCAGTAACCCATCAGTACCGGCACCAGCGTCACCGACAATCCGGCGGCCGCTGCCATCGCCCAGGTTTTGGTGAACGCCAACGGCGAAAACAAGCGGCCTTCCTGCGCTTCCAGGGTGAACACCGGAATGAAGGAGAGCGCGATGATCAGTAATGAGAAGAATAGCGCCGGGCCGACTTCGACTGCCGCATCGGTAATGACACGCCAGCGTGCCTCGGTGGCAAGTTTCCCCCCGGGATTGTCGCGATGCCAGTGTTCCAGGCGGCGATGCGCGTTTTCGATCATGACCACGGCGGCATCGACCATGGCGCCAACGGCAATTGCAATGCCGCCCAGCGACATGATATTGGCGTTGATGCCCTGGTAGCGCATGACGATGAAGGCGGCCAGTATGCCCAGCGGTAGCGCGACGATCGCCACCAGCGCCGAGCGCAGGTGCCAGAGAAACAGGCCGCACACCAGGGCAACGACAACGAATTCTTCAATGAGTTTCAGCGTCAGGTTGTCAATGGCCCGATCGATCAGTTCGCTGCGGTCGTAGGTGGTGACGATCTCGACGCCGGGCGGCAGGCCGGGTTTCAATGCTGCGAGTTTTTCCTCGATGGCGCGGATTGTTTCCCGCGCATTGCCGCCACTGCGCAAAATCACCACGCCGCCGGCGACCTCGCCTTCGCCGTCGAGTTCTGCAATGCCGCGGCGCATTTCCGGGCCGATCTGGATCCTGGCCACGTCGCCGAGGGTTACGGGAATGCCGTTGCGTACGGCCAGTGGTACGGCGCGGAAATCGGCCGTGGACTGCAGATAACCGTTGGTACGCACCATGTACTCGGCATCGGCGAGCGTAAGTACTGCGCCGCCGGTTTCACCGTTGGCGCGCGCCAGAGCATCGCGAACCTGCGTCGGCGTAATGCCGCGTGCCGAGAGTTGCCACGGATCAAGCACCACTTGGTATTGTCTTACCATGCCACCGATGCTGGCAACTTCCGCCACATTCGGCAGCGTTTTCAATTCAAATTTAAGGAACCAGTCCTGAATGGCACGCAACTGCGCGAGGTCGTTGGTGCCGGTGCGGTCGACCAGCGCATACTCGTAAATCCAGCCTACACCCGTGGCGTCCGGACCGAGTGTGGATGTGGCGCCGGCCGGCAGGCGACTCTGCACCTGATTGAGATATTCGAGGACGCGGGAGCGTGCCCAATACAGATCGGTATCATCGGCAAAAATAACGTGGATGAATGAATCGCTGAAAAACGAAAATCCGCGCACATTTTTGACGCCTGGCACCGATAGCAGAGTGCTGGCGAGTGGCCAGGTCACCTGGTTCTCGACGATCTGCGGCGCCTGCCCCGGATAACTGGTGCGCACGATCACCTGCACGTCCGCGAGATCCGGCAGCGCGTCGATCGGCGTGCCATGTACGGCCCACAGCCCCCAGGCGCTGAGGAACAGGGTTGCCAGCAAGACCAGAAAACGGTTGCCGACCGACCAGCGGATCAGTGCGGCGATCATGGCTGTGTGCTCTCGGCATTCGGCACGACATCGGCGATCCTTGGCACGATACCGCGCAGGCTGGCTTCGGAATCGATCAGGAACTGCCCGGAAGTAACAACGCGTTCGCCGGCTGCGAGTCCCGATTCGACCACCGTCATGTCATCGGCTTCCACACCGACTTTGACGTGTACCGGACGATACTGATTGTTTTTTCCAACCACATAGACCAGCGTCCGCGTGCCGGTACGAATGAGCGCTTCTGAAGGTACCAGCAACGCTGTTTGTCTCGGCATCCGAAAGCGGACGATTGCGGTGAGTCCTGCCTGCAACTGCCTATTGTGGTTGGGCAATTCGATGCGCACACGCAGCGTCCGCGTGTCGGCATTTCCCTCGGCAAGTACGGCCCTCACGACGCCGGGTACGATTTCATCCGGCGATGAGGGCAGGCGGACGTCGACGCGCTGACCGGTCTTGACCGCCTTCGCCTGCGTTTCGGGAACGGCAACATCGATCCACAATGCGGCAAGACTGTTGATGATCGCGAGTGATGTGCCTGGTGATATCGCCATGCCGTTGCGTATCGGGAGTTCCTGCAATACACCGCCCATGGGTGCGACGATGGTGGGTATCTGCGGTTTACCGTCACGCTCAAGCCGTGTTACCAGCGTCTCATGCATCCCCAAAAACAGCAGCCGCTGACGCGCTGCGGCGATGAGTGAAGTGTCTTTGCTCGCGCGCAGGGCAAGATATTCCTGCTGTGCAGCCGTCCATTCCGGCGCGACGAGATCGACCAGCGGACTACCCGGTGCGATGGTTTCGCCAGGCGCGTGCCGATAGACGCGCTGCACGAAGCCGGCTGTGCGTGCCTGCACGATGGCCAGGTTGCTGCCATCGAGTTGCGTCAGACCGATGGCATCAAAGGTTGGCGATACCGTACGTTGCGTGACGGTTGCCAGCCGTATACCGAGCCTTTGTGTCATGGTCGAAGATATCGCCAGGCCGACACCGTCTGCGTCTGCGTCAGTATCCGCATCTGTGTCGTCGGCAACTTCTTCGGCATATTTCGGCTGAAGTTCCATATCCATGAACGGCGATTTTCCGGGTCTGTCGAAGTGTTGGGTGGGCACCATCGGATCGAACCAATAGAGGATGCGCCGTGCGGGTTTTTTCGGCGTTATTTCCCCCGTTGTCGTTGCCGCGTTGCCGTCGGCGGTCGTTGCGATTGCGTGATCGTTCGCGGCGCTCAGGCGGGCAATGCCGTACCCGGCGGCGATGCCGACTGCCGCACCGGCGATGACCATGAGGGTGGCGCGACTGAGGGTGATGGCAAGGATGCGCGTGCTCATGGGGTTTTCTCCACAATGAGATAATGCAGATGTGCGCGCAGGGCGAAGCGTTGTTCATCGAGATCAAGGCCGCGCAAACGCAGCTCAAGCATTTCCCGTCGCGCAGCAAAGACGGCGACAATGTCGCCGGTACCCGTTTGATAATTTGCGAGTGCGAGCGCCGTGCGCTGCTCGGCCAAGGGCACGCTCCGGGCGTGCAACCGTTCGTGCTGGCTGTCGAGCGCATCGAGCAGGGCGAGATCGCTGTTCAGGTCTGCCCGGTGCCTGCGGATGGCGTCTTCTCGTTCTGCGTCTGTCCGTTCAAGATCGTGCCGCCGCGCGGCAATCGTCGGTCCCTGTCGCGAGGCTTTCCACAGCGGCAGATCGATGCTGACCTCGGCCGACACCATGTCACCGAACGGCACGCCGCGCTTTGCATAGGACAGGGCCCAGGCCCAATCACCGCGCTTGGCGGCTTCTGCTTCGGCAAGCTCGGTTTCGGCGCGGGTGCGCGCGGAAAGGTACGGCGCGATATCGACGTGTTTTGCCAGGCTGCTGTGCAGGTATGCCGGATCAATGGACAGCTCGGGTGGCTCGCCGGCCAGCGGCCAGTCCGCGCGATCGCCAATCATTTGCCGCAGCTTGGCGCGTGCGGTGACGACGGCGGCAGCCAGTTCGTCGCGGCGATCGGCAAGCGCCAGCGCTTCTTGTCGCGTGCTGAGCCACGCCATCGATGTTGTCTGACCGGCCGCCAGGCCTGCTTTGATGCTGTCCTGCAGCAGGCTGTTGTCGTGTTCGATATCGGCAAGCACGGCGCGGCGTTGCTCGGCGAAATACACCGCCAGCCAGGCTTGTGCCGTGTTGCGTCTGGCGCCCTGCACAGTCGCCGCCAGCGTTGCTTGCTCGCGGGTTGCCGCTGCTTGCGCTCCCTGTGCCTGTGCCTGCCGCTTCACCCGATTCGGCACCTCCTGCATGAGACCGATGCGCTGCATCGTCATGAAATCGGCGTCAAGGCTGAAGCGGTCAGGCTCCTCGGTCGGCAGGTTGTCGATACCCACGACAAGGCGCGGATCCGGCAGCCGACCGAGAGCAGATTGTGCAGATTGTGCTGCGGCGAGTGCCGCACGTTGTGCCGCGACGCCGGGGAAGTTCTGTTCGGCGAGTTTCACCGCAGCGGGGAAATCGAGATGATTTTCCGCCGCCGGCAGCGGCAGGGATAGCGGCAGCGCCAGCAGCAGTGCCGCGGGCGTACAGCAAACAAATTTCATGATCTGTCCCGTCTGGAAAAAGAAGCGTGCGAAATGACCTGCGATGCGCGATCAGCGCATAACGTCATGATCAATCGCGACGACTAATTCCGCAGAACGAGATAAGCGAGCCAGGCGGGCGGCCATCCGGGCGCCGGCCCGGAATCGGCAAGCGCTGTATTGCGCGCTTGAACAGAGATGAGGGGTGTGGGCAGTGACGGTGCGGATACGGGAGCTGTACCCGCAAAAAAACCGGTCGCCGTCGGCGGATCGACGCTGAGGGGAGTAGTCGAGGCGGCCTGCGCCCCCTGATCGCAATGCGCGTGACACAGTGCCGGGTTGGCGCGGGTGCCGGTGTCGTTGTCCTGAGCCTCGGCCGCCCACGCCACGCAGCCGTCCATGGGGAGCGCCACCGATGCCGGGGTGGACGCCGGTAAATCGATCCGGCAGGCAAACGCCACCGTCGCGAACTGCGTGAGCAGTATCGCGAGCACAAGCCCGGCAGAGAGCCGGCGACGGTGCTTCCTGATTTGTCTCATGGGGGCCTAGTCCGCAAGATCGCGGCGTTTCTGCTCATACTCTTCACGTTCGATTTCGCCCCGCGCATAACGCTCCTGGAGTATTTCGATCGGCGTTTTGCGGGGTGTATCCCGGCTTTCAGTGCGGCCGATATCCGTTCGTCGCATCAGGGCGACGAACGCCAGGATGATCAACACCCAAAAGAGAGCCATGAAAATCCAGCCCCCGCTCGACCATCCATGCCAGTCAGCCCAATGCATCATTGCGATCTCCTGAGGTTGCCGGGCGCGCCCGATAGACTACGCTGAAAAACGCGCCGGTACGTCGTCGGTATGTCCCGGTATGTCATTGTCGTGCCGCCGAGTACAGCGTCGCCGGTGGTACTGATGAAGACCAGCGCGCCGGCCAGCGGTGCCGATGCCGCACCCATGATCGCAACGCCGAGCAATCGGCCGCCTTTTTGCCGGCTCGACACCGACGCCAGCCTGTCGCGCAGGTAAGGATGGCATCTGCAGGCCGTAGAAACCGAACATGCTCATCGCCAGCGCGACGAATGCCAGCGCGAAGGCGATCAGTACCGGGGGCGACTGCAGAAATATCGTCAGGTTCGCTTTCGCACCCAGAAGGCCGACGGCGATGCCGGCGGCGGTGTAGGTGAATGCCAGGCCGATGCCGAGCAGCAGGAAGGTGCCGATGATCGCGGCGAATGAGGCGCTGGCAAGAAAGCGGGTAAGGGCGCCGGCGTCGGATGCCGCTGGCAGTCGGAATGCCTCACGTACCGGCAGGAATTCGGTGGCGCCGGATCCGGTCGTGGTGCCGGTCGGCGCAGGGGGCAGGGCGGCCTGCGCGCAGAGGGTCAGCAGTGCCAGCGCGGCCGGCAGCAGGCGGGCCAGCGGGTGGGCAGGGCGTTCGGGCATGTTTTTGACGGTAACGCAACGGTTCACAGGTAACTCAGAGGGTTCTTGGAGGTTTTAGTTCCTTCGTCAGTCGTGCAACCCGCTCAGTTCGCGTTCGAGCAATGCCGGATCGCCGAGGTTCAGTTCGAGCAAGCGCCGCAGATGCATGATCGATTCCATGTCGATGCGGTCGATGCGCATGCCGAGGCGTTCGCTGGTGCAATGCACCAGCGTGCAGCGGGTGTCGATGGAAACTTCCTCGTTGAGGATCAGATCAACCCCGAGTGATTCGCCGAGGGCGACATCAAAGCCTGCCGGGGCGGCGGTGAGCATGCCCTTGATCGAGACGTCGATCAAATCGGACGACCAGGTTCGGCCGCCATGATGCAGCACGACCTCGGCATCGAAAGGCACACGGGTAAAGCGTCGCTTGTCGTTGTCGGTCATCGTTCTGACCTCCGGATCGATCACCCCCTCCTCCGGTGAGTAAGGGGCGTCGTATCACGCCAGTTTCTTGTACTTCATCCGCTTCGGCTGCAGGGCTGCATCACCGAGCTTCTTGTGACGGTATTCCTCGAACTCGTGGTAGTTGCCTTCGAACCATTCCACCGAGCCGTCATCCTCGAAGGCCAGTATATGGGTCGCGATACGGTCAAGGAACCAGCGATCATGGGAGATGACCATGGCAACGCCCGGGAAGGTGAGCAGGGCGTCTTCCAGCGCGCGCAGCGTTTCCACGTCGAGATCGTTCGACGGCTCGTCAAGCAGCAGGACATTGGCGCCGGCCTGCAGCACTTTCGCCAGTTGCAGGCGGTTGCGCTCGCCGCCCGAGAGATCGCCGACGCGCTTCTGCTGGTCGGCGCCCTTGAAGTTGAACCGGCCGCACCAGGCGCGTGACGGCATTTCGTAGTCGCCGATCTTGAGGATGTCACGGCCGCCGGACACCTCTTCCCAGACGGATTTCTTGTCGTCGAGGTTGTCGCGGATCTGGCCGACATAGGCAACCTGCACGGTGTCGCCGATGACGATCTCGCCCTTGTTGGGTTTTTCCTCGCCGGTGATCATGCGGAACAGCGTGGTTTTACCGGCACCGTTCGGGCCGATGATGCCGACGATGGCGCCCGGTGGCACGGTGAACGTCAGGTTCTCGTACAGCACGCGATCGCCATAGTGCTTGCTGATGTTCTTCACTTCGATGACCTTGTCGCCCAGGCGCGGCCCCGGCGGGATGTAGATTTCCTGGGTCTCGTTGCGTTTCTGGAATTCTTTCGACGCCAGTTCGTCATACTGCTTCAGGCGTGCTTTCGACTTGGCCTGACGGGCCTTCGGGTTGGAGCGCACCCATTCCAGTTCGCGCGCCATCGCCTTGCCGTGCGCTTCTTCCTGCTTGTTTTCCTGCTTGAGGCGCGCGTCTTTCTGTTCGAGCCAGGCGGTGTAGTTGCCTTCCCAGGGAATACCGCGGCCGCGGTCGAGTTCGAGAATCCACTGGCAGGAATTGTCGAGGAAGTAGCGGTCGTGGGTGACGGCGACGACAGTGCCGGGGAATTCGTGCAGGAAGCGCTCGAGCCAGCCGACCGATTCGGCGTCCAGGTGGTTGGTCGGTTCATCGAGCAGCAGCATGTCGGGGTTCGACAGCAGCAATCGGCAGAGCGCGATGCGGCGTTTTTCACCGCCGGACAGCGGGCCGATCTTTGCGTCCCAGGGCGGCAGACGCAGCGCGTCGGCGGCGATTTCCAGCTTGTTGTCGAGCGCGTGTGCGTCGGAGGTGGCGAGTATGGCTTCCAGTTTTTGTTGCTCGGCGGAGAGCTTGTCGAAATCGGCATCCGGTTCGGCGTAGGCGGCGTAGACCTCGTCGAGTCGTACCTGCGCATTCTTGATTTCGGCAACAGCCTCCTCGATCACTTCGCGCACCGTCTTTTCGGGGGCGAGTTGTGGTTCCTGCGGCAGGTAGCCGATCTTGATGTCGGCCTGCGGGCGCGCTTCGCCGGTAAATTCCTTGTCGACTCCGGCCATGATGCGCAGCAGCGTCGATTTGCCCGAGCCATTCAGGCCCAGCACGCCGATCTTGGCGCCCGGGTAGAAGGACAGGGAAATGTCCTTGAGGATTTCGCGCTTCGGCGGGACGATCTTGCCGAGCTTGTGCATGGTGAAGATGTACTGGGCCATCGGGGGGTTCCGGCACTCATGGTCGTCGGGGAGGCGCGCATTCTACCGGATCGATGGCCGGCCGGGTGCTCGCTGCCCGCCAGTGGTCCCCCATATCCGGTAGAATGCGCGCCGCCGACGCACCGGTGCTGGCTGACCGGTACGCCCCGAGGTTCCTGCCCCCCGAGGTTCGAGAGATGTTCAGCAAAGACATGACGATCGCTGCCTACGACACCGACTTGTTCAACGCCATGCAGGGCGAGCGCGCGCGCCAGGAAGCGCATATCGAGCTGATTGCCTCGGAGAATTACACCAGCCCGCGCGTGCTGGAAGCCCAGGGTTCGGTGCTCACCAACAAGTACGCCGAGGGCTATCCGCAGAAGCGCTACTACGGCGGTTGCGAATACGTCGATGTCGTCGAGCAACTGGCAATCGACCGCGCCAAACAACTGTTCGACGCCGATTACGCCAACGTGCAGCCGCACGCAGGCAGCCAGGCCAACATTGCGGTGTTCATGGCGCTGTTGAACCCGGGCGATACCGTGCTGGGCATGTCGCTGGCGCACGGAGGCCATCTGACCCACGGCGCGAAAGTGAATTTCTCCGGCAAGATATACAACAGCGTGCAGTACGGCCTGAATCCGGCTACCGGCGAAATCGATTACGACGCAGCAGCGCGCCTGGCGCTTGAGCACAAGCCGAAAATGGTCATCGCCGGGTTCTCCGCCTACTCGCGCGTGGTCGACTGGCAGAAATTTCGCGAAATCGCCGATTCGGTTGGCGCGTATCTGATGGTGGACATGGCCCACGTCGCTGGCCTGGTTGCTGCCGGTATCTACCCGAATCCGTGCCGGATCGCCGATGTCACCACCACGACCACGCACAAGACGCTGCGCGGCCCGCGTGCCGGCCTGATCCTCGCGAAGAAGAACGAAGAGATCGAGAAAAAACTGAACAGCGCCGTGTTCCCGGGCGGCCAGGGCGGCCCGCTGATGCACGTCATCGCCGCCAAGGCGGTGTGCTTCAAGGAAGCGATGGAGCCGGCATTCAGGGATTATCAGCAGCTGGTTGTGGCAAATGCGCGCAAGATGTGCAGTGTGTTCCAGTCGCGCGGTTTCGATATCGTCTCCGGCGGTACCGACAACCACCTGTTCCTGCTGGATCTCATCAAGAAGGACATTACCGGCAAAGATGCCGATGCTGCGCTCGGCCGCGCCCACATCACCGTCAACAAGAACGCGGTACCGAACGACCCGCGCTCGCCGTTCGTGACGTCCGGTATTCGTATCGGCACGCCGGCGATCACCACCCGCGGCTTCAAGGAAGCCCAGGCGGGCGAGCTTGCCGGCTGGATTTGCGACGTGCTCGACAACATCAACGACGAGAACGTCATCACTGTCGTGCGCGAGAAGGTAACGACGATCTGCAAGCGTTTTCCCGTTTACGGCTGATCGTCCGGGCCCGGCTGACGCCGGGCCTGCGGAGGTTCGATGCACTGCCCGTTCTGCAACGCCGACGACACCAAAGTCATCGATTCGCGTCTTGTCGCTGACGGGGCGCAGGTGCGCCGGCGGCGCGAATGTCAGGCGTGCAGTGAACGTTTCACGACTTACGAAACTGCTGAGCTGGTGATGCCGCGTATCGTCAAGCGCGACGGTACCCGCGTGCCGTTTGACGAGAACAAGTTGCGTGCCAGCATTCAGCTTGCTATCCAGAAGCGGCCAGTGAGTGTTGAACAGGTGGAAGCGGCCATTACCCACATCTGCGCCAGATTGCGCGCCAGCGGCGAGCGCGAATTGCCATCATCGTCGCTCGGCGAGGCGGTGATGGACGAGTTGCGCAAACTCGACGATGTCGCCTTCGTGCGCTTTGCGTCGGTCTACCGTAATTTCAAGGACATCAACGAATTCCGCCAGGAAGTCGAACGACTCGAAAAGGGCAGTTAGAAACGATCTCACCACAGGCACGAGCAGGCATGACTGTTATCGCCGCCGACCACGCCTTCATGTCCCGAGCGCTGCAACTTGCCGCGCAGGGCCTTTACACCACCGATCCGAATCCGCGGGTCGGTTGCGTGATCGTGCGTGACGAGGAAATTGTCGGCGAGGGCTTTCATGCCCGTGCCGGTGAGCCGCACGCGGAAGTAAATGCCCTGCGCATGGCCGGTGAGCGCGCGGGCGGCGCCACGGTCTACGTCACGCTGGAGCCGTGCAGTCATCATGGCCGTACCGGGCCTTGCGCCGATGCGTTGATCGGTGCAGGGCCGGCGCGCGTGGTCGTCGCGATGCAGGACCCGAATCACCAGGTGCGTGGCAACGGCATGGCGAAATTGCGCGCCGCCGGCATTGCGGTTGATGTCGGGGTGCTGGAATCCGAGGCCTGCGCGCTGAATCCCGGGTTCATCGCGCGGATGACTCGCGGCATGCCGTTCGTGCGTCTGAAGCTCGCCATGAGCCTCGATGGCCGTACCGCCATGGCGGACGGTGCAAGCCAATGGATCACCGGACCAGAGGCGCGCGAAGACGTGCAGCGGTTGCGTGCCCGCTCCGGCGCGGTGCTTACCGGCATCGGTACGTTGCTTGCCGACAATCCTGCGCTGACCGTGCGGCCGGAGGACTGGCGCCACGGCCTCTATGCGCATGAATGGGTGCGCCAGCCGTTGCGCGTGCTGCTGGATCGTGAGCTGCGTGCTGCGCCGGAGGCGGCCCTGTTCGCCGCAGCCGGCGGCGAGACGCTGGTGGTCGCCGGGGATCGCGTGCTGGCGTCGCCAGCCGGTGGCCGGCGTGCCGAACTGCTGCGGGCCCAGGGTGTGGAAGTGATCGGTTTGCCGGTGGTCGGGGCGGGTATCGCGCTTGCCGCCCTGATGGCCGAGCTCGGACTGCGTGAGGTGAATGAACTGCTGGTCGAGGCCGGTGCAACCCTTGCCGGTGCTTTCGTCGCTGCCGGGCTGGTCGATGAATTGGTCGTGTATGCCGCGCCGGTTCTGCTCGGCTCACAGGCCCGCCCGCTGCTGGCGCTGCCGATTGCCGGTATGGCCGAGAAAATCCCGTTGATCCTCAAGGACGTGCGCATGCTCGGCGGGGACATTAGAATGACCGCCCTTGTCAGACCGGCTCTTTAATGCCTCCAGGCCATGCGCACCGGACCATGTTTACAGGAATAGTCCAGGCTGTCGGCACCGTTGCCGCCATCGAAAACCATGGCGGTGACCGCAGCTTCCGGCTGCAGACCGGCAAACTCGATCTGGCCGATGTCGCCCTGGGCGATTCGATCGCGGTGAACGGCGTCTGCCTGACGGCGGTGGCACTGTTTCCCGGCGATGGTTTCCGCACCGACGTTTCCGGCGAAACGCTCGCGCGCACAACGCTCGGCAAGCTGGCTGTCGGCAATCGCGTCAATCTCGAAAAAGCACTCACGCCCAGCACGCGGCTGGGCGGCCATCTCGTCAGCGGCCACGTTGATGGCGTGGGTAAGGTGGTGTCGCGCACCACCGACGCGCGTTCGGTACAATTTCGCATCGAGGCGCCGGCGACACTGGCAAAATACATCGCCGCAAAGGGTTCAATCTGCTGCGATGGTGTCAGCCTCACGGTGAACGCGGTCGACGCTGCAGTTTTTGATCTCAACATCGTGCCGCACACACTTGCCGTGACGACGCTCGACAATTGGCGTGTCGGCGTGCCGGTGAATCTCGAGGTCGACATCATCGCGCGTTACCTTGAGCGCCTGTTGCTGGGCGACCAGGCAGCCGATGGCGCACAGGGCGTCACCCTGGCGAAACTCGCCGAACACGGATTCCTGCGATAGGCCCGGCATTGGCCGGGCCCGCAACGGGGAAAAGAGCATGAATCTGAATACGATCGAAGAGTTGATCAACGACATTCGTCTGGGTCGCATGGTGATCCTGATGGACGACGAGGATCGCGAGAACGAAGGCGATCTGGTGCTGGCGGCTGCGCATGTCTCGCCGGAGGCGGTGAATTTCATGGCAAAGCATGCGCGCGGCCTGATTTGTCTGACGCTGACCCAGGATCGTTGTCGGCAGCTCGATATCGGCCCGATGGTGTCACGCAACGGTACGGCGCTGGGCACCAACTTCACGGCTTCCATTGAAGCGGCCAGTGGCGTAACCACCGGCATTTCCGCTGCCGACCGCGCCCACACCATCAAGACTGCCGTGGCGCCGCATGCGAAGGCAGCCGACATCGTTTCGCCCGGGCATATCTTTCCGCTCACCGCGCAGCCTGGCGGCGTGCTGCACCGTGCCGGCCACACCGAAGCGGGCTGTGACCTTGCCCGCTTGGCGGGCCTTGAGCCGGCGGCGGTGATCGTCGAGATCATGAACGAAGACGGCACCATGGCGCGGCGCCCGGATCTCGAAAAATTCGCACAGCAACACAATATGAAGATCGGCACCATTGCCGATTTGATTCATTACCGCATCATCCATGAACAAACCGTCACGAAAACCGGTGACCATGCCTTGCCGACTGCCTATGGCATGTTTCGCATGGTGACGTTCCGCGATTCCGTAGATGGCGCGATGCACGTGGCGCTGGTGAATGGCGAGATCCGTGCGGATACAGTCACTACCGTGCGTGTGCATCAGATCGATCCGTTGCGCGATGTGCTTGGCGTCAAGCGTGACGGTCGTGTTGGCTGGAGCATCCAGCGGGCACTGAGTGAGATAGCGCGCACGCCGGCCGGAGTCGTGATTCTGCTGGCGCAGGATTTTCTCGCCCGCGATGTCGAGGAGCGCTTGGCGGATTTTCTGGTCGGGCGCACTGCCGCCGCGCGTCGCGCCGATGGCACGGCGGTGTACCGCACCGTCGGTACCGGTTCGCAAATTCTGCGCGCCCTGGGAGTGACGCGCATGCGGCTGCTCAGCTCGCCAATCAGGTTCAATGCCATCTCGGGTTTCGATCTTGAGATTGTCGAATACGTCGAAGCCACAGAGGACTGAAAAAATGACTGCTATCCGTACCGTCGAAGGCGACTTCCGCAATTGCACCGGCCGTTATGCGTTGGTCGTCGCGCGTTTTAACGCGTTTGTGGTCGAGAGCCTGTTGGCAGGTGCGCTGGATACGCTCAAGCGCCATGGCATCAAGGATGAAGACATCACGGTATTTCGCGTACCGGGTGCCTGGGAGCTGCCGCTTGCCGTCAAGCGTGTTGCCGCCACAAAAAAATTCGACGCGGTCATCGCGCTGGGTGCAGTCATCCGTGGTGGTACGGCACACTTCGAATATGTCGCCGGTGAGGCAGCGAAGGGCCTGGCGTCGGTGGGCCTGAATGCCGATCTGCCGGTGATCTTCGGGGTGCTCACGGTCGATTCCATCGAGCAGGCCATCGAGCGCGCCGGCACCAAGGCCGGTAACAAGGGCGCCGAGGCGGCAGCCGGTGCGCTCGAAATGGTCAGCCTGCTGCGGCAAGTGTCGTGAGCGCCCCTGCTGTGGATGACGCCGCAGGCGACGAAAAATCGCCCTCATGGCCGACGACACCCTCGGCGCGCCACAAGGCGCGGCGTTTTGCGCTGCAGGCGCTGTATAGCTGGCAGATCGGTGGCGAGGAAGCACCGACGATCGAAGCGTACTACCGTGCCGAGAACGACATGCGCAAGACCGATGTGGGTTACTTCCATGAGTTGCTGCGCGAGGTTGTCGCGCGCGCGGCGCAACTTGATGTGCATTACGCAGTGTTTCTCGATCGCCCGGTGAGGGATCTCGATCCCATTGAGCGGGCGATCCTGCGTATCGGCACCTATGAACTGCATCATCGTGTCGATGTACCGCCGCGCGTGGCGATCAACGAAGGCATTGAGCTGGCCAAGGAGTTCGGCGCCACCGACGACAGCCATAAATTCATCAACGGCGTGCTCGACAAAGTGGCGCGCAAGTTGCGGGCGGCGGAGTTCGTCGGGCGCTGATCCCGGCGAGCAATGCGCAGGTGCCCTGCATGTCTGCTGCATCGTCCGGTAATGACTGCCCCGGCAAATCGCCCGGTGAGTTCGATCTCATCAACCGGTTTTTTCGCCGCGCGCGTGATGGCATGGCACCCGGCGTGGTGCTCGGTGTTGGCGACGACTGCGCCTTGCTCACGCCAACGCCGGGGATGCAGCTGGCAGTGAGTACCGATACGCTGGTCGAGGGCGTACATTTTCCCGCCGATACACCCGCAGCCGATGTCGGCTGGAAAGCGCTGGCCGTGAACCTGTCTGATCTGGCCGCGATGGGCGCGACGCCGCGCGGTTGCCTGCTGGCGTTGACGCTGCCTGCCATCGATGAAGCCTGGGTGGCGGCTTTCGCGCAGGGATTTTTCGCGCTGGCCGATACTGCCGGATGTCCGTTGCTTGGCGGCGATACGACCTGCTCGACGCCGCGATCCGCAATGGCGTCGTCCGTGCTGCCCTGCACGATGACCGTCACGGTATTGGGCGAGATTCCTGCGGGCGAGGCATTGCGTCGCGATGGCGCGCGACCGGGCGACCTGCTCTGTGTGAGCGGCACGCTCGGCGACGCGGCACTCGGGCTGGCGCGCTGGCAGCGAATGAACCGCGACAGCCAGGATCCGGCCATCGTGCGTTTGTTGCGCCCAACGCCACAGATGGCCTTGGGCATCGCCTTGCGCGGCGTGGCGACAGCGGCGATCGATCTGTCCGACGGTCTGCTGGGCGATTTGCAGCACATTTTGGATGAATCCTCGCGCACCAGCGGCCAGGCATGTGGTGCCGAGTTGCAACTGGCCGCGTTGCCGCGTTCGGCGTTGCTGGCCGGGCTTGCCGGCCCGCAGGCTTATGAATACATGCTGGCCGGTGGCGATGATTACGAACTGTGTTTCACGGTGCCGGCGTTGAGGCTCGCGGCATTGCATGTTGCTGCCACGAGTGTGCAGGTGCCGGTGGCGGTGATCGGCCGCATCACCGCTGACGGGCGGCTGCGTTGCCTTGCTGCCGATGGCGGCGAATGGCAGCCGTCGCGCGCGAGCTGGGAGCACTTTTAACCATGAGCGTGTCACCATGAGCGTGAGTCGATGAGTTTCGTTCCGGAAGAAAAGCGCGCGAAAGTCGTCGTTGATCTGCGCGAACCGGCGCACTTTATTGCTTTCGGTTTTGGTAGCGGCCTGGCGCCATGGGCACCGGGAACTTTTGGTACCCTGGCCGCGGTTCCGTTGTACCTGCTGCTGGCGCAGTTGTCGTTTGCGGCTTATGCCGCCGCAGTCGTCGGCGCGATTGCCATCGGCATCTGGGCGTGCGGTGTTTCAGCACGCAAGCTCGGCGTACACGATCACCACGGTATCGTCTGGGACGAGATTGCCGGCTTTCTGCTGGTCATGGTGGTGGCGGTGCCGACGTTCGCCAATGTTGTTGCCGGCTTTGTGTTTTTTCGTTTGTTCGATATCGTCAAGCCGTGGCCGATCCGCTGGTTCGATCAGTATGTGCATGGCGGTTTTGGCATTATGGTCGACGATCTGTTGGCGGCTGTTTACGCGGCGCTTTGCCTTGTTGCGCTGCAATATCTCTGGCCGCAACTGTTCGCACTGCGGTTCTTCCCCGGGTAATCGGCTTTCAACCCCGCTATACCCCCTGCTACAATCAGCGCCCCTTCGTGTTGTTCCGGTCGTTTCAGAGTGACCATCCGCTACGTCGAATCCGCCCGTCTGCCGACCCCGTTTGGTGTCTTCGAACTCTATGGTTTTGAGGATGAGGCTGCGGGCAAAGAGCACGTCATGCTCACGCTTGGCGCTGTTGCGGACAGTGCAACCCGCCACGAACCGGTGCTGACCCGGATTCATTCCGAGTGCCTGACCGGTGACGCGCTGTTCAGCCTGCGCTGCGATTGTGGCCCGCAACTGGAAGCGGCGATGGAGCGCATCGGCAAGGAAGGCCGTGGCGTCATCCTGTACCTGCGGCAGGAAGGGCGTGGCATCGGCCTGACCAACAAGATTCGCGCCTACAAATTGCAGGACGAGGGCAGGGATACGGTCGAGGCCAACGTGCATCTGGGTTTCGATGCCGATCTGCGCGACTACACGCTGTGCCGCATCATGCTGGCGCATCTAGGCGTAAAAAAATTGCGGTTGATGACCAACAATCCGCGCAAAGTAGAGGCATTGCAGGCCATGGGGTTTGAGGTTGTTGAGCGCCTGCCGCACGAGATGGCCGTCACGCCGGACAATGAGCGGTACCTCGCGGTCAAGAAAGGAAAGCTCGGCCACATCTTCCGCAAGGAATAGAGCTTGCCGGCGCCGGCGGTTGCTGCGCGCGCTATCGCTGGCCGATTCGTTCCGGCGATTCCGGCTCCATCGTTACCAGTAATTTGTCGATGCGATGGCCGTCCATATCGACGACTTCGAAGCGATAACCGGCAGCGCTGAAGTGCTCCGCCGGTTTCGGGATGTGTCCAAGCACATGCAGTGCAAAGCCTGCAGCAGTGTGAAAATAGCCTTCGTCTTCGCCCGGCAGTGCGCCGGATTCGATCATCTGCTTCATGCGCTCGATGCTCACCGAGCCATCGATCAACCAGGAACCATCGGCGCGTTGCATGATTTCGTATTCAGCGTCGCCTTCATTGAAGGCGAGGTTGCCAACAATGGCGTCAATCACGTCGCCGAGCGTCACCAGGCCCTGCAGATCGCCGTACTCATCGACCACCAGGGCGATCGTTGTGCGCGCTTCGCGCAGGTTCTCCAGCAGCCGCGCCAGCGTGATGGTATCCGGGACGAAATGCGCAGGCCGCACGCAGTCGGCGATGGCCGGCTGCTCGCCGGCCAGCAATCGCCGCAGCAGATCGCCAGTGTGGAGAATGCCGGTGATCTGGCTGAAATCATCGCGATAGACCAGCATGCGGCTGTGCGCCGCGCTGACCAGTGTTTTGCGTAACTCGGTATCGCCTTCAGAAAGATCGAGTGCGGCAATGTCCTGCCGTGGCGTCATGATCGCGCGCACCGTCTGGTCGTCGAGGTGCAACACATTGGCGACCAGTTGGCGCTCGGAGACGTGGAAAATGCCTGCTTCCGTACCCTGCTCCATCAGCACCTTGATTTCTTCGTCACTGACCGGCGGTTCGTCACCGGTGCGGATGTGCAGCAGGCGAAAGACGGCTTCGCCGGACGAGGCGAGCAGAATCACCAGCGGATGGGCGATGCGCGCCAGCATGTTCATCGGTCCGGCCACGAAGCTGGCAACACGCTCCGGGGCAACCAGTCCCAGGCGTTTGGGTACCAGTTCGCCGATCACGACTGAAACATAGGTAAGACCCATCACCACGACAGTCAGGGCAATGCCTTCGCGCCAAGGCGCCAGGGCCGGGATGGTCGCCAGCCAGTTTGATAATGGCGTGGCGAGTGCGTCGTCACCGATGGCGCCGGCAAGAATGCCGATTGACGTAATGCCCACCTGGATGGTCGACAAAAAACGCGACGGCGATCCGTTGAGTGCAAGCGCAGCGGCTGCGCCGGGATGGTCTTCGTCGGTCAGCCGTTGCAGACGCGCTCGGCGCGCCGATACCACGGCAATCTCCGACATCGCGAAGACGCCGTTGAGCAGAATCAGGAAGAACAGCAGCAACAGTTCCATGGCTGTGGGTGTTCAGGTGGCAAGACGTGTGCGGATGGCGTTGCTGATGCCGGCGGCGTCGAGGCCGCACTCGGCGAGCATTTCAGCGCGCGTGGCGTGATCGATAAAACGGTCGGGGATGCCGAGATTGAGTACCGGCGTAGCGATGGCTGCGGCATGCAGAAACTCGTTAACCGCCGAGCCGGCGCCGCCCATCACCGCATGGTCTTCGAGGGTGACGAGCAGGACGTGCGATTGTGCCAGTGCGCGAATCAATACCTCATCGACCGGTTTGGCAAAGCGCATGTCGGCAACGGTGGCATCGAGTGCTTCGGCAGCCTTGATGGCATCGGCAAGCAGTGCGCCGAAATTGAGGATGGCGACCTGCGTGCCGTTGCGTTTGAGCACGGCCTTGCCGATGGGCAATATCTGCAGTGCTGCTTCGATGTGCGCGCCGGGGCCGGTGCCGCGCGGATAACGTACCGCCGCCGGACCTGGGTGGCGGTAACAGGTATTTAGCAACTGGCGGCACTCGTTTTCGTCGGCGGGAGTGGCGATCACCAGATTGGGGACAACGCGCAGGTAGCCGATGTCGAACACGCCTGAATGCGTCGGGCCGTCTTCGCCGACCAGACCGGCGCGATCCAGTGCCAGGGTTACGTCGAGATGCTGCAACGCAATGTCATGGATCAGTTGGTCATAGGCGCGCTGCAGGAAGGTGGAGTAGATCGCCACCACCGGTTTTTGCTGTTCGCAGGCCAGCCCGGCTGCCAGAGTCAGCGCGTGTTGCTCGGCGATGGCGACATCGTGGTAGCGGTGCGGAAAACGCTCGCGAAACTCGACCATGCCGGAACCTTCGCACATGGCCGGAGTGATACCAATGAGACGAGAATCCTGTTCGGCGACATCGCACAGCCAGGCGCCGAACACGTCCTGGTATTTCTTTTTTGGTGTTGCCGATGCGACGCTGATGGCCTCGATTTTCTTCACCGGCTCAAGTTTGGTCAGCGCGTGGTAGCCGATCGGGTCGGCTTCCGCCGGGGCAAAACCCTTGCCCTTGGTGGTGTACACATGCAGCAGTTGCGGGCCTTTCAGATTGCGCATGTTGCCGACCACCCGCAGCAACTCATTGCAGTCATGGCCGTCGATCGGGCCGATGTAGTTGAAACCGATGGCTTCAAACAGCGTGTCCGGCGAGACCATGCCTTTCATGCCCTCTTCGGTGCGCCGCATGAAATCCCAGGCGGCCGGCATTTTCGCCAGCACTCTCTTGCCGCCTTCGCGCAGGGCGATATAGCTCTTGCTTGCCCAGATGCGCGCAAAATAATTCGCCAGCCCGCCGACGCTGTGCGAGATCGACATGTCGTTATCGTTGAGGATGACAAGCAGATCGGCGCGTGTGGCGGCTGCATGATGCATGGCTTCGAATGCCATGCCGGCAGTCATGGCGCCATCGCCGATCACGGCGACCACGCGACGATTGTCGGCGCGCATCGCGCTGCCGAGCGCCATGCCCAGCGCGGCACTGACCGAGGTACTGGAGTGGCCGACGCCAAAGGTGTCGTATGCGGATTCGACGCGCCTCGGAAAACCGGCCAGGCCACCCTGATGGCGCATGGTGGTCATGCGTTCACGGCGCCCGGTGAGGATTTTGTGCGGGTAAGTCTGGTGGCCGACATCCCACACCACGCGATCGTGCGGCGTGTTGTAGAGGTAATGCAGCACCACGGTCAGTTCGACAACCCCGAGGCCGGCACCGAAGTGGCCACCGCTCTGGCCGACGCTCCACAACAGGAACTCGCGCAGCTCGTCGATCAGCTGGCCGAGCGTTTCGCGCGGCAGCGCCCGCAGATCCGCTGGAATGTCGATGCAGTCGAGCAGTGGTGTCGTCGGGCGTTCGCGCGGAATCTCGGTAAAGGTCTTCGCCATCGGGCGGGCGTATCCTGAGGCAGGGGCCGGCATTATACGGCAGCGGCCTGACCGTTCGGGTCGGGTGCGGCGGGTCGGCCTACGTCTGCCGGTCAACCACAAAATCAGCCAGAGCACGCAGTACGGCGATGTCGCCCGGCACGCCGACGAGGGCGGCGTGGGCCATGTGCCGCAGCTCGTCGGCGCGGGCGCGGGCGCCGGCAAGGCCAAGCAGTGCCGGGTAGGTGCTCTTGGCAAGTGCCGCGTCGGCGCCCTGGCGCTTGCCCAGAGCGGTTTCATCACCGATCACGTCGAGGATGTCGTCTTGCACCTGGAAGGCCAGCCCGAGGTGGGCGGCGTAGCGCCCGAGACTGGCAAGTACTGCGGTATCCGTGCAGCCAGCGCCCAAGGCCCCCAGTTCGATGCAGGCTTCGATCAACCGTCCGGTTTTCAGGCGGTGCAGGCGCTCCAGCGCGTTGATGTCGATGCGTTGGCCCTCGGCCTCGATGTCGAGCATTTGGCCGGCGGCCATGCCTTCGGTGCCGCTGGCATCGGCGAGCAGAGTAATCATGCGCAGGCGATTTTCCGCCGTGGCGTGCAGTTTCGGGCAGGTAGCGAGGATGCGAAACGCAAGTGTCTGCAGCGCATCGCCGGCGAGAATCGCCGTGGCCTCGTCAAATGTGCGGTGGGTGGTTGGCTTGCCGCGGCGCAGATCGTCGTCGTCCATGGCCGGCAGATCGTCATGTACCAGCGAGTACGAATGAATGATTTCGACGGCACAGGCAGCGGCGTCGACAGTTGCTGCGTCGGCAGCCGCTGCGGGGCGCAGAGTGGCGGCAGTGGCATAGACCAGCACCGGCCGGAAACGCTTGCCGCCGTTGAACAGCGCGTAACGCATGGCATCAGTCAGCCGGCAACCTTCGCGTGCTGGCAGCCAGTGCGACATTTCCGCATCGACACGTTGCTGGGCGCGGGTGAAAAGCGCAGAGATATCGGGGTTTGATTCCGGTGCCGGCATATCAGGCCGGCTCGCCGCCGGGTTCATCCGTATCGTCTGCAAACGGCACCAACCGTTCTTCGCCGTTTTGTTGCAGCAGAATTTGTACGCGCTGCTCGGCCTGTTTCAGTGCATCCTGACACTCGCGGGCGATACGCACACCTTTTTCGAACGCCGCGAGCGATTCCTCAAGCGAGAGGTCGCCGTCTTCCATCTGCTCGACGAGTGACTCGAGCTCTTCAAGGGCTTCCTCGAAATTGACGGCTTTCTTGCGCGCCATGGCATGCGTCTCCGCGCGGAAATGGATCAGGTGGCCACGTTAGTCGAGCGCTGGTGGCAGGTCAACGAAACAGGCGTGAGCCGAAATCCACCAGTTTGCGGCTCGATTCTGCCAGCAGTTGCTTGCCGTTGGGTTCAGTGCAGTCCATGCCGTAGAGCTGGTCGATGCTGATTTCGCCGCTGCGGTTCGGATCGAGGTAGATCAGGCAGGCCGTTGCCTGGTTCTTCTGGCGCAGCGCCTTGTTGTATGCCGTGTAGTCATCGATCAGTCTGGCGCGCAGCTTGAGACAGGCCAGCGGTGTGTCGCACAGGTGCCGCGTTACCTTGCCCTGCAAAAAGGTCGGGTAATGCTTCACTTTCACCGTCAGTGGCTTGCCGATCTTGTAGGGCTTGTCGTCTGGCCCGCCCTTGCGCAGTTCCTCAATCAGGATCGGTTTGCCTTCTTCCGGAATCTGCCCGATCACCGCCTGTGAGAAGTTGTAGATGTAGTAGGGCTGGTCCGGATCGACACGAGTTGCCGGGGCCAGTGCCGTTACGTCCGGGCGATAACACTTGCCGCGGACCATGCGGGCGAAGAACAGATGGGTCTGTTCTTCCTCGATGACATTGAGTTGCGGCAGAGCCTGTTCGCCCTGGCGTTTGACAATGGCAAGGCCGGCCATCAGGTAATTCTGGCCACTGCCCTCGAAAGCCAGCGTGCATGCACGGGTGTCGAACGACTGCTCGAAAAGCTGCGGTGAGTAGTTGAGGAATTTCGCGTAACGGTTCCGAAAGCGCTCCTCGTTGATGCGCAGCAGGCGCTTCGCCTCGCGCTTGCGCGCGAGCATCTGCTGGTACGGACTTTGTGCCGGATCGCCTTCGATCAGGGCCGCACCGATCTGGCGGGCAAGTTCGATGCGTTCGGGCTGAGCGCCAATGTCCGTGCAGATTTTGGTCTGTGCAGTGAGTGCCTGCTCGTCCGGCAGGCACTCGTTTTCATAGGTCTGGTTGACCAGGCAGACCTGCCGGATTTCTGCCATTGACGATACGTCGGCATAGCACTCGTCAGGGGTTATGGCGGCAGATGCGGTGGCCATAAAGACCAGCCCTGCAGCGGCGACCAGGGCCGCGAGCGAACGGCGCATGAGGCAGCTCCGGTGTGTTTGTTGTTATGTCGACCGGAAGTATAGCGGCCCGGGTACGGGCGCGCGGGGCGGCGGTGGCAGCCCTTTCCCCGCTCCGCAGGCGTTAGGGATGGGGGCAAGCAGGCAAGGTGGTACGACAGTACCGTTTCGAAAGGTAATAACCGTTTCGAAAAGTAACAAGGCCACCCGAACGGCGACTATCGGTAGTGGGTAGGAGTAGACCCCCGTTCAGGAGGCCGACTATGATGGACTTCCTCACCGGGTGTGGCCAAAAGCCGTTTTCGGTTCCTAAGCTACCCGCACATCGACTACGATCGGCCATGCCAGGTGAGGGTTTTCAAGCTTCCTTTCTATAAGCTCCAGCACGACTTGCTGTGACCGCCGCTGCCGGTGTTGGCGCACCGTCGGCGGCGATTTCTTTGGCGGCTAGCCTGCCACCCGGTGTTCTTCCAGTTGCTTGCGTATCGTGTCCGGAATCGGGCGCGAACGGCGTGTCTGCGTATCGAAATTCACCAAGGTGGTGCGTGCCCTGCAGCGCGTTTCATTGTGCTGGTGAATCTCCTGCAGTACGACCAGCGACGAATTGCCGATCTTTTCCACGGCAACGCTGACCTCGACATCGGTACCAAAGCGCAGCTCGCCGAGAAAGTCGATCTCGGTGCGCACCACAACAAGGCTCGATGTCTGGAAGTCGAGATCGGGCACGAACAGTTTCAGCAACGGCTCGCGACCTTCAAGCAGCCAGACCGGCACAACGGTGTTGCTGATATGGCCGAGCGCATCGGTGTCGCAGAAGCGCGGGTGAATTCGCGTAGTAAACAAATCGGGACATTCCCTGCGAGCGGATGTAGTGCACGGAAGATTACGCGAAGCGGTGGCCGATGACAAACGACGAAAGACTGCGACAGATGACATTGATCCCGTACCGTCTGTCGCGCACCGGATTTCGGTCTGCCATTGACGCTGGCATACACTCAGCGCCCTGCAATGCCACCTTGGGTTCGCGTTTGCCATGAAACTCGTTCTTGCTCCGATGGAAGGGCTCACCGATGCACCGATGCGCGCGCTGCTCACTGCGTTGGGTGGCTACGACTGGTGCGTCTGCGAGTTCATTCGCATCAACGATGCCTTGCTGCCGGCGCGGGTGTTCCGCCGTTATGTGCCGGAATCCGCCAGTGGGTTCTGCACGCCGGCCGGCACGCCGGTGCATGTGCAGTTGCTCGGCAGTGACCCGGGTTGCCTTGCCGAGAACGCCGCACTCGTCGCGTCGATCGGCGCGCCGGCCATCGATCTGAACTTCGGGTGTCCGGCGAAGACGGTGAATCGCCATCGTGGTGGTGCGGTGTTGCTCGATGAGCCTGAACGCGTGCATGCGATTGTCGCAGCGGTGCGGCGCGCAGTACCGCCGCATATCCCGGTTAGCGCGAAGATGCGGCTCGGTTATCGTGATCGCGAGCGGTTCCTCGACAACGGTCGTGCTCTGCTTGCGGCCGGCGCGACATGGCTCACCGTACATGCACGCACCAAAGACGATGGCTACCGGCCGCCGGCGCACTGGCACGAGATCGCGCGGCTGCGCGAGATCGCCGGCAGCACCCCGGTGCTTGCCAACGGCGAGATATGGACGGTCGAAGATCATGCGCGCTGTCGCGCCGAGAGCGGCTGCAAGGATGTGATGCTCGGGCGCGGCGCCGTGGCCAGCCCGGGTCTTGCCAACGCCATTCGCGCTTTTGTTGCCGGCAGTGAGCCGTCGTTACCGGGCTGGGCAGCATTGTGCGAATGGCAGCGCCGGTTCGTGGCCGACGATTCATGCAGTGACGCCGTAGCAGCCGGCCGCTATAAACAGTGGCTGACTTTCATGACCCGGATTTATCCCGAAGCTGCGCTGCTGTTCCCGCAGGTGCGCACACTGCGTACATGCCGGGAGATCGATGCGGCGATTGTGGCTTCCGCCGTTACTGCCGGCTCCCCGGCAGTTTGATGGCGGCGAGTGTGTTGGCCAGGAAATTTGCCTATTGCAGCAGCAGCCTGCCTGTGTGAATATGCGGCCTCCCCGATAGCCAGCCAGTTCCGTCATGGAACCGTTCCCATTACGACTTGCGAGTCAGGGAACCGCGCTGGCCTTCATCGATCTCTGACCTTCCTGCCTCTCTGCTGTTTCTGCCGAGAGTGGCGACCGACGGTTGGCATCGATGCAGTCGCCATCCGTTGCACGGTCGTCCGTGTCCATCGGGGTTTACGCGAGCATTCCGCGCCCAGGCCCCGTGCCTTACATGCGCCGGGGATGCCGCATCCCTTGATCCATCAGGAGTTTTAAATGACGTCATCTTTCGTTGACCTTGGCATTGGCCAGGCGCTCGTCGATATTTTGAACCGCAACAACATTACCGAGCCAACGCCTGTCCAGGCCGAAGCCATCCCCCAGGTTCTTGCTGGTCGCGATCTGATCGCCACCGCACCGACCGGCACCGGCAAGACCGGCGCTTTCCTCCTGCCTGCACTTGAGCGCATGGGTGCCGACCCGAAACCCGGTCGTGGCCCGCGCATGCTGGTGCTGTCGCCGACCCGCGAGCTCGCCCAGCAGATCGGCAAGGCGGCCAAGCAATTCGCCGAAGGTTTGCAGTACGGCAAGACGGTCACCATCACCGGCGGCGAGTCCTACCAGCAACAGAACAAGGTGCTCTCGCGCCCCTACGAAATTCTCATCGCCACACCAGGCCGCCTGATCGACCAGCTCGGCAGTGACCGCATCGACCTGTCGCGCGTGGAAATCCTCGTGCTCGACGAAGCTGATCGCATGCTCGATATCGGCTTCACCGATGCCGTGCTGGAAATTGCCGGCAAGCTGCCGGAAATTCACCAGACGTTGTGCTTCACCGCGACTTTCTCGAAGGAAGTCATGCAACTGGCCAACCGGCTGCTGAAAAATCCGCACCGCATTGATATTGGCGGCGAAACCCACAGCCGCGCCAACATTACCCAGCGGCTTGTTTATGTGGATCACCTTGGCCACAAGCACGACCTGCTGCAGCACTTTCTGGCTGGCGATCAGGTGACGGGGCAAGCCATTGTGTTCACGGCGACCAAGCGCGATGCCGACGAGCTGGCCAATTCGTTGTGCGATGCGGGCCATCCGGCGATCGCGCTGCACGGCGATTTGTCGCAGAAAGAACGCACGCGCTCGCTGAACAAGCTGCGAGCCGGCGAAAGCCGCGTGCTGGTGGCCACCGATGTTGCTGCCCGCGGCATTGACGTCATGGGCATCAGCCATGTATTCAACTTTGATTTGCCGAAATTCGCCGAGGATTACGTGCACCGCATTGGCCGTACCGGCCGTGCCGGCAACACCGGCATTGCCGTGTCATTCGTCGGCCGCAACGATGTGCATGCGCTGCGGCGCATTGAGCGCTTCGTCGGTGCGACGATCGAGGAACAGAAAATCGAGGGTATGGAAGCGAATTTCCGCCCGGAACGTGGCGGCGGTCCGCGCGGCAGTGGCCCGCGCAGCGGCGGCCCGGGCGGTAGTCGTGGCGGTTACCAGGGCCGCAATGACAGCCGTGGTGACAGCCGCGGCCCGCGCCGCGATGCTCCCCGTGGAGAAGGTCGCGGCCCCCGCGCTGACGCTCGTGGCGATAGCCGCAGTCAGAACGGCGAGCGTCCGTACCAGCAAAAACCCGAGTGGAAGCCGGCCGGCGACCGTCCTGCCCCGGCGCGCCATGATGCGCCGCGCGGCGAGAGCCGGTCGCCGCGTTTCAATGAAAATCGTAATGAAGACCGCCAACCGCGTTTCAATGATGATCGGCAGCCGCGCTTTGCTGCAGAGCGGCAACCGCGCTTCAATGAAAACCGCAACCAAGACCGCCAACCGCGTTTCAATGATGATCGGCAACCGAACTTCAATGACGATCGCCAGCCGAACTTCAACGACGACCGCCAGCCGCGTTCGAACGAGAATCGGCCGCCGCGGTTCAACGACGGCGCGCCGCGTGGCGATCGCAAGGGCAACGGTGGCGCGCGTGCCAATGGTCCGCGTCAGGATCGGGCCCAGGGTCCGCGTGGCCCGGCTCGCGGCCAGGGCCCGCGCGGCGGGCAAGGCGGTTTCGCCAAGCCGCAGCGCAGTGGCCCGGGTGGACGTCGCCCGAAACAGGTGGGCCTTTACATGCCCGAAACGCCGGTGGCGCGTCCGGATTGGCGCAACGAGCGCCTGAGCGATACGCCGCAACCGAAAAAGCCGACCATCGTGAAGGTTGAGCGCAAGGGCGAACATGCCCGTTCAGAGTCGCGCAACGAAGCAGGTGCCAGCAGCACCTGGACGTTTACCGGCAAGACGCTGCGCCTCAAGAAAGGTGAGGGCGGCAACGAGTAACCGGCAACGCGACATGGAAAAGGGCTGCTTCGGCAGCCCTTTTTCGTTGCGGCATGCTGCTCAGGCCGGCGGCAGGTCACGTGCTTTCCACCGGCACTGCACCAGGCCGCTCGCGAAGCTGCGTGTATCGACGAGATCCCAGGTCGATACCGGTATGCCGGCCCCGAACAGGGGCCGGCCGCTGCCAAGCAGCACCGGAATCGTCGCAATCGTCATTTCGTCGATCAGGTTTTCCGCGAGACCGTGGCGTATGGCGTGGCCGCCGTCGAGATAAACGTGGCGTATACCATCGGCGTGCAATTGCCGGAACAGCGGCGCCAGCTTGCCGCCGTGCGCGTACTCACCGTGGCGCGCGTCGATCGCGTGGTGGGTCAGCACCACCACGCGCTTGGTCGGGAACGGCCACTGGCTGAATCCCAGCACGGTATCGTAGGTTTTTCGCCCCAGCACGACAGCGTCGACGCTGTCGGCGAATGCGTGAAAACCGTAGTCCTCGCCCGGGGTGCTAACACAGTCGAGGAAATCGATGCTGCCGTCTTCGCGGGCGATGAAACCGTCGATGGTGGCGGCGATGAACACGGAAACCTGTGGGCGGCTCATGGCGCGTTTTTCCTCAAGTATTGCGGCAGGCCAGTGCGGCCGTTGGCGATGTAGCCGTTCATGGTTGCAGGCCGGTGAGTGGCAGTTCCTGAACGATAAGGTCGCCGCCCCAGAGCTGCGATATCACGTTCTGCGCCTGAGCACTTAAGCTGCTGCTGTAGAACGATTCAGTGCCGAGGCGGGCGCGGGTTGCCAACAGCTGCCTGTTTGCCAGTTGTCGTGTCAGCTCGCGCGCCACGGCTGCCGCCGGGTCAATAATGTTGACGTGCGGCCCGGCGATGGCGCGAATCAGCGGCTCGAGAAACGGATAGTGCGTGCAGCCCAGCACCAGGGTATCAACCCCCCTGTCCAGCAGCGGGGCAACGTAGCGACGCACGAGTTCCGCGGATTTTTCACCGGCGAGTTCCGCGCATTCGACCTGTTCGACGAGCCCCGGACAGGCCTGCAGGTGGATTTGCACCTTGTCGCCATAAAGTGCGCAGAGACGGGACACGCTTGGGCTCGCGAGCGTTTGGCGGGTGGCAAGCACGCCGATGCTGCCGCTTTTTGTGCTGCCGGCTGCCGGTTTTATCGCCGGCTCGATGGCGACGATCGGTACCGGGCTCCAGGCGCGCAGTTTTTCCACGGCAACCACGGTTGCCGTGTTACAGGCGATGGTGATTGCCTTGACGTTCGCCGCCAGCAGAAACTTCACCACCACGCTGGCACGGCCCTCGATGAATTCCGAGGGCTGATCGCCATAGGGCGCGTGGCCTGAATCGGCGACGTAGATGAGATCTTCGTGCGGCAGCGCGTGGCGGATTTCGCGCAGTACCGACAGCCCGCCAACACCGGAATCGAAAACACCGATTGGGTCGGCCGGCGAGGGGGTGGGTTCGTGCACGCGGGTTTCCTTCTTCGTCTGCGGATCGCACGCCTCAATGCGAAGCGATTGCCCGCTGAAGCGCATCCTGGGCCCACGCATTCAAACTCTTGCCTTCCGCCTCAGCAAGCATGGCCGCCTTTGCATGCAAGCCTGGGTCAATGCGCAACATCACCTTGCCGGAAGATGGGCGCTGCGGTGAGCGCTTCTGTTTCTTGCAGGCGGCCAAATAGTCATCAACGGCCTCCTCGAATGCCGACTTCAGTTCGGAAACCGACTCGCCGTGAAAACCTGCGACACCACGAATACCCGCAAGATGGCCAACAAAGCACCTATCTTCATCGCTGTACTCAATGCGCGCGGAATATTTTTTGTAGTTCATTACGTTCATAGCATAGCAGGCATGGCGGATCGAGGCCGGAGGCTTACTTCATATATGGACTCCTCCCACCGCACATTGCAGCGCTACATGTGCCTATCGATGGTACGACTCAGCTTAAGGAGTGCGCGCGGACAAGGTGCGTCAGGACGCCTTCACCCGCTGTTGTCGTCCAAATGCAAGCGCACCGTCGCCAGCCAGGAAATGCGCGACCGACGCGACTGCCAGAAAGGCGGGATATTCCCAGCCACCGCCTGGGCTGGTGTGTAACCAGCCGTTGGTCACATGCGTCGAGACGGCGACCAGCATGACGGGCAGTAAAGCCAGGGACGCCCAGCGTCCATGAAAGCCGATGAGAATGGCGACACCACCCAGCAACTCCAGAAGGAACACGGGCCAGGCCATAAAGCCCGGCAAGCCTTGGCTTTCAAGCCAGCCGGCAAAGCCGGGAATCGTGAACACTGAGTACTTGAGGATCGCGTGGGCAATCCACATGCTGCCCAGCGCGACGCGCAGTAGCGTCGCGGCAAGGGCAGGGTTCATGTAGCGGTCGATGGCGAGGGCGTTCATGCGGCGGCCCCTTCCAGCGCGTGGCCGGCGGCTTGCCATTCCGCCTTGCCGCCCTTGAATACGGCGACAGCGACGTAGCCCAGCGCCTGCAATTGCACCGCGACCTGATCCGAGTTCGTACAGGCAGCGCTGGCGCAGTACACGACAACACCTGCGGCCTTGGCGGGCAACAGCTCCGGCGCGAGCGTCTTCACATCCCCGATATTGATGTTCAGGGCACCCGGCAAGTGTCCCTGCGCGAAATAGTGGGCGGGCAGGGCCTCCACCAGCACGGGCGGGGTGGGCGAACTCAGGCGGTCGAGCAGGTCATTCAGGCTGATGGTTTTCATGGGAGCACCCTGGTTGATTGCAAAAGCAATTGTTGTATATGCAACTATATGAACCATAGCCCAAAGTCGTTGCATATGCAACAATACAGAGCATGCCTATGGACAAGCGCCACCCCACCCCTCATTTCCTCGCCTGGGCCCGCCTGCTTCGGGTCCACAAAGTCCTCCTGGAAAGGGTCCAGGCCGACCTGTCTGCGGCCGACCTGCCGCCACTCGAGTGGTACGACCTGCTGCTGGAACTCGACATGGCGGCAGGCAACCGGCTGCGCTTGTACGACCTTGGCCAGCGGATGGTCCTCAGTCGCAGCAACCTGACGCGGCTATGTGATCGTCTGGAGAAGGAGGGCCTGATCTTGCGTGAGCAATGCACGGAGGATCGTCGAGGTTTGTTTGCCGCGCTGACACAGAAGGGCGCAGAGATGCGTCGGGCCATGTGGCCTGTCTACAAGCGATCAGTGGAACAGCATTTTTCCGCTCATCTCTCGGAAGAGGAGGCCAGTGATGTGGCGGCCATCCTGCTGAAAGTGCGAAACGCCGAATCGTGACTGCAATCGCCCAACATCATATATGGACTCCTCCCACAAGTAGCGACGACGCTTTTTCCTGACCTGATGGCGGGCTGCATTCGTATATTCGGCCTGGGTGTGGATCTGTTCGATCCTGGCCTGTCATGTCATGAGTATCGCGTCGCTACGCAGTCGCAGTTGGCGGCAAATCGGTGTTGTTTTTCCTGATTAACCGTTTTCTTTCAGGCCGCGCAGGCGGCAGGTTGCCGGTTGTCGTCGAACGCGCGACATGAACTTAAACATTGTGCGGCTTAGCCTGGCTCCTGTCGGGTGGCGTTGGTGGTTGATGCCGTTGGCGATACTGATCAGCAGGGTACGTTCGTATTCGCGGCCGCCGTGGCCAATGATCGGCGTAAAGTAGCGCACACGGTTCATGGTGAGCGCCCGGCGCTTGCGTTTTTCCATTTCCGGCAGCGGGTCGAGATCCAGGCGCACGCCGGGGTAGTCCCGGGAAATGCGTTCCATATCCTTCTGCAGTGCTTCGCCAAATGCAGCAACGGTGCTGATGATTTCATCGATTTCATCCGACTCGGCTTTGGCATAGAGGAGCAGGCCGGCGCGATCGAGAAGGCCGGCGTCCGTATACAACAGGCTGTAACCCTCGTTCAACATCAGGCGCTGTGCGCTCGGTACGGATGCTTGTTCGTGATCGGATTTTATTTCTGTCAGGCCAGGATGTGCTGAATCAAGGCCAGGATCGGAGCAGCCAGCGACGAGCTTGGTCAGCGTGACCACAATCAAGGAGTACCACAGCATATTTTGCATGGGGGGTCACAGCGCGCGCATGAATGCCACCAGATCCTTCTTTTCCTGCTCATTCAACTTTAATTCCAGCATGAGACTGAAGAATTCCACGGTGTCTCCATCGTCAGTAGCCGGCCATCGTGCAGGTACGGTGGTGAGTCCTTGATCCCGCGCAGCGGGAAGGTTTTGATCGGCCCGTCTGCCGACGCCGTGCGCCCATTGAAGGTGATTTCCTGGAAGAAGCGCTCTGTCTGCAGGTTGTGCATGAGGTTGTCTGTGTAGTACGGAGGCGTGTGGCAGACCGCACACTGCCCCTTGCCGAAAAATACTTCCTGGTCGCGCATTTCGCCTGCGTCGGCCTGGATGCCGTCGAAGTAGGCCGCACGTTGCTCAAACTCGGTAAAATCTTCCACGGTTTTCAGGGCGCGCTGGGAACCGAACAAGCGCTGAATATTGACGCCGCGCAGTGACGGTGTATCGATGCGATGGCGATGTTCGTTGGGGCGAATGTCGCCGACCGTGTGGGTGGCGGCATCGGTGTGGCCGTTGGCGTGACAATCCAGGCAGGCAACGCCGGGATGAGCCTTCAGGCTGCGACGATCTTCGGTGGCGTTGAATTGCTGCTGGGGAAACGGTGTTACCGGCAGGCGCAAGCCTTCGAGTTGCTTGGGATTCAGGATGTTCCTGAACAACGCATCGAAGTTGGCGAGCGTCACCAACTTCCCTTGCGAGACATCGCCAAAATCCGGTCGCGTGGTCAGACAGATGGGTGCCGGAAATTCCGGCAGAAAGTGATTTGGCAAATCGAAATCAAGGTCGAAACGGGTCAGATCCCGATCAGTCTGCTTTTTTGTTTCGTCGATGAGAAATTTTGGGAAGATCATGCCGCCCACTTCGTGATGGGGATGCGGCAACGGCAGAAAACCTGCCGGCCAACGGTTGCTGGCCCTGATCTCCTCCGGGGACATAGCGGCCAATTTTTCCCACGACATGCCCTCGGGCAGCCGCACCCGCACGCCATCCTGCACCGGCTTGCCGCGCGACATGCGCACTCCTGTAGCCGGCCGGTCAGCAAGATCGTAGCGCTCTGCAAGCAATGCCTGTTGGCGTTTTGCGAAAGCCGGCTTCTCTGTCTGCAGGCGTTTTGTCAGCGTGGAAAAGTTTTCCTCGCGGCCGATACAGCCAGGGAAAAGCAGATCACCGCTGTAGCAGTCAATGCAGTGATGAACCAACGAAGATGCAACGAGGCCCGCATGGCAGACTCCTGCTGAATTGGCTGCCAGTGTGATTGGCGGCCGCGCGCGGCTCCGTTCGCTAAAGCACAGAGGGTGTTGCGGCAGGCTTCAGAGAGGGCAATCGGTAGCGGCGTGCCCGGCGAAGGATTCAATCGCGGCACGGGTGCGCGCCAGTACTCCGGCAAAAGCGGCAGCATCCGCCGCCGCTTCAGCGCTGCCGATCGCGGTCGCTGCGGCTGCCGGGCAGCCGCGCTCCAGCAATACCTGCGCCAGATTATTGTGGGCAGCGGCGGATGCAGAGTGCTGCAACGCGCTGCGCAGTGCCGCCTCTGCAGCGGGCAGATCGTGCAACGCGTAGTAGGCATTGGCCAGCGCCTGCCAGGCGAGAGGTTGCTCCGGCCAGCGTCTGGTTGCGGCTGCGTACGCGACGGCGGCCTGCGCAGGCTGACCCAGCTCCTCGAACGCGCTGGCAGCCTGCAGCCAATCGGTGCTGTTGGCGGTAACCGGCGGCTGTTCCGGCAGTGCCGCTACCAGGGCCCAGCGCTGTGCACGCGCCCAGCTCGACTCAAAGCGGTGGCGTGTCATGCGCAGACGTTTGTGGGTGCCCGAGCGCAGCAGCAGGGAATCCGCCGCCGTGTCGTAACCGATCACCACCGCGTAATGCCACTGCGGCACGGCTTTCAGTCCAAGGTTTTGCAACACCAGCACAGGCGTGCCGGCAGCAATTTCATCGAGCAGGCTTTGCATTTGGGGTTGCAGCACATACGGAACACGGTGATGGCGCCGCGTGGCGGCCACCATCTCGGCCTGAATGCTGCCCCTGCGCCCGGGCAGATAAACCTGGGTGGTCAGTTCTTCCGGCGTCACGGTGGCGCCGCTGGCACCCAGCACCGTCGCCAGGGCCGCCGGCCCGCATTGGTAATCTGCCTGCGCATGGAACGGGGTTGCACTCAGCTCGACGCGGGCTGCCGGCAGTGTGTAGTCGTGCAACGGCGGTCCGCTGGCGCAGGCGCCCAGCAGCAGCGCCTGCCCCAGTACAAGAACGGCGGCGAGTTTTCGCACTTTTCGTTGCTGTGAAAACCCGACCTTCGGGGGGGGATTCAAATTTTGGCAAAAATATTGATCGCGCCGAGCAGTTCCAGGATCACCAGGATCACCAGGATCAACAGGATGGCACCCAGTACGCCGTCGGCGCCGGCGGGCGCATCCTGGATGTGTTGCGCCATTTGCTGCAGCTCGCCGTTGGTCATGGCAGCAACGCGTTCGGTAGCCTGCGCCGTATTCACACCCATCGCCTCCATCTGGCTGCGAACCTCATCTCGCGCCAGGAAAGTTTGCACCTGCGCCAGATGGGCAGCGCGCGTTTCCTGCGTGAGTATCTGCCCGGTACCCGCCATTTCGGCGCGCAACGGAGTGGCCGTCACAATCAAGGCTGCGGACAGGACAACGGATATCAGTGATCGCATATTCATGATGGCTTCTCTGCTCTGTGATGGCTGTGGTGTTTGCCGTCGGGGAGACGGTAATGATATCGCTGCGGATTTTAAGCCCCCCCCAGCTTCGCCGCCAGTATCGCCATCCTGCCGTGAACGATTCTGTGCGCTGGACAACATATGCGAATTATTCCCGTAACAGGTGTTGCCACCCGGTACGGATACCCGGTGGCAGCAGATTACGCCAGTCCCAGCAGAAGCAGAATCAGCAGCACTATCAGCACGGTGGTGAGCACCCCGGCGCCGGGGGCGCATCCGGGATATTTTCTGCCAGTTGCTGCAGTTCGCTGTTGGTCATGGCGGCGACACGTTCGATAGCCTGCGCAGAATCCACGCCCAGCGCTTCCATTTGACCGCGCATATCCTCGCGGACCATGAAGTCCTGCACCTGTATCAGCTGAGTGTTGCGCGTTTCCTGTGCGAGTATCTGCCCGGTACCCGCGATTTCGGCGTGTAGTGGCATGGTCGTAAGAATCAGGGCTGCCGATAGAAAAACGGACATCAATGAGCGTATACGCATGAGGATTTCCGCAGGAGGTGTGTGCCACCGCAGATGCAGTGGCAACGGGCTGCGGGTTTTGATAACCCAGAGCCTCGTCGCCAGTGTTGTCGTCTGTTGCGAGCGGTTCTGTGCGCTGAGCAACGTACGCGCGATACTTTGAAATTGCTTGGGAGTTTTGGAGATTGGGTGCGGGATAATTGTGCGTGAGTACGCTAGCGCACCGAATCAATCAGCCGGCGTCATTCAAGCTGGCGACATGCGGATCGCACTCAGGCATCAGCACTCAGGCATCACAGGAGATACTGACCATGCTCGAAACCATCGCGGTGGTGTTGCTGATTCTGTGGGCTCTCGGGCTGGTGTCGTCGTATGCCATGGGCGGATTTATTCACGTTTTACTGGTCGTGGCGATCATCGTCATACTGATCCGGGTCATTCGCGGCAGAAGTCTCTGGTCCCGCCGATCCGGGTGCCGCCTGCTGGTCGGCTAGACCGGCAGGCGGTGGGCGACAGGAGAAACCCGTCAGGTCAGCGCGACAGCAAATCCTTCGCGATGGCGATCACCTGCATTTCGTCGGTGCCGCCGTAGATCTGCAGAATCTTCGCGTCGCGCATCAGTTGCTCGACGCGCGCTTCGCGCATATAACCCATACCGCCGAAGACCTGCACCGCTTCGGTGGTGACTTCCATGCAGGTTTGCGCAGCATAGAGTTTCATGGAGCTCGCTTCTGCCAGTGTCATCTGCTTGCCGTAACCGACCAGCTCGATGTAACGGAACACCATGTTCTGTAGGTTGGAGCGTGCCACTTCCATCTTCGCGAGTTTCAACTGGATCAGCTGGTTGTCGCCGATGGGTTTGCCGAACTGCACGCGATTTTTCGCATACTCGGTGGAAAGTTCCAGCGCGCGTTCGACCATGCCCAGCGCCATGGCCGCCACGCCGGCACGTTCCTGCATGAACGTACCCTTGACGCCGGAGCGGCCGTAGCCGGTTTCGCTGCCGCCCATCAGACGCTCCGGGCCGCAGTGCAGATCGGTAAGAAACAACTCGCCGGTGGGCGACGAACCGATACCCATTTTCTTGAACGGCTTGCTCTGGGTGAGCCCGGGCATGCCCTTATCGAGAATAAATGAAACGATTTTGCGATCTTTCGGCTCCACGCCGGCTTCATCGAGCTTGCAGATCAGCACGATGATGTCGGCGTAGGGGCCATTGGTGATCCAGGTTTTTGCGCCGTTGATGATGTAGCCACCCTTGCCGTCACGCTTGGCCAACGTTTTCATCTGGCCGAAGGCATCGGAGCCGGAATTCGGCTCGGAGATTGCCCAGGAGCCAATCTTTTCCAGCGTCAGCAGAGGCAGCGCCCAGCGCTTTTTCTGCTCGATGGTGCCTTTGCTCATGATCGCGCCGCCGGTAAGGCCGGCCGACACGCCCATGGCGGTGATAAGTCCCTGCGCGTGGCGGGAAATTTCGATGACCGGGATCATGCGCATCGCCGCTTCTTCGGCGGCCATGGCGTTGAACCCTTCTTTCTTTTCTTTCTTTTCCTGTACCTCGCCGCGCGCTTCGGCCTCATCGCGGGCTATCTGGCGGTCGAACTCCATTTTTGCCATGGCTTCGAGGCCGAAGGTTTTCGCCATTTTGCGCAGGATGTCGTATGGCGGCATGCCTTCGTATTCGATGGCGTCGAGGTGCGGCACGATTTCTTTCTCGACGAACTGGCGCACCATGTCGCGGATCATGCGCTGGGATTCTGACCACTCAATCATGTTGGACTCCTGGGATGGGTGCTGTGTGGTTGCTCGTTGTACGGATCGCGCTCAGAACGGCCCCTCGAAGAGTACGCCGATGCCAATGGTGCCGTTGTCGAACTCTTCGCTGTCCTTGTCGCTGTAACTCTCGGCGGTGTAGGTGAACGTGACGCGATCAGCCAGAGTTTTTTCGCGGCGCACCTGTCTTTGCTGGGTGACGAAGCTGTACACCTCACGCAGATTGAGATCGGCGCGGATGCGGCCGAGCGGGCCGCGATCGCCGATACCGGCCTGCAACTGGACGATGCGCCCGAGACCGATGCCGGCGTAGGCGTTGACGACGCGCTGGCCGTCGAAATCCTTGGCGCCGAAGCCACCGTTAATGAAGACGCTCGAGTAATTGGCATCAAACAGTATGCCGCTGGGCAGGTCATCGACGGCGCCGCCCTGGCCGCGTGGATCGGCGCGTCCGATCGAATAAACTGTGCCACGAATCAAATTGACTCCGGCGTAGCGGTCGGCGGCCATGGCGCTGGTCGAGACAAATAGGCTGCCCAACAAGCCAGCGGTGAGTATGAGGCGCAGCAAAACCATGCGATGTGCTCCTTCCCTATGTGTGCGGCAGGCGGTGTTCGGCAAAGCCTGCGCATTCTAGCCGGAATGTGGCGGCCGGGCGGTCGTGGCCGACGGCCTGCCGCTCACAGCCAGCGGATCGGTTCTGCGGCGAGCAACTGCTGTTGCTCCTCCAGTTCGGCCAAGTGCGATTGCCACCAGCGTGGTGTGTTGAACCAGGGGAAGGCGCGCGGGAAGGCGGGGTCTTCCCAGCGTTCGGCGATCCAGCCGGCATAGTGGGCCAGGCGCAGTGTGCGCAACGGCTCCACGAGGCGCAGCTCGCGGGCATCGAATTCACAGAATGCGCTGTAGCCGTCGAGCAGCTCGGCAAGGCCGCGCTCCTGCTCGCGCCGGTCGCCGGCCAGCAGCATCCACAGATCCTGCACGGCCGGTGCCGATTGGCAGTCGTCGAAATCGACGAACCAGGGGCCGTCGTCGCGGGTCCAGACGATGTTGCCCGGATGGCAGTCGCCCTGGGTGCGGATGGCCGTCGCCTGAACGGTGGCGAACGTGGCCAGGATGGTGCTGCGCAACGCGGCGATCAGCAGGGTGTAACGCGCGCTGTATGCAGGCGGTACGAAACCACGTTCCTGCAGGATGCCGGCGGGGCGGTCAAGATAACGGGTGATATCGAGTGCGGGCCGGTGTTCGAACGCGCGCGCGCGGGCAACGGCATGCATGCGGCCCAGCAGCGTGCCGATGCGATGTAACTGGTCGAGATCGCCCGGTTCGGGCGCCATCCCGCCCTTGCGCACAAACAGCGCATAGCGATAACCGGCATGTGTGTACAGCGTTTCGCCGCTGGCGTCGGCTATTGGTGCCACCACCGGTATTTCCGCTGCGACCAGTTCGCGACAGAATGCATGTTCTTCGCGGATCTGCGCGTCGCTCCAGCGGTTGGGCCGGTAGAACTTCACAATCAACGGCAGCGCGTCCTCGAGGCCAACCTGATAGACGCGATTTTCGTAACTGTTCAACGCGAAAACGCGCGCGTCGCTGCGACGGCCGGTCGCCTCGACGGCATCGATGACGATGTCGGGGGAGAGCGCGGCGTATTCGGTGCTGGTGAGTGCTGCGGTGATCGTTGCGGTATTGGTCATCGCGGCATTATGCACAGGGCAACCGCGTGCGACAGTTTTTCAGGGCGTGCGAGCGACGGCCCAGGCATCGACGCGGACGACGCCGGCGGCGCGCAGCGTCGCGGCCAGCGCAAGGACGGTGCTGCCGGAGGTGATGACGTCATCGACGAGGGCGACATGGGCGGGTAGCGCGCTGGTCGCGTCGTCACAAAGGCGGAAGGCTGCGCGCAGATTGCGCCGCCGCGCGCCCAGGCCAAGCCCTGATTGCGCTGCCGTATTGCGCTGGCGGGTGACGCAGCCCGCCAGCACCGGCAACCCCAGCGCCCGCCCGGTTACGAGCGCGATGCGCTCGGCTTGATTGAAGCCGCGTTGCCGGCGGCGTTGCGGATGCAAAGGCACCGGGATCAGCGCGGCGGGCAGGTGATCGCAGGCATAGGCGGCCCGCACCCGGTCGCTGAGCAGACAACCGAAAACCCGCGCCAGCGGCAATTGCCCGCCGAATTTCAGGCGCTGGACAAGCCGATCCACCGGAAAGTCATAGCGGCAGGCCGCCACCGCCCGGCCGACCGGCGGTGGCCGGCGCCGGCAGTGTGGGCAGATGGTGATATGGCCGCTGGTGCCGGGCGCGGGATGCCCGGCCGTCAGCGGCAGGGCGCAGCGCTCACAGGCCGGCGCGATCACCGGCAGATCCTCGCGGCAGCCGGCGCACAGCGGTATGCCGGATCCCGTGCTGAGGCCGCAGACTGCGCAAGCAGGCTGCAATAGATCAATAATTGACCAGATGTTCACTGATACGCCTCGATGGGTTGACCGCCGGGTCTGGCGGCCTACCATGGACCGTCCTTTCAACCGACGACGGCCTGCCGGCCGCGAGGTCCCGATCATGACCATCTCCCCCGACTCCCTGAAGCCGACCGTTGCCCGTCCGTCTGTAGGCGATGGCCTGCGTCACGACTGGTCGCGCGGCGAGATCGAGGCGTTGTTCAAGCAGCCGTTCAATGACCTGCTGTTCCGTGCGCAGAGCATCCATCGCCAACATTTCGATGCCAACGCCGTGCAGGTGTCGACGCTGCTGTCGATCAAGACCGGCGCCTGCCCGGAAGACTGCAAGTACTGTTCGCAATCGGGCCACCACAGCACCGGCCTTGAGAAAGAAAAACTGCTGGAGATCGAAAAGGTCGTCAGCGAAGCGCAAGCCGCGAAGGACGGTGGGTCTTCGCGTTTCTGCATGGGCGCTGCCTGGCGTTCGCCGCGCGACAAGGACATGCCCTATGTGCTCGAAATGGTGCGGCGGGTGAAGGCGCTGGGCCTGGAAACCTGCATGACGCTCGGTATGCTCTCGCGCGCGCAATCGCAGGCGCTTGCCGAAGCCGGCCTCGATTACTACAACCACAATCTCGATACTTCGCCGGAGTACTACAACCAGATCATCACCACGCGCACGTATCAGGATCGTCTCGATACGCTGGATCATGTACGTGCGGCCGGCATGAAAGTGTGCGCCGGCGGCATCATCGGCATGGGCGAGACACGCAATGATCGCGTCGGCTTGCTGCAGGCGCTCGCCAATTTGCCGGAACACCCGGATTCGGTGCCGATCAACATGCTGGTAAAAATTGCCGGCACGCCGCTCGAAAATGTCGCTGATCTCGATCATTTCGAGTTCGTGCGTACCATTGCGGTGGCGCGCATCATGATGCCGAAATCGTTCGTGCGTCTTTCAGCAGGCCGCGAGGCCATGGACGACAGCACTCAGGCGCTGTGCTTTTTTGCCGGTGCCAATTCCATTTTTTACGGCAACAAGTTGCTCACCACGTCGAACCCGGAAATGAGTGACGATCAAAAGCTGTTCGATCGCCTGGGTATTCGCCCGCTCGGTCACGAAACGGCAGTCAGCGACGAGGCGCAAGCGGCCATGCTGGGCCTGCAGGTTGCGGCGGCACACAACCTGCAGGCGGGCCTGTATTACGACGCCATGAAGCCGACGCGATGAAACCCGTTGGCAGCGGTTGTGGCTGAATTTGGCGGAGCTGCTGCGGGAGCGTTCGCGCAAAGTCTGGCAACAGCACTTGCTGCGCGCCGCTCGCAGCAGCTGTATCGCGAGCGGCTGACCGTCGAGACCCCGCCGGGTGCTGAGGTGCACATTGATGGTCGTCGTTACCTGAATTTCTGCAGTAACGATTACCTCGGTCTTGCGAACCACCCTGCTGTTGTTGCGGCACTGCGCCGTGGCGTGGACGAATTCGGTGCTGGCAGCGGCGCTTCGCATCTGGTCACCGGCCACAGTCGCGCACATCAGGCGCTGGAAGAGGCGCTGGCCGATTTTACCGGCCGGCCGCGAGCGCTGCTTTTTTCCACAGGCTGGATGGCCAACACCGGTACGATTGCCGCGCTGCTCGGTGCCGGCGATGTCGTGCTCGAAGATCGTCTCAATCATGCGTCGCTGATTGATGGCGGGCTTGCCTGCGGCGCACGCTTTCAGCGCTATCGGCACGCCGATGCCGGGCATTGCGATGCGCTGCTGGCCAGGCGCTGGTCGGGGAAAAGTGCAGCAAGCCGGCAACTGATCGTCACCGACGGCGTGTTCAGCATGGATGGGGATGTGGCGCCGCTGCGAGAGCTGGCGGCGGCAGCGCGCCGGCACGCTGCGTGGCTGATGGTCGATGATGCACACGGTTTCGGGGTGTTGGGCGACGCAGGTCGCGGTTGCGTCGATGCCGCCGGACTCGGTGTTGCTGACGTGCCGGTACTGGTCGGTACCTTCGGCAAGGCTTTTGGTACCTTTGGCGCATTTGTGGCCGGCAGCGAGTTGCTTGTTGAGACGTTGATCCAGCACGCGCGCAGTTATATCTACACCACGGCGTTGCCGGCGGCGATTGCCGTTGCCACGCTCGCCAGCCTTGAAATATTGCGGCGCGACGATTGGCGGCGGGAAAAACTCGCGGCTCATATTGCACGGTTTCGCGCGGGCGCTGTGCAGTCGGGTTATACGCTGATGCCCTCAACCACGCCAATCCAGCCGATCCTGGTGGGCACCAGCGAAAGTGCACTGGCGCTCAGTGCCGCGTTGCGCGCGGCCGGGCTGCTGGTTGCCGCGATCCGGCCGCCAACGGTAGCGGCGGGTGCCGCCCGCTTGCGCGTCACTTTCAGTGCCGCACATGACGATACGCAGGTTGATCGATTGCTGGCTGCACTGGGTGAATTGGCGCCGCGCTTCGCTGTACCGGCGCAAGACTGATCGTGGTCAGAATTTTTTTGTGGAGTACGTATGACATCTTTCGACAAGTCGCTGATTGCCACCCGCTTTTCCCGTGCCGCGAACAGCTATGACACGGTGGCTGATGTGCAACTTGCCATCGGCGGCTGGCTGCTGCAATCGATCCAGCATCAGCAGGATGTCACCAGTGCACTCGACATCGGTTGTGGCAGCGGTGCGCTCACGGCCCAACTTGCCGAGCGCCTGCCGATAGCACAGGTCGATGCGATCGACATTGCCGAGGGCATGCTCGATCTGGCAGCAGAAATACATGCGCACCCGCAGGTGAGTTACTACGTGGGCGATGCCGAGGAGATTCCCTTCGAAGAGAAGGTGTTCGATCTCGTCTTCAGCAATTTTGTTCTGCAATGGTGCCCAAACCCGGTACAGGCACTGACTGAAATGCGGCGCGTGCTGTGTCGCGGCGGGCAGTTGGTGCTGTCGTTGCCCGGCGAGGGTACGCTCGCAGAACTTGCTGCCGCCTGGCGCGCCGCTGATGATGCACCGCATGTACACGCCTTTGTTAGTGAGGATGAATTTGCCGATCAGGTAGCTGCTGCCGGCTTTGCCCATGCCGATATCATCCAGCGCACCTTGCGTGTACATGTGCCGGATACGCTGACGCTGATGCGCGCCCTGAAATCGCTCGGTGCCCGCAACCTGCATCCGGGGCGCGCTGCGCATCTCACCGGCAGGTCGGCGTTGCAAAAAGTGATTGCTGCCTACGAGGCGCGGCGCGAGCCGGCGGGTTTGCCGGTTACCTGGAAAGTGCTGATGCTGGTGGCGAGGCGATGAGGCGGCGGCAATTTTTTGTTGCCGGGACCGATACCGGCGTTGGCAAGACATACGTCGCGGCGCTGCTGTTGCGCGCGTTTGCCGCGCAGGGGAAAACCACGTTGGGGTTGAAGCCCGTGGCTGCCGGTTGCACGCTGACGGCCGGGGGCCTGCGCAATGACGATGCGCTGGCACTGATGGCGGCAGCGACAGTGAAACTGCCTTACGCACAGGTGAACCCGGTGGCGCTTGTCGCGCCGGTGGCACCGCATATTGCGGCGGCGCAGGAAAGCCGGCGGTTGCGTGTGGCGCAGCTCGCAGGCCTGGTGCGCGGTGCAACCCTGCAGGGGCGCGCCGATGTCACCCTGGTGGAAGGCGCCGGTGGCTGGCGGGTGCCATTGAACGAGGGCGAGACGCTGGCCGATCTCGCGCGCGAGTTGCAACTGCCGGTGATTCTGGTGGTCGGCCTGCGGCTCGGCTGCATCAACCACGCGTTGCTGACAGCAGAAGCGATCCGGCGTGACGGTCTCGTGCTGGCCGGCTGGGTCGCCAATACAATCGATCCGGCAATGACCGCACGGCAGGAAAATATCGCGACGTTGCGCGCGTTGCTGCCAGCACCGTGCATCGGTGTGCTGTCATTTCGGCGTGTCGGGGATGTCGTACCTGACGAGCTCGATCCGGCCCTGCTTGCCGACTGAAAAAGACACTCACTCGCCTTTGGGCTTTCCGAACAGTTTGCCGAGCAGAGATGTTTTTGGTTCGCTGTTCGTGACTGCTTTGGTTGCGGCGCTGGTTTTGCCGCTGAACGCGCCGGCGACCAGCCCGGGTGTGCGCTTGAGTAACAGGGCCGGGTTGCGGGGGTATGTTTTTGGCAGCCACCTGCCGATCAGCATGCGAGCTGTTTGACCGAGGTGAAGGTGGCGGTGTCTACCCGGAAGGGGGTAGCGGCTGAGGCGTTTCCTCCCCGCTCGCTATCCAGGCGCCGAGCAGGCGATAACCCACCGCCAGCAGCACCGGGCCGACGAACAGCCCGACGATGCCGAAGGCGAGCAGGCCGCCGATCACGCCGGCGAGGATCAGGAGCAGCGGCAGTTCGGCGCCGCGGCGGATGAGCCAGGGCCGCAGAATGTTGTCGAGCAGGGCGACGACAGCAGTCCAGATGGTGAGAAAAATTCCCCAGCCAGTTTGGTCGGACCAGAACAGCCACAGCACCGCCGGCAGCAGGATCGGCAACACACCGATCTGGGCAATGCACAGCAGCAGTGTCACGGCGGTGAGCAGCCCGGCGAAGGGAATCCCGACGATGGCCAGCCCGATGCCGGCGAGCAGCGACTGCACGATCGCCGTTACCACGACACCGAGCGCCACAGCGCGCACCGCCTGCGCCGCGAGCACGACGGCGTTGTCACCGCGTTCGCCGGCGAGGCGATGGGCAAAGCGCCGCACGCCGGCGGCCAGACTCTCGCCGGTCATGAACAGGACGGCGCAAAGCGCGATCGTCAACAGGAACTGCACTACCAACAGTGAGATGCTGCCGGCCTTGTTTGCCAGCCAGCCGGCAGCGCCGCTGGCGTAGGGCGCTAACCTGGTCTGCAGATCGGCCGGCGTCAGCGCCGCGATGCGCGCCCACTCGTCGGCGAGGCGCTCGCTCGCCGGCAATTGGTGCAGCCAGTCCGGCGGCGGCAGGCTCGCGTAATAGGCGATGCGCGCGGAAATCATCGACAGATCATCTACATGATTGACGATGGTGATAATGGCAGCCGTCAGTGGCGCAACGAGTAGCAGCGACAGGAACAGCGTGAGGGCGGCCGCAGCCAGCGCGCGGCGCCCCCCCAGTTTTTGCTGCAACTTTTCCAGCAGCGGCCAGGTGGCGACGACGATTGCAGACGCCCATATCATCGCCAGCAGGAATGGAGCCAGTACGACGAGGCAGCCGGCGAGCAGCGCGACGATCGTCAGCACGGCAAAGGTGGTGCGGGTGAGGTCAGCGCGTGGCGGCGGCAGGATCATGGCGTGCGTCCAGGTGTCGTCGGGTGTCGTACTACGTAGCGCGCACCGTAGCAGAAATGCACGCTATTCCGGCAGGGGTCACTGCGGCGGGAAAAGAACCGGCAAGTCAATTTCAAGAACCGTGAAGGGCAATGCTGCAGGAGGCGGCGGCAGCGGTGAGTTGGCAGTGACGGCAACCAGCGCGGTGCGATCGAGCAGGGGTTCGCCGCTGGAACCGGAAACACGCGCGGCCAGCACGTTGCCGCTGCGATCGAGCGTGAACGTGACGATAGAACGGCCCTCAAGCCCGCGGGCGCCGACGTCCGGCGGCGTGTGTACCTTGCCGCGCAGGTAGTCAGCCAGCACGCGCGCGTATTCGCTGCGCATTGCGTCAACAGTTGTGGTGTCGAGGCGTGTTGTGTCGATCGGCGTCGCGTCGAGGCCGGTGATGGCAGAGGTCACTGCTACCTGTGCTGGTTGGGTCGGTGCCGTTGGTGCAGCGGCGGTTGCCGGCGTGTGCGGCGCCATGGCGGGTACTGTCGGCAGCGATGCCGCTGCCGGGGCGGCTGTGGCGCCACGGTCATCCAGCAACGCAATTTCCGTGACATGCACGCCGGCGCGGGTCTGCGTCGCGTGCTCAAACCAGATCAGCGTACCGATCAGCACGGCATGCGCCACGAGCGAAAGGATGAGCGCCGCCGGCAGGCCGGAAGATGCAACACCCGGTGCCGGCGTTTGTTGCGGGCCTGATTCAAGCAGCGGTACCGGGTCGTAGCCACCCTCACCCCAGGGGTGACAGCGACAAAGCCGATGCGCGGTAAGGTACGAACCCTTGATTGCGCCATGTACCTGCAGTGCCTCAATGGCGTATTGCGAGCAGGTGGGCGTGAAGCGGCAGTGCTGGCCGACCAGCGGGCTGAGAAACAGTCGGTACAGTTTCACCAAACCGATCAGCGGCAACGCCAGCAGGTGCGGCAGCGTGCGCGCGAGATGTTTCGGCACCGCCGGCATGTCGTTCAGCCACGCGACCAGCGCGTACCTTCGCGCGAATCTTCGAGCACCACGCCCTGCGCCAGCAGTTCATGGCGGATCGCATCGGCACGGGCAAAATCCTTTATTTTTTTTGCGGCGTTGCGCTCGGCGATGCGCGCCTCGATCACGGTGACGTCGAGTTCGCTTGCAGCATTGTGGGCAGTCGAAACCTGCTGGAACCAGGCTTCGGGATCCTGCCAAAGCAGGCCGAGCAGTTGTGCGGCACCAAGCAACCGTGCTTTCGCATCACGCTTGTCGGCGTCACTCGCCGCGCGGTCGTTGACGCGCGACGCGAGGCGATGCATTTCGCTGATCGCCAGCGGGGTGTTGAGATCGTCGAGCAGGGCGTCGAGGAACGCGGTGCGGCGCATGTCGGCTGGCTCGGCAGCGAGATGTTGCGTATTGCGCAGCGCACCATAGAGCGTGTCGAGTGCGGCGCGCGCCTGGTTCAGCAGATCCTCGCTCCAGTTAAGCGGTGAGCGGTAGTGTGCGCAGAGCAGCGCGAAGCGCAAAATCTCACCGTTGAAGTGGCCGAGCAAATCACGCACGGTGCGCACGTTGCCCAGCGACTTTGACATCTTCTCGCCGTCCATGTTGATGAAGCCGTTGTGCATCCAGTAGTGCACATAGGGCTTGCCGTGCGCGCAAGTGCCCTGGGCAATCTCGTTTTCGTGGTGCGGGAACACGAGGTCGGAACCGCCGCCGTGAATGTCGATGGTCTTGCCGAGATGTTTCTCGATCATTGCCGAACATTCGAGGTGCCAGCCGGGGCGGCCCGTGCCCCAGGGGCTGGGCCAGCCCGGCTCGCCGGCTTGTGCCGGTTTCCACAGCACGAAATCACCGGGATATTGCTTGTACGGTGCGACTTCCACGCGCGCACCGGCCAGCATGTCGTCGAGCGAGCGTTTCGACAGCCGGCCGTAATCCGGCATCGACTGCACGTTGAAGAGGGCGTGGCCCTGCGCGACATAGGCATGGCCGCGGGCAATCAGTGTTTCGGTCATGCGGATCATTTCGGCGATGTGGTGCGTGGCGCGCGGTTCGATGGTCGGCGGCAGGGTGTTCAGGTGCGCCATGTCGCGGTGGAACTCGGCGGTAAAGCGCTCGGTGAGCGTCTCGATCGGCTCGCCGAGCGCGGCGGCGGCCTTGTTGATCTTGTCGTCGACGTCGGTAATGTTGCGCGCATAAACAACGTGCTCGGCGCCGTAGATTTCGCGCAGCACGCGGAACAGGGTATCGAACACCACGACCGGCCGGGCGTTGCCGATGTGGACCAGGTTATAGACCGTCGGACCGCACACGTACATCGTTACGCGGCGCGCATCCTGCGGGATGAAGTTTTCCTTCTCGGCCTTGAGGGTGTTGTAGACGTGCAGCGGATGGGTGGTCATCGGTTTGCTTTTTGCCTGGATGCCGGTCGCCGGAGAGTCACTTGCCGGGGTTCTTTTTGCCGTAAAGATTGGCAGGATTGATCAGTGGATCGCTGTCGATCGTCATGCTGTCGCCATCAATCCGGTTGTAGAAACAGTGGCGGCGGCCGGTATGGCAGGCCGGCCCTTGCTGATCAACCTGGAGCAACAGCGTATCGCCGTCACAGTCGATGGCCATCGATACCAGCCGCTGGGTCTGTCCGGAAGTTTCGCCCTTGCGCCACAGGCCCCGACGGGAGCGCGACCAGTAGCAAACGCGGCCGGTAGCCAGCGTTTCGTCAAGCGAGGCGCGGTTCATCCAGGCCAGCATCAGCACCTCGCCGGTGTTGTATTGCTGGGCGATGGCAGGTACCAGTCCCTCGGCATTGAAGCGCAGGGCTGCGAGCACCTCAGCGAGCACCACGGTGGTGCCGGCCGGGCAGGATTCGAGATGCCTGAACATGGGTCGCCCCCCGAAAAGGCGCCATTCTACACGGTGTCACCTGTCACCTTCTCCGGACTATGATTGGCCGGATTGCAATTGCCCACCACGTATTCAAGGAAACGGATCATGAGCATCCCCGTTGCAGAAGACCTCGTGCTCCACCGACAACTTCTTGATGTTGCTTTGCGGTTGTTCGCCGAGCGCGATATCCACCGTTTGTGCGACACGATCGTGGCCGAGGCCCAGAGGCTGACCAACGCCGAAGGCGGCACGCTCTATCTGACCAACAACCGTGTCATGGATCGCCGCGAACGACCCCGCCGGCTGCACTTTGCCGTCATCCGCAACGAGCTGTTGGGAATCCGCCTGGGTCTGGGCGGTGGCGATCAGATGCCGTTTGCGCCGCTGCCGTTGCTCGATGACAAAAACGAGGAAAATCATCGTCACGTGGCCTGTCATGCCGCGCTGATCAAAAAAGTGGTGAATGTGCCGGACGTTTATTCCGCTGCCCGTTTCGATTTCACCGGCACGCGCGAATTCGACAGCAAGTACAATGTGCGCAGTGTCTCTCTGCTGGCGGTGCCGCTGGTAAACGGTGCCAACGAGACCGTCGGCGTGTTGCAACTGGTCAACGCCCGCGACAGTGCGGGTCAGATCGTGCAGTTCTCCAGCGAGGCGGAAAACACCGCCAGTTTTCTTGCCCGTTTTGCGGCGGTTGCCATAGATCAGCAGCGTTTGTCCGAGGAGCAGCGCGAGTTGTTGGTGGCGCTTTCCGCCGAGACCACCACGGCGGGCCTGCTTGAGCGCATTCTTGACGAAGCGCAGCGCCTCGCCAAAGCCGAAGGCGGTACGCTCTATCTGCTGGACGAGACCGACCTTGGCCGGCCGGCACTGCGTTTCGCCCTGCTGCGCAACGACAAACTCGGGTTCAAGCAAGGTGGTTCCAGTGGCGAGCCGATCACCTTGCCACCGTTGTCGCTGGTCGATGAGCAGGGCCGTGAAGATCATCGACTGGTTGCGGCGCACGTTGCGCACACACGGAAGATGATTAATATCGAAGACGTTTACGAAGTCACCGAATTCGATTTCTCCGGTACCCGCAAGTTCGATGAACGCAATGGCTACCGCTCGCAATCAATGCTGACCATTCCGCTGCTCAATCATGCGAAGGAAGTGATTGGTGTGCTGCAGTTGATTAACGCCCGCGATGTCGATAGTGGCCGGGTGATTCCGTTTGGCGATCGCGTGGTGCCGGTAATCTATGCGCTCGCATCCTATGCGGCGATCGCGCTCAACAATCAAATGCTGGTGCAGGAACTCAAGGGCCTGCTCGACGCCTTCATCAAGACCATCGCCAAGGCGATTGATGCCAAGAGCCCGCATACGTCTGCGCACTGCCAGCGGGTGCCATTGTTGACCGAGCTGATCGCACAGGCGGCTTGTGCGGACGACGGTCATTTCCGTGCTTTCAATCTCGATGAGGATGGCTGGTACGAGTTGCGGGTTGCCTCGTGGCTGCACGATTGCGGCAAACTCGCCACGCCGGATTCGGTGCTCGACAAATCCACCAAGCTGCATGGCCTGCGCGACGGCATTGACGCCGTGCGTACCCGGTTTGCCGTTGCCCGCGGCGAACTGGAGCTGGATTATTGCCAGCGCATCGCCGCTGCGCCCGCCGATGCCGGTGTCCTGCGCACCGAGCTGGCTGCACAGCTGGCGGCGCTGAATGATGATTGCCAGTTCATCGAGCGCAGCAACAAGGGCGGCGAATTCATGGCCCGGGAGTCCAAGGATCGCGTGCGATCGATCGCTGCGCGCACCTGGCGCGATGCTGCGGGCAATGTGCAGCCGATGTTGAGCGAGGAGGAAATTCATAATCTGTGTATTGAGCGAGGCACCCTGACGAGTGCGGAGCGGCAGAAGATCAACGACCACATGAAAGTTACCATCGACATGCTCGAAGGCCTGCCGCTCCCGCGCAAGTTGCGCCGGGTACCGGAATACGCCGGTGGTCACCACGAGAAAATGGATGGCACCGGGTTCCCGAAGGGTCTGAAGCGCGACGAGATGTCGCTGCCGGCGCGGATGATGGCAATCGCCGACATCTTCGAGGCGCTGACCTCGTCGGAACGGCCCTACAAGCTGCCGATGAAGATTTCACAGGCGTTGTCAATCATGCGGCGCATGCGCGATGACAGCCACATTGATCCGGACATCTATGCGCTGTTCCTTGAGCGGCGGGTGTGGGAACAATACGCGATCGCTGCGCCTCTAAAACCGGAGCAGCTGGATGTTACCGATCTTGCAGCATATCGCTAGTAACGCGCTGCCTGGGTCATCCGAGAAAGAGCTGTACCGGTTAAGGAAAATCACGGTATGAAGTTATTGTTATCTCGGGTTCGCGCCATTTTTTTGTGCACAGTTGTTTTTTTTGTCGCTGCGTTTGCAACGGGCGGTGTGATGGGTGCAGCCCCCGAAAGCGCCGCAGCGCCGGTAACCATGCCGTTGCTGCTGATCTTGCACGGCAGGATTGAACAGGGCGCCATGGTCGTCGGTCACACGACTCCGGGCGCCAGTGTCCGCGTTGGCCAGCGCACGTTGACAGTCGCTGCCGATGGCACCTTTGTTTTCGGCCTTGATCGTGATGCGCCAAAACATGTGCAACTTGTTATTGCCGCGCGGGACGGCGCGACGATGAGCACAACGGTCAAGGTGGCGACGCGCAAGTATCGTATCCAGCGCGTCAAGGGCATCAGTGAGCGGATCATGAATCCGACCCCTGAAGATCTGGTACGTATTGCTGCGGAAAATGCGCAGGTGGCGCGTGCTCGTGCGCGCAATGACGATCGTCTTGATTTCCTGCAGCCGTTCATCTGGCCGGCTGTCGGGCCGATCACCGGGGTGTTTGGCTCGCAGCGCTATTACAACGGGGTGCCGAAGCGACCACATTACGGTGTCGATATGGGTGTGCCGGTCGGCACGCCGGTACGGGCGCCGGCCGGCGGCATAGTCACGCTCGCGCATCCGGACATGTTCTATTCCGGCGGCACGTTGATCATCGATCATGGTCACGGCATCTCATCGACGCTGATGCACCTGTCCGATGTGTTGGTGAAGGAAGGTGATCGCGTCGAACAGGGTCAGCAGGTTGCCCGATCCGGTGCCAGTGGCCGTGTTTCCGGGCCGCATCTGGATTGGCGCATGAACTGGTTCGGCGAACACATCGACGCGCAGTTGCTGGTTGCCAGGCAGGTTGTGGAATAGGTAGTCAGGCGATGGCGCCCTTGGCGACGCCTTCGAAGGCCTTCACGCGATAGTGCCGTTCCGGATGCGCGCGTTTGAGTGCAGCGGCGATGTGTTCGGCGATGCACTCGACCGTGGAGTCGGTTTCAATCAGGTAAACGTGACGCCGGTGCAGTTCGAGCAAGTAGCGGCCTTCGCGCGAGACATAGCCGAAGTGCAGATAGTCGGCGGCCGACGTGTAGCCGAGGTCGTCGGTGGTACCGATATAGATGTCGCGGAATATCTCGCCCCAGCGCTTTTCCAGCATGGGATTACGTACGTGGTCTTCGAAGATCTCGATACGCGAACGGTGGCCGTGCGCAATGCGCTGGCAGGCGCCGTCATGTTTTTTCAGCCCGTGGCTGTAGTGATAGTAAGCACCGTTGATTTTTTCCTCGCGCAGGCGTACGACGATGCGCTCGACGTTTGCCGGTAGCGCCTGGCGCAAAGTGATGGCGAGAAAGGCGCCGAGGCCGGCGCGGTCGACCTCGGCCACCGGCAGGCGCAGTACCGCAACCGGCGGGCATTCGATCAGCAGATGCTCGCCATCATGCTGGCGCCGGATGCGCAGGTTGCCGTCGGGCAGATCCGTGATCTCCAGCCCTGCCATCGCCTGCGGTATCAGCAGGCGATGGTCAGCCAGATGGTCGATCGCGTGCTTGAGTGTTTTTTTTACCAACCCGAAGTCGAACACCATGCCCTGGGCATCGAGGCCGCCGTGCAATTCGATGTCGACGATCCAGCTCTCGCCGACCAGCCAGCGGGTCGGGTGCAGGTAGGTGAAATCAATGACGGTCAGGGCATCGACAAACAGGGCGGGCATCGCGGGCCGCCCGCTCAATCGTCGAAATCGAAATCGTAGTCGCCAGCGTACTTGTGCGCCCGCTTGCTCTCGACCACTTCCTCAATGCGGCGCCGCCGTGCGACCGCATCCTTGTTGGTCGTCGCCGTAAAACGCGTATCGGGTACGGCTTCCTCGGGGCCTTCGGCCGCCGGTACTTCCTCTTCTTCGAACTGGGCCACGTCTGCAACACCTCGGTGGGCGGTTCTGTCGGGGTGGGCCGGCAATCATCAGATAAGGCCGGTCCGCGAAGCGGCGGTTATATATAGGGTTATGCGGGATTTGTAAACAGCGGCGGATAAACGGTATGCGCGACCCCCGGAAAGTGGCCGTCGGGGAGGGAGGGGCAGGGACCGGTTTTACAGGTGTTGCCTCAGACGGGCCGAACGCGCAGGCGCTCGATTTCCTCGGCCGTCAGGGGGCGCGCCTGATCCTCCAGCATCACGGCGACGCCGTCGCGTACCGGATAAGCCAGGCCGCTCGCCCGACACAGCAATTCTTGCCGGGTTTCGTCGTACACCAGTGGGGTGTGGGTCAGGGGGCAGGCCAGCAGGTCGAGCAGTTTCTTGTCGAGCATGGTTCGTGGTTCCGGGCGAGGCAAGCCGGGCCTGAGCATAGCAGAGGCGCGCCCGCGCACCGCGCAACGGGCGCGCTGAGTTACCATCGGCGCGCTCAAAAAGGAGCCCGGCTCCGCCTTTGCGAATTTTCAAGTGGAGAAAGTCCATGGCTGTTTACCAAGCCCCGCTGCGTGACATGCAGTTTGTCCTGCATGAGTTGTTTGCCGCCGAGGCCCGCTGGGCCTCCATGCCGGCGACGCAGGGCGTCACCACCGACCTCGCCGACGCGATCCTGGCCGAGGCGGCAAAATTCGCCGAGCAGGTGATCTTCAGGCTCAACAGGCGTGCTGACGAGGAAGGTTGCCGGTTGGATCGTGATGAAAAAGGCAGGGGTGTGGTCAGTACGCCGCAGGGATTTCGCGAGGCTTTCCGCCAGTTTGCCGGTGGCGGCTGGCCGGCGCTCTCCGGCGTACCCGAGTACGGTGGCCAGGGCATGCCGAAGATGCTGACCGTGATGTTCGACGAGATGCTCTATGGGGCAAACAGTGCCTTCGCGCTGTACCCCATGCTCTCCAATGGCTGCACGCTGTGCATCGCGTCGCATGCCACCGACGCCCAGAAGCAGATGTACCTGCCACCGATTTACGCGGGTCGCTGGTGCGGCACGATGTGCCTGACCGAGCCGCATTCCGGTACCGATCTGGGCATCATCCGCACGAAGGCGGTACCCAATGGCGACGGTTCCTGCGCGCTCAGTGGCACCAAGATATTCATTACCGGCGGCGAGCACGATCTGGTCGAGAACATCATTCATCTGGTGCTGGCGAAGTTGCCGGATGCGCCGCCGGGCCCAAAAGGCATCTCGCTGTTCATCGTGCCGAAGTTTCTGGTCAACGCCGACGGCTCGCTCGGTGCGCGCAATGCAGTCGACTGCGGCGCCATCGAGCACAAAATGGGCATCAAGGGCTCGGCCACGGCGGTACTTAATTTCGATGCGGCGCAGGGCTGGCTGGTCGGCGAGCCGGGCAACGGGCTTGCCTACATGTTCACGATGATGAACTACGAGCGGTTGTCGATCGGTATCCAGGGCCTCGGTCTTGGTGAGGTGGCCTATCAATCGGCCGCGGCTTACGCGAAAGACCGCCTTCAGGGCCGCGCCGCGACCGGTGCGATCGCCAGGGATAAAATCGCCGACCCGATCATCGTTCACCCCGATGTGCGGCGCATGCTGCTGACGGCGCGGGCCTATTCCGAAGCCGGCCGCGCCTTCGCCTGCTTTGTCGGCGAACAGCTCGATGTGGCGAAATTTCACGAAGACGCCGCAACGCGTGCGCGCGCCGATGCGCTGGTGCAATTGCTGACACCCGTTGCAAAAGCGTTTTTCTCGGATAAGGGTTTTGAGAGTTGTGTGCTGGGCCAGCAGGTGTTCGGCGGCCATGGCTACATTCGCGAGTGGGGCATGGAACAGCTGGTGCGCGACGCGCGCATTGCGCAGATCTACGAAGGCACCAACGGCATTCAGGCGCTCGATCTCGCCGGCCGCAAGGTCGCCCGCAATGGCGGTGAGTTCGTGGCGATTTATTTCGCACATATCCGCAGCACACTGGACGCGGTCAGCGGTGTTTCCGGAGTTGAATCCGAACTGGCTGTGGCACGCAAGGCGCTCGCCTTGCTCGAGGCGACCACAGCCTGGCTTATTGCGCAGGCGAAGAGCGATGCGAACGCAATCGGTGCGGCGAGCGTTGATTATCTTGAGTTATTCGGGCTCGTGACCTACGCCTGGCTGTGGGTGCGGATGATGGCGATTGCCGCACCGAAAGCTGCCGGCGATGATTGGTATGCGGCGAAGCTGGCGACGGGGCGCTTCTATTTTCAGCGCCTGCTGCCGAAGGCAGATGCCCTGGTGGTGCAGATTCGCGCGGGTTCGCCGTCGTTGATGGCGCTGGACGCGGCGCTGTTCTGAGAGAGCTGCCAGCGTCACGGTGGCGGGTATGGGGCGCCAGTCATGACTCAAGCGCAACTTGCGGATATCGCCAATCGGTGGCGATTCCAGCAAAGATGAATCTAAATTTTCAGAGGTCTTTCGAGTGCGATGGGTGCGGTTGTTGGCCGCGTGAATTATTTAACGAGGTGATCTTCCCGCCATTTGACGGACACCGGGTTATCGAAAGAATAACCCCAACCCTCGAGGTGTCCGATGAGCAAGAAGCCCCAGAAGAAGTCCCCCAAGAGCGCCGGCGGTCGAGGCCGGTATACGCCTGAGTTCCGCCAGGAAGCCCTGCTGCTGGCAGTCCGGGTCGGCGTCGCAGACGCCGCCGAGCAGTTGGGCGTCGCACCCGGCCTGCTCTACACCTGGCAGGGCAAGGCCAGGCAGGCCAGCCAGGGCGCGAAGGTCGAGCAGGCGCAGGCCGCCGAGATCGCCCGCCTGAAGCGGCAGCTGGCCGAGCAAACCGAGGAGCTCGCGATCATAAAAAAGGCGGCGGCGTACTTTGCTCGCACGAGCAAGTGAAGTACGCCTTCATCCGCGAACATGAGCAGGAATTCCGGGTCGTGGCCAACCGTTGCCAACATGAAGCAGAATCTGCAGTTCGCGCTGATCTATAATGCGCCGGGCGTTCCCGTTGCTGCCGGTGTGCTGTACCCGCTCACCGGTTGGCTGCTGTCACCACGGATTGCGGCACTGGCGATGAGCCTAAGTTCGGCATCGCTCATTTCCAATGCGCTGCGATTGCGTGGCGCCAGGATTGCGCCGGCACGCGGCGATTTATGGGTCATTCAGAGTCACTGGGAAACATTCACCCACAAGCGGAGAAAATCAGATGTCGAGTGTTGGCTATCACGAACCCGTTTCAGAGCTTTCCGACGAGACAAGGGATATGCATCGGGCAATTGTTTCACTCATGGAGGAGTTGGAAGCAGTTGATTGGTACAACCAGCGCGTTGACGCCTGCAAGGATCCGGAGCTGAAAGCCATACTCATGCATAATCGAGACGAAGAAAAAGAGCACGCTGCAATGGTGCTGGAATGGATTCGGCGAAAGGATCCAGCGTTTTCCAAAGAAATGAAGGACTACCTGTTTACGGAAAAGCCCCTGGCACACAAGTGAAAATGCTTCAGTGTCACAAAACTCCTCAGCTACCGGCGCGCAAAGTGCGTCGGCACGCGGCTCGCGATAACTGATGCGACCTGGCACGACCTTGCCGCCGGAGCCGAACTGGCGTGGCGTGAGCCCTATCCAGGCGGCGTACCGGCGGCCATGTTTGAAATCGGTGGCGTTGCCTGCGGTGGCGACGATCGCATCGGACGTAATGGGGCCGACGCCGATCATGGCGCGGATCCGCTTGCAGCGTTCGTCCTGCTCGGCCTGCGTCTTGATGCAGGCATCGCAGGCAGCGAGACCTTCCTCGATGGCAGCCCAGTGCTGTTGCTGCAGGCGGATCAGCCGCACCAGCGGGACAGGCAAGGTGCAGGCGTCCAGATCGGCCAGTGCCCGGCGCAAGGCGACATCCGCCTTCGGTGTGGCGATCCCGAACTCGGCCAGCAGGCCACGGATGCGGTTGCTGGTGGCCAGTGCCGGGTTTCCGATCTCGTCCGGGGCAAGTGGGAGAAATTCAGCCTCGAAATGCTGATCACCCTTGAGGCCCGCCTCGGCCGCACCGTGCGGGTTGAGCTTGCCGTGTAAACGTGCGGCAGGGGTTTTTATTGGTGGGCCCGCTCGGACTTGAACCGAGGACCAAGGGATTATGAGTCCCCTGCTCTAACCAACTGAGCTACAGGCCCGGCAACCGGAGAAGGGCGCCTTTGCGGCGCCCTTGTTTGTTTCGCGGCGATCATTGATCCGAATCGAGGAACGAGCGCAACTGCTCGGAGCGCGTCGGATGACGCAGCTTGCGCAGCGCTTTCGCCTCAATCTGGCGGATACGTTCACGCGTGACGTCGAACTGTTTGCCGACTTCTTCCAGCGTATGATCGGTATTCATATCGATGCCGAAACGCATACGCAGCACCTTCGCCTCGCGTGCGGTCAGATTCGCGAGCACCTCGCGGGTCGCTTCCTGCAAACCGATGGCGGTGGCGGATTCGATCGGCGACACCATGGTGTTGTCCTCGATGAAATCGCCCAGGTGCGAATCTTCATCGTCGCCGATCGGCGTCTCCATCGAGATGGGTTCTTTGGCGATCTTGAGCACCTTGCGTACTTTGTCTTCCGGCATATCGAGACGCTTGCCGAGTTCTTCCGGTGTCGGCTCGCGGCCCATTTCTTGCAGCATTTGACGCTGCACGCGGTTGATCTTGTTGATTGTCTCGATCATGTGCACCGGGATGCGGATGGTGCGCGCCTGGTCGGCGATCGAGCGCGTGATGGCCTGGCGAATCCACCAGGTCGCATAGGTGGAGAACTTGTAGCCGCGGCGATACTCGAATTTATCTACTGCCTTCATCAGGCCAATGTTGCCTTCCTGGATCAAATCGAGAAACTGCAGGCCGCGATTGGTGTATTTTTTGGCAATGGAAATAACGAGGCGCAGGTTAGCCTCGACCATCTCCTTCTTCGCGCGACGGGCCTTGGCTTCGCCCAGCGAAATGCGGCGGTTGATTTCCTTGATCTCGGTGATCGAGCTCAAGACGCGCTCTTCGATCTGTGCAAGGCGGCTCTGAACGCGCTGAATGTCTTCAGCGTGCGGCTCAAGCTGTTTGGCGAATTTCTTTTTCGCCTTGAGCTGTTCGGCGAGCCAGTTGAGGTTGGTCTCGTTGCCGGGAAATGCCTTGATGAATTCCTGACGATCCATGCGTGCGCGCTTGACGCAGATGGCCATGATTTCGCGCTCGTTGCGGCGAATCTCGTCAAGGGCACCGCGGACATGGCTGGTGAGGCTGTCGAATACGCGCGGCACCAGCTTGAAGATGGCGAATTCGGCAACTACCTGCTCCATCAACTTGCTGAAGGCCTTGCTGTCGCGCCCGTAACGCTTTTGCGCGGCGAGCATTTTCTTGTGCGTTTCGCGCAGTGCCGTAAAGCGCTGGCGTGCCACTTCCGGGTCGATCGCCGGCGGCTGTTCGTCGTCGTCGTCGGTGGCGCCGCTGACGGGGGCTACGATCTCCGGCTCTTCCTCGGCTTCCTCCTCGGCGCCGGCTACTTTGGCCGCTTTCGCGCTTTTGGCTGCTTTTTCCTTCTCGACTTTCTGCGCTTTCTCAGCTTTTTCTTTTTCGGCTTTTTCAGCCTTCTCGGCTTTCACGTCCCTGCTCTTGGCGGCTTTCGCAACCGGCGTGAACTCTTCTTCCTCGGCGAGCGCGGTGATCGCGGCGCCATCGTCGTTCGGGTCGAGGTAACCGGCGATGATGTCGGTGATGCGGCGGGTACCGGCTTCTACCGCTGCATATTCGGTGAGTACTTGCTCGATACTGCCCGGCCACCAGGCCAGCGCGCCCATGACTTCGCGGATGCCTTCCTCGATGCGCTTGGCGATCACGATCTCGCCTTCGCGGGTGAGCAGCTCGACGGTGCCCATTTCGCGCATGTACATGCGCACCGGATCGGTGGTGCGGCCTGGTTCGGATTCCACAGCGGCGAGAACGGCGACAGCTTCTTCGGCCGCAACATCATCGGCAGCCTCAGCGACGTTCTCGTCGATGCGCAGTTCGTCGGCTTCCGGTGCGCGCTCGACGACGGTGATGCCCATGTCGTTGATCAGCGCAATGATATCTTCAACCTGCTCGGTGTCGGTGATGTTCTCCGGCAGGTGATCGTTGATGTCGGCAAAGGTCAGGAATCCTTGTTCCTTGCCGCGGGCGATAAGTGCCTTCAGCATCGACTGCTGGTTCTCTTTTTCGTTGGCCATCGGGCACCGTTCTGAGAGAAGTTGTGGCAACAGCGGGCGAACCGGGGCGACATGCGCCTCGGATCAAGCCACCGGAGGGGCCGGGGATTATACCGGCGCGCGCCCGGCGCAGCCAGCCAAAAGACCGGGTCGGCACGGGATTTGGACAGCAGACTTCAGGGTTGAGTTGCTTGCGGCAGGCCGCTTGGGGATGCGGCGGTGTCAGCGCGACGGGTGGCGCTCTATGGCGGCCTTGAGGGCGGAGTGTTGTTGCTGCAGTTCCCGGTAACGGCCGTGATCGGGGCCGTCTGGCCGACGCAGCTCCCGGGCCAGTTCGTCGTCACACCATGCGAATTCCAGCTGCCGGAGGCCATCTGAGATCTCCTGGCGCAGGGTTTCCAGACCTTCGGGGTTGTCTTTCGGGTGAATCAGGAATTCACGCCCCGCGAGGCTGGCAAAGCTGTCGAAGTGCTCGCTGCCCTGCAAGCGGCCGAACAGGGCCGCCACGGATGGAGGATCCGTGTCACGAAGAATATCGACAACCTCGCAGAGCAGGGCGACGTGGGGCTGTTCCAGCGCGCGCAGCTCCGGCAGCAGGGTGATCTCGCCGGCCAACTCCGGCGCGGCGAGCAGCTTGCGGACGATATGGCCGGCCACGCTGAGTGATGCGGCGCGGCCGGGGCGGGCGCGTGCCCCACGCGCCTGCCACCCGCGTTGCTGCCCGGCGGTTCTTTCTGCAGGGTTGTCTGCGGGCGGCGGGATGTCGTGCGCTGGCGGTGAACCATCGTCACCATCGAAGCCGAGCGCCTCCGCCCGGCCGGTCGGTATGGCGGCAAGCAGGCGCGGATCGAGTTGAGCAATGTCGGCGAGTTTTTGCGTCATCAGTGCCCGCAGCACCTCGCCCGGCACCTGGGCGAGATAGGGTTTGGCGAGGGCGGCCAGACGCGCGCGGCCGTCGGTGCGGGAAAGATCGACGCGCGACGCGAGTTCGCGAAACAGTACGTCATCGACGCTGTGTGCCTGCGCGAGCAGATCGTTGAAGGCGGCGACGCCTTCGGCGCGCACCAGACTGTCCGGATCGTGCTCTGCCGGCAGAAACAGGACGCGGGCGACGCGGCCATCCTGCATTTTCGGCAGCGTTGCTTCGAGTGCGCGCCACGCGGCCTTGCGGCCGGCGGCATCGCCATCGAAACAAAAAACCACCTCGCTCGTCTGGCGGAACAGCAGATCGACGTGATCGCCGGTGCAGGCGGTACCGAGCGTGGCGACGGCGCAGGTGATGCCCTGCTGCGCCAGCGCGATCACATCCATATAGCCTTCGACGACGAGCAGTTTTTCCAGGGTGCGGTTTGCCTGTTTCGCTTCGTACAGGCCGTAAAGTTCGCGGCCCTTGTGGAATACGGGTGTTTCCGGCGAGTTCAGGTATTTCGGTTTGCCATCGCCGATCACCCGACCACCGAACCCGATCACCCGGCCGCGCAGGTCGCGGATGGGAAACATGATGCGATCGCGAAAACGGTCGTAGGTTTTGCCGTCCTGCGCAACGATCAGGCCGGCGTCGATCAGCAAACGGTTTTTGGTTTCGTCGCCACCGAGCGCGGTCAGCAGATGATCCCAGCCGGGCGGTGCATAGCCGAGGCCGAAACGGCGCGCGATCTCGCCGGTAAGGCCGCGGCTGCGCAAGTAATCGACGGCACGGTTGCGCAGCGTATGCTGGCGCAATTGCTCCTGGCAGTTGCGATCGGCGTTGGCGAGCACCTCGTACAGCGCGCGATTGCGCGAGGACTGCGCATCGTCCTCGCTGCCCTCGTGCGGTACGGTAAGGCCGGTGCGACCAGCCAGTTCCTCGACGGCTTCAGGGAAGCTGCGGCGTTCGTAATCCATCAGAAAACCGATGGCGTTGCCGGTGGCGCCGCAGCCGAAACAGTAGAAGAACTGTTTGTCGGGGCTTACCGTAAACGACGGCGTTTTTTCCTTGTGGAACGGACAGCAGGCCGAATAGTTGCGCCCGGCTCGCTTCAGCGGCACGCGCGACTCGATCACGCCGACGATATCGGTGCGGGCGAGGAGGTCGTCGATGAAGGTTTGCGGGACGCGGGCCATAGCGCGAGGTTAAACAAAAAGGCCGCCCTGTGCGCGGCCTTCCGGGGCCAGTCAGCCGCCAAGCTTCGCTTTCAGCTGATTGCTGACTGCGCCCATGTCGGCACGGCCGGCGAGTTGCGGACGCAGTAAGTTCATCGTCTTGCCCATGTCGCGCATGCCCGTGGCGCCGCTGGCGCTGATGGCTTGCGCGATCAGCGCATCGATTTCGGTGGCGCTGAGCTGTGCCGGCAGGAACTCTTGCAGCACGGTGATCTCGGCTTGCTCCTGGGCGACAAGATCGGCGCGGTTGGCCTGCTCGTACTGGGCGATGGATTCGCGCCGTTGCTTGACCATTTTGTCGAGCACGGCAAGCACATCGCTGTCGGTGAGCTCCTTGCGCTCATCGACTTCAACCTGCTTGATCGCGGCGAGGGCCAAACGCACAGCGGCGAGGCGCTCCTTTTGATAGGCACGCATCGCCGCTTTCATCGCCTCGGTGAGGCGGGATTTCAATTCAGACACAGCAGTTGCGACATGTCAGCTCCGGCTTGTCGCTGACGACGCTTGCCAAAAATGGCGAGCAGCCGGAGGTGGAAATCAGTACATGCGCTGGCGGATAACCGACTCGCGCGACACCTTCTTCTGGTGACGCTTTACAGCGGCAGCCTTCTTGCGCTTGCGCTCCATCGTGGGCTTCTCGTAAGCCTCGCGACGACGGACTTCAGCCAGCAGGCCGGCTTTTTCGCAGGAACGCTTGAAGCGACGCAGGGCGACGTCGAACGGCTCGCCTTCACGGAGTTTGACTTGCGGCATGCAGATACACCTACCAGATGAAAGACGTTGGAAACCGGTTTCTTTTCCTGATCCCTGCCGGCCGGTTTGCGGCTGTCGGACGGCGGGAAGGCCGCGCATTCTAGCCGCCTGTCTTGCGGATTGCCAGCCGCCGGGCGGCTATCTGCCGGGTACAATGCCACTCCTTGACTGCCGCCCAAGCCGGCACGGCCCGGATCCCCATCATGCGCGTTCTCGGTATCGAAACCTCCTGCGATGAAACCGGTGTGGCTGTTTATGAGGCCGCCGCGGGCGGTGACGGCAGCCTGCTGGCACATCGTTTGTACAGCCAGATTCCCCTGCATGCCGAGTACGGCGGCGTGGTGCCGGAGCTGGCCTCCCGCGACCATGTCCGCCGCCTGCTACCGCTGGTGACGGAAGTGCTCGCTATCGCTGGGCATGCTGGAAACAAGCCGGTTGACGCGATCGCCTATACCGCCGGCCCGGGCCTTGCCGGGGCTCTGCTGGTGGGCGCCTGCACGGCCCGGGCGCTGGCCATGGCCTGGGAGGTTCCGGCTATCGAGGTCCATCACATGGAGGCGCATCTGCTGGCGCCGCTGCTGGAGGCCAACCCGCCAGCCTTCCCCTTCCTCGCCTTGCTGGTCAGCGGCGGGCACACCCAGATCGTCGACGTGGCAGGGGTGGGGTGCTACCGGCTGCTGGGTGAGTCCATCGACGACGCTGCCGGGGAGGCCTTCGACAAGACTGCCAAGCTGTTGGGTCTGCCTTATCCCGGCGGTCCGGTGCTGGCAAAACTTGCCGAGGGCGGCGATGCGTCCGCCTACGCCTTCCCCCGGCCGATGACCGACCGCCCTGGCTTCGATTTCAGTTTCAGCGGACTGAAAACGGCGGTGATGCTGGCGATCAAGGCGGCGCGTGATGCGCAAGGTGAAATCGCCGCTACCGCGCGCGCCAACCTCGCGGCCTCGTTCCAGCAGGCGGTGGTCGACACGCTGGCCATCAAGTGCCGGGCGGCACTGGCGGCGACTGGGCGGCGCGATCTGGTGGTGGCGGGCGGGGTGAGCGCGAATCTGTGTTTGCGTGTTGCCCTGCAGGAAATGACCGCGCGACTCGATGCCCGCGTACATTACCCGCGCTTCGAATTTTGCAGCGACAACGGCGCAATGGTGGCGTTTGCCGGCGCGCAGCGGCTGCGCGCCGGTGAGCGGGCAGGGTTGGAAATCAGGGTACGAGCGCGCTGGCCGATGACGGATTTGCAGGCGCCGGCACCCGGCTGATTTTGTTCAGTCCTGCTTGCGGAAACTGTGTTCCCGGCCGGCCAGCAGTTCCCTGATGTTCTGCCGGTGGCGCCAGATCAGCAGCATCGACAGCGGTATCATCGCACCGAGAAATTGCGGTGCGAAAACCCACAACCAGAGGGGCGCCAGCGCCCAGCTGACGATCGCCGCCAGGGACGAAATCCGGAACAGCAGGAATACCAGCAGCCAGGAAATCATCACCGCGAGGCCGGCCGGCCAGGCGAGCGTATTGATGACGCCGAGCGCCGTGGCGACGCCCTTGCCGCCCTCGAAGCGGAAGAACATCGGGTAGAGATGGCCGAGGAAGGCAAAGAAGCCGATCCAGGCGAGGGCCACCGCGTCGACGCCGACGAGACGGGCGAGCAGCACCGGCAGCACGCCCTTGAGCACGTCGCCGAGCAGTGTGACGGCGGCCGCCGGTTTGCCGGCCACGCGCAACACGTTGGTGGCGCCGGGATTGCCGGAGCCTTCGTCACGCGGATCGGGGTAGCCGAGGGCGCGGCAAACGAGGATGGCGGTGGAGATTGAGCCGAGCAGGTAGCCCAGTACGCAGAAGCCGATAACTGTGGCGATTACTGCGGGCGTTGCTGCGGGCGTTGCTACGGCGCCGAAGAGTTGTGAGAATTCCACGCCTTTTCCCCAGGCTGTTTGCGGCCGCCGATTCTAGTCTGCGGCCTCGCCGCTGTCCCCGCCGCCCGGCGGCCGAATCACCACAGGGCATGATGCCAGGCAGGTACAGCACCATGGATATCGTTTACATCAACGATCTGCGGGTCGATACCCTGATCGGGATTTTTGCCTGGGAGCGGCGCATCCGGCAGACCATCAGCATTGATCTTGAAATGGGGTTCGATATCCGCAAGGCGGCCGCCAGCGATGACATCAGGGACACGCTCGATTACAAGGCGGTGGGCAAGCGCATCATCGCTTACGTGCAGCAAAGCGAAGCGAAGCTGGTGGAGCGCCTCGCGGAGGAGATAGCCCAACTGGTACTCGCCGAGTTCCGGGTGCCGTGGTTGCGCTTGCGGCTGTCCAAACCCGGGGCATTGCGCGGCGCGAAAGATGTCGGCTTGGTGATTGAACGCGGTTCGCCACCATGATGCGCGCCGGATACGTGCGCGCATGGCTCAGTCTGGGTAGCAACGTCGAACGCGAGCAGCATATCCGTGCCGCGCTGGATGCGCTCGCCGGGCGTTTTGGCGAGCTGGTGATCTCGCCGGTGTATGACAGTGCATCGGTAGGATTTGTCGGCAGCCCCTTCCTCAATCTGGTGGTGGGGATTGATACCGACATGTCGGTTGGTGCGTTGTCGGCGTGGTTGCGGGCGCTGGAAGATGCCAACGGGCGGGTGCGGGCGCAGGGGCGCCAGTACAACGACCGCACGCTCGACATCGACATCCTCACGTTCGGTGATGTGCAGGGCGTTGTCGATGGCGTGGCGCTGCCGCGTGCGGAAATCGTGAAGCATGCGTTTGTGCTGCGGCCGCTGGCCGATGTGGCACCCGATGAATGTCATCCGGCATTCGGCGTGAGTTGGCGCGAAATGCTTGCGGCAAGGGATTTCAATTTGCAGGCGCTAAAGGCACGGTCGTTTGCCTGGCATGAGCGCGAGCTGTAGTGTACGGAATCGGGCACTGATTGACGTGCGCGAGATATCGCCAGCCCTGCGCGTCAAGCGAGAAGTATTGTCGCAACGTGACCAGTTGCTGGTGCTTCATGAGCCAGCAGGCAGACGAAAACCGCAAAGACGGTTTTCCGTAATCTCATGTGCAGTTTTCGCTTATCCAGAGGCGGAGTTCCTGCTCTTTACTCGCGCGTTCTTTTTCCGTTGTTGGAATCACATTGCCCTGTTCATCGCGGAATTCGACACGACGGGAAATCCTGGCGAGGCGCGCAGTTTCTGCCTTGCAATCGGCCTGTTTTTTGTTGGCGGTTGGCGCAGGGGTTTGCGGCTTTTTCGGTGTCTTTTCCATTGTGGCGTGGCGTAACCGGTCGTTGCGCTCGTAGATCCTGCGGACATTTTCGTCAGTGCCAGGTTTGTAATCCTTGACCTCGACAATTTCCGTTTTTCCGTTCTTGTCGACCGGTTTGTCGCTGAAGTGGACCCGGCCCTGAGCGTCGGTCCACTTGTATATTTCCGCGTCGGCGACGATCGGCGCGGCAAGCAGCAGGACGATGAGTGTGCTTTTCATGGCCAGCTTCACATGTTCAGCGAGCGGCCGCCATCGACGGCGATGATCTGGCCGGTTATGTAGTCGGCCTGGGTGGCAAGAAAGATCACGGTGCGAGCGATGTCGGCTGCGTCGCCAACGCGTTGCAGCGGAATTTTTGCCAGCAATCGCTGCCGATAGGCATCGTTGGCGTGCTCCGGCCAGATGATTGCGCCAGGCGCGATCGCGTTGACGCGCACGCCGGGGGCGAGATCGTGCGCCAGCGAGCGGGTCAGCGAGACCAGGCCGGCTTTGGTCATTGCATAGAGCGGGTGATCCTTGAGCGGACGCTCGGCATAGATGTCGGTGAGATTGATAATGCTGCCGAAATTCGCTGCGAGTAATTTGTGCAGACCTTGGGCGAGGAAAAACGGTGCTCGCAGGTTGCTGTTGACCAGAGTATTCCACTGTTCTGGCGTGGCAGTATTGAGCGGCGTCGGGAAAAACGCCGACGCATTGTTGACCAGCAGCGACAGATCGGGCGCCAGCTCACGGGTTTCGGCGAGGATATTGTCGAGCGCGCCTGCGTCGGCAAGATCGCCGAGCAGCAGCACGGCGGAATCGCGGCGCAGTGCATTGAATGTTGCGACCAACAGTTCGCCCTCGGCACGCGAGGCGTGGCAGTGAACGAGTACACGATAACCTTCCGCGTGCAGTGCCCGGCAGATGGCTGCACCGATCCGCTTCGCGCCTCCGGTGACCAGTGCTGCTCTATTCATACTGGCAGCTCTTTGTCGGTTTGCGCCTTGAGATCGGCGAGCCGCTGCGTGCGTTCCTGCCGGATGGCATTGCCGAGCGCGACACCGGCAAGGCCGCGTTCGCGCAGCGGGCCAACATCAATGTGGTGGGTCAGAGTCAGCGCCCGGTGCAGGTAATCGCCCTGCGGGTATGGGCGATCTTCAAAACCGAGCCGGCCCAGATAGTCGGCCTGGCAGGCAGTTACGAATTCCGCGAAACGATCCGGTCGCCGGAAGGCGTCGATTTTTTCCAGCAATTCGAGAAGCGTGGCTGGCCGCAGTTCGTAAACGCGGTGTGCCAGGCCGTGAAAATGCGCGACATGCACCGCGAGATCGCGGAAATCGTTCGGAATGCGCAGGCGGTCGCATAATTGGCGCACCAGTTTCACGCTGCGGTGCTCGTGGCCGATATGGCGTGGCAACACCTCGGCTGGCGTTTCGCCCTTGCCCAGATCATGGGTGAGCGCGGCAAAGCGCACATGCGCGGCAGCGGAAAGTTTTTCGGCAGCATCGAGTACCATCATGACATGCACGCCGGTATCGATTTCCGGGTGGTAGTCGGCGCGCTGCGGTACGCCCCAAAGTTTTTCAGCTTCCGGAAACAGCACGGCAAGCGCCCCGCAGGCGCGTAGCGTTTCGAAATACACGCGCGGCGACGGGCCGGCCAGCGCGCGGTGCGTTTCCTGCCAGACGCGCTCGGCGGTGAGATCGTTCAGTTCACCGGAGCGACTCATTTCACGCAGCAGCGTCATGGTTTCGGCGGCGACGCTAAAACCCTGCGAGGCAAACCGGGCAGCGAAGCGCGCGACGCGCAGCACCCGCAGCGGATCTTCGCGAAAGGCTGGCGAGACGTGCCGCAGCAGTCGTGCATCCAGATCGGCGCGGCCGCCGTAAGGGTCGATGAGGGTGCCGTTTTCGTGTCGGGCAATGGCGTTGATGGTGAGATCGCGGCGCAGCAGGTCTTCTTCGAGCGTTACCGAGGGATCGGCATGCACGATGAAGCCGTGGTAACCGCGACCGTTCTTGCGCTCGGTGCGGGCCAGCGCGTATTCGTCTTTCGTCTGTGGGTGGAGGAAAACGGGGAAGTCCTTGCCGACGGGCGTGTAGCCAAGCGCCACCATAGCGTCGGGCGTTGCGCCGACCACCACCCAGTCGCGTTCCTTGACCGGCAGGCCCAGTAGCGCATCGCGCACGGCACCGCCGACGAGATAAGCCTGCATTGACGGCGCCACATCGGTTAAGGAATGATTGGCCCATGATGTGTGAAGCAATCAGGCAAGACAACCGCAAGGCGCTGTGGGTGGCACGAATTCCGTGTCGCTCGCGGTGCCGTTTGCGTGACTGATTCCACATCACGCTTCCGGGGGCCGCAGCGACACTGTCCTGCGGCCCTTGTCGTTTTGGGTCCCCGCCGGCAGTGATCACAGTGGCTTCTTCACCAGGAATACGCGCAGGCCGCGTGTTCCAAGCAGGAGAGGTGGCATGCGTGCCGTTGTTTTTCCGATCGCCCTGTCGTATCTGATCGTGGTTGTCGTCTGGTCGACCACACCGTTGTTTCTCTACCTCAGCACCCGTGCTTTCCCGGCGGAGCTCGCCGGTGGTCTGCGCATGGCCGCCGGCGCCCTGGTGGCCAGCCTGCTGATATGGGCGACCGGCGGTGTGCTGCGGCGTGATCGGGCGGCGCTGCTGACCTATGTGGTGATGCTGCCCGGCGTATTTGGCGCCATGTACCTTTCGTACCTGGCAGCCCCGCATGTTCCCAGCGGACTTATTTCGGTCCTGTTCGGACTCAGTCCGATCATCTCCGCCCTGTGCGCGCGTGCGCTTGCTGTCGATCCGCTACCGGGCATGGCGCGCTTTGGCGCGGCGCTGATCGCGTTGGCCGGGCTGGTTTTTATCACCAGTGAGAGCGAGCGGGGCGCTACACAGGTTGATGTCGTCGGCATCGTCATGCTGCTCGTCGCCGTGTTGCTGTTCAGTGTCAGTGCCGTGCTGGTTCGCAAGCTCGGCAGCGGTGTCGATGCCCTGGTGCAGACCGTCGGGGCGCTGTGGGTGTCGTTGCCGTTCTATGCCGGCGCGTGGTTGTTGCGCGGTGCGCCGCTGCCCGATGCGCAAAGTGCGGATTTCATGTTGTCGCTGGCCGCCATAGCGTACCTGGCGCTGTTTGGCTCGGTGCTCGGTTTTGTCTGTTATTACCAGGTTCTCAAGCGGATGCCGGCCGCAAGTGCGGCGCTGATCACCGTGATCGTGCCGGTGTTCGCCCTGGGCCTCGGGGCGCTGGTGAACGACGAGCGGTTGACAGTCGCCATGTTGCTTGGCGCTTTGCTGGTGGTGGTGGGTGTTGCCGGGTTTTTGCTGCCGGCATCGAGCCTGCGCACGCTCCGGCAGTGGGTATTGACGCGGTTGCGGCCGGCAGCCGGTGACGATTGATGTTTCCGGCTCTGGCGTTGAGCGCTCGTGTCATTGCCCGAAGTACTCAGCCATGGTGTGATCGCGCCTCGCTTTTTGCGGATAGACAGCCGCGGCTCCTGCCTTGGGCCGACACGCCATTGAATGGGAAGCACCATGATCAAGACCCGTATCACCGAGATGCTCGGCATCAAGCACCCGATCGTTCAGGGCGGCATGATGAACGTCGGCTTTGCCGAACTCGCCGCTGCCGTGTCCAATGCTGGCGGTCTTGGCATTCTTACCGCACTCAGCCAGCCGACGCCGGACGATCTGCGCAAGGAGATCGCGCGTTGCCGGACGCTGACCGGCAAACCGTTCGGGGTGAACCTCACCATTCTGCCGACGATCAAACCGGTGCCCTACGAGGAATACGTGCGCGTAATCTGCGAGGCGGGCGTGAAAGTGGCGGAAACGGCCGGGCGCAATCCGGAACCGTACATGCCGATGTTCCGCGAATACGGCGTGCTGGTGATTCACAAGTGCACCAGCGTTCGCCATGCGCTCAAGGCGGAGAAACTCGGTGTCGCGGCGGTGAGTGTCGACGGCTTTGAGTGCGCCGGCCACCCCGGCGAAGACGATGTGCCGAATCTGGTCTTGCTGCCGGCTGCCGCCGCGAAACTGAAAATCCCGATGCTCGCTTCCGGCGGGATCGGCACCGGCACGCAAATGGCGGCCTGCCTCGCGCTGGGCGCGGAAGGCATCAACATGGGCACGCGTTTTCTTGCCACGAAAGAAGCGCCGGTGCACGACAACATCAAGCAGGCGCTGGTGAATTCCAGCGAACTGGATACCGCGTTGATTTACCGCACCCTGAAAAATACTGCACGTGTCCACAAGAATTCCGTGGCAAAAAAAGTGCTGGAAATCGAAGCCCGACCGGGAGAGACAAACTTCGATGACATCAAGGATCTGGTGACGGGCGTCAAAGGCAAGGAATTGTTGAAAACCGGCGATCTCGAATACGGCGTCTGGACTGCCGGCCAGGTACAGGGTCTGATCGACGACGTACCCAGTTGCCAGGAGCTGATCGATCGCCTGATGCGCGATTGCGAGGCAACGATTCTGCAACGGTTGGTGGGCATGATTCAGAAGTGATGTCGCGGCGGTATTTCCGCCGGTCGTCGCATTTACGGTCGGCGGAACCGCAGGTTATGCTCAAGCCTGCCGCCGCAAGGCTCAACAAGGAGAAGCAACATGGCTGTCGCTGTCTGCAAGGCATCTGACCTGCCGGTCGGTTCGCACAAGGAGTTCGCTGTCAACGGCGAGACTGTATTGGTCTTCCATCTGGATGACGGTTTCTACGCGACGCAAAACCGTTGCACGCACCTGTTCATGTCACTGAAGAAAGGTAAGCTGATCGACGGCTGCAAAATCCAGTGCCCGTTTCATCGTGCGCAGTTCGACGTGCGCACCGGTGCTGTTGCCTGTTGGGCAAACTTTCCGCCGGGCGTGCAGATGTTGAATGTGGTACGCGGTGAAAAGCCATTGAAGACGTTCGCGACGAGCGTCGTCAATGGCGAGGTGTTCGTCGAGGTCGGCTGAACGCCGCGCGGTGGTAGCGCCGGTGCGCCGGGCGCCGGCTACTTGCGCAAATCGCTCTGCGGGCACTGGTCGGCAATTTCCCACAGCACCTTGAACCAGGGCACAAAATGCGGGCCCACCAGCGGTTTGCCGGTGGTGAGCAGCGCGGCGGAGAGTTCCCGTTCCGGGTCGGCCCAGGCCAGGATGTTGGCGAAGCCGAGGTGGCCGTAAGCCTGTTCGGTGGAAGGGCCCATCAGGCCGAACGGTTTGCTGCCGAGCATCATCCCCATGCTATAGCGCATCGGCATCATCAGTGTCCGGTCGAGTTCGACTTTGCCGGCTTCCATCACCGCGCGATGCACGGTGAGTGGATCAAAAACGTGCACCCCATCGAGCGTGCCGCCCTGGCGCAGCAACTCGAAGAAGCGCGATGTTTCTTCAGCGGTGGCGCAGATATTGCCGGCCGGAATGATCGCCTGCAGCCAGCGCGGGTCGTTTGAGACGTCGATTGCTTCTTCCAGATCGCCACCGAGCACGTGCTTGATGTAGCGATTGAACGGAAACATCGGCTTCATGCCGGTGAAATAATTCAGTGCAATTTTGTGCGCGTCGGTGGGATCAGCGCCGTAGTTGAAATAGCGCATGCCCAGCGGTTTCTGGATCACGTCGCGCAATATGTCGCGCACGCTGCGGCCGGAGGCGCGCGCCACGATCTCGGCGAGGATGAAGCCGCCGGTAATCGCGTGGTAGGCCAGACGCCTGCCACCCGGTGATACCGGGCGTGCATTGCAGAGCATGTGCATGACGGCGTCGTGGTCGAACATCACCGTCGGATCGATGGCGCCCTCCAGGCGCGGGACGCCGCCGCGATGCGACAGCAGGTGCTGAATGGTGGTGTTTTCCTTGCCGTGATTGGCGAATTCGGGAATGTAGTGGGCGATCGGATCGAGCAGGTTGATCTTGCCTTCCTGCGCCAACCAGTGCACCAACATGGCCGTTACCGCCTTCGATGCCGAGAACAGGCAGACGGGGGTGGCGGGTGTGAGCAGCTCTTTTTCTGTATAGGCGTCGTCCTGCGGACCGTTGCCGCGGGCGTGGCCGATGGCACGGTTGAGGACGATCTGGCCGCGATAGCGCAGGCACAGCGAGATGCCCGGACTCATGCCGGTGCGATAAAGCGCCTCAGTGCGCTCCCAGATGCGATCAATGGCGTCGGTGGCCAGGCCGAGGTCGTCGGCACGCACTTCCCTGTGCGCATCGCGAGTGGTGACGCAGGCGAGGTCGTCCGGGACCTTGCAGCGGTGCAAGGAGAGGTCGATGCGGGGCAGGACTGCCATGGGAGACTCCTGGGCTGGCGGGGGACATGATTCGAGGCAGCGGGGGTTATAGCAGCCCGGTCCGGGCGCTGTCACACGGAGCCGACAATTGTCGGCTTGCCGCCTGGCGGTGGCGTGGCTACCGTGCAGGGATTGTGTCCAACCGGGTACCCGCTTCCGGGCACCCCGCCCCACAGGAGGCTGCACCATGAGCGATAACGGCGAACGCGAATTTCACAGTTTCCGGGAGTTCTACCCGTTCTATCTTGCTGAGCATGGGCACCCCACCTCACGGCGCCTGCATTTCATTGGCACCTTGAGTGCACTGGCACTCGCCAGTTTTGCGCTGGCAACGCAGCAGTGGGTATTTCTGTGGTTGCTGCCGGTGGTGGGTTACGGGTTCGCCTGGGTTGGCCACTTTGTGTTTGAACGCAACCGACCGGCAACTTTCAAGTGGCCGCGCTACAGTCTGATGGGCGATTTTGTGATGTTCAAGGACATCCTCACCGGGCGTATCGACTGGTGATTTTCCTGCGACGTTTTTTGTTGTGTACCCTGTTGCTGTCAATTGCCTGGCAGTCGGCTTTTGCCGTGCCCGCCAACGAGGCAGCGTGGCGTCTGGTCAGCAATAAGCAAGGCATCAAGGTTTACATGCAGCATCGCGAGGGTTCGCGGTTGAAGACGTTTCGCGGCGTCACGGTCATGCAGGTAAACGACTGGCAGGCGATCGGTGCGGTGATCAACGACTACGCCAATGCGCCGCGCTGGTTGCAGTACGTCTCCTCGGTGCAGGAATTCGGGCGGCACAGTCCGCTTGATCGCGACCTGATTTTCCAAACCGAGTTGCCTTGGCCGGTGGCCGATCGCGAAGCGGTGGTACGTGCCCATGGCTGGACACCGCCGGGCACCTACGATCTGGCGATCCGTTTCGAAAATGCGCCCGGATTGCTGCCACCCAATGAAGATTACGTGCGTTGCCCGGCGTTCAATGCCCGATTCGATTTCCACTGGCTCGGCGGCAAGCAGGTGCAGGTTGTTTATGAAATGGTTCTTGATCCCGGCGGCTACATCCCGGAGTGGATTGCCAACATTCTGCTCCAGGATGCGCCATTTATCACCCTCAAGCGCCTCGCGAAAGTGATCAATCATCCCGAATACCAAGGCCAGCATCTCGACTACATTGTCGCGCCGCCTGATTTCGGTGTGGAACGCTGAGCATTTTTCCGGGTGCGAATTTTCTACCGCAGTGAGCGGATTTCCCAGCCGCGTTGCTTTGCTGCGGCACGCAAGGCGTCATTTGGATCCACGGCAATGGGCGTGGCAACCATTTCCAGCAGCGGCAAATCCGTGTGCGAATCTGAATAACACACGCTGCCATCCAGTGTGTGTGGATGTTTTCTGATCCATTCGCGCAAACGCATGACCTTGCCTTCGCGATAACAGGGTGTGCCGGCGACGCGGCCGGTGTAACGGCCGTGCGCGAATTCTGCTGTCGTTGCGAGCAGGGTGTGCACGCCGAAGCGCTCGGCGATCGGCCGGGTCACGAAATCATTGGTGGCGGTGATGATCAGCAGGGTATCGCCGGCACGGCGGTGTTCATTCACCAGCGCGAGTGCTTTTGGTAGCACCAGCGGCTCGATTTTTTCCTGCATGAATTCGTGATGCCAGCGCCGCAACTGATCATGCGTATGTTCGCCCAGCACCTGCAGGGCGAAAGCGAGGTAGGCGTGAATGTCGAGTTTCCCGGCGCAGTAATCTGCGTAAAAACGGTCGTTGGTATCCTTGTAGTACTGCCCATTGACGATGCCGCGCTCGACGAGGAAGTCGCCCCAGGCGTGATCCGAGTCGCCGGCGAGCAGCGTATTGTCGAGATCGAACAGGGCGAGGCGGGTCATGGTCGGGGCGGTCGGTTGCAGCTAATGAGGGAGATTCATCGGAAGCATGATAACGCGGGCGTACACCGGCTTTCATTGCCCGGCGCGTGCCCATCGTGTACACATAACCCATTGGCAATCCAACCTCTTTTCCGGTGTCATCGTGATCGATTCCGAAGGTTTCCGCCCCAATGTGGGCATCATCGTCTGCAATATCGAGGGCCAGGTGCTGTGGGCGCGTCGGCGCGGCCACGATGCCTGGCAGTTCCCGCAGGGCGGCATTGCCGGCGGTGAGTCGCCCCAGGAGGCGATGTTCCGCGAGTTGCATGAGGAGGTCGGCCTGCGTGAAACCGATGTTCGTATCCTTTCCTGCACCCAGGGCTGGCTGCGCTACCACCTGCCGGAGCGGTTCATTCGCCAGCGCGAGAATCCGCGCTGCATCGGCCAGAAGCAGAAGTGGTTTCTGCTGGAGTTGACCGGCAGCGAGAATGCCATCGATCTGGCGGTCATGCGCAAGCCGGAGTTCGAGGACTGGACCTGGGTGTCGTACTGGTACCCGTTGAACCAGGTGGTCGATTTCAAACGTAACGTGTATTTGCAGGCATTAAAGCAATTGGCGCCGGCGTTGCCGGTGCGAAGTCGGGCGTAGGCCGGTTTACAGCGGGCTGCAAGGGAGAACATCGTGCTTGAAGTTTTGCGGCGTATTGTCCAGGAAGTGAATTCTGCGCCCGACGTGCCGTCGGCGTTGGCGGTGCTGGTGCGGCGCGTGCGCGATGCGATGGGCACCGAGGTGTGTTCTGTCTATCTGCTTGACGAGGCCGCCAGTCGCTGGGTGCTGATGGCGACCGAGGGTTTGAAGAAGGAAGCGATCGGCAAGGCAACGATGGGCATTGCCGAAGGCCTGGTTGGCCAGGTTGGTTTGCGCGAAGAACCGATCAACCTGGAAGATGCTTTCACGCACCCGAAATTTCAGTACCTGCCGGAAGTTGGCGAGGAAGCTTTTCATGCTTTCCTCGGCGTGCCGGTGGTGAACCAGGGCAAAACGCTTGGTGTGTTGATTGTGCAACAGCGGGAGTGCCGTCGCTTCGATCAGAGCGAGGAATCGTTTCTCGTCACCATTGGCGCGCAGTTGTCCGGTCTGGTTGCGCATGCGCGTGCTACCGCGCGTGCTGCGGCGATAGCCGAGTTTACGCCCGAGCACGACAAAGTTTTTATCGGTGTTGCCGGCAGCCCCGGCGCGGCGATCGGTACGGCGAAGGTGATCTACCCGCCGGCCGATCTGGAATCGGTGCCGGATCGCGCCATCGAGGAGATCGACAAGGAACTCAAGCGCCTCGACAGTGCATTGATGACCGTGCGCACCGAGGTGCGCAAACTCGGTGAGCGCGTTGCCGGGCAACTCAAGCCCGAAGAGCACGCGTTGTTCGATGTCTGGCTGCGCATGCTCGACAAGAACGCGCTCGGTGGCGAGATCGCCGCAAAGGTGCGTGAAGGCAATTGGGCCGAGGGCGCATTGCGTGCGGTGATCGGCACCCATGTTGATTCGTTCGAGCGCATGGATGATGCCTACTTGAGAGAACGTGCTGCCGACGTGCGTGATCTGGGTTTGCGCGTGCTGGCGCAATTGCAGGCACGCGCTACTCCAACCGGCGACGACTTTCCCGAGGACACCATCATCCTTGCTGATGAGATGAGTGCCACGACGCTGATGGACTTGCCGCGCGAGAAAATTCGCGCGATAGCCACAATCCGCGGTTCTGCGACCTCGCACATGGCGATCGTCGCACGCACCATGGGCATCCCCACAGTGTTGGGTCTTGCCGATCTGCCGATGACGCAGATCGATGGCCAGAAGATGATCGTCGACGGATTCCGTGGCCGGGTGATCGTGGCGCCGGGTCGCGAATTTCGCAAACAGTACAAGCAGATCATCAAGGATGAGCAGAGTCTCATCCGCGAACTTGAGCCGTTGCGCAATCTACCGTCGGTCACCCAGGATGGCCACCATATTTCGCTGATGGTGAATACCGGCCTGCTGGCTGATGTGCAGCGCTCCCTCGGGCGCGGCGCAGAGGGCGTCGGCCTGTACCGCACCGAGATTCCGTTCATGGTGCGTGACCGATTCCCGACCGAGGAAGACCAGCGTCAGATATACCGCACGCAACTTGAGGCATTTCATCCGCACCCGGTGGTCATGCGTACGCTCGATGTCGGTGGCGACAAAATGCTGCCGTATTTTCCGGTGGAAGAAACCAACCCTTTCCTCGGCTGGCGCGGTATTCGCATCACGCTCGATCACCCGGAAATTTTCCTGGTCCAGGTGCGGGCGATGCTCAAGGCGAGCGAGAAGCTCAACAACCTGCGTATCCTGGTGCCGATGATCACCACGGTATTCGAAGCCGAAGAAGCGATGCATTTGGTGCATCGCGCCTGGCTGGAAGTGCGGGAGGAAGGTGTTGATGTCGAGATGCCGCCGCTGGGCGTGATGATCGAGGTGCCGGCGGCTGTCTACCAGGCACGGGAACTGGCGCAGCGCGTCGATTTCCTGTCGGTCGGCTCGAATGACCTCACCCAGTACATTCTCGCTGTCGATCGCAACAACCCGCGGGTTGCCGGTCTGTATACCGGCTTCCATCCGGCGGTGCTCGCGGCGCTGAAGCATGTGGTTGAGGCCGGCCATGCCGAGGGCAAGTCGGTGAGCATTTGTGGCGAACTCGCGGGCGACCCGCTCGCGACGCCATTACTGATGGCGATGGGGTTTGACTCGCTGTCGATGAACGCCAGCAGCCTGTTGAAAGTGAAGTGGGTGGTGCGCAATTCAACGCTGACCGATTCGCGTGCGTTGCTGGCCGATGTGAGCGCGATGGATAATGCCGAGGTTATCCAGTCGCATCTGGGTCTGGTGCTGCAGCAGCGCGGTATGGGGTTGGTGCTGGCGCGCAAGGACAAAGGTGCGGCCGCCTAAAGCACGCCTGCATCAAGTCCGGCGGCAACGTACATTCCCATCTCCTGCGCCTGCGCAACAAATTCCTCTTGCCACTCGCCGCGCAGCATGAGCGGTTGCTGCGCCATTTGCCAGCGTAACCCGGTGAGAATGGATTCCAGGGCGCGTCGCGTGCCGGTGCCGTCGTGGCCGGCGCGAATGACGATCGCGCAGGGCAGACCCTGTTTTTCTTCCAGCACCGGATAGTAGCTGCGATCGAAGAAATCCTTCAATGCGCCGCTCATGTAACCGAGATTTTCGGTGGTGAACAGGATGATGGCATCGCAGGCGCGGATATCGTCCGGGCCGGCTTCAAGTGCGGGTTTATGCACGACAGCCACGGTGTCGATATCCGGATGCTGTGCACCGTGCAGGATCGCCGCAACGAGACGCTGCGTGTTGGGCGATGGCGTATGGGCGACGATCAGCAGGCGCTTCATGGGGACCCCTTTAGATAGCCCAGCGGCAGAGCGGTGGTATCGATCACGCGCCGCATCACGAAACTCGAATGCACACCGGTCACGCCCTCGATACGCGTGATCTTGTTGAGCAGGAATTCCTGATAGATGTCCATGTCCGGCACTACCACCATCAGCAAGTAGTCGGCGCTCTGGCCGGTAATCAGGAAGCACGACTGCACTTCGGGGAATTGCTGCACCGTCGTTTCGAAATGCGCGAAGCGCTCCGGTGTATGCCGATCCATGGAAATCTGGATCAGTGCGGTGAGCGACAGGCCGAGCTTTTTGCGGTCAAGCAGGGTGACGTGCCTGCCGATGACGCCGGCTTCCTCAAGGGCTTTTACCCGTCGCAGGCAGGGTGACGGGGAGAGCCCCACGCGGGTGGCGAGGTCCTGGTTGGTGAGGCTCCCGTCCTGCTGAAGTTCTTCGAGGATGCGGCGGTCGATGCGGTCAGGGTTGAAGTCTGGCATTCCAAATATGCCCATATTTGACAGATTTGCGCAATATTACGCCAATTTTTATAAAAAATTGGGCGAATAAACAACAATATTGTGGGTGTCTGCGCCTAGACTGTTCCTTCTCAATCGCCTTGCCGACGAGCCCTTGCCATGCGCTACGACCACCGCAAGTACACCGCCTTCAAACCCATCCCGCGCCCGCAGCGTTGCTGGCCGGACCGGGTTATCGACCGCGCGCCCGACTGGTGTGCGGTTGATCTGCGCGACGGCAACCAGGCGCTGGTAAAGCCGATGTCGGTTGCGCAGAAAACACGCCTGTTCAGGTTGCTGGTCGACATCGGCTGCAAGGAAATCGAGGTGGGTTTTCCGGCCGCGTCGCAACCGGATTTCGATTTCGTGCGGAAAATCATCACTGAAAATCTCGTGCCGGATGACGTCACCCTGCAAGTGCTCACCCAGGCACGCGAGGAGTTGATAGCCCGCAGCTTCGCAGCACTGCGCGGTGCGAAACAGGCCAATATCCATCTGTACAACTCGACATCGACCGTGCAGCGCGAGCGTGTATTCGGGCTCGATCGCGCGGCCATCAAGGCCATTGCCGTGCAGGGCGCAACCTGGGTGCAAGAGATGGCGGCGCAACAGCCGGAAACACAGTGGGAATTCCAGTATTCACCGGAGAGCTTCACTGGCACCGAGCTCGATTACGCGGCGGAAGTAGTCAATGCGGTGATCGGCGTGTGGCAGCCGCAGCATGGCCGGAAAGTCGTGATCAATCTGCCGGCGACGGTGGAGATGAGCACGCCGAACGTCTACGCAGACATGATCGAGTGGATGGGCGAGCACATCGATCATCGTGACAAATTGCGGATCAGTTTGCACACGCACAACGACCGGGGTTGTGGCGTGGCCGCCGCAGAACTTGGCGTGCTGGCCGGCGCGGATCGTGTTGAGGGCACGCTGCTGGGTAACGGCGAGCGAACCGGCAACATGGATATTGTCACCATGGCCATGAACCTCTATTCGCAGGGTGTCGATCCGCGCCTCGATTTCTCCGACATGCGCCGCATCATCGATACGGTGGAGTACTGCACGGAAATCCGAACGCATCCGCGCCATGCCTATGCCGGCGAATTGGTGTTCACCGCGTTCAGCGGCAGCCATCAGGATGCGATCCGCAAGTCGCTGGCGAAACAGCGCGCTGATGAACCCTGGCAGGTCGCCTATTTGCCGATCGATCCGCGCGATCTGGGGCGTCGCTACGAGGAGATGGTGCGCATCAACAGCCAGTCCGGCAAGGGCGGCGTGCTGTATGTGCTGGAGCGTGATTTCGGCATCACCTTGCCACGCTGGCTGCAAATCGAATTCTCGAAGGTTGTGCAGCTTGCCGCTGAGTGCAGTGGCGGTGAGGTCGAGGGCGCAGCAATCCGCAGTCTGTTCGACAGTGCTTACGTCACCGTGTCGGCGGACTGGCAGTTGGGCGATTACGCTATCCGGCGCGACGGCGCGCATGTGCACTTGCAGGTGAATGTCGACGGTGAGGTACTTGTCGGGGATGGCCAGGGTGCGGTCGAGGCGCTGATGGGTGCGCTTAAACACGCGCGCGGCGTCAGTGCTGTCGTCGAGTCATTCGACGAGTATGCGCTTGGCAGTGACACTCAAGCGCGGGCGATGGCATGCGTGCGCGTGCGGGTGGGTGACGATGTGAGCGTCGGCGTCGCGTTGGGCGCAGACACTACCAGCGCAACGCTACAGGCCGTCCTCTCTGCGCTGGGCCGTCAACCGACCGTGCGTGCCGCCGCGTGAGGGTGTGAGGCGAGTCTTTTGGTCACAGGCGCTGCTCCGGAACCAGCACCGAATCCTGTGCTTGCGGCAACAATTCCGGATAATCCAGCGTGTAATGCAGCCCGCGGCTTTCCTTGCGCAGTTGCGCGCAGCGGATGATCAACTCGGCCACCTGCGCGAGGTTGCGCAACTCGATCAGGTCGGACGTGACCTTGTAGTTGCGGTAGTAGTCGTGGATTTCCTGGCGCAGCAGTTGCGCGCGATTGAGCGCGCGCTGCAGGCGTTTATCGGTGCGCACGATACCCACGTAGTCCCACATGAAGCGGCGAATCTCGTCCCAGTTGTGGGCGATTACCACATCCTCGTCCGAGTCGGTCACCTGCGATTCGTCCCACGGTCGCACCGGTTGTGGTGCCGGCACGCTACCGAGCTGGGCGATGATGTCTTCGCTGGCGGCGCGACCGAACACGAAACACTCCAGCAGTGAGTTCGATGCCATGCGGTTGGCGCCATGCAGACCGGTGCAGGAGGTCTCGCCGATGGCGTACAGGCCGTCGACATCGGTGTGGCCCTTGAGATCGGTGACAACACCGCCGCAGGTGTAGTGCGCTGCCGGTACCACCGGAATGGGTTGCCTGGTGATGTCGATGCCCAGCGACAGGCACCTGGCGTAGATCGTCGGGAAGTGTTCGATGATGAAGTCCGCCGGCTTGTGTGTGATGTCGAGCAGCACCGAGTCGAGGCCGAGCCGCTTCATCTCATGGTCGATGGCGCGGGCGACGATGTCGCGCGGTGCAAGCTCGGCGCGGGCATCGAAACGCGGCATGAAACGCTCACCGTTGGGCAGTTTCAGCAAACCGCCTTCGCCACGAATTGCTTCGGTGATGAGGAACGATTTCGCGCCGGGGTGGTACAGGCAGGTTGGGTGAAACTGGTTGAATTCGAGATTGCCGACGCGGCAGCCGGCGCGCCAGGCCATGGCGATGCCGTCGCCGGTGGCGATATCGGGGTTGCTGGTGTAGAGATACGCCTTGCTGGCGCCGCCGGTGGCGAGTACCACGAAGCGGGCGAGTAGCGGCGTTACCCGGCCGCTGTTTTTATCGAGCACATAGGCGCCGACCGCGCGCTGTTTGCCGTTTACCGTCTGCACGATCAAATCGATTGCGATCTGATGCTCGCGCACCGTCACTTCCGGGTGTTCGCGCAGCCGGTCGATCAGTGTCGAGGAGATGACCAGGCCGGTGGCGTCGGCGGCGTGAATGATGCGGCGATGGCTGTGCCCCCCTTCGCGGGTCAGGTGGTAGACCCAGGTGCCATCGGGTTGTGCCTCGGTGGTGAACGCCACGCCCTGCGCGATCAGCCAGCGGATGGCCGCCGGGCCGTTATTGACGGTGAAATCCACCGCTGTGCGTTTGCACAGGCCGGCACCGGCAATGAGCGTGTCCTCGACATGCGCGACCAGCGAGTCGGTCTCGTCGAGAACCGCAGCAATACCGCCCTGCGCGTAATAGGTGCTGGCGGCGGTGAGCGCACCCTTGGACAGTACGCAGACCTTCGCCCGACCGCACAGCCGCAGGGCGGTAGTCAGCCCGGCGGCACCGCTGCCGATGACGAGGACATCGAAGAGCATATCGGTGCAGTCCGAATCCGTAGTGGTCATGGGAAGTGAGTATCCGGGTCGCAAGGCGGCGAGTATAGCCAGGCACACGCGGTCGGCCGACGTTGCAACGATACTTTTGTGGCAGTCTGTATACTCCTCGTGCCCGATTGCCAGAATCGCCGAACTTTCCCGAAAAATCGGTTGTCAGACGAAGCACCCATCCAGCGAGGCGTCTTCCGATGGCTGTTGTCATACCACTGCGTCATCCGGGCTCGAACCGGAAGCGCCAGGCACCTGCACTGACACAGATGCCGGTGCAGGCTCCCATCCCGAAACCGATTGCCAGCCAGGAAAGCGTGCTGCCCGTGAGCGAAAAGGAAATCGACCAGCAACTCGTCGAGCGCGTGCAAAAGGGAGATCGGCGCGCTTTCGATCTGCTGGTCGGCAAGTACCAGCACAAGATCATGTCGGTGATCAGCCGCTACATACGCAACCCGGACGAAGTACAGGACGTGGCGCAGGATACGTTTGTCCGCGCCTGGCGCGCGTTGCCGCGCTTTCGCGGCGACAGTGCCTTTTTCACCTGGCTGTACCGCATCGCGATCAACACCGCCAAGAACCATCTGGTGGCGAAGAGCCGCCGCCCGCCCGGCACCGATATCGACATCGACGATGCCCAGTTTCTCGAATCTGCCGATGGCCTGCGCGACATCGACACGCCGCTGGGGCATGTGCTGACCGCCGAGATCGGCCAGACGGTGCAGCGGGCACTGGCCGGGCTGCCGGCCGAGATGCGTCAGGCGGTGATGCTGCGCGAGTTTGACGGTTTATCCTACGAGCAGATTGCCGAGGTGATGGATTGCCCGGTAGGTACCGTCCGTTCGCGGATCTTTCGTGCGCGCGAGGCAATCGACGAGCTGTTGGTGCCACTGCTGGACAACACTTGAACAACAAAAACAAAACAAAACGGGAACCAATCGTCATGCTGGCGGCTCCAATTGACCAGCTGGGAAAACTCGTCATTGACTGGGGCAAGAGATGAACAACGATACTTTTCATGACCGCGATCATCACGACCGCGATCGCGAATTGCTCTCGGCGCTCATGGATGGCGAAACGAGCGAGCACGAGTTACGCCAGGCGCTGCGCGCGGTGGCCGATGATGCGGCCCTGGCGCAGCGCTGGCAGCGTTATCACGTGGCGCAATCGGCGTTGCGCGGCGAGGCCGGCGGCTTCGCCCACATCGACCTGCGCGCAGTTGTTGCCGGCCGGCTTGATGAGTCGGCGGATATGTCCGCAGCTGGGGCCCCCGGGGCGGCCGGCAAGGCGGCGGTCTGGCGGCAGGCGAGCTGGCTCAAACCGCTGGCCAGCGTTGCCGTGGCGGCGAGCATGGCTGTGGTGACGGTGTTTGCCTGGCAGGTACTGCGTCCCGGCGTTCCCGGTGCCGGCGAACGTGTGATTGCCGGCACGGTTGCTGCACCTGCTGCTGGTGCCCAGACCGTTGCGCTCGGGCCCATGCTGATGGTGCGTGAAGATGGCGAGGAGCTGCTGTTGCCGGACGACCAGTCCGGCTCACCGACGGCCGGCCAGGATCGTCTCAACGCCTATCTGGCCCGTCACGCCCAGGCGGCAAGTCAGGCGAGTAGCCGTGGTCTTGCGCCCTATGCGCGGGTGATCAGCCTTGATGGCGAAGCAGGGCGTTGAATGATGTTGCCCGGGGTATTGCGCGGAGTTTTGCTGGAGACGATGTCAGGTTTGCTGCGCGGGGTACTGCGCCGCTCGTTGATGGTGTTCATTGCAGTGCTCCTCCTGCCTGGCATGTCGGTGGCGCAGGCTGCCGATGATGCGAATACCGCCAGGGCTGGCCTTGAGCTGCTGCGCCAGGTCAGTGATGCCTGGCGTGGGGGCAATTTTCGTGGTCGTTTTGTCTACGTGCGAGGCAATCGCATGGATTCGATGCAAGTGGTGCATGCGGTGTTTGATGGCATCGAGTACGAGCGACTGTCTCACCTTGACAACACAACCAGCGAGATCATCCGTCGTGGTGACGAAACCATTTGTGTGCATCCCGATGCGCGCATGACGCGGCTGGATGCTGCCCGCGCCGGCGGCCCCTTTCGTGCCTTCGCGGCAATCGACAACTCCATCGCGCAGGGCTATGCCGTGGCGCGTGCCGGACAATCGCGGGTTGCCGGCCGTACTGCCGATTATGTCGAGATTGTTCCGCGCGATGCCCATCGTTTTGGCCACCGTATCTGGATTGATCGCCAGAGCCGGCTGCCGCTGCGCTATGAAATCGTCAACCGCAAGGGCGCTGCGCTGGAGTCGGTTGAGTTTGTCGACATCGATACCGATATCAGGGCACCGAAGGAAATGTTTACCGTGCCGGCCGGGCCGTTGGCACAGACGCTGAGCATTGTGCGTGTTGTCGGGGCGGCGGTGCCGGCGGTTGCACCGGTGTGGTTGCCGCCGGGTTTCAGAATCACCGGCAGCCAGACCCAGCGTGTAGGCGCGGCGCCGGAAACGGTGTCGGCGGTGACCTATTCCGATGGCTTGGCAGCATTCTCGTTTTTTGTCGAGAAAGCTGCCGTCGGCGCGAAACCGATGGGCCGGCAGGTCGGTCCGACCGCTGTGGTGAGCGGTGTGCTCGACGCCGCTGCGGCCGGGTATTTTCAGGTCACGCTGGTGGGGGAAATTCCGGCGGGTACGGCGGTGAAGATTGTTGAGAGTGCGCGCCATCATCGTGCCGCTGTCGGCCAGGCGGCGCTGCCTGTGGTTCCTGTTGCCGGCAATCCGGCAGAGGTGCTGCGGTAACCGTTGATCCGGCGCTGATATGTTGCCTGCGCGGGGCGCTGGCGTACCGCGCTGATGCTTGCGTTTTTTCATTACCCTGTTACGGAGTCAGCCCATGAACATGCTTCATCGATTGCTGTTGTTCGTCTTCATTGCCCTGGCCGCGTTTGGGGCCGGGTTCGGCATTGCCAGTGCCAGTGCCGGCGCCAGTGCTGATGCGCCAGCGCTGACGGCAGCCGCTGCACCGGTGCGGCCGGCCGTTGTGGGTCTGCCGGATTTCACCGGGCTGGTCGAGCAAAACAAGGCCAGTGTGGTCAGTATCAGTGTCGAAGCAGCACGCCCGGCCATGCAGGGAAACAGGCAGGGCGAGGTGCCGGAAATTTTCAAGCGCTTCTTTGGCGATCAATTCAATTTCGAAATGCCGCCGCCGCAGCAACGCCGACCACAGCAGGGCCTCGGTTCGGGATTCATCATCTCGGCCGACGGCTACATCCTGTCCAACAACCATGTGATCGACGGTGCCGACAAGGTGACGGTGCGACTGCTCGATCGCCGCGAGCTGGTAGCGAAAGTGATCGGCACCGACAAACGCAGCGACATCGCCCTGCTCAAGGTCGATGCGCAGAACCTGCCGGTGGCGAAGATCGGCAAGTCCGACCAGTTACGCGTCGGTGAGTGGGTGTTCGCCATCGGCGCGCCGTTCGGTTTCGATTACTCGGTGACTGCCGGCATCGTCAGCGCGCTCGGTCGCGGTCTGCCGCGCGAAAACTATGTGCCGTTCATCCAGACTGACGTTGCCATCAACCCGGGCAATTCTGGCGGCCCGCTGTTCAATCTTGCCGGCGAAGTCATCGGCATCAATTCACAGATATTTTCCGGCAGCGGCGGCTACATGGGTTTGTCATTCGCCATCCCGATGGATGTCGCCATGGAGGTTGTCGGCCAGTTGAAAGGCGGTGGCAAGGTGGCGCGCGGCTGGCTGGGCGTGGTCATCCAGGATGTCGATCGTGATCTTGCCGAGTCGTTCGGGCTTACTCGTGCCGAAGGCGCCCTGGTGGCAAAGGTGATGCCGGATGCACCGGCCGCCGCAGCGGGCCTGAAGGAAGGTGACATCATCACTGCTTTCAACGGCCAGGATGTGGTGTTTTCCTCGGATCTGCCCCACTTCGTGGGCCGGATGAAGCCGGGCAGTATCGCGACCCTCAAGGTTGTGCGCGAGGGCCGGGCGCGCGAGATCAAGGTAAAGATCGGCGAGTTGCCGAGCGAGGAAGCCCTGGCCGGTGCCGAGAGCGCTGGCACGGGTAACGGGGCCGCCGCGCCGGCCGCTGCGTCGGCGTCGGCAAGCCGTCTGGGTCTGTTGGTCGAGGCCCTGCCGGAGACCAGACGCAAGCAGCTTGGCATCAAGGGCGGCGTCATCGTGGCACGTATCACTGGCGAGCCTGCGAGCAGCGTCGGGCTGCGCCCGGGCGATGTCATCGTCGCGGTCAACAATCGCGAGATTGATGGCCTGGCCACCTTCAATGCGGTCATTGACAAGCTGCCGGCGCAAAAGTGGATACCGCTGCTGATCAACCGCGGCGACAACGCGCAGTACGTACCGATTCAGATCAGGTAGACCGATCCCCAGGGGCCGGGCAAATCCGCTAGAATGCCCGGCCTTGCCTGATCCCTCCCTTACGCTGCGTACTCTCTGCCCGTGACCGACATCGCGAACATCCGCAATTTTTCGATCATTGCCCACATCGATCACGGCAAGTCGACGCTCGCCGATCGCTTTATCCAGATTTGTGGTGGCCTTACTCAACGCGAGATGAGCGCGCAGGTGCTCGACTCGATGGATATCGAGCGCGAGCGCGGCATCACCATCAAGGCGCAGAGCGTCACCCTGCCGTTTACCTCGAAACGTGACGGCCAGGTCTACCAGCTCAACTTCATCGACACGCCCGGCCACGTCGACTTCTCCTATGAAGTCTCGCGTTCGCTGTCGGCTTGCGAAGGTGCGCTGCTGGTGGTCGATGCCGGGCAGGGCGTAGAGGCGCAGTCGGTGGCCAACTGCTACACCGCGCTTGAGCTTGAACTTGAAGTGATGCCGGTACTGAACAAGATTGATCTGCCACAGGCCGAACCTGAGCGCGTAAAGCAGGAAATTGCCGACATCATCGGCGTTGATGCGTCCGACGCCTGCCTCGTCAGCGCCAAGACGGGCGTTGGCGTCGACGATTTGCTTGAGGAGTTGGTCAAGCGTATCCCGGCGCCGAAAGGCGAGCGCAACGCGCCACTGCAGGCGCTGATTATCGATTCCTGGTTCGACAACTACCTTGGCGTGGTGTCGCTGGTGCGCGTCATGAACGGCGTGCTCAAAAAAGGCGAGAAGATCTACGTCAAGTCGACCGGTCATGCCCACGAAGTCGGCGTCGTCGGCATTCACACGCCCAAGCGCAAGGAAACCGGCGTGCTGGAAGCCGGCGAAGTCGGTTATGTCGTCGCCGGCATCAAGGACATTCACGGCGCGCCGGTAGGCGACACGCTCACCCATGCGAAAACCCCGGATACCGCAGCGCTGCCGGGTTTCAAGAAAGTCAAACCACAGGTGTACGCCGGGCTGTTCCCGGTGAACGGTGAGGATTACGAGGATTTCCGCGAGGCGCTCAACAAGCTGTCACTGAATGACGCTTCACTGTTCTTCGAGCCGGAATCCTCCGATGCGCTGGGTTTTGGTTTTCGCATCGGTTTCCTTGGGCTGCTGCACATGGAGATCATTCAGGAGCGGCTTGAACGCGAGTACGACCTTGATTTGATCACCACGGCGCCGACGGTTGTCTACGAGGTGCTGACCCGCAAAGGTGAGCTGTGCTACGTCGACAGCCCGTCCAAGTTGCCCGATATTTCCCATATTGAGGAAGTGCGCGAGCCGATTGCCGAAGTGCACATTCTCGTGCCGCAGGAACATCTCGGCAACGTCATTACCCTGTGTGTCGAGCGGCGTGGCGTACAGAAGAACATGGTATTCCACGGCAATCAGGTGCAGTTGACATGGGAAATTCCGATGGCGGAAGTCGTCATGGATTTTTTTGATCGCCTCAAATCAGTCAGCCGCGGTTTCGCCTCGCTCGATTATGGCTTCAAGCGCTTCGAGGCCAGCAAGCTGGTCAAGGTCGACGTGCTGATCAACAGTGAGAAGGTTGATGCGCTGTCGATCATGTGTCACGCCGACATCGCCGCCAACCGCGGTCGCCAGTTGATCGAGAAAATGCAGGAGCTGATCCCGCGACAGATGTTCGATGTCGCCATCCAGGCGGCGATCGGTGCCCATGTTATCGCCCGCACCAACGTCAAGGCGCTGCGCAAGAACGTGATTGCCAAGTGCTACGGCGGCGACGTGTCGCGCAAGAAGAAATTGCTCAATAAGCAGAAAGAAGGCAAGAAGCGGATGAAGCAGCTCGGTCGAGTCGAGGTGCCGCAGGAAGCGTTCCTGGCTGTACTCAAGGTAGGTAAGGACTGATGGATATCGATTTTGCATTCTGGTTGGTGCTCGCGACTTTCGGCACCGGTGTTGTGGTGTTGATCGACCGTCTCTGGTTGCGTGCCCGCCGTGCCGAAGGTGCCGCCGAACCGACGGTGATCGAGTATTCCCGGTCGTTTTTCCCGGTACTGGCGCTGGTGCTGGTGTTGCGCAGCTTTCTTGCCGAGCCGTTCACCATACCTTCGGGGTCCATGCTGCCGACACTCCAGGTTGGCGATTACATCGTTGTCAACAAGTTTGCCTATGGCCTGCGTCTACCGGTGATCGGCACCCGGGTTGTTCCCATCGGTGAGCCGCAGCGCGGTGACGTGCTGGTGTTTCGTTACCCGTTGCAGCCGAGCACCAGTTACATCAAGCGCATCGTCGGCCTGCCGGGTGATCTCGTCGCCTATCGCCATGGCAGCCTGTCGATCAACGGCGCCGAAGTACCAATGACGATGCTGGATCGGCAGGTATTGCTGGAAGGTGGCGCCGAAATTCTCTATCGCGAGAAGCTTGGCGAGCACGACTTCACTCTCCGCCGCATTGAAGGCCGGGAGCCGTTCGCGCCGGTTTGGGAGCATCGTGTTCCGGCAGGGGAGTATTTCGTAATGGGCGATAACCGTGATAATAGTATGGACAGTCGTGCCTGGGGGTTTGTGCCTGATCACCTCATTGTCGGAAAGGCGTTCTACGTCTGGATGCACAAGGAGCCTGGCTTCCACTTTCCGTCTTTTGCACGCAACGGCAGTATCTACGATTTCCAGCCAACGCTTGGAGAATAAGCAGATGCGGACGCAGCAGGGATTCTCGTTTTTCGGCCTGATTTTCATCATTGCGATCATCGGCGGTATTGTCTCCATCGCGATCAAGATCGTGCCTCCCTATCTCGATTTTCTGTCGGTCAGCGAGGTCACCCGCGACATGATCAACCAGCCCCGGATGGGTTTGCAGCGTAATGACGAAATCATGCGAAGGATTGCCAACCAGCTGAGTATCAACAATATCCGTCTCGGTGAGTTTGGCAAGGATGCCGTCAAGTTGTCGCGTGCCGATGGCGTGCTCACTGCCGACATCGACTACATCGTCGAAAAGCCGGTATTCCAGAGCGACCAGATGGATATCAACATCAACATACACTTCGCCACTTCCCATGAGGCAAGCGCCAAGGAGTGATCCCGCCGTGCTGGAACGGGCCCTGGGCCACACGTTCGGCGATCGGGATCTGCTTACGCTTGCCCTCACACATCGCAGTGTCAGCGGCACGCGCAACAACGAACGCCTTGAGTTTCTCGGCGACTCCATCCTCGGTCACGTTATTGCTGCAGAGCTTTTTCGGCGGTTTGTCGATGCCAGCGAAGGGCAGTTGACCCGCGCCCGCGCGCGGCTGGTTAACGGCGAGGCGTTGGCACGCATCGCCGAGGGATTTTCATTGGGCAGCTACGTACGGCTCGGGCCGGGAGAAATGAAGAGCGGTGGTTTTCGGCGCAGCTCGATTCTGGCGGATTGCGTTGAGGCGCTGATTGGTGCGGTGTACCTCGACGCCGGGCTTGAGGCCAGTGCGCGCTGCGTGCTCAGCTGGTATGGCCAGCAACTGGCTGATCTGCGCATTGAGAACGTCGTCAAGGATCCAAAAACCCGGCTGCAGGAATTTCTGCAGGGGCGTGGGCTGCCATTGCCGCAATACGAAGTGGTTGAGACTGCCGGCAAGGCGCACGCACAACAGTTTCGCGTTACCTGCGTTGCCGAAGGTGTGGCCGTTCCGGGTGATGCCTGGGGCGAAAGTCGGCGTGTCGCTGAGCAAATTGCCGCTGAGCAGGTGCTTGCGTTGCTGGAAACGGAGGCGGGTGGGCGTGGTTGACGAGCAGCTCGGACAGGAAAATGGTGCGGCGGGCGATGCCGGTGCGGACGCAGTTCCGGTGACGGATTCTGCAGAAAGCCGGTGCGGGCATGTGGCCATCGTCGGTCGGCCGAACGTCGGCAAATCGACGCTACTCAACCATCTGATTGGCCAGAAGCTCTCGATTACCTCGCGCCGGCCGCAGACTACTCGCCACCAGGTGCTCGGCATTTGCACCGCAGGTGCTGTGCAGACCATTTATGTCGATACGCCGGGCATCCACAAGGCGGCGACGCGTGCAATCAACCGCTACATGAACCGGGCAGCGGTGTCGGTGCTTGACGATGTCGATGTCGTCATTTTTGTTGTCGATGCGCTGAAGTGGACCGAGGACGATGCGCTGGTGCTGGAGCGCCTCGAAAAAACCCAAATTCCTGTGATTCTTGCCGTCAACAAGATCGACGAGCTTGCCGACAAGGCAGTATTGCTTCCACACCTGCAATGGCTTGGACAGCAGCGCGAATTCGCCGAGATCGTGCCGATCTCGGCCAAAGGCGGTCACAACGTCGACACGTTGGCGCGCCTGGTTGCCGCGCACCTGCCACAGCGGCCGCATGTTTTCGGCCCCGACGAGCTCACTGACAGGACGCAACGTTTCCTCGCTTCGGAGCTGATTCGTGAAAAGGTCATGCGTCAGCTCGGTGATGAAATCCCCTATCAGCTGGCGGTCGAGATCGAACAATTCCGCGAGGAGCCCGGGCTGTATCGTATTCACGCGGCGATCCTGGTTGAAAAGGGCGGGCAGAAGGCGATCGTCATTGGTCGCGGCGGTGAACGTTTGAAAAACATCGGCACGCAGGCACGCCTGGACATGGAAAAACTGTTTGGCTGCAAGGTCATGCTCGAACTGTGGGTCAAGGTGCGCGGCGGCTGGGCCGACGACGAACGCGCGCTGAAGAGCCTCGGCTACGACTGAGGCCGGCATGGATTGCGTGGAGGCCTTCGTACTGCACGCGCGTGCATATCGTGAGAGCAGCCAGCTTGTCGAATTGCTGACTGCCGAGCAGGGACGCATCGGTGTGCTGGCGCGCGGCAGTCGCGGTGCCAGACGTGCAAATCCATTGCAGCCCTTTCGCTGTTATCGGATTACGCTGGGTGGGCGTGGCGAGTTGCGGCGGGCACAGTCGGTCGAGGCGGTCGACGTGCCGCGCCTGCTGGCCGGACATCGGCTTTATGCCGCGCTTTATCTCAACGAATTGCTGGTGCGGCTGCTGTATCGCGACGCGCCGATACCCGTTGTTTTTGCACTCTACGGTCATACATTGGATGCACTGGCCGGCGGCGAGTCGATTGAAATTGCGCTGCGCTGCTTCGAGAAGCAGTTGATTGATGAACTCGGTTACGGCCACCGTTACATGGAAACCGTGGCCGGCGAGCCGGTCGAAGCCGATCGACTGTACACTTTCGAGGCACAGCAGGGCGTTCGGCTTGCTGCGCCAGGGCTTGATGAGACCAGGTGCTTTCGTGGCAGCGCGCTCCAGGCGCTGGCGTGTGGTGTTTTTTGCAATGCTGCCGACCTGTACGATGCCAAGCGGTTGATGCGGTTGGCGTTGGCGCCGCATCTGGGCGACAAACCGCTCAACAGCCGTGAACTTTTCCGTCGTGCCCGTGTTGATGCACGTTTTCCGGAGTAATCCATGTCGTTGCACGTCAACCCGTTTCGGCGCCCGCTGCTTGGCGTCAACATTGATCACGTTGCCACTGTTCGCCAGGCTCGCGGCACGGCCTGCCCTGATCCGGTTGAAGCGGCACTGCTTGCCGAGACGGCCGGTGCTGATGGAATTACCGTGCATTTGCGTGAGGATCGTCGCCATATTCAGGATCGCGACGTCGGGATCTTGCGCCAGGTGTTGAAGACGCGCATGAATCTCGAAATGGCCGTCACTGCCGAGATGATTGCAATTGCCGAACGCGTCAAACCGCAGCACTGCTGTTTGGTGCCGGAGAAGCGCACCGAGGTGACTACCGAGGGCGGACTCGACGTTGTCTGCAACGAGGCGGCGATCAAGGCTGCCTGCGAGCGGCTTGGTCGGGCGGGTATCGAGGTATCGCTGTTTATTGATCCGGATCCGGCGCAGCTTGATGCCAGTATTCGTTGCGGTGCGCCGGTGGTCGAGCTGCATACGGGCGCGTACGCGGGTGCTGCAGACGAGCAGGCGCGTGCGCAGGAGCTGGTGCGTATTGAGCGTGCCGTCGTGCATGGGATTACGCATGGCCTGATAGTCAATGCCGGGCATGGGCTTGATTACCGCAATGTTGAGCCGGTTGCCGCCATTGCCGGCATCAATGAACTGAATATCGGCCATGCCATCATTGCCCGGGCGATCATTGTCGGGCTGGCTGTGGCTGTGCGCGAAATGAAGGCGCTGGTCATCGGGGCGGCAGCACGGTGATAGTTGGCATTGGCACCGACATGGTCGAGATTGCCCGCATTGCCGATGCGCTGGATCGGCATGGAAATCGTTTTCGCCAGCGTGTGCTCACCGAGGCAGAGCAGCGTGTTTTCGGCAGTGTCGATGCCGAAGCGCGTTGGTTCGCCAAGCGTTATGCGGCCAAAGAGGCGGTGGCGAAGGCGTTCGGCACCGGCATTGGTGCGCAGCTTTCTTTTCAGGATATCGTTGTCGGCCGCGAGGAATCGGGCCGGCCGGTCTTGTCGTTCCAGGGCAACGGCGTCGCGCTTTCGCGCCATTTCGGTGTGATGCACGCGCATCTTTCCCTCACCGATGAGCGTGAATTTGCACTCGCTTTTGTTGTGCTCGAAGGTGGCCTGCCCTGATCGACTTGCTGTTCGGGATGCCGGGTTCCAGGGCTTGGGTTTCAGTCGGGCAGCAGTTCGTCCAGCCGGCCGCCATGTGTGGCCAGCCACTGGGCTACCTGCTGCATCTCGGTATCAAGTTGCGTTGCAGGTTGCGCGAGCGCATCCCAGCTGAGCGTGCCGCGCTCGCGCGCTGACTTGATTGCCGTTTCCAGTTCGTTGGCCGCCTGGCGCAGTCCCGGCGTACCAACGTACCGTGTGGCCCCGTGCAGTTTGTGGACACGCGCGAGCAGGCCATCGGCAT
>JBMOOP010000027.1:99540-137690 GCA_049324495.1 Pseudomonadota bacterium
GTGCCGCGCTCGCGCGCTGACTTGATTGCCGTTTCCAGTTCGTTGGCCGCCTGGCGCAGTCCCGGCGTACCAACGTACCGTGTGGCCCCGTGCAGTTTGTGGACACGCGCGAGCAGGCCATCGGCATCGCGCTGCGATGCGAGCAGGGGAATGTCGCGCAGATCGTCGGCGAGACTGTTGGCGAGCATGCGCAGCATGTCGCGGCCGAGCGATGGTTTACCGCCAGCCAACGCCAGCGACGCATCAAGATCGACGACGCCGGATTCGTTGCCGGGCAATGGGTGCGCCGCCGGCAGCGGCGAGTTAGTGAAGCGCACGCCGGCCCAACGTTCGAGCACATAGCACAATTGTTGCTCGCCGATGGGTTTGGTGAGGTAGTCATCGAGCCCGGCGCCGAGCAGTTGCTGCCGTTCGGAGGCAAGTGCGTGCGCTGTCACCGCGATCACCGGCGTGCCTGTGTGCGCGGGGCCCAACTCGCGGATGCGGCGCGTGGTTTCGACGCCGTCCATGCCCGGCATCTGGATATCCATGAACACAAGGTCGTAATGGCCGTTGCGCAGCGCGCTGATTGCCGCCAGGCCGTTGGTCACGCCTTTGACGGAGATACCGAGATCTTCGATCAGCGTGCAAAGCAACCGCAGGTTCGCCTCGTTGTCATCGACTACCAATACATGCAGGCGTTCCAGTCCGGGGCTGTGGCTGCCGCCGCAGGATTCGCCCGCCACCGGGGTGCCGAGCTGGCCGACCAGGGCATCGTGCAGGCGCTGCGTCGACACCGGTTTGGCGATGATGCCGCCGAACCAGTGGCCGCTGAGCGTGTTGGCGCTGTCGTCGCCGGTGCCGGGCAGCAACCACACGCGGATACCGCGCGCAATACACTGCTCGGCGAGCCTGGCATGCGTCATGGCATCGCCCGGTCGCGGGCCGCTGCCCAGCAGTACGGCATCCGTATGTTCGGCAGTGCAGGAAAGCACCTCTTCGGGAAGTTCCGCTTCGATTACCCTGGCGCCCCATTCCTCGATCAGGTGGCGCAAGGCCAGTCGTGAGATGTCGTTGGTATCGCAGACGACGATGCGCAGCCCGGCAAGGCCGTCCGACTTTGTGCGATTGGCGAAGTGGTCGATATCGGCGCGGATGGTGAACCAGAAGGTTGAGCCCTCGCCGGTCGCGCTCTCAAGGCCGACTTCGCCGCCCATCAATTCGACGAGGTGTTTGCAGATGGCGAGCCCGAGCCCGGTGCCGCCGGCCTGCCTTCGGACGCTCGCATCCACCTGGGTGAAGGCAGTGAACAGGGTGCTCTGCTGTTCGATACTCAAGCCAACGCCGGTGTCGCTGACAGCGAAACGGAGTGTTGCCTGACGCTCGTTCTCGCTGTCGAGCATCACGCGCACCACGATCATGCCATGTTCGGTAAACTTGATGGCGTTGCTCAGCAGGTTGGTGAGTATCTGGCGCAGCCGGATCGGGTCGGTGATCACCCGGCGCGGCGTGTCCTGGTAAACAAACGCAACCTGTTCGAGGCGTTTCTCCGCAGCCAGCGGCGCCATCAATGCCAATACATCGTCGACGATGTCTCGGATGTCGACCGGGCTGCGATCGAGCGCCAGCTTGCCAGCCTCGATTTTCGAGAAGTCGAGAATGTCGTTGATGATTGTTAGCAGCGCATCGGAAGATTTGCGGATCGTGGTCAAGTACTCTGCTTGCCGTGGGTTCAGCTCGGTTTTCAGCAACAGCCGGGTGAAGCCGATCATCCCGTTCAGCGGCGTGCGGATCTCGTGGCTCATATTGGCGAGAAACTCGCTTTTCAGGCGCGCACCCTGCACCGCTTCCTTGCGCGCCATCTCCAGCTCGATGTTTTGCACCTCAATCGTTTCCAGGGTTTCGCGCAGATCTTCGGTTGCCTGACTGACGCTGTGCTGCAGGTCTTCCTGGGCATGTTGTAGTGCCTCGCACATGTCGTTGAAATTCTGCTGCAGTTGGCCAAGCTCACCCGGTGAGGGGTTGGGCAGGCGAGTGCCGAGTTGGCCGTTGGCAACGCGTCGCATACCGTTGGCGATGGCGCCGAGTGCGCTGAGGATGCGATCGCTGAACAGATGGCTGGCGATACCCTGGGTGAGGACTATCGCCAGCAGTACGGCGATGGCGATGGCGATGGCGCGATAACGTGCTGCGCGCAGTGTCTGGTCGCTGACTTCAATTTCGATCCAGCCGTTGATGCGGCCGCTCGCCGGCAACACATTGCCGGACATCGGGACACTGACGCTCTTCGACTCGGTGAACGGTACTACCAGGCGCCAACTGGCGTCGGTTCGGGTCACGGTTGCGTGGTCGGCGAACAGGGTACGCATGCCGCCATTTGTCGGTGCGCGGGGCAGTGGGCCGCTGTGCGCCAGCAGGGCCCTGTCGGCGTCGTACATCGAGACCGAGCGGACATCGGGCTGCTCAAGTGCTGCCGGCAAGAGAGCGTCGAGACGGGCCGAGTTGTGCAGGATGTCGACGGCGCGGATGTCGCCCGCCACCTGCTGGGCTGCGATCCAACCGCGCGCCACCTGCATTTCTGCCAGCGCGGTGAGGTGGTGGTTCAGCATCAGGCCGCCGAGCAGACAGCTGCCAAGCACGGTGGGCACCGATATCAGCAGGAGCAGACGAAGACGGATCGAGAAACTGGGCATCGCGGTCGGGTGCCTGGCGGTTTGCTTGCCGGTGTAGGCGCCACACGCAAGGCGCCGGGAAAGTTTGCCGGATAAGCCCTCGTTTAGGGAACCTCTGAATTACCCGGGGACCGGAGTTCATGGGTAATGCTGCCTTCGCCTTCGCCTTCGCCTTCGGGTGCAGGGGTGTGAGTCTGCCGTGCCTGCAACCGTGTCGTGACAAGCCGGTGCTACAATCCCGGCCCATGAAAAACGCCACCATCGAACAGTGCGTCGGCAACACGCCGTTGGTACGGCTGACACGCATTCCCGACGCCGCCGTCACTGCGCGTGGCAACCGCATCCTCGTCAAACTCGAGGGCAACAATCCGGCCGGATCGGTGAAGGATCGCCCGGCCTTGAACATGATCCGGGCCGCCGAGGCGCGTGGCGAGATTGGTCCGGGCGACACGCTGATCGAAGCCACCAGCGGCAACACCGGTATTGCCCTGGCAATGGTGGCGGCGATGCGTGGCTATCGCATGATTCTCATCATGCCGAGCAACCAGAGCGAGGAGCGCCGCCAGGCGATGACCGCCTACGGCGCTGAAATCATCAACGTCACGGCCGAACAGGGCATGGAAGGCGCGCGCGATCTCGCCAAGCAGCTGGAACGCGATGGCAGGGGCCGGGTGCTCGATCAATTCGCCAATCCCGATAACCCGCGCGCGCACTACCTTTCGACCGGCCCGGAAATCTGGCGCGACACCGCCGGCACCGTCACCCATTTCGTCAGCAGCATGGGCACCACCGGCACCATCATGGGCGTGTCAACATTCCTCAAGGAGAAAAACCCCGCGATCGAAATCGTCGGCCTGCAGCCGCAAGCCGGCTCGGCGATCCCGGGCATTCGTCGCTGGGCGCCTGAATATCTGCCGGCCATTTTCGAGCCACAGCGTGTTGATCGCGTGCTGGATGTGTCGCAGGCCGATGCCGAGGCGATGATGCGGCGGTTGGCGCGTGAGGAAGGCATTTTCTGCGGTGTGTCGTCCGGTGGTGCCGTGGCTGGCGCGCTGCGTATTGCCCGGGATGTCGAGAATGCCGTCATTGTCGCCATTGTCTGCGATCGCGGTGATCGTTACCTGTCGACAGGAGTATTTGCATCGTGAATGTGTTCGTCTTTGACATTGAGACCATCCCGGATGCCGAGGGTGGCCGCCGTGTTTTCGGTCTCGACGGCCTTTCCGACAAAGACACCGTGACGGCAATGGAAAACCTGCGTCGCCAGGAATCCGGCAATGAATTCCTGCGCTTGCCGCTGCATCGCATCGTTGCCATCTCGGCGGTGTACCGCAGCGGTACAAAGTTCAATGTCTGGTCGCTCGGCGACGAGAAGAGCTCCGAGAAGGAATTGATCGAGCGTTTCTTCAATGGCATCGAGAAGAACACACCGACGCTGGTCTCGTGGAACGGCGGCGGTTTTGATCTGCCGGTGCTGCACTACCGGGCGCTGCTGCACGGAGTGAATGCGGCACGTTATTGGGATACCGGCGAGAATGACCGTGAATTCAAGTGGAACAATTACCAGTCGCGTTATCACCACCGACACACCGATCTTATGGATGTACTGGCGATGTTCCAGGCGCGCGCTACGGCGCCGCTCGACCAGGTTGCCGCGTTGCTCGGATTGCCCGGAAAAATGGGCATGCATGGCTCGAAGGTCTACGAGGCCTGGCTGGCCGACGACATTCGCGGCATCCGCAACTACTGCGAGACCGATGTGCTCAACACGTATCTGGTTTTTTTGCGCTTTGAATTGATGCGCGGCAATCTCACTCGTGAAGCGCACGATGCTGAATGCGCGCTGGTGCGTACCCATTTGCAGGCAAGCGGTCAGTCCCACCTTGTCGAGTTCGAGCAGCGCTGGGTCGCATGAGCCGCCGTCACGCCAGGCGCCCGGCCCGTTTGCCCGCCGGTGAGTTCCGTATCCGCATCGATCGTTTGGGCCACGATGGTCGCGGCATCGGTCAGCTCGACGGCAAGACCGTGTTTGTTGAGGGTGCGCTGCCGGGCGAAGAGGTTGCGTTCCGCTACACGTTTCGGCGCAATAATTTCGATGAAGGCGTTGCCACGCAGATTGTTGCCGCGAGCGCAATGCGTATCGAGCCGGTCTGCCCGCATGCCGGCATCTGTGGCGGTTGCAGCATGCAGCACCTGGCAGCCGATGAACAACTCGCCATGAAGCAGCGCGTGTTGCTCGAACAGTTGCAGCATTTCGGCTGCGTCTCGCCGCAGGAAATCCTGCCGGCTCTGACCGGCGATCGCTTCGGTTATCGGCGCAAGGCGCGGCTTGCGGTACATGGCCATGGCCGGGGCAGCGTGCGGGTCGGCTTTCGCGAAAAACGCACCAACAATATTGCCGACATCGACAGCTGTGCGGTGCTGTTGCCGGAAGTCGGCAGGGAAATCATGGCACTGCGGGCATTGTTGTCGTCGCTTGTGGCGCGTGATCGCATCCCGCAGGTGCAAGTGGCGGCCGGTGACGAGACGGTCGCGCTGGTGATTCGTCATCTCGATGCGCTGTCGGAATCCGATCACGCCGCTCTCGTCGACTGGTGCCGCGTGCGTGGGTTTCATTGCTATCTGCAGCCGGGCAACGAAAGCACGGTCTGGCGCGCCTGGCCGCCGCGCGCAGCAGCGCCTGCTGATCGCGATGATACGGGCCTGATCTACCGCCTCGATGACTTCGGCATTGAGCTGTGTTTTCACCCGGGCGACTTCACCCAGGTGAACAGCTCGGTCAACCGGCTGATGGTCCGCCACGCCATTGAGTTGCTCGACCCGCAACCAGATGATCGCGTGCTTGATCTGTTCTGCGGTCTCGGTAACTTCACGCTGCCGCTGGCCACGCGTGCGGCGCATGTGACCGGCATTGAGGGCAGCATGGCGATGGTTGAGCGCGCTACCGGGAATGTCGCCCATAACCGCTCGCGCGGCGTCGAGCTGGGGGAAACACGTTTCTTTGCCGCCAACCTCGACGGCGATTTTGCCGGCGCGAGCTGGGCGCGCGAGCGGTATGACCGCCTGCTGATCGACCCTCCGCGCAGCGGCGCGGAAGCGCTGTGCCGCGTGGCGTCCCGGTTTGGTGCGGTACGGATTGTTTATGTGTCCTGCAACCCGGCAACTTTTGCCCGCGATGCCGGTCTTTTGGCAGCACAGGGCTATGTTCTTGAAAAGGTGGGTGTCATGGACATGTTTCCGCATACCGCGCATGTCGAATCAATTGCCTTGTTCGGAAAATCGGCCGGCAATCGCCGCTAGAATCAACCTTCTCAATCCGCTGTCAGTTCCCGCCATGGTCAAAGTCCGCGAAGATCATCCGATTCGTGACGACGGCAGCGTCGATCTCGATCGCTGGCTGGCGCATATCCAGTCACAAACCGAGAAATTCGACCAGGACGAGCTGCGTCGTGCCTGCCTGATAGCCGAGCAGGGCGCGCGCGAGGCGATTGCTGCGGACGACATCTGGGCGAGTGGTATTTCCTCCTACCGCACCGGTCTTGAAATGGCCCAGATTCTTGCCGCCCTGCGTGCCGACCAGGACACGCTGGTGGCGGCGGTGCTGTATCGCACGGTACGCGAAGGCCGCGTGCCGTTGCAGCATATCGGCGAGGATTTTGGCGGCGATGTCGCGCTATTGATCGAGGGCGTCCTGCGCATGGCGGCGATTTCCGCCATCAGCAATCCAACCCGCAAGGCGGTGCTCGGCCAGCAGCAGGGCCAGCTCGACAATGTCCGCAAGATGCTGGTGGCGATGGTCGACGACGTGCGCGTTGCACTGATCAAGCTGGCCGAGCGCACCTGCGTGATTCGTGGCGTGAAGTCTGCCGACGAGGAGCGGCAGCACAAGGTTGCCCGCGAAGTGTTCGATATCTATGCGCCATTGGCGCACCGCCTTGGTGTTGGCCACATCAAGTGGGAGTTGGAAGACATCGCTTTCCGCTATCTGCAACCTGGTGCCTATAAAAAAATCGCCAGGCTGCTGGACGAAAAACGTGTCGATCGCGAACAGTTCATTGCTGATGTGGTCGATGAGCTGAAGCGGCAGTTGGTGCGCGCCGGCATCAATGGCGAGGTCTTTGGTCGCGCAAAACATATCTACAGCATCTGGCGAAAGATGCAGAAGAAACAGATCGACTTTTATGAAGTGTACGACATGCGTGCGGTTCGCATTCTCGTGCCGGAAATCCGCGATTGTTACGCTGTTCTGGGCATTGTGCACTCGCTCTGGCAGCATGTTCCGAAAGAGTTCGATGACTATATCGCCACGCCCAAGCCCAATGGCTATCAATCATTGCACACGGCGGTGATCGGCCCGGATCGCAAGATGCTGGAGGTGCAGATTCGTACTCATGCCATGCATGAATCGGCCGAACTCGGTATTGCCGCACACTGGCGCTACAAGGAAGGCACGAAGGGCCGTGATCGTGCGGCCGGTTACGAGCACAAAATCGCCTGGTTGCGGCAAGTACTTGAATGGCACGACGAACTTGGTGATGTCGGTGTCGGCGATATTCTCCGCAACGATGTCGGCATGGATCGGATTTATGTATTCACGCCGGATGGCCACATTGTTGATCTGGCTGCCGGTGCGACGCCGGTCGATTTTGCCTACGGTGTTCATACCGAAATTGGTCATCGTTGCCGCGGTGCGAAAGTGAACGGCCGCATCGTGACGCTTAACCACACACTGGCTACCGGCGAGCAAGTGGAAATTCTGACCACCAAGGAGGGTGGCCCGAGCCGCGATTGGCTCAACCAGACGCTCGGTTTCGTCAAGACCGCGAGCGCGCGTGCCAAGATCCAGCACTGGTTCCGCCAGCGAGACCGCGAGGAAAATATCGACGCCGGGCGTGAATTGCTCGATCGCGAACTGCGTCGGCTCGCGATTGATGACATGAATAGCCGCGAGCTTGCCGGGCGCCTCGGATTTCGCGCGGCTGAGGATATGTTTGCCGCGCTCGGTGCCGGCGATCTGCGCATGTCGCAGGTCGTGCATCAGTTGCAGGCGCAGCCGGCGAGCAATACCGACGCACAGCACGAGTTGTTGCTGCATGCGCCGCAGGCCACGCGCGCAGGGCGGGGCCTGACGGTCGAGGGTGTCGGCAACCTGATGACGCAGATGGCCGGCTGCTGTCAGCCGGTGCCCGGCGATACGATTCTCGGTTTTGTCACGGCCGGGCGTGGCGTTACCGTGCACCGCGTCGATTGCGAGAATCTCAAAGCGCTGCGGCAGGAAGACCCGGCGCGTATTGTTGAAGTGGGTTGGGGGGCTACGAGCGACATCGCCTACCCGGTCGATATTTTCGTCAAGGCCTGGGATCGCACTGGACTGCTGCGCGACATCATGTTCGTGTTCGCTGCCGAGAAGGTGAACATTACCGCAGCGCACACTCAGTCGAGCCGCAACGAAAGCACCGCGACCATGCTGTTCACCGTGGAGATCAGCAGCCTTGATCTGCTGGGCAAGCTGCTGGCTCGAGTCGAGCAGTTGCCGAGCGTCATCGAAGTCCAGCGTTATAAAAAGTAAAAGGGCGACAGAGCATGAGGCCGCAGGCGTGAACAGATATTCGCTCGACGACCTTATCCTGCTGATGGCCCGGTTGCGTGACGCCGCTTGCGGCTGCCCCTGGGATCTGCAACAGGATTTCGCCAGCATTGCGCCCTATACCGTCGAGGAAGCACATGAGGTTGCCGACGCGATTGCGCGCCGCGACATGCCGGGCTTGCGTGGCGAACTCGGTGATTTGCTGTTCCAGGTGCTGTTTCATGCGCGCATGGCTGAGGAGCAGGGCTTGTTTGACCTTGGCGACGTGATGGACGGCTTGGTCAGCAAGATGTTGCGCCGTCATCCGCATGTTTTTCCGGACGGCCGGGTCGATGGCGAGCGTCGTCGCCACGACGCGCACGACATCGGGGACATCAAGACCCATTGGGAAGCCACCAAGAAAGCCGAGAAGCAGGCGGCCGGTGAGCACATTGACAGCGTGCTCGATGGTGTACTGCTGGGCCAACCGGCCCTGGCCCGGGCGCAGAAGCTGCAAAAGAAGGCCGCGCGGGTCGGTTTTGACTGGCCGGATATCAGCGGCGTTACCGAAAAACTGCACGAAGAGATTGCCGAGCTTGAGCAGGCACTGGCAAGCAGCGATGCTGTGCATGTGGGCGAAGAGATCGGCGATATGTTCTTCACGCTGGTGAACCTGGCCCGCAAGCAGGGTCTTGATGCCGAAGCGCTGGCGCGGGCGGCGAATCTCAAATTCGAGACACGTTTTCGCAAGGTCGAAGCAATCCTTGCTACGCGAGGCGTTCCCCTTGAAGGCGCTGGCATCGCCACGCTCGATGCGGCCTGGAACGAGGCCAAGCAGCAGTTGCAGGCGACGCAATCGCAGGCCATGCAAATGAAACCGGAAGGTGGCAGATGAGCGGCGCACTGGTCGATCGCTACGGTCGCCGCGTTGATTATGTGCGGCTGTCGGTTACCGATCGTTGCGATTTTCGCTGCGTCTATTGCATGGCCGAGAACATGACCTTCGTGCCGCGCAGCCAAATACTAACCCTGGAGGAGTTGCTGGCGGTCGGCACAGCCTTTGTCGCGCTCGGCGTGCGCAAGATCCGCCTTACCGGCGGCGAGCCGCTGGTGCGCAAGAATCTGCTCTGGCTGGTCGAACAGCTCGCCCGGTTGCCGGGGCTTGATGAACTGGTGATGACCACCAACGGTTCGCGCCTGTCGACCATGGCCGGGCCGTTGCAAAAAGCCGGCCTCAAACGGCTGAACATCAGTCTCGACAGCCTGCATGCCGAGCGTTTCCGCGAACTCACCCGTACCGGCAATCTGGCCGACGTGCTGGCCGGTATCGATGCGGCGTGCGCTGCAGGTTTTCAGCGGATCAAGCTCAACAGCGTGATTCTGCGCGGCCGCAACGACGACGAAATTCCCGCGCTTGTCACTTTCGCGCGCGCGCGCGGCCTCGACATCAGCTTTATCGAGGAAATGCCGCTTGGCGCAATTGATGAACACGACCGGGCGCAGGCCTTTGTGTCCTCGGCGGAAATTCGCGAGCGCATTGCCGGCTGCTGGCCACTCGTGGCGGTCGATGATTCCACCGGTGGCCCATCGCGCTACTGGCGTCTGCTCGGCAGCGATACCCGGATTGGTTTTATCTCGCCGCACAGCCACAATTTCTGCCACCTGTGCAATCGGGTGCGCGTCACCGTCGAGGGCCGTCTGCTGCTGTGCCTGGGCAACGAGCACTCGGTTGATTTGCGGCAGGTGCTGCGCGAAGCGCCCGGGAATCATGAGCGCCTGTGCGGTACGATCATCGCGGCGATGGACCTGAAACCAGAGCAACATCATTTCAACCTGCATGAGGCGCCGCAGATCGTGCGCTTCATGAACATGACCGGAGGTTGACTGTCATGACTGCCAGCAACGATTTCATCGCGCTGTCCGCCGCCGTGCTAACGGTGTCCGATACGCGCACCCCGGAAACTGACACTTCCGGGCGCGTCCTGGCGGAGCTGCTCACTGCTGCCGGCCACCGCCTGTACGAGCGGTTGATCGTCAAGGACGACATCTATCGGATCCGCGCCGTGCTCTCGCACTGGATTGCCGATGCTGAGGTCAATGCGGTGATCCTCACCGGCGGTACCGGTTTTTCCGGGCGCGATTCAACGCCCGAAGCGGTGGCGCCGCTGCTCGACAAAACCATCGACGGCTTCGGCGAATTGTTTCGCCATCTCTCGTACCAGGAAATTGGTACCTCGACCATTCAGTCGCGCGCTCTCGCCGGGCTGGCCAACCATACGTTGGTGTTTTGTCTGCCTGGTTCGACGGGCGCCTGCCGGACCGGCTGGGAGCAGATCATTCGCGATCAGCTCGATGCGCGCTACAAGCCCTGCAATTTCGTGGCGCACCTGCTGCAAAAGCCCGGCTGCGTCTCGCGTGGCTGAGGTGCGATTTGCGCGGAAGAGGTAGTGCATGAGCGATTGCGCATCGGCATCGGGGTTGCTGTCCGTCGACGAGGCGCGGGTGCGCCTGTTGCGTGCGGTTGTGCCGCTGGCCGATGTTGAGGAAGTAGCGCTCGCCCAGGCGCTTGGCCGCGTCCTGGCGAGCGATGTTGTTGCGCGCGTCGATGTGCCACCGGCGGACAATTCGGCGATGGACGGCTTTGCGCTGCGCCACGCCGATCTGCTCACCGCAGCGGGTCACGCCTTGCCGGTTGTGCAACGTATTCCCGCCGGGCATATAGCGCCACCGCTGGCTGTCGGCACCGTTGCGCGAATTTTCACCGGCGCGGAAATACCGCCGGGTGCGGATGTCGTCGTTATGCAGGAAGACTGTGAGTACGACGCGCAACAGATGGTTTTGAAACCGGCCGCTGTCGCGCAGGTGCAGGTTGGTGACAACATTCGTCCGCGTGGCCAGGATATGGCCGCAGGTGCCGTCGTCGTTGCTCGTGGCGAGCGCTTGGGTGCGGCGCAACTCGGGGTGATCGCCGCCGCCGGACATGGCAGGGTAACGGTGCTGCGGCGCGTGCGCGTGGCAATTTTTTCCACCGGGGACGAACTGCTGGAGCCGGGTGTCGCACCGGCACCGGGCTGCATTTACAACTCCAATCGTTATGCGCTGCTTGGTTATCTCGCGCAGCTCGGTTGCGAGGTGGTGGATCTCGCGGTGGTGCCGGATCGCCGTGAGGCGACCGAACGGGCCTTGCGGGAAGCGGCCGGTCGGGCCGATCTGGTTATTACCACCGGTGGCGCATCGGTGGGTGAAGAAGATCACCTCAGGGCGGCGCTCAGCGCTGTTGGCAAGGTCGATTTGTGGAAAATCGCCATCAAGCCAGGCAAACCGCTGCTGTTTGGCCAGGTACGCAGCGAGCGCGGCGAGGTGCCGGTCATTGGTCTGCCGGGCAACCCGGTATCGGTCGCGGTGACATTCATGGTGTTCGCCGTGCCATTTCTGCGGGCGTTGCAAGGTGTCACAACCCGGGGAACGCCACCGATTTGCCTGCCGGCCGCGTTCCGCGTGAAAAGGGCCGGGTCGCGTACCGAATACCTGCGGGTGCGCCTCGAACCCTCGCTGGCCGGAGTACGGTTGGCGCGTTTCCCCAACCAGAGCTCGGGGGTATTGACCGCCATGGCCTGGGCCGATGGGCTTGCCGTGGTGCCTGCGGGCGTCACGGTCGAGGAGAACGACGGGCTCGTCTATCTGCCGTTTTCGACGTTGCTAGCCTGATCGGCCTATCGTTCCAGTAACCCTTTCCGATGAGTTATCCACAGGCTGTGTTTCGCCTGCTTTTTACCGTTCTTTGCACCCTTGACGGGCATCAAGTTCGCGGCGCCTTCCAATGGTGCAAAACACGTTGAATTCGTCTATCTTCCGGTCGGGGCATATGTCATCAACCTGACATATGACTGCCGCGAGCGTGTCATGGAACTGGTGTTCACCCCGGCACTGTGGGTACCAATCACCGGCATGCTCGCCACTTAACTTGATCAAGGAGATGTCTGCATGAACAAGAAGCTGCTTGCTCTGGCTATTGGCGCTGCTATCGCGATGCCGGTTGCCGCTCTCGCGGAAGGTCCGACGCTGTACGGCCAGATTGACCTGTCGTTGGAAAATTTTGATAACGGTGCCGCCGATCTGTGGACTGTCGAGAACAATGCTTCCCGTATTGGCGTAAAAGGAAGTGCCGATACCGGCGTCAGCGGTCTGCAGGGCATCTATCGTGCAGAGTTCGGCGTGGATGCAGATGATGGCGCCTCGCCGTTCACCGGCCGCAACATCTACGCCGGCCTGAAAGGTGATTTCGGTACCGTTCTGCTCGGCAATATCGATACTCCGCTCAAGTCGGCTCAGGGCCCGGTTGATCAGTTCAACGACACCAGGGCGGACATGGCCGGCTACGTTGCTGGCGAACTGCGTGCCCGGGACATCGTTGCCTACGCAACGCCGAAAATTGGCGATGCCGTAACCGTCACGGTTGCGCTGTGGCAATCAGAAGGTGCGCCGCTTGCCGATAACACCGCAGGCGACGGTATTGGCGACGCCGTTTCCGCCTCGGTCGTGTACGAAAACGAAGGCCTGTATCTGGCGCTGGCCATGGATCAGGAAACCCCGAACATCGGCGACGGTGATCTTAGTAACGCTGCCGGTGGTGTTGATCTCGACGCCTTCAGCGACGATTACCACGACATCCTGCGTGCCGTTGCTGCGTACTCGACCGACAGCTTCGAAGTGGGTTTTCTGTTCCAGAGCGCCGAAGGCGCTGATACGCCGGCCACCAACGCCGAAGACACCTCGATGGTGTTGAGCGGCGCGTACAAGACCGGTGACTGGAAGTTCAAGGCCCAGTACGGCCAGACCGAGGGTGACGGTTCCAGCAACACCTTGACCGCGCTGGCGCTCGGTGCCGATTACGCCGTCGGTAAGGCAACGACCCTGAAGGCGATGTACGCGGCGGCGGAAGATGACGCCGGGCTGGACGACACCCTGTTGAGCTTTGGCATCAAGCAGATGTTCTGATCCCGGTTTTACCGGAATCAGTTTCCAAAGAAGGGCGGCGCAAGCCGCCCTTCTTCTTCATGGTGTTTCTCTTGCCTTCACCGCCACCCTCTCCTCATCCACCCCCCAATCCGCCAGTCACGCAAGTGACATATAGACAACACAATCCTGTCACATCGACTCCCGATACTCCCGCTCGGCACTGCGCGTGCTGTCTGCTGCCGCACGGCACGCGACACCCACACTGATGACCTTTCGGGAGATATGCGAATGAACAAGAAACTGCTTGCTCTGGCTATCGGCGCTGCTGCCGCCATGCCGCTGGTTGCCCAAGCCGACGGCCCGACACTGTACGGCAAGATCAACGTATCGCTTGAGAGCGTGAGTGACGGCGGCGGCAACCGCCTTGACAGCGATCTTGACGATCTGGCACCGGTTGCGCCTGCGACCACGGCCCCGACCGATATGAGCGACGAGGGCTGGGTCGTGCGCAACAACGCTTCACGCCTTGGCGTGAAGGGAGATGCTGAAACAGGCGTCGATGGCGTTAAAGGCATCTATCAGATCGAAGTGGGCGTGACCGCCGACGGTGAGGGCGGCCCGTTCAGCCAGCGCGATACTTTTGCCGGCCTCAAGGGTGGTTTCGGCAATGTGCGCATCGGTGTGATGGACACTCCGTTCAAAAAAGCGCAGGGCAAGGTTGACCAGTTCAACGACACCGCCGCCGACATGGGCACCCACATTGCCGGTGAAAACCGCCAGACCAACCTGGTCTACTACACATCGCCAAAAATCGCCGAAGCGCTGACCGTTCATGTTGCCGTTGCCCCGGGTGAGAACCAGGACGATCCGGATCCGGCGGCTCCGGCTGCGGCCACGCTGGATGGCATCGCCGATTCCACCTCGGTGGCGCTGATGTGGGAAGGCAAGAGCCTGTATCTTGCTGCCGCGATGGACATGATGGTCAAGAACGGCAGCAGCAAAGGCGCCGAGCTGTCCAAGGGTAACTGGCTCGACGCGACCCGTCTGGTGGCCGGTTACAAGGGCGATGCGTTTGCGGTCGGCTTCTTGTACCAAATCGCTGAAGAAGCGTTTGACGTCGGTGGCAACACTGACGAAGACACCTCCATGCTGCTCAGCGGTGCTTACACCATGGACAAGCTCACGCTGAAGGCCCAGTACGGCACTACCGAAGGTGATGACGGCGCGGCCGGCACCGACACCGAGGTAACGCAGATGAGCCTGGGCGCCGACTACTCGCTGGGCAAGGCAACCACGCTGTTTGCTTTCTTCAGCAATATCGATGCGGATGACGGTGTTGCCACGACAGAAGATGAGTACGAAGTGATTTCGTTTGGTATGGAACAGAAGTTTTAATCGACACACGCAATCAACGAAGAGGGCAGCGTGAGCCGCTCTCTTCGTCCGGCGGATACGCCAGGGAATTCCGTAACTGTGTTCAGTGCAAGCAGCTTGGCCCGCCGTATGGCGGGCTTTTTTTTGTGCCGGTTTTTGGCTTAAACCCGGCGAAATACCAGCGTGGCGTTGGTGCCGCCAAAACCGAAGCTGTTCGACATTACCGTGTTGAGCTTCACGCCATCGCGGCGCGTTGTCACGATCGGCATGCCTTCGGCCTGCGGGTCCAGCGTCTCGACATTCGCGGACGCAGCGATAAAGTCGTTCTGCAGCATCAACAGGGAATAGATCGCTTCGTGTACGCCGGCAGCACCAAGCGAATGACCGGAGAGTGATTTCGTCGAGCTGATCGGCGGAATGGTTTTGCCGGCAAACGCTTCACGCATCGCCCCGAGTTCTGCCACATCACCCACGGGCGTTGAAGTGCCGTGGGCGTTGATGTAATCGATCGGGGTGTCGACGGTGGCCATGGCCATCTGCATGCAGCGTTTTGCGCCTTCGCCGCTGGGGGCGACCATGTCGGCGCCATCGCTGGTGGCACCATAGCCGACCAGCTCGGCAAGGATGTTGGCGCCGCGTTTTTTCGCGTGCTCGTATTCCTCGACCACCAGCATGCCGCCGCCGCCGGCGATCACAAAACCATCGCGCCTGGCGTCATAGGCGCGCGAGGCTTTTTCCGGCGTCTCATTGTAACCGGCGGAGAGAGCACCCATCGCGTCGAACAGGCAGGACAGTGTCCAGTGTTCTTCTTCGCCACCGCCGGCGAAAACGATGTCCTGCTTGCCGATCTGGATCATCTCCATGGCATTGCCGATGCAGTGCGCGCTGGTGGCACAGGCCGAGGAGATGGAGTAATTGATGCCGCGAATCTGGTATGAAGTGGCAAGGCAGGCCGAGACCGTACTCGACATGGTGCGCGGCACCATATAGGGGCCGACGCGACGGACACCTTTCTGGCGCAGGATATCAGCGGCTTCCACCTGATTCTGGCTTGATGCGCCGCCGGAACCGGCGATCAGGCCGGTGCGGTTATTTGCCACCAGATCCGGTGTCAGCCCGGCCTGGTCGATCGCTTCTTTCATCGCAATGTAGGCAAACGCGGCGGCATCGCCCATAAAGCGTTTTTGCTTGCGATCGATCAGCGCGTCCTGATCGAGGTTCAATACCTGGCCGGCAACCTGCGAACGCATGCCCATCTCTTTGTACTGTTCCTTGAAGCGGATGCCGCTTTTCCCTGCCCGCAACGCGGCGAGAACCTCGGTTTTGTTGTTGCCGAGGCTGCACACAATACCCATACCGGTGATGACGACACGACGCATACAGCATGACTCCGCGAAAAATTCGGGTGTTGGGAAAACAGTCAGAAACCGTCGGTGGCGGTGAACAGCCCCACTTTGAGATCCGTCGCGGTATAGATCTCGCGACCATCGACCCAAACCGAACCATCGGCAACGCCCATCACCAGCTTGCGCTGGATCACGCGGCTCAGGTGCAGGTGATAGGTGACGGTTTTTGCGCTCGGCAACACCTGCCCGGAAAACTTGATTTCGCCGGCGCCAAGCGCGCGGCCGCGACCGGGGCTGCCCAGCCAGCCGAGATGGAAGCCGACCAGTTGCCACAACGCATCAACACCCAGGCAGCCGGGCATCACCGGGTCGGATTCGAAGTGGCACTTGAAGAACCACAGCTCGGGGTGGATATCGAATTCGGCAATGAGTTCACCCTTGCCGTACTTGCCGCCGGTGTTGCTGATGTGGGTGATGCGGTCGGCCATCAGCATCGGTGGCAGGGGCAGGCGGGCATTGCCAGGGCCGAACATTGTGCCGTGACTGCAGCTCAGCAGTTCCTCGCGGGTGAAGCTGTTCTTGCGATCCATGTGCGGTGGGTATCCCGTGCAGAAGTGGCGAATTCGGGTGGGCGGGGCAGCAGCGTGGTGGGACGAACTGCGGTGCAGGGCCGAGCGCAACAGGCACTGCGTGATTTTCGACGATAGGACGAATTCTAGCAAAGGGCGTTCCGGCATCGTGACCGGGACAGGCGAGCAAGCGTTAGCAAATGTTAAGTGGCAGCCGTATCATGCGCGCCAATGTTTGCCCGCTTGCCCGCCAACCTGCCGAGTATGCCGCCTTGCTAGCTGAAATCGGGCACTTTGCACTCGTCATCGCCCTGGTGCTTGCGGTGTGCCAGGCATTGCTGCCGCTGGCCGGGGCGGCGCGCCATAACCTGCCGTTGATGGCGGTTGCGCGGCCGGCTGCGCTGCTGCAGTTTGTGTTTCTCGCGCTGTCTTTCGGCTGCCTCGTCGTGCTGTTTGTCGCCAGCGACTTCACCGTCGGTTACGTGGCGGCGAACTCCAACTCCATGCTGCCACTGCAATACCGCATCTCGGCGGTGTGGGGTGGCCATGAAGGTTCGCTGCTGTTGTGGGCGCTGATTCTAAGTGGCTGGAGTGCGGCAGTCGCACTCACCGGCAAAACACTGCCGGTCACGCTGATGGCGCGTGTGCTCGGCGTGATGGGTCTGATCGCCACCGGGTTTCTGCTGTTTCTGCTGTTCACCTCCAATCCGTTTTCGCGCACGCTGCCGTTTTTTCCTGTTGACGGCAACGACCTCAACCCGCTGTTGCAGGATTTCGGCCTGATCGTCCATCCGCCGATGCTGTACATGGGTTATGTCGGTTTTTCGGTTGCGTTTGCCTTCGCCATCGCCGGCCTGCTGGAAGGCCAGCTCGACAGCGCCTGGGCCCGCTGGTCGCGGCCCTGGACCACGGTGGCGTGGGTATTTCTCACGCTCGGCATTGCGCTGGGCAGTTGGTGGGCCTACTACGAACTCGGTTGGGGCGGCTGGTGGTTTTGGGATCCGGTTGAAAACGCTTCGCTGATGCCCTGGTTTGCCGGCACGGCCCTCATCCATTCGCTGGCAGTTACCGAGAAACGCGGTGTGTTTCGCGCCTGGACTGCGTTACTCGCCATTCTTGCGTTCGCGCTCAGTCTGTTGGGCACTTTTCTTGTGCGCTCCGGTGTGCTCACTTCCGTGCATGCCTTCGCCAGCGACCCGACGCGCGGCGTGTTCGTACTCGCACTGCTGACCGTGCTGGTCGGTGGTGCGCTGGCGGTGTTCGCCTGGCGCGCCCGCACCTTGAAAGCCGAAGGCAATTACGCACTGGTCTCGCGCGAAACGTTGTTGCTTGGCAACAATCTGCTGCTGATGACGGTGCTGGCAGTCGTTTTTCTCGGCACGCTGTTTCCGCTGCTCACCGAGGCCTTGGGTGCGGGTCGGCTCTCGGTGGGCCCGCCGTATTTCAATACGCTGTTCGCGCCATTGGCCATGCTGTTGCTGGTCATGATGGCTTTCGGTGCGCATTCGCGCTGGAAAGCACACCCGGCAGCGGCCCTGCTGCGCGAGCAGGGCGCGCCGGCTGCCATCGGTGCCGGCGCCGGCCTGCTGATGGGTGCCTGGTTGCTGCCGTCGGGGCATGTTCTTGCCATGATGGCGATTGCCTGTGCGCTGGCGATCGTCGTTACGCACGGGCTTGATCTGGTGCGCAAGCTGCGCGCCGCGCGCGCTGGCGTGTTCGCCGGCTTTGGTCGACTGTCGCGCAGTTATCGTGGCATGTGGCTCGCCCATGTCGGTATTGCCGTGATGGCGATCGGCATTGCGCTGGTCAGTGGCGGTGAGCAGGCGCGCAATGTGCGGGTTGCAATCGGCGACAGCGTGACGGTGGGCGATTTCCGTTATCAGCTCGTCGGGCTCGAGCCGGTCACGGGCCCGAATTACTCCGGTACGCGCGCCCTGGTGCAAATTTATGCAGGCGACCGTCTCGTCGGCACCTTGCATCCGGAAAAACGCCGCTACAGGGTGCAGGGCACTGTGTTGACCGAAGCGGGCATTGATGCCGGTGTATGGCGCGATCATTACGTGTCGCTGGGCGAGCCGCTGGGCACCGACGCCTGGTCGTTGCGCGTGCAGCAAAAGCCATTCATGCGCTGGGTATGGGGTGGTGCGGTATTGATGGCGCTTGGCGGCCTGTTTGCGGTGCTCGACCGGCGCTATCGGCTTGCCTCACGGGTGGCGTCAGCGGCGTCGAGCGCTGCCGTTGTTGCGAGGAGCTGATTAATGAAGCGGGCGTTGCTGTTTGTATTGCCTTTGCTCGTGTTTCTGGCGCTGGCCGCACTGTTTCTGTCGCGACTCGGCGAGAACAATGAAGCGCTGCCGACAGCATTGGCGGGCAAGCCGCTGCCGGCATTCCGCTTGCCATCCCTCGACGGTGCGGTGTTGTCGGAGCGGGATCTGCATGGCCCGTTGCTGCTCAATGTCTGGGCCACCTGGTGCCCAGCCTGTTACGAGGAGCACCCTTATCTGCTGGAGTTGGCTGGCAAGGGCATTGCCATCGTGGGTCTGAACTACAAGGACGATATGCAGGCGGCGCGTGCTTTTCTCGCCGAACGAGGTTCGCCCTATCGGCAGGTGCTTGTCGATGCCGACGGACAGTTGGGGCTTGATCTGGGCGTGTATGGCGCACCGGAAACATTTGTCATCGACGCTGAAGGTCGCATCCGGCACCGCGTTACCGGCGTTGTCACGCCGGCAAACTTCGCCCGTGAAATCGCTCCGCTGCTGGGTGTGCCGGCTGTCGGCATAGCGGCTTCGTCGTCGAGCGCGGCGCCAGCTTCGGGTTCGGGGGCCGCGCCCTGATGCGATTCCCGCTGGCCCGCTTCGTGTTCGTCACGCTGCTTTTTTTTGTCGCGGCGGCGCCGGCCGAGAATTTCGATCTGTATTCCTTCGAGTCGCCCGAGGAGGAAGCGCGCTTCGACCGGCTGATCCAGGAGTTGCGCTGCCCGAAGTGTCAAAATCAGTCGCTGGCCGATTCGAATGCGCCGATCGCCCAGGATCTGCGCAAGCGCACCTATGAGCTGCTGCGTGCCGGCCGCAGCGACGAGCAAATCGTTGCTTATCTCAAGGAACGTTACGGCGAGTTCATCACCTACAGGCCGGCATTCAATGCGGTGACGGCGTTGTTGTGGACCGGCCCGTTCCTGTTGCTGCTGGTTACCGGCGGCGTGCTGGTTTTTCGTCTGCGTCGTCGTGCGGCTAACACTGCGGCAATGGGTGAGGGCGCTCTAACCGATGCCGACCGGGTGCGTGACATCCTGAATCGTTTTGATCGGGAGCCGCACGCATGATCCTCTTTCTGGCGCTTGCCTTGGCCTTGTCGCTGGGTGCGGCCGTTGTGTTGGTGTTTGCCGTTCGTCGCGCATTGCCTGTCGACGTGGATCGCGCGCGCATCAATGTGGCGATTTTTCGCGAGCGGCAGGCCGAGCTTGCGGCCGAGCGGGAGGCGGGCCGCATCGACGCTGCACAGCACGCCGCACTGCTGGCGGAACTGCAGCACATGCTGGTTGATGATGTTGGTAACGGTATTGAAAAAGGTGGCGCAAGCAAGGCCGGGGCCGTCACAGGTGGCCGTCTGTTGCCGTTTGCCCTGTTGCTGCTGGTGCCTGCGCTTGCGTTCGCGATCTATCTGTTCAGTGGCTTCAATACCGACACGCGCGACTGGCTCAGGTTGTCCGATCGCGTCGCGGATGTCGCCGCATTATCGCAGCCACTGACCAGTGCAGCGGTCAGCGCGCAAGGTCTGACCTTGTCTGATGCCGCGCGGCTGACCCAGGCAACGCTGCTGCGCCGGCCGGCCGACGCCGATGCCTGGTATCGCCTCGGCATGACCTGGCTTGAGCTTGAGGTGCCGATGCTGGCCATCGAAAGTCTGCGTACGGCGCGGCGCCTCGCGCCTGAGCGCACAGATATCGCCGTGACACTGGCGCGCGTTGCCCTCGCACTCAATCGCGGCCAGCTCGACGACGAGGTGCGCGCACTGTTTGACGACGTGCTGGCCCGTGAGCCGAATTACCAGGGCGTGCTGATGGTGTACGGTATGGCGGCGTTCGACAGCGGCGACTATGTCACGGCAACGAAGCGCTGGCAGGAGTTGCTCGCGCTGATCGATCCGCAATCCGCTGGCGCGGGGCTGTTGCGGCAGAGTATTGCGCGCGCTGTGCAAAAGCAGCAGGTGCTTGCTGCCGGCGGTACAGCCATGAATATTCCTGTGCATGTTGTATTGGCGCCGGGAATCGGTGCTGCACCTGCCGGCGCCACACTGTTTGTCGTCGTGCGCGCTGCCGGCGGCGCGTCGATGCCGGTGGCAGCAAAAAAACTGGCGCCGCTCCTGCCTGTCGACGTCACGCTCAGTGATGCCGATCAGATGCTGCCAGGCGCGCCGCTGTCGGCGCGCGGCCCGTTGGAAGTGCGGGCACGCATTTCGCTGTCGGGGACTTCCGTGCCTGCATCCGGCGATATCGAGAGCGCGGCGGTGCGGGTGATACTCCCGCTCAACGCGCCGGTGGTGCTGACGCTTGATCGTCGCGTGCCCTGATCCAGAGCAATACCGGCTGACTGTCGGACAGTGAACGCTTGAGGCTGCGGAGGGTGGTGTGTATCTTTGCCTTCCCCAGCAAGACCCCCAGGAAGCCTGCCATGTCCATGCGAGTTATCCTGCTTGGCGCGCCGGGTGCCGGTAAAGGCACACAAGCCCAGTTCATCATGCAACGTTATGGCATTCCGCAGGTTTCCACCGGCGACATGCTGCGCGCGGCGGTGAAGGCTGGCACTGCGCTGGGCATCGCGGCGAAGAAAATCATGGATGCCGGCCAGTTGGTCTCGGATGACATCATCATTGGCCTGGTCAAGGAGCGGATTGCCCAGCCGGACTGCGCGCAGGGTTTTCTGTTCGACGGCTTTCCGCGGACCATTCCGCAGGCTGAGGCATTGGTAAAGGAAGGCGTCAACATCGATGCGGTGGTCGAAATCGCGGTGAATGACGAGGAAGTCATCAAGCGCATCGTTGGCCGCCGGGTGCATCCGGGGTCGGGTCGTGTCTATCACGTTGCCTACAACCCGCCGAAAGTTGCCGGCAAGGATGATGTCACCGGTGAGAATCTGGTGCAGCGCCCGGACGACAGTGAGGAAACCGTACGCGAGCGGCTGCGTGTTTATCACGCCCAGACAGCCCTCCTGGTCGGGTTTTATGGCGAGCTGGCAAGACGCGGCGGCGCACGCGCGCCGTCCTATGTGAAAGTGCCAGGTATTGGTACTGTCGATGCCATTCGCGAGCGGGTTTTCGCCGCGCTGGACCCGTTGCGACACTGAGATCCGTTATTCTCGGCGGCTACCGTTTGTCGCCGGAGATTCCATGTCCGCTGCCACCCGCTACAAGCCCGATATCGCTGTCGTGCTCGTCAATCTCGGCACGCCCGACGCGCCAACTGCAGTTGCGGTGCGTCGCTACCTGCGCGAATTCCTTTGGGATCGACGCGTCGTCGAGGTGCCGCGTCTGCTCTGGTGGCTGGTGCTCAACCTGATTGTGCTGGTTGTTCGGCCGCGTCGTCTGGCCAAGCGCTATGCGTCGATCTGGACAGCGCAGGGTTCGCCGCTGCGCGTGCTGACTGAATCGCTGGCCGCAAAGGTCGGTGAGCAGATGGGCGATCCACGCATTCAGGTGCATGCCGCGATGAGCTACGGCAAGCCGTCGCTTGCGGCGCTGCTCGGGAAACTCGAAGCCGAAGGGATTGTACGCGTCCTGGTCGTGCCGCTTTATCCACAATACTCAGCCTCGAGCACCGGAGCGGTTGTGGATATTGTGGCGCGTTATCTGCTGACCACCCGTCGCGCGCCGGATATTCGCATCGTCCGCGATTACTGTGACCGTCCGTCGTACCTCGATGCGCTTGCCGCCAGCATTCGCAATTACCGTACCGTTCACGGCGACGACGGACGGTTGCTGTTCTCCTTTCACGGCATTCCCCAGACGTATGCCGATGCGGGCGATCCGTATCCGCAGTGCTGTGCCGCGACCGCAGGCGGTGTTGCCGCGCGCCTGGGACTTGCGGATTCGGCCTGGGAGATGGCATATCAGTCGCGTTTCGGTCGTACGCAATGGCTGCGGCCGTATATCGATTTGCGGCTCGCGGCACTGCCTGCTGAAGGGGTGAAAGCAGTGCAGGTGGTCTGTCCGGGGTTCGCTACGGACTGTCTTGAGACCCTCGAAGAGGTCGCTGAACAGAACCGTGAGGCATTTTTTCATGCCGGCGGTAAAAGGTACGCATACATCCCGGCACTGAACGATTCACCGGCCCACGCGGCACTGCTCGCCGGTCTTGTGCGTGAACACGTCGCCGGCTGGTGAAAATTCATTTCACCCGGAAATTTCCGGGAATTTTTTCAGTTTGCTCATTTTCATTGCTGCTGCATCGGGGTGTCCTGATGCTGTCGCACATCCTTGCTGAAGTCATTTTCTAAATCCGCTTGCAGATGCATTTCACCCCCGTCACGGGTACCCGGAGCACGCCTAACCCATTGAAATGTTTTGCACTGGTTTTTTTTTGTGCTATTTTCCGGTTCGACACCACGTCAATGGTGTCAAAAAACCGCGGTAGCTTAGGAGAATGAAAATGGCAAAAGCTAAAAAGAAGGTGGTCCGCAAGGCCCCGAAAGCGAAAGTGAACAAGTCTGCAGAGGCATCCAAGGCCGCAGGCGCAGCAGCGAAAGATGTCGCCGCTGCCACTGCCAAGCTGAAGGCTGCGAAAGCTGCTCTGAAGAAAGCTACAAAGACCAAGTCCGGTGTTGCTGAAGCGAAAGCGAAAGTAAAGGCCGAGAAGTCTGGTCTGGCCAAGGCCAAGAAAGCAGCCAAGACTGCTGCTCGCAAGGCGAAGTCTGCTGCTCGTGTTGCTGCCCGCAAGGCGAAGGCGGCCATGCGCCGTGCTGCTGCCAAGGCCAAGAAAGCTGCCAGGCGTGCAGCCGCCAAGGCCAAAAAAGCCGCGAAGAAGGCCGCTGCCAAAGAGCGTGCTGCTGAGCGTCGTGCCGCTGCGAAGGCCAAGAAGGCTGCCAAGCGCGCCGCTGCCAAGATGAAGCGCGCCGCCAGGGCCGCTGCCCGCAAGGCGAAGAAAGGCGTCAAGAAAGGTGCCCGTAAAGTGGGTGCGCGCAAAACAGTGAAGAAGGCTGCCAAGAAGCCGGCTCGCAAAGCCAAGGCCAAAAAGGTTGCCAGGAAGCCGGCGCGCAAGGCGAAGAAGTAATTCGTCTCGTGTCACGCTGATGCAGTAAGGTCGCGCCAGCCGCGACAGAAGAAGTCGAGCCCCGGGTCCCGTCCCGGGGCTCAGTCTTTTTGGGGGTATGGATTTTTTGCAGTGAGAGAAGCCGGGACAATCTCCCGCACGTCATTTGGAACTGCTTCTGGATATGAACAACGCTGCCGATATCCTCGGATCTGCAGGCCCGTTCAGTCGGGTGATCGAAGGCTTTGCAGCCCGTGAAGTGCAACGACAGATGGCCGAAGCGGTCGAGGATGCCATTGCCAACGATGCAAAGCTCGTCGTCGAGGCCGGCACCGGCACCGGCAAAACCTTTGCCTACCTCGTGCCGGCGCTGTTATCGGGCCGTAAGGTGATCGTTTCCACCGGCACGCGCAGCCTACAGGATCAGTTATTTCATCGCGACATTCCGCGTGTCCTGCAAGCACTGAACGTCCGGGTGCAGGTTGCCTTGCTCAAGGGGCGCAGCAACTACCTCTGCCCCTATCGCCTGCAGGCGAGCCTCGACGATGGCCGTTTCACTTCACGCGAGATTGCTGCTGATCTGCAGCAGGTGGCGCGCTGGGCTACCGCGACTCTCGACGGCGACATCGCCGAATTGACGCGCATTCCCGAGGACGCTGCGGTGTGGCCATTCGTCACCAGCACCGCTGACAACTGCCTGGGTGCCGAGTGCCCGATGCTGGAGGCGTGTCCGGTAGTGCGTGCCCGCAAAAAAGCGCAGGAAGCGGATCTGGTGGTGGTCAATCATCATCTGCTATTCGCCGATGCGGCGCTCAAGGACAACGGTTTCGGCGAGATCCTGCCCAGTGCCAATGCCATCGTGCTCGACGAAGCCCATCAGGTCGGTGAGGTGGCCTCGCAGTTTTTCGGGCGTCAGCTTTCCAGTCGGCAGTTGGGCGAATTGGCGCGCGATGCGCAATTGGAGGGCGGTCGCAGCGCCGCTGACCAGCAGGGCCTGTTCGAAGCTGCGGCTGCGATGGAAAAGGCCGTACTCGATCTGCGTTTGGCGCTGGGTGAGGGCTCGCGCCGCGCGGCCTGGTCGGAAGTGATGTATCGCGACGAGTTGCAGGAGGCTCTCGCGGATCTGGCAGCGGGTCTCGACGCGCTGTCCGGTGAACTTGAAATAGCGGCGCCGCGCAGCCCGGGTCTTGCCAAAGTGCACGAACGCACCCAGGAGCTTGCTGCCGTATTTGCAACACTGACCGGTGCAGCACCGGTTGGCCAGGTACATTGGTTCGAAACCTTTCAGCGCGCGTTCCTGATCCGCATGACGCCGCTCACCGTCGCCGAGCCTCTCAAGGCGCTGGTTTATGGCAAACCGGCGGCCTGGATATTCACCTCGGCAACGCTCGCCGTGGGTGATGATTTCCGCCACCTTGCCGAGGAGCTTGGCCTGGATGACGTGCGCACACTGAAGCTGGCGAGTCCGTTCGATTTCTCCCGACAGGCGGCGCTGTACGTGCCGGAGAACATGCCGGAACCGTCGGCGCCCGATTACACCGCAGCGGTGGTCGAGGCGGCGATCCCGGTGCTCGAAGCGAGCCGCGGGCGCGCCTTCCTGCTGTTCACTTCTCACCGTGCCCTGCAGGAGGCTGCGCGGCTGCTCGAAGGGCATTTGCGAGAGAGGAATGTGCCCTATCCGTTGTTTGTGCAGGGCATGGCGGGGCGCAACGAGCTGCTCGATGCCTTCCGTCGGCACGGCAATGCGATCCTGCTGGGCACCGGCAGTTTCTGGGAGGGCATCGACGTGCGTGGTGAAGCACTGTCACTGGTGATCATCGACAGGCTGCCGTTTGCATCGCCCGGCGATCCGCTGTTGCAGGCGCGCACGGATGCACTCAAACGCCAGGGTCGCAACGCCTTTCTCGAATATCAGATTCCGCAGGCGGTGATTGCGTTGAAGCAGGGCGCCGGTCGCCTGATTCGCGATGTCACCGACAGCGGCGTGCTGATGCTGTGCGATCCGCGCCTGCTCTCCAAGGGTTATGGCAAGTTGTTTCTGGACAGCCTGCCGCCGATGCGGCGGACGCGGAAGCTGGAAGTGGTGCAGAATTTCTTCGCCGCACTGGCTGCGCTTGCCGGATCGGATCGGCCCCCGGAGTCGTCTGCAACATGAAATTGCTCGCACTCGATACTTCCACGGAAACCTGTTCCGTCGCGTTGCGCGTCGGCGATACGGTCATCGTGCGCCGCCATGCCGGTGCCCGTGAACAGACTGCCGCCGTGCTGCCGCTGATCCAGACCCTGCTGGCCGAGGCGGGTGTGACCCTGCGTGAACTTGATGCCATTGCCTGTGCGCAGGGCCCGGGTGCTTTTACCGGCGTGCGGGTGGCGGTGAGTGTGGTGCAGGGCCTTGCGTACGGGGCGCAGATACCTGCAATCGGCATCTCGACACTGGCAGCGCTCGCCCAACAGGCTGTGCGCAGCGGCGGCCCGACGGCCTCGCACCTGTTGCCGGCGCTGGATGCGCGCATGGGTGAGTTGTATGCCGGCGCCTATGCCGTCGGTGCCGATGGTTTGGTGTATGCGTTGGCAGCAGATCGGCTGGTGCGCCCGGAAGATGTTGCCGCCGGATTGCCGGCCTTGCCGCAGCATGCCGTGTGGACGGCCATCGGCAGCGGCTGGGCGGCGTATCCGGCGCCCGCCACCGGGCCCGTTCTCATCGGCGAACCCGATGCGATCGATGTGCTGGCGCTTGCCCTGCGGTCGCTGGCGCGCGGTGAAACGCTCTCGCCGGAGCGACTGTTGCCGTTGTATTTGCGCGACACCGTCGCGTGGAAAAAAAGCAGCGCGCAGGGCAAGTCATGAGCAGTTCGGCCGCCGGGTTCGCCGGGTGGGATTATCCGCAGCCGCATGTGCTGCCGATGGTGGTTGGTCGCGAAAGTATCGACCTGATGGGGCACGCCAATAACGTCGAATACCTGCGTTGGTTGGAAAGCGTCGCATGGCAGCACTCGAATGTGCTGGGTCTCGACTGGGCCGCCTACCAGCGGCTCGATCGCGCCATGGTCGCCCGCCACACTGAGCTGACCTATCTGGCGCCGGCCTTCGCCGGCGATGAGCTGTTGATCGGCACCTGGATCATCGAGAACGATCAGAAGTTGTCGATCGTGCGCCAATACCAGTTGGTGCGGCCGAAAGATGGTAAAACCTTGCTGCGCGGTCGCACGCAGTGGGTGTGCGTGGAAATTTCCACCGGCAAGCCAAAACGTATGCCGGCAGAATTTCTGGTCGGATATCGGGTGACGATTGCCGGCCAGCTGGTTGCTGATCAAGACGCTGCCGATCAACCTGTTGTCAGGTCTGAACCGCGAGGTTGATGATGGATCCAATCCTGTTCCTGAAAGCCGTGCTCATGGGTCTTGTCGAAGGGCTCACCGAATTCATTCCGGTGTCGTCCACGGGCCACCTGATCATCACCGGCGAGTTGATCGGTTTCCTCGACAAGGAGCGTCGCGACGTTTTTGAAGTGGCCATCCAACTCGCTGCCATTCTCGCGGTGTGCTGGGAATACCGTGTGCGGCTGTTCGGCGTTGCCCGTGGCGTGCTTACCGAGCCTGCCGCCCAACGTTTCGTCGGCAATTTGCTGGTTGCTTTTCTGCCGGCGGCGATCCTCGGTTTTTTGTTTCTCAGCCAGATAAAACAGTATCTGTTTCATCCGGAACCGGTTGCCATCGCGCTGATCGGCGGTGGCGTGTTGATCCTCTGGGCCGAGAAGCGTACGCACGTCATACGCGTGCAGGAAGTCGACGAGATGACGCCGCTCGATGCACTCAAGATCGGTCTTGCACAATGCCTGGCCCTGGTGCCTGGTACCTCGCGTTCCGGTGCAACCATCATCGGCGGGCTCCTGTTTGGCCTGTCGCGCAAGGCGGCAACGGAGTTCTCGTTTTTTCTCGCCATCCCGGTGATGTTTGCCGCGACTCTCTACGATCTGTACAAGCACCGCGATTTGTTCAGCGTCGATGACATCGGCATTCTGGCAGTGGGATCGGTAGCGTCGTTCATCAGTGCCTTTATTGCCGTACGCGGGCTGATTCGCTTCATCTCGAAGCACGATTTCACCCCCTTTGCCTGGTACCGCATCGGTTTTGGGGTGCTGATCCTGTTGCTCACCTGGCGGGGCGTGCTGGGGAGCTGGTAACGCCGAGCCTCAAGGCGCTACCGCAACCAGAAACCACAATAGCCACGGGTAACCACCATGAAAATATACCAACTCAAAATCACCCTGAAACACATCAAGCCGCCCATTTGGCGCCGGATTGAAGTCCCCGCGAGCATCAAGCTGGGCAAGCTGCATGAGGTGATCCAGATTGTCATGGGTTGGCACGATTCCCATCTGCATGCATTTATCATTGGGCAGGCCAGTTATGGCAAACCCGATCCCGAATTTGGCGCCGACATCCGCAACGAGCGCAACGTGCGGCTCGACAGTCTCGTCGATGCCGGCGGAACATTCATGTATGAATACGATTTTGGCGACGGCTGGATACACGAAATAAAAGCAGAGAAAGTTGTTGACGCTGATCCTGCCGCGCGCTATCCGTACTGCATCGCCGGCAGCCGCGCCTGTCCGCCCGAGGATTGCGGCGGGCCCTGGGGTTACAAAGAACTTCTTCGCACCATCGAGGATCCTGCGCACCCGGAACACGAGGCCATGATCGAGTGGATCGGCGGCGAGTTCGATGCCGAGTTCTTTGATGGAGAGGAAGTAAACCGGGCGTTGTTGGGCGCGAAATAGCGTGGTTGTGTGTCTGGCTTATCGGATGAGCGGGTGACGATGACAACGGGCGAAGACCGTGGCGAAGCGCTCCTGTACCGGGCCGAGGACGGCCGCACGGTCCTGGACGTGCGGCTCGCCGGTGAGACGGTGTGGCTGACGCTAAATCAGATGGCCGAGCTCTTCGGGCGCGATAAATCCGTGATTTCCAGGCATCTACGCAATGTTTTCGAGTCCAGGGAGCTGTCGCGAAAGGCAATTGTTGCGAAAAATGTAACAGTTCAAATCGAGGGCGGTCGTGAAGTGACGCGTAACGTCGAGTACTACAGCCTCGACGCCATCATCTCCATCGGCTATCGGGTCAACTCCAGGCGCGGCACCCAATTCCGCGTCTGGGCCACTCGGACGCTCAAAGACCATCTCATCCGCAGCTACACGTTCAACGAGCAGCGGCTGCGTGAAAAGGGGTTAAGAGAAGCTGAGCAGGCAGTACAACTGTTTTTCGGCCCAGGTTTGTGCCTGCTTCAGAACCTCTGCACCGACCGCTTTCCGCGCCATTGGTCAGATCTCCAGGGAAGAGGGCCAATACCATTTCACTAATGAAATGGAAATGGAATTATAAAGGTCAACGCAATGCCATGAGTGCTCAAGGAGTAAGGCTTATGCCGCAAAACGACAATCACGTTGTCGATTTGTTCTTTCATGTCCAGGGAAAGCAGGTACCGGTGGATCACGGCTATACGCTGTACAGCGCGATCAGCCGGATGCTGGAATCCGACGATGAAAACAAATGGCTGCACAGGGCGGACAACATCGGCCTGTTGCCGATCCGTGGGCACTATACGGGCCAGGGCAAATTGATGTTGGATCAGCATGCCCGGTTCGGCCTGCGTCTTCCGGTGAATCTGATTCCGAAAGTACTGAAGCTCGCCGGCAAACGCCTGGATGTTGATGGCGATGTGCTGCGCGTCGGCGTTTCCATAACATCCGCTTTGATCCCCGCGCCAGTGCTGTATGCACATATCGTCACAACCAGGAATGGAGAGGATGAAGCCCGCTTCGATGCGGAAATTCAACGGCAAATGGATGCGCTCGACATTAAAGGCAAATCCGCGCGCGGACCGCGTCGCATCGTGACCATCAAGGACAAGAAAGTCGTTGGCTATTCGCTGCTCGTGAGCGAACTCACGGCGGAGGAATCCATTCGCTTGCAGGAGCACGGCTTGGGCGGGCGGAGGAAGATGGGGTGCGGGGTGTTTGTTGCACGCAAGGATTCGGAATGAATCAGTTCGACGTGTTGCTTGCAAAAAGCTGGATGACTGTCCAAGCGGGCGATAGCCCACCGTCCTACGCCCGGCTTGTTCCACATTTGCGCGCGGTAGAGCGTGCGGGTGCGAGCATCGTTGAGGCTGCTGGCGAGTTGATTTTGCGACAACTGGATTTACCGATCGATCCGTGGTTTTCTAGACTTGATAGAGCTGTGAAGGTGGCGTGTCTTTGCCATGACCTTGGAAAAGCCAACGAGGCGTTTCAACTCATGGTCAGGCGCAAACTCGACCCGACGCGTCAACCTGTACGGCATGAATTGTTGAGCGCCTTGCTGCTGGCGGATCGAGAAAGCCACGTGCGCGTCTGGGCGCTGAATCTCTTGGCCCACAATGATGAGCACGACGACGGAGAGTGGTTGTTGGATTGCGTGATCGGCGCAATCGGCGGCCACCACGTGAAGCTGGACGACGAATGGAAAAAGGCAGCGGTCGCATTACAGGGAAGTGGCATGACGAGTTTGCGCTTAATGCTTACACACCCCGACTTGAAGAAACTACTCGAACAATCCCAGTTGTCGGAAGATAAAACGTTTTCTCTGGTGAATGGACGGCCGAAGTTCTTGGGCGATCGGCGTGTGCCATTCAATTGCGACAGTAATCTCTGGCGTAAAAAACTTGCCGGCGAACCGCAATGGTGGAGATTCGCAGCAGTGTTGAAAGCGATTACTTGTGCGGCGGACGTGGCGGGCAGCGCGATGCTGCCGGAAAAAGAACCCATAAAACGCTGGGTCACCGAAACGCTGAGCAACAGGGTGATCGCAGATCAAATGCGAGATGTAGTAAAAGCCCGATTAAAAGGTAAGGAGCCTCGCCTTTTCCAAAAGCAGATCGGCCAATCGAGTAAACGCGTAACACTGGTTGAAGCTGGATGCGGCACAGGTAAAACCGCCGCAGCTTATCTCTGGGCGGCGCAACACGCGCACGGTAAGAAATTGTTCTTTTGTTACCCTACTACCGGTACTGCGACGGAAGGTTTCCTCGGTTATGTGCATGAAAGCGAGGTGGAGGTGAAACTGATGCACTCACGCGCCATTGCTGATTTGGAAGGCATCGCCGAGGTTGTGGATGACGAAAGCAAGGACCACCTGTTACGTATAGAATCTTTGGGAGCGTGGAGTCCGCAAGTGATCGTATGTACGGCAGATACCGTGCTAGCTTTGGTACGTAATAACCGACGTGGATTGTACAACTCACCCGCTATTTTATCCGGTGCATTTGTGTTCGACGAATTGCATGCATATGACGATGCCATGTTTTCCGCACTTCTCGCGTTGGTGAAGGCGCTGCCGGGTGCGAGTTTCTTATTGATGAGTGCGTCATTGCCAAAGCAGCGTAAAGACATTCTCTTGTCTCAAGTTAAAGACGTCGAACAAATACCCGCGCCGAAGGAATTGGAAACGATTCCGCGTTATGAATTTCAATGGGTCGAATCCGGGAATGCTGTATTAAGCGTAGTTCGTGAACACGTGGTGGCGGGAAAAAAGGTGCTGTGGGTCTGCAACACGGTGGCGAGAGCGCAAGGTATTTTCGCCGAAGCCAGACGGTCTGAGATCAATGGCAAGACATACCATAGCCGGTTCAAGTACGAAGATCGCAAGCAACGGCATCGCGACGTCGTGGATGCGTTCGTGGCGGATACCGGCACGGGACTGTTGGCGGTTACTACCCAAGTTGCGGAAATGTCGTTGGACCTGGATGCCGACGTGCTGGTGAGTGAAGTGGCGCCCATCCCGGCACTCATACAACGGCTTGGACGATTGAATCGTCGCGTGACGCCGGATCAACCCGGCACACCGCGCACAGCATTGTTCATCCAGCCAGACAACGAAAAGCCATACGCGAAAGACGAACTGGTGTTGGCCAAACAATGGATAGAAGCGTTGCAAATGGAAGGCCGTCCTCTGAGTCAGGATGATCTTGCCCGTCACTTTCATACCTTGGTGGTGAACGAAGGCAATCCATTGCAGTTCGATACGGAGTGGCTGGATTCCGGATGGCACGCGGTGCCGGGACCGATCCGTGAAGGCGCATGTTCGGTTTCCGTGATCCTTCCCGAGGATGAAGTGGCGTGCAGGGAAAGCGGCGTCAACATCATCAACCGCAGTATCCCGATGAATTTCGCGGCCTGGCACGGGATGGGTGCATGGAGAGAATTCAAAGGCAATTTGATCGCCCCGGAAGGTGCGATCGACTACGACAAGGAGATGGGGGCCACATGGCGGACATGATCCTCAAACTCAACGGACCAGGCATGACCAACTTGCATAAGGTGGGGCTCGCCGGTTTGTACATGACACTGAAGGCATTTGACGAAAGTAAAACGTGCATCAATGAATTGAATTGGGTATTGCATCCGAATTGGATTGCATTGGAGTGGAAAGGCAAAAGTCGTAAGAATGCCTTGGAGGATCTCGTCAAGAAATCTTTTCAGATCGACAATGAAGGTTTCTTCCGCTTGTCGGGTTTGGAACGAGGGCAGCCGTTCAGTGTGGAGCAGAAGCACATCTACTATGCCGCACTGCTCAACACCTTTTTACAGTTTGGGCCACATCGCCCTACTGGTACCAAGCGCACGTTGCGCTATGAAGTTGATGACAAGGTTTGTTTGATCAACGGGTTTGCTCCTATAACCAAATTCCGGCACCAGCAAGCCGCAGAAGTCTTTCTCGATAAAGACGGAGAATTTGTTTCGGAAGTAGAAGTCGCCGGGTGGTTGTATCCGGGTGCGGGGCAGCGGCATGTTGTGCATGCTGACAGTAAGTTTACGGAACAACCCGAGCACGCTCTGTGTTTGCTTTATGCGCCGGTGGGGTGTGTCTTCTTCCAGGTTGCTTCCAAAACGGCGGGTCGTAAAGCGCGCGCCGCATTGGTCATCCCCGATGTGCATGACTTGAATGAGTACGCCGCACTTCGCGAATACATCGCGCGCAGCGGGGCGTTGGCATTGACGGCTTCCGGGGCTTCCGATGCCGCGCTGCGTTTTGTATCGACGATGCACACGGCGGCTGTAGGTTCAGAGTTTGCTCGCATATCTGACAGGAATATCACTTGCCGAGTCATCACCTTTGGCATTGTCGGCTGGAACGAAAAGCAGAAGAGTAGAACGATGACGCGAACTGTGGTTCCCGCGGCACTGAAAGGCATCGACAACTACGCACTGGCAGACGCGATATTTGCAAATCGGTGGCAACTGGTCGCGGAAAAGCGCAACCGTCGCGGCGAAGTCACCGAACCTGAACATCATTTCATCGTAACGTCGTCGGCGCGGGAGTTGATCGCCGAAAACATTGCACGCAGTGCCGCATGGTTCGACGGTTTTTCGCAATACATGGCTAACAAGGAAACGCGCACACAACTAAACTACGAACGAGAGGGGTTAAACAAGATGGTTAACGAAGCGACATTCGACGATGCGAGCGAGCGTACGTTTATTGCAGCCTGCCATGAAGCGTGGCGGCGTCGTCTTGGAAAGTTGGGTGAGCGGTCGCGGCGCGAAAATATCTCGTTTCCTGCGCTGGTGAATCGCGAGCAGGAAAAGCTGCGCGTAGCGCTGTCGCGCTGCAAGAACGCGGCGACGTTGCGAGAAACGGTCGTCGATTTCTTGTCGCGCGCCGGTTCCATCAAAGAATTGCATGATCACTGGCAAGAAGTTTTGGTGCTATTAGATGAGAAAAACTGGCGCAAGGGTAAAGACCTAGCACTGCTGGCATTGGCAAGTTACAAACCGGCTAGCAAGGACGAGGAAGATGGAATGATGGTTCACGCAACTCAGGAAACGGAAGGAGATGACAATGAGTAAGCATTTATTCGGATTGGTTGTGACGCCTTACGGTACGGCGGCGAATAATCGCGGTGAAAACGAAGGCAATATCACGACGCTTCAGAAAATTCTTTGGAACGGAGAAATGCATACGACGGTATCCGCCGAATCGATCCGGTGGGCATTGCGGTATTCCTGGCAACGCAAGGGGATCGCGGTGAATCGCGTGTGGAATGACGAAACGAGCGACCACGAATGGCGTGATCAAATGTGGTTGCCATGGACCGATCCGGATGGTGCCGGGAATGGCATAGAATCGTATGTCGACGATGACGTGCTTGGATTCATGTTGGCAGAAGCCGCAGACAGCGACGGTAGCGACACTGGCGACGGGCTGAGTAAGGAGAAGGCGGAGCTTGATAAACAGTACAAGGCGTTCTCGAAGGACGGACAAAAATCGGATGCGGGAAAAGAGTTAAAGAGGAAGATCAAGGATCTCGATGACAAGATAAAGCTCTTGAAAAAGGGTACATGCAACAAGCGGCGCGGGGCATTGGAAGTGTCGCGTGCTATCTCGCTTACGCCATTCGCGGGGGATATTACGTTCAACGCGAAGAGCGGAACGAAAACAAATACGAGTCTGTACGGCACCGAGGTTCATGCTACGCGCTACCAGTACGGGATTGCGCTCACACCCGAATCGTTGCGAGTAAAAAGTCGTGGCCTTGATGTGGTGGATGCAGTCACTTCGCTTTCCGAAGTCGCTGGAAATCACAGCCGTTTCCTGTACGACTTCTCTCCAGAAGCAGTGGTCTACCGATGGACGGACGACTTCGCGCCGCGCATGCTCTACGGATTTTCGGCGATGGACGCGCAATCGCTTTCGGTACCAGCAATTCTGGGGCGAATAAAGCAAGGTGATATCAATGCGAGTGAATTGATCGTCGGAGCTGCTACGCCGGATACATTCGATTCAAACACCATGGCTGAATTTGAATCGCTCAAGGTCAAGGTGGTGGGCATAAAGGCGGCTGCGGACGAAGTCAAGACGCGCATGCGTGAAGATCTGAAGCTCACAGCATCCTGATACGAGCTTGGAGGTCGCCATGCACGATTCCATTGCGCTGTATGTTTCGGTACCCGTTGCATCGTTCCGCGTGCCACGGGCCAGGGAGTATTTCGAAACGCTACCTTGTCCGCCACCTTCCACGGTCTACGGTATGTTGCTGTCGCTGGTCGGTGAAACCAATCGACATGCTCATGAAGGTGCGGAAATCGCGATCGCATTGGTGTCGCAGCCGGAATATTCGGTTGTGTTGCGCACGTTGTGGCGCGTGAAGAGCCGCAAGCAAGGATTGGGACAGGGGGAGAACAAGCGTCCCGACTTTCAGGAGTTGCTGACTAACGTCCGGATCGTCGTATGGGTGCGTCGCGGTGCCGTCGAGACCGCTACGTCGCCACTTGCCAATCGTGTTCAGCAAGCAGTGATGCAGCCGGACACCGTTTCACGTTTCGGTGGGTTGTCGCTCGGTGAGAGTACACATCTCGTGGATGAACTTCGAGTCGCGCGGGAAGAGGATGCCATTGACGGAAAAGTGTTGTTACAAGATGAGTCGGGTGAGCTCAGCCTTCCGATATGGCCCGATCATGTGGGTTCGCGCAATACGAGTTGGCGGCAGTTTACGCTTGGTGATGGATTGGTGGGTGCTTGGCCGGCCAAGCGTGCTTGGGTCGCTATACAACGTGAGGCGAGACTGGGGTGACTACTCCGCAAACATCTCCTGCAACACCGCCAATGTCTTCGCGGCCGTGCTCGTATCGAGTTTGCCCAGGCGTTTGACGAGGCGGGTTTTGTCCACGGTACGGATTTGGTCGAGCACGATCTGGCCTTTCTTGCGCTGAAAAGTGAGCGGGATGCGGGTGGGGTAGTTGCGGCCCCGGGTGGTCATGGGAGCGACGATCAGGGTACCGATGTGGTGGTTCATTTCATCGGGCGAGATGACGACGCAGGGGCGGGTCTTGCGGATTTCGTGGCCTTGGGTAGGGTCAAGGCTGACGAGGAAAACGTCGAACCGGGAGACTACCAGCGCCATTCGCTGCGATCCCATTCGGTGGCCTGGGCCCTGTCTTCGTCAAGGAGTTTGTCGTCCTGGTGTTGAGGCATTCTGGAGAATGCATTCGACCAGCCGGTACGCGGTGCATGCAGGGGACGGATTGTCAGAACATTGCCTGTAACTTCGATTTCCACCGTGTCTTTGAGGTGGCACTGTTCCAGAACGGACTTCGGCAGGCGGATACCTTTGGAGTTCCCGATGCGAACGATATTGGTTTTCATGACGCGGCCCGACATCAGTATAAATGATGTAGCCACATAGTAATTACGTCTTGCCGGGGCTGTCAATGGCTGATTCCGAAATCCCGCTGATCCGCGTCATGGCACTACATGCCCTCGCCTATTGCGAGCGCCTCTTTTACCTGGAAGAAGTGGAAGAAATCCGCGTCGCGGATCATCGTGTGTACGCCGGCCGAACCCTGCATGAGGCTGAAGTGAACGCGGATGGCGAGTGGCAGTCTGTCACCCTGGAGAGCGAAATCTGGGGCATCAAGGGCAAGGTGGATTACGTCCGCTATCGGGACGGCGGGCTGGTGGCCTTCGAGCATAAACGCGGCCGGTCCTGTGGCGATGAGGCGTGGGAATCGGATCGCATTCAAGTCATTGCCTACGCCGTTCTGCTCCAGGAGCATTTCGGAAAACCCGTCAAGGAAGGCCGGGTTCGCTATCACGCCAATAACAAAACAGTGCGGTTGCCGATTGATGCCGAGGCCCTGCAGAAACTGAAAGCGGCGATTGCGCGCGCCAGGATTTTGGCCACAACGGTGCAACGACCGCCGGTTGCGGGTAACGAAAAACTCTGTGCCAAGTGCTCATTGGCGCCGGTTTGTCTGCCGGAGGAAGAAAGGCTGTTGTGGGCGATCGACCCGGAAGAGGCCCCGGCGCCTGTTCGCCTGTTTCCCGAAAACGACGAACGACGGATTATCCATGTCACGGAAGAAGGCAGCCGGGTTGGCAAAAGCGGGGAACAAATCGTGGTCACGCCGCGCGAGGATGAGCCGAGAAAATTTCCGGGCCGGGATGTGGCGGCCATTGTTTTGCACGGCGCGACGCAAATCAGCAGTCAGGCGATTCATTATGCAGTGGTGCACGACATCGGTATTCACTGGGTAACCGGCGGAGGGCAATATGTGGCGGGACTCACGCCGCCGGGCGGCGTACAGCGCCGTCATCGACAATACGCAGGGTTGGGCGATCCGCAACAGGCATTGCATCTGGCCAGGAAACTGGTCAAGGCAAAGATCGAGAATCAACTCAAGTTCCTCATGCGCAATAGTCGCGGCAAAGACCCGGAAGGAAAAGCAGCGGAAGCGATCAAGGGTATCCGGGCAGAGTTGCGCGGGGTCGAGGTCGCCGGCGATACGGATACCTTGCGCGGGCACGAAGGCATGGCGGGGAAACTGTATTTCTCGGCCTTGCCGGTCTTGTTGAACGTGGATCAGGTCTTGATGCGTTTCGCCGGGCGCAATCGGCGTCCACCGGAAGACCCTTTCAATGCGGCATTGAGTTTTGGGTACAGTCTGCTTTACCGCGACGTAATGGCGACGATTATAACTGTCGGTCTCGATCCGGCATTTGGTTTTTTTCATCGTCCGCGCAGTGCCGCCTACCCGTTGGCGCTCGACCTTATGGAGTTATTCAGGGCAGTCTTGTGGGATTTGCCGCTGGTTGCCTCGGTAAACCGCAACCAGTGGAAGGAAGAACACTTCACGCGCACAGCACGGCAGGTATGGTTGTCCAGTGATGGTCGCAAACTTGCGATCGCACTGTACGAGAAGCGGAAGCAGGAAAACTGGAAACATCCGGTCTTGAACTACTCGCTCAGTTACACCAGGGCAATTGAGTTGGAGGTCAGGCTGCTTGAAAAGGAATGGAGCGGCAGCCCGGGATTGTTCGCCAACATGAGAATACGGTAATGAGCGATAAGCGTTGGTATCTGGTAAGTTACGACATCCGCCATCCCAAACGCTGGCGGAGTGCCTACAAACAACTTCAGGGTCGGGGCGAACGGATTCATTATTCCCTCTTTCGCTGCCGGCTGAACAGAACCGGGATGGAAGAGCTGCGCTGGGAACTTGAAAAATTGCTCGATGATGAAGACGATCTGATGTTCGTGCCTCTGTGCCCACAGTGTGCGGGCCGGATCCACGAGCGCGGTGGCGGCAAAGATTGGGAGCCACCTACGGACAGATTTGAAATTTTGTAAACATGCATCGGTAGATGGACTGCTTCAGCCGGTGTGCATTTTCGCATAACATACTGAATTGACAAAAAATTTGTCCCTTATAACGACAAGGGCGGTGCATGCTGACAGTAACATGTTGATTTCACACAGAAGAGCATGGGTGTCTGCGTACGTGGAATTCAAATGAGATGTAATCAGGAAGCATTCTTGCACCATAGGGAGGTAAGTTCTTTAAAAACATGGAGTTGGTTGCGAAGAGTGTCTTCATCACAGATGCCGAAAGGCGTTGAGCAC
>JBMOOP010000027.1:137790-165028 GCA_049324495.1 Pseudomonadota bacterium
GTGTCTTCATCACAGATGCCGAAAGGCGTTGAGCACAACTCTAAGCCGTGACCCTCAAGTGATGCGCGATCGGTGTCTTCATCACAGATGCCGAAAGGCGTTGAGCACCGAAGCGAACCAGGAGAACGAGATGAGCATGATTGGTGTCTTCATCACAGATGCCGAAAGGCGTTGAGCACCAGCAAGTGCAGGAGGCGCAGCAGCAGGTTCAGGAGGTGTCTTCATCACAGATGCCGAAAGGCGTTGAGCACTCCGTACCGCATTATCTGATGTGGTCGCACCAAGGTGTCTTCATCACAGATGCCGAAAGGCGTTGAGCACATGAGTGGGGTTTTCATTGCGGGCCATCGCTACCAGTGTCTTCATCACAGATGCCGAAAGGCGTTGAGCACTGGATTCCAGCCGCGTTGTGAATTCGACCTCAATAATTGTGTCTTCATCACAGATGCCGAAAGGCGTTGAGCACGGCGTGCCCACAATCTCCAATCGTAGTTAAGTGCGTGTCTTCATCACAGATGCCGAAAGGCGTTGAGCACTCGTTTCAAACGATGCCGAAATTGCCGCCTACGCGGTGTCTTCATCACAGATGCCGAAAGGCGTTGAGCACATCCCTGCGATATAGTCGTCGCTAAAAAAATCCAGGTGTCTTCATCACAGATGCCGAAAGGCGTTGAGCACTCCGTTGTTTCCGGATGGTCAAACAATTCCTCAAGTGTCTTCATCACAGATGCCGAAAGGCGTTGAGCACACGGCGATAGGAGCGATCACGCTGGCCGTTGTTGCTGTGTCTTCATCACAGATGCCGAAAGGCGTTGAGCACTGGCTGGAACTGAATCCACGATCAAGATGGCGCGGCCGTGTCTTCATCACAGATGCCGAAAGGCGTTGAGCACCAGATATCCATGGCCTTTCTCCTTCGTTGGCGGATCGTGTCTTCATCACAGATGCCGAAAGGCGTTGAGCACCGCACAAGAGTGGCCTACAACTCGTCGGCCGTGGCAGTGTCTTCATCACAGATGCCGAAAGGCGTTGAGCACGTCGCACCAAGCGCCAAGCGCCCAGCCCTGTGCCCAGTGTCTTCATCACAGATGCCGAAAGGCGTTGAGCACGTCTCGAACCTTACGTTCAAAGTTAACGGAAAAGGTGTCTTCATCACAGATGCCGAAAGGCGTTGAGCACGTTGCAGACTGGAAGAAGATAGAGTTCGACTTTATCGTGTCTTCATCACAGATGCCGAAAGGCGTTGAGCACCAGAGCAGATTGCGTACCTGCCGAGACTTTATAGCGCGTGTCTTCATCACAGATGCCGAAAGGCGTTGAGCACAGGGCTGAAAATGCGCACCAAAATCATCAAAAAAATCAGTGTCTTCATCACAGATGCCGAAAGGCGTTGAGCACCGCGAGGGCGATTCGTTCGGCAGTTTTTTGTGGCGGTGTCTTCATCACAGATGCCGAAAGGCGTTGAGCACCAGGGCCCAATGATCCAGGTCAGGATCAAAAAATAGTGTCTTCATCACAGATGCCGAAAGGCGTTGAGCACAAATTGTTGCGCCTGATTCGTGATACGCCAGGATGCGGTGTCTTCATCACAGATGCCGAAAGGCGTTGAGCACTTTCGCCTTCGGTATTCTCAATCCAAAAGGGAAGTGTGTCTTCATCACAGATGCCGAAAGGCGTTGAGCACAATAGCGCCCGATCAGCGCCTGATACAAGCAGTTGCTGTGTCTTCATCACAGATGCCGAAAGGCGTTGAGCACCTATCAACCAACGAGTCGGCAGTTGAAACGATAAGTGTCTTCATCACAGATGCCGAAAGGCGTTGAGCACCGAATTTTTAAATTCAAAATCTACGGAAGCGCAGAAGAGGTGTCTTCATCACAGATGCCGAAAGGCGTTGAGCACTTGCCCCTGTGGTGGGCGGCAAGGCGGTGTGGAACGTGTCTTCATCACAGATGCCGAAAGGCGTTGAGCACCACAGCAACATCAGCGTGGCAATCGCGCTGGCCATCACGTGTCTTCATCACAGATGCCGAAAGGCGTTGAGCACCGTGACAAATTGGAGTTGAAATACAGGCGCGCGGTGGTGTCTTCATCACAGATGCCGAAAGGCGTTGAGCACAGCGCCAAAAAAATCAAAGCCGGCTTTGTAACTGGGTGTCTTCATCACAGATGCCGAAAGGCGTTGAGCACAATATCTGCAACTTTGAGCGGGAAGTTTTGGTGAGTGTCTTCATCACAGATGCCGAAAGGCGTTGAGCACGGCCGATAGGTTGACTAGCTCGAAAATACAGGGCTGTGTTTTCATCACCGGTTGGACTGGCTGTTCAAACGAACTGGGCCACCAATCAGGACGTCTGTTAACCGGACTTGGCGCGGGCAGCCACAGTTGGCGGTGCTGCGGACCGAATTGTTCGAGCCCGGGGGACGACGCGCCGCGATACGATTCGAGCGCGCGATCTATACTGACCAAAAATTTTTGTGCATGTTGCTGTCGGAGGTTGGACATGAACGAAATCCTTTTTCTGGTCGAACAGGCCCCTGAAGGCGGGTATATCGCCCGTGCGCTTGGAGAGTCCATCTTCACGGATGGCCGATGACTTGGAAGGTCTGAAAAACCAGGTTCGCGATGCGGTCCGGTGTCACTTTGACAAATGGCAAACCCCGCGCGTTATTCGAATGAACTGAAAGCATCCGTGTTGCACAAGATGATGCCGCCGGAGAATCGGGCGGTGTTGAGTTTGTCGCATGAGACCGGGATTACGCAGGCGATGTTGTATCTTTGGCGTCGGTTCATAGGTTATTCAGAGATTCCTAAGGTCTCGCCGCGTCTTACGCTTTTTGTGTTCAAATTCGGCTTCGGCAAAGGTCGGTTGCGACATGAGTGCGGCCTCTGGATGGGAGGCCCCACTCAGGGCAAAAGATGGAGAGGTTCCCTGCATGCCGCACGGCCAGTCCTTACACAACCCTCTGCCCGATTTCCTCGATGCCCGCGTCGAGCCGCCGAGCGAAGTGGCCGCGCTCGGGTTGCCGCTGTTGCCGGCCGGGAGTCAACGCGATGGCCTCGCTCTGGTTTGTAATGAAGAGGGTTTGCACCTTGAGCTGCGCGCCGGCAGACGGTGTACCCGGTTGTTGGTCGATTTCCTCTCTGGCGCGCTGCAATACCGCGCGAAAATCAATCAGGCGCGTGCCGAGATGCTGGTGCGCGCCTGCGGAGTGCCGCGCGACGGCGCGCCTTGGCACATTGTCGATGCCACCGCCGGGCTGGGCCGCGATGCGTTCCTGCTGGCATTCTGCGGCGCGCAGGTGACGCTGCTCGAACGCCATCCGGTGCTGGCACTGCTGCTTACCGATGCGCTGCGCGACCTGGCCCTGGCGGGTGTGGATGCTGGCGTGCATGCGCCGCATGCCGAATGCGCCGCGCGCCTGCACCTCATCGCGCAGGATGCCGTGGTGTACTTGCCTGCATTGGCCGACGCAGCGCGGCCGCAGGTGGTTTATTGTGATCCGATGTTTCCGCCGCGCAACAAATCGGCGGCGACCAGCGGTGAGATGCAGGTGCTGCATGCGCTGATCGGCGCAACCGCCGATGCGGGAGATTTGCTTGCTGCTGCGCTACACACGGCAACGCGTCGCGTTGTCGTCAAGCGACCGCTACGCGCTGCACCGTTGGCGGCATCGAGCCTGGAAAACATTCATCCCAGCTATGCGCTCAGCGGTCGCGCCAGCCGCTTCGATGTGTACCTGATCGGAACGTTGCCGCTGTAGGTTTATGGGTCGTGACGAATACGCGGATATTCGTTACGTCACAATGCCGTTCGGCTGGTGAGCGTTTGTCTGGCTTGGGTGCGGCCAGCCGCCAGCTGGCCGTATTTGCGGAAATTTGGTGCGCTCGGCGGGATTCGAACCCACGACCACTGCCTTCGGAGGGCAGTACTCTATCCAGCTGAGCTACGAGCGCATTGGGGGCCAGAATCATACCGGCCGGGGCCTGAGCAGTCGATAGCCCCCTTTTCTGAATGTGGTGGCCATTATCCCTTGCGCTTTTTGCGCGCAGCCGGCCCGGGCAATGCGGCGAGATCCACCTTGGTGTGCTGGGCGATGTTGCGGCGCAGATCGGCCGCGAGGATACGCCGGGTGTCGGCCTCGATGGCGCGCAACTGATCGGTAAATTCGATTTTCCCTGTGGCGTTGGCGCTGAACAGTCCTTCGCGTTTCAGGGTGCGCATGAAACGGCGAATGACCTGGGCGTCGAAAAATTCGGGCGAATTGAAGGTGTAGAGGATGGCCATGCGCTGGGCGACCAGTTGCGAAAGCTGTTCCAGCTGTTTTTCGTCGAGGGTGCCGCTGCCATGGTTGATCAGCAGCGATATGACGATGTAATAGCGTTCCAGCGTTTCGCGAATGGTTTGCGCCAACACGTTCAATTGCACGTATTCGAGGCTGTTGACCGCTGGCGCCTGCAGGCGATCGTCTTCGAGTTTCTCGATAAGATTCATGGCGAGCAACGCATCGATGATTTCCCCGGTACGCGGGCCGACTTGGCGGCGGCCGTGATGCAGGAAAAGTTCCGAACGCAGCGGAATGTTCACCAATTGAGTGATGCCAATGATTTGTTCGCGGGTGAGCGCACGGTTCTGCAGAACGAGGTTTGCCACCAGTGAAGGTAGCGCGAGAAGATGCAGGATATTGTTGCGGAAATAGGTGAGAGTCACCGAGGCGGCATCGTTGAGCCAGAGTAGATCGCCGAGCGGGTGGCGATAGCGCTGAATGAGTTTCATCTTCTCGCCGTGCGCAATGATTTCATCCGGCGTCAGTCTGGTGATGGTGACATTGTTGTCGTAAGGCACGTCGGTGAGCAGGCGGCGGTAGAGTGTCAGTTGATTGCGTAGCGACTCCTCATCCATCACTCGCTTGGGTGTGGCAAGTAATGCCAGACTGAGCAGGTTGACCGGATTGACATCCGCCGCGTCGTTGATACGGCGGTTGATGTTGCGCGCGAGTTTTTCGACTACCGGCGGCAACCAGGTATCGGTGGCCTGCTCGCTGAACCCGCCATCGCGCCAGCCGGGCGCATTGGCATCGAGAAAAATGCCCAGATCGATCGGGGTGCCGAAGTTCACATGCACTTTACCGAAACGATCGGAAAGTTTTCCGCCGCGACCAAACAAGCGAGCAAGGGTTTCGAAGAAACCGCCGAGCGATTCATTTTTCTTCTTCTTTCCGTGCAGCTCTTCGATGTACGAGCCCGATTCGAGCACGCGCTCGTAACCGATATATACCGGCACAAAAGCGACCGGCCTGTCAGGATCGCGCAGGAAACTGCGCACCGTCATAGCCAACATGCCCGTGCGTGGTTGCAGCAGACGTCCTGTGCGCGACCGTCCACCCTCAATGAAGTATTCCACCGCAAAACCACGGGCGAACATCGAGTGCAGGTATTCGTAGAAAACGCAGGCGTAAAGTGGATTGTCCTTGAAGCTGCGGCGCATAAAGAAAGCCCCGCCTCGACGCAGGATCGGCCCGACCACCGGCATGTTGAGGTTGATACCGGCGGCAATGTGCGGTGGCACCATGCCGTGGCGATAGACGAGAAAAGACAGCAGCAGATAGTCGATGTGGCTGCGGTGGCAGGGCACATAGACCACTTCGTGCGTTTTCGTCACGTCAGTGAGGTTTTCAACGTGATTGACCTCGATGCCAGCGTACAGCCGCTCCCACAACCAGCCAAGGAGTTGCTCCAGAAAACGGATGACCGTGTGGCTGTAGTCGGAGGCGATTTCGTTGGCGTATTCCCAGGCTGCTTCGGTACTTTCCTCGACGGTGCGATTTTTTTTGCTGGCATCCATCGAAATAGCTTCTTTCACAGCTGGGGAAGCAATCAGCGTATCGACCAGCGTGCGTCTATGCGATAAGTCCGGGCCGATCGTTGCTTCGCGCTCACGACGAAAATGTACACGCAGTATCCGGCCAAGTTTGCGTGCGGTGCGTTCCTCACCCAAATTCTCTGCAATCAGTTCTTTCAGCGACACCGGCCTGCTGAACTGCACATATGTTTGGCGTCCGTTCACCAGGATCATGAGCAGTTTTTTAACGAGACCCTGGGCCGACCAGGTATCGGAAAACAGCATGCGGAACAGCGATTTTTCACGATCCGGGCGCCGCCCCCAGTAAACAGACACCGGCACGATTTGTACGTCCGGCGTTTTCTCCTGCCCAACGGCAGCGACCAGTCGATCGATACTCCGCGAGACATATGGCAGGCGATAACGACCAAAAAAGAAACCGTCATTTTTGGTCAGACAGAAGAAAGCGCGGTCGGCGCCGGTGCCGCGCAGATTGCTGGGTCGCGAGGGTGTGGGCAGGCCCAGACGCACGCATTCCTGTTCGACCACCAGCAGGTTGGACAGCGACCTGTCCGACAGGGCGTAGACGACCGGTTGACGCGGATCGATGCCGAGGGCGGAGAAATCCTGGGGCAGTCGATGGGTGCGTACCCACAGGAACAGGAATTTGCGCAGCAGGAACAAAAAAATGCTGTCGATGCCTAGCCAACGCGTCATGTTCTGTAGGATTCCTGGGGAGTTTTCGGGCTGTTCTGCGCGCAATACAACGGGTTAGTCTAGCCAAGAGCGTCTGGGCGGCTATCCATGCAGGCGCAGCAGTTGTAACAAGTTATACGGTTCGGGTGCAGGTAACCATCCCGAAAATAATCGCTGCCTCCCGAGGTGTCATGTTGGAAATGGACAAAATCATCCACCAGGCCGTCATGGCGGTTGACACCGTACTGCTCGGCAAGCGCCGACAGGTGTCGCTCGCGCTGGCCTGCCTGTTCGCACGCGGGCACCTGCTGATCGAGGATTTGCCCGGCATGGGCAAGACGACGCTGGCGCATGCGCTGGCAAAAGTGCTTGGCCTTTCCTGTCGGCGCATTCAGTTCACCGCAGATTTGTTGCCTGCTGATGTCACCGGTGCGGCGATTTTCGATCGTGAAAAGCAAAAATTCGTGTTCCGCCCCGGGCCGGTGTTCACCCAGATACTGCTTGCCGACGAGATCAACCGGGCAACGCCGCGCACCCAGAGCGCGTTGCTGGAAGCGATGGAGGAGAGGCAGGTCACGGTCGAGGGTAAGAGTTATCCTCTGCCGATCCCGTTCTTCGTGATCGCGACACAGAATCCCGGCTCGCAAATGGGCACCTATCCGTTGCCGGAATCGCAACTCGATCGCTTTTTAATGCGCATTGAACTGGGTTATCCCGATCCGAAAATCGAGCGTGCATTGTTGTCCGGCGAAGACTCGCGGGTGATGATGGGGAAGCTTGAAGCGATGATTACACAGGAGCAGTTGGCGAAAATTCAGCAGCTTGTCGGCAATGTGCATGCCTCCGATACGTTGCTCGATTATGTACAGCGTATCGTGCGCTACACGCGCGAAAACGATCAGTTTCCGATGCCCTTGTCGCCGCGCGGTGCAATGGCGCTGTTGCGGGCCGCCAGAGCATTCGCACTGGTGCAGGGGCGTGCGCATGTGGTTCCCGAGGACGTCCAGGCGGTGGCGCCCTGCGTGCTGGAGCACCGACTGCGTGGAGCAATCGGCGGTAGTCACAGTCGTGGCCAGTCGCTGACCGAGCGCGTCCTTACGGCCGTCGTCGTGGTGTAACGCCATGGTGGCCCGCTTGCGTGGGGCAGTTCGCGAACGTTACCGCCGTTGGCTGGACCGGCGCATTCCGCGCCAACGGCTGGTGACGCTGGATCAGCGCCGTATCTTCATCTTTCCCGGTGGTCGCGGGCTGCTGTTCATTGTCGTGTTATTCCTGCTGTTTCTCGGTGGCATCAACTACGCGAACAACCAGATCCTGTTGCTGTGCTTTCTGCTGGCCTCGTTGGGCCACACCTCGATCCTGCATACCTATCGCAATATGTCGGGGCTGCGTTTCGAGGCATCGCGTGCCCACGGCGGGTTTGCTGGCGAAGCGGTTGATCTTGAGATCATCGTTTCGGGCGCTCCGGGGCGCGCGCATCGCGGCATTCTGCTGCGTTGGGGGGATGCCGCGGAGATTCGTGTCGATATCGAGCCGGATCGCTCGGAGCTGTTGCGCTTTTCGTTGCCGGTTGATCGACGCGGGCGCTTCGTGCCGCCGCGTATCGCCATTCGCTCCTTTTATCCCCTGGGTATCGTGCGCACCTGGAGTTACGTGGCGCTCGACATGACGGCGTTGGTTTACCCGCAGCCGGTGCTGGATGAATTGCCGCCATCGGACGACGGCAGCGAGGAGGCGGTGCAGCAGGAGGGGCGGCGGCCGCGCGGTATCGATGAGTTCGAGGGTCTGTCGCGTTATGTACCCGGTGATGCCCAGACGCGCATCGAATGGCGTGTCTATGCGCGCACCGACGAGTTGTACACCAAGCATTTCACCGAACCGGGACGTTCACGGCTGTGGCTCGATTTCACCGCATGGCCGCAGCGCGACGTCGAGGCGCGGCTGTCACGGCTGTGCTACTGGGCCATCGAATTGGAGCGTCGCGAACAGCCTTACGGGTTGCGGCTGCCCGGCACGCGCATCGAACCGGCACAGGGCGGGGAACACCATCGACAGGTGCTGAGCGCGTTGGCGCTTTTCCCGGCGCTGTCGGCGTCGTAGGGCGTTGCGATGAGTCAGATCGAACTTGCCGCATTTCAGGTATCGCGCCGCTCGGTGCCGTGGATGCTGGCGGCGGTCGTTGCGGCGCTGTTGCCCCATGTGGCGCACATGCCGGTTTGGCTCACCCTGGTATGCGTGCTGTGCGTCGTCTGGCGCTACGGCGTGCATCGTGGCCGTATGGGTTATCCGTCGCGCCGCCTGCAAGCGTTGTTTACGGTGGCATTGCTGGCCGGGATCCTGCTGCACTACCGCACGCTGGCCGGACACCAGGCCGGTACGGCCACGCTGGCGGCCATGTTCGCGCTGAAACTGCTCGAAATGTACAAGGAACGCGATGCCTATGTGGTGATCCTGATTGGTTACTTCGTGGCGGCGACTGCCTTTCTGTTTTTCTTCACGCTGGCGATGGCCGTCTATGTGATCGGTGTTGCCCTGCTGTTCACGGCGGCGCTGGTTTCGATCAATGCGAGCCTTGATGCGCCGCGTTTCGAGCCGCTCAAGCGGGCATCGCTGATGTTGCTGCAGAGCATCCCGATTGCGATCCTGCTGTTTGTCGTGTTGCCGCGGATCGGCCCGCTCTGGTCGCTCGGTTTGAAACCATCGGATGCACGCACCGGCATCAGTGACGAAATGTCACCCGGTAGTGTCGGCAAGCTGGCGCAGTCGGATGCCCTGGCGTTTCGGGCCGATTTCGATGGCCCGGTACCGCCGTCGGCGCGCCTGTATTGGCGTGGCCTCACGCTTGGCGAATTCGACGGCAAGACCTGGCGCCAGGGCCAGGATCTTGAGCGGAATCCGTCGTTGCTGTGGTACCCGCGTGATAACCGGCCACCCTGGGCCGAGCGGCTTGTCGCAAATCAGGTGCAGGCGGAGTCGACGGCAACGGATACAACGCGATCGATATTGAAATACGAAGTGGTAATCGAACCAACGCAACGTCAATGGCTGTTTGCACTCACGGTGCCCTTTACTGCGGAGGCGCAGAAGGATATCGCGCTGGTTTTTGATCATCGCCTGCGCGCACGTGTGCCGCTGAAAACGCTGACGCGTTATCCTGTCGTCTCGGTTTCCGGCTTGGCGCGTGATCCGGAGCTGCCGGCCTGGTTGCTGGCGGACAGCCTCCGGGTACCGGCCGGTTCGAATCCGCAGGCACGGCAATGGGCGTTGCAGCAACGCGCGGAAGTGGACACTGATCTTGCCTTCGTCAATCGCGTCATTGCTTTTTTTCGTGACGAGGGCTTCAGCTACACCTTGACGCCACCGGTGTTGGGCGCGCAGGCGGTTGACGAGTTCATGTTCACCACGCGGCGCGGGTTTTGCGAACACTATGCCAGTACCCTTACTTATCTGATGCGCGCCGCCGGTATTCCGGCCCGCGTCGTGGTCGGTTACCAGGGTGGTGAAGTCAATTCGCTCAGCGGCACTGTGCAGGTGCGGCAGTACGATGCGCACGCCTGGACGGAAATCTGGTTGCCGGGGCGTGGCTGGGTTGAATTCGATCCGACCGCTGTGGTTGCGCCGGAACGTATCGAGCAAGGTTCGCGTGCGACACCGGGTCGCGCCGAGTCGCTGTTTGAGGCCGGTGCGTTCGGTGTCGGCGTGATGGGCGATACGCTGCGTAAGCTGGGCGATGCCGTGGACTTCCTCAATCACGGCTGGAATCGCTGGGTACTCGGTTTTGATGACGATGCCCAGCAGGGATTTTTGCGGCGCTGGCTCGGCAGTCTTTCGCCGTACCGCATTGGCATGCTGGTGCTCGGTGTTGGTGTATTGGTGATCGGCCTGTTGTCGCTGTGGATGTTTCGCGGCACCCTGTTCAAACGCAGTGACCCGGTCATGGTTGAGTATCGACGCTTCTGTGCAGTCTGGTCGGTACGCGGCCACGAACGTCGCGATAACGAGGGTCCGTACAACTATCTTGCCCGTCTGCAGGCAGCAGAACCGCGTCGCGCACTCGAGTTGCAGCGTTTTGTCGTGCTTTATGTGCAGATCGCCTATGGCGGGCAGCCGGCAAGCCGCGCGGCTCTGCGTAAACTGCGCGCCGCGCGTGCGCTGGCGAGCTGAGGTATCCGCACATGAACGCCCTGCCTGTCGAGGCGATATTGCCTGCCTTGTTTGCGCAGTTGGCGTGCAGCAACGCGGTGGTACTGCAGGCACCGCCCGGCGCCGGCAAGACCACCGGGGTGCCGTTGGCGTTGCACCATGCCGCGCGCACCGCTGCCCCGTGGCTCGGTGCGGGGAAAATTCTCATGCTCGAGCCGCGCCGGCTGGCGACGCGCGCAGCAGCCCGCTACATGGCCCGGAGCCTCGGTGAGGAAGCTGGCGGAACAATCGGCTATCGCACCCGTCTGGATAGCCGGGTATCCGCTGCGACCCGTATCGAAGTGGTGACAGAAGGCATTTTGACGCGACTGCTGCAGGAGGATCCGGCGCTGTCCGGCTACGGCATTGTGATCTTCGATGAATTCCATGAGCGTTCGTTGCAGGCCGATCTGGGTCTTGCACTGGCGCGCGAATGCCAGCTTGCTCTGCGCGAAGACCTGCGTTTGCTGGTGATGTCGGCCACGCTCGACGCAGCGCCGGTCGCGAAGTTGCTCGCCGATGTCGCGGGTAACAGTGCGCCGGTGGTGACCAGCACCGGTCGCACCTTTGCGGTGACAACGCGTCATCTCGCTCCGGCGGCGCGCGTGCCCTGGCTCGATCATCTGGTACGCGAACTGCCCGACATTCTTGCGCGGGAGAAGTTGGCGCAGGACGAAGGTTCGGCGCTGGTATTCCTGCCGGGGGTCGGCGAAATCCGGCGCGTGCAGGATGCGCTGGTCGGGCGGTTGCCTGCGGATGTGCGTGTCGTACCCCTGTATGGCGATCTCGGTGGCGCCGAGCAGGACGCGGCCATCGCTGCGCCTGCGCCTGGCACGCGCAAAGTTGTGCTGGCGACATCAATCGCCGAAACCAGTATCACCATCGATGGCATCCGCATTGTTGTCGATACCGGCTGGCAGCGCCGGCCGGTGTTCGATCCCGCCAGCGCCATGACACGGCTGGTCACCACCCGCATTTCTGCCGCCGCAGCGGATCAGCGGCGTGGTCGTGCCGGCCGTACCGCGCCGGGTGTCTGCTATCGCTTGTGGGGAGAAACCGAGCAGTTGGCGCCGTTCACTGCGCCGGAAATTCTGGCGACGGATCTCTCCGGCGTTGCCCTTGAATTGGCGCAGTGGGGTACGCGTGAGCCGCGTGCGCTCGCCTGGCTCGATGAGCCGCCCAGGGCTGCCTGGGAGCAGGGTGTTGCGTTGTTGAAACTGCTTGAGGCCATCGATGCCGAGGGGACCATCACCGCGCACGGCAAGCGCATGCTGAAAATCGGCCTGGCGCCGCGCCTGGCGCATCTGGTGGTGCGTGGGCGCGAATTGGGTCACGGGCGCCTTGCCGCCGACATCGCTGCCCTGTTGTCCGAACGTGATCTGCTGCCAGGTGCGGCGGGTGCGGGTGCCGACCTGCGGGTGCGTATCGACATCCTGCGTGGTGAGCAGATCGCGGGTGTCGATCGCAATCGTTTGCGGCAAGTGCGCGACAGTGCGCGCCGGCTTCATCCGCATGAAGAAGATCGCGCCACAGTAACGACATCGACGGTCGGTGAACTGTTGGCGCTCGCCTATCCGGATCGCGTCGCGCGCCGTCGTGCTGCGGATGGTGGCCGCTATCTACTCGCCAACGGGCGCGGTGCCTTCCTCGGCGAAGGCGATGCGCTGGCGAAACATGAATGGCTGGTTTGTGCCGAACTCGATGGCGATACGCGGGAAGCGAAAGTGTTCCTCGCGGCGCCGGGGACACAGGCCGGGATTGCCCGGATATTGGCGGGCGCCATTGTCGAAACCGATTTCACCGGTTGGGACGAAGCGGCCGGCGCCATGGTGGCGCGGCGCCGGCGTCTGCTCGGCGCGATTATCGTTGATGAAAAACTGTTGCCGGCGCCATCGCCTGCGCAGGTTCAGGCGGGATTGCTGACAGCGCTCGCCGAGCGCGGTATCGGCATTCTGCCGTGGGACGCGGCCGCCCGGCAGTGGCGCGCGCGCGTGCAGTTGCTGCATGGATTGTTTCCTGAGCAGTGGCCGGATTTTTCCGATCCGGCGCTCACGGCAACACTGGCGGACTGGGCGGCACCGTTTCTCGGCGGTATGACGCGGCTGTCGCACCTTGCCGATTTCCCGCTGCGCGAGGCATTGCGCGCCCGGCTCGATCATGCCCTGCAGCGACAGCTCGATACGCTTGCGCCGGAGCGCTGGACGGTGCCGACCGGATCGCAAATCCTTATCAACTACACCGCGGAAAACGGGCCGGTACTGGCGGTGAAACTGCAGGAAATGTTCGGTGCGACCGCCACCCCGGCCCTGGTGAACGGCAAGGTGCCGCTGACACTGCATCTGTTGTCGCCGGCGCAACGACCGGTGGCGGTCACACGCAACCTCGTTACTTTTTGGCAGCAGGGTTATCCGGATGTACGCAAGGATCTGCGTGGGCGCTACCCGCGGCACCCCTGGCCGGAGGATCCGCTCACCGCGCCGCCGCAGCGCGGTGTGAAACGCCGCGAATAGTTAATTCTCCCAGATCACACCTTTGTTCTGCTGCCAGACCGGCAAACGATCTGCATAGGTTTTTTCAAGTTCACTGCGCTTGATCTTCAGCGTGGGCGTGATCATGTTGTTTTCCACCGTCCAGGCGGACTTCACCACCACACAGCAGGCCAAGTGCTCGTGTGGATCAAGGGTGTCGTTTACTGTTTTGCGCAATGCTTCCAGCGCGTGGGTGAAGTGTTCGCGCTCGTTGGCGTGCGCCGCCATCCTGGTTTTTTCTTCCACCGTCAGGTTGATGAGGGCGATGGGTTGCGCCATGTCGGCACCGACCACGCACACCAGTTCGATGCCCGGCAGATTGACCAGTTTATTTTCGATCGGCGCCGGCGCCACGTACTTGCCTTTGCTGGTCTTGAAAATCTCTTTCAGGCGCCCGGTGATTTTCAGACGACCCTGGGCGTCGATCTCGCCCTGATCGCCGGTACGCAGCCAGTTGCCATCGATAAACGCAGCTGCACTCATCTCCGGCTCCCTGTAGTAACCGAGCATGTTGCCGGCACTTTTCACCAGAATTTCGCCCTGCTCGCCGATGCGACACTCCACCCCCGGGTTGGGTTTGCCAACGTAACCGATCTTCTGGTCACCCGCGCGCGTGGTGTGTGACCAGGCCATGTTTTCGGTCATGCCATAGACTTCGAGAATCTCGATGCCGAGGCGGTTGTACCAACCGATCAGCTCCGGCGACAGAGGCGCTGCGCCGGAGAGCATCAAGCGGCACGCGTCAAGACCGAGCGCAGAGAGCAGTTTCTTGCGTACGATCCCATTGACAACCGGAATTTTCAGCAGAATGGCCAATTTTTTCGGTGGTATTTTCTCGCAAATTTTCTGATAGAACTTGGTCCAGATACGCGGCACGGCGAAGAACACCGTTGGCCTTGCCCGCTGAATGTCCCGCGCAAAAGTGTCCAGCGAATCGGCGAAGAACACGCGCATGCCGTTGTAGAGCATTGCCAGCTCAATGGCATCGCGCTCGGCAACGTGCGACAGCGGCAGGTAGGAAATCAGGCGGTCGTTTTCGCTCATTGCATAGACCTCGCCGGCATAGGTGCCGACGGTTGCGAGCCGCGAAAAATCCTGCATCACGCCTTTGGGTGTGCCGGTGGTGCCGGAGGTGTAGATGATCGTTGCCAGATCGCTCATCGCCGGGTTGGCAATGTCCGCCAGCGGGCGGTACTGGTCGAGCAGATCTGTCCAGACCGGATACGCAGCTCGCGCTGCTTCCGGCGCCAGCGAGAAGGCAATGCACCGCACGCCTTCGGGCACACCACGGGCCATTTCCTCCCAAGAGTCGAGTTTGCCGACGAACAATACCGGACAATTGCTGTGCGTCATGATCTGGTTGACGGTCTGCGCCGCGAGCGTTGGATACAGCGGCACACTGACGTGGCCGGCCATCCAGATGGCGAGATCGCACATAATCCATTCCGCACAGTTTTTGCTCATCAAGGCGATGTTGCTGTGCGGTGGCAGGTGCAGTGTGCTCAGGTAGAAAGCGATGCGTCGTGCCTCGTCGTCGACCTGGCGCCAGGTATATTCGCGCAGCTGGCCGCCACTTAGCGGCTGGACGAAGGCGATTGCTTCCGGTCGCCGGGCCACCTGGGCTGCGAATGCAGTGAGGGGATTGGGCAGTGCTTTGGTTGGGGCTGTCATGGCCTCTTGCTCCTTTTATTTGTTTTTGCACGCGATCAAACAAATCAGCGCCGCGCCGGTACAACCTTGCGCACGAACTCGACAAATTTTGCCACATCCGCACGCGCTTCCGGCAGCAGCGGATAGAACACCGGCCAGACGTGCAGCAGCCCGCGCCGTGAGATCAGCGAGATCGGCACGCCGGCAGCCTTGGCGCGCTCAATCACGGCATAGGCATCGTCGCGCAGGCATTCTTCTTCCTCGACGCTCACCAGCAGGGGCGGCAGAGCGGTGAAATCGCCGAATACAGGTGAGGCGTAGGGATGACGCAGATCGGCTTCGTTGCGCACGTACAGATCTTCGGCCATGGCGAGCATGCGTGCAGACAGGATGGCATCGGTGGCGTCGTTGGTCACATGCGATTTGGCTGTCACGGTCATGTCTGCGAGCGGCGACATCAGGATCGCACAACCCGGCAGCGGCTTTTTGTCGTCACGCAATTTCAGCAGTGTGGCAAGGGCGAGGCCGCCGCCGGCAGAATCGCCGGCGATCACGACGTGCTCCGGGCGCCAGCCGCGTTCAAGCAGCATGTCGTAGGTTGCCACAGCATCCTCGACGGCTGCCGGAAATGGATATTCGGGCGCGAGCCGGTATGCCGGCAGGAATACATCGGCTTCCAGTTCGTCTGCCAGACGGCCGCACAGGGGATGATAGGTTTTGGTCACGCCGGCGATGTAACCGCCGCCGTGCAGATACAGAATGACGCGCGTTGCCGATTGCACCTGCAGCCAATCGCCCTGGATGCCGTGGCCGTGAAACTCGGTCACGCGCACTGCCGGCGGCATTCTGAAGGGCAGTGGCGGCGGGTTGTTCATCGTACGGCGCAGGTGCCGCACCAGTTCTTCTTTTGAAGACGGGTTGGTCTTGATGATCGCGCGGCTGTAGCGCTTGATGGCACGGGCGGCGAGGCTGGTCATTTCGTCTACCGATAGGGCTGGAGTGGGAAAAGAAAAACCGGTCAATCATTCACGCCGAGGCGAGTATCTGTCGCAACACATACGGCAGGATACCGCCGTGCTGAAAGTAGTCCACTTCAATGGGCGTGTCGATGCGCGAACGTACAACAATGGCTTGCGCAGATCCGTCGGTACGGGTGATTACCAGCCGCATGTCCTGCTGTGGTTTCATGTGAGTGTCGACGCCTTCGACGGTGAACGTTTCGTTACCGGTAATTCCCAGGGACTGGATCGAGTCGTTACCGACGAATTGCAGTGGCAGAACACCCATGCCAACCAGATTGGAGCGATGGATGCGCTCGAAGCTGCGCGCAATCACCGCGCGAATACCGAGCAGTTGGGTACCCTTGGCGGCCCAGTCGCGCGACGAGCCGGTACCGTATTCCTCGCCGGCGAACACGACCGTGGCGGTGCCACGCTGCCGGTATTCCATTGCGGCGTCGTAAACGGTGGTTTGCCTGCCGCTGCGGCCGTCTTCGTCAAACAGCAGCGTATATCCGCCCTCGATGCGCGCCCCGTCGGCGCCTGGCGGCAACATCAGATTCCTGACACGCACATTGGCGAACGTGCCGCGAATCATGACTTCATGGTTGCCGCGTCGCGAACCGTAACTGTTGAAGTCGAGCGGTTGCACGTCTTGCGCCAGCAGATACCGGCCAGCCGGGGTCGTCGCCTTGAATGAGCCAGCCGGAGAAATGTGGTCGGTCGTCACCGAATCGCCGAGCACGAGCAGCGCCCGGGCATTGCTGATCGGTTGCACTGCTTTGGGTTGCATGGTGAAGGCGTTGAAGAACGGCGGCCTGGCGATATAGGTGGAGTCCGGCCAGGAATAAACGTCGCCCTGCGCGCCCCTAAGATCGTTCCACAGCGCGTTGTCCTGGGTGAAATCTGCATATAGACGCCGGAAATTGGCCGGGTTCATTGCGTATTTCATGAGCGCGCGCACTTCGTCGTTGCTCGGCCAGATGTCTTTGAGGAACACCGGATTGCCGTCCTTGCCGGTGCCGAGCGCCTCACGGCTGAGGTCGATGTTCACGCGACCGGCCAGCGCAAAGGCCACTACCAGTGGCGGTGACGCGAGGAAATTTGCCTTCAGGTTCGGGTGAATGCGTGCCTCAAAGTTGCGGTTGCCGGAGAGTACCGCAGCGCCGATCAGGTCATTTTCGACAATCGTTTCAATCACTTCCGGGTACAGATCGCCGGCGTTACCGATGCAGGTAGTGCATCCGAAGGCGGCGACCGAGAAACCGAGTGCATCCAGATAGGGTTGCAGGCCGGCTGCGTGCAGATATTCCGGTACCACGCGCGAGCCGGGGCCGAATGAAGTTTTTATCCGCGGATTGACACCAAGGCCACGTTCAACAGCTTTTTTCGCGAGCAACCCGGCTGCGATCAGCACCGCAGGGTTGGAGGTGTTGGTGCAGGATGTGATTGCCGCAATCAGCACGTCGCCATGACCGACATCCACTACCGGAATGTGTGCCGCCGTGACTGCCGGCAATTTTTCGCTGTCGATCATTTCGATTTCGTTGCGCGCTTTTGTTGGTTTGGCGAGCGGCGTCGGCAGCGGGACGACAGGGTTGCCCGTGAACGCCAGCTTTGTCGGGAAGCGCTTGCCCAGTGCCGCAGGCGATTTGTTGAAGCCGTTTTCGGTGAGTGGGGCGCTGAACAGTTTCTCGAACTGTGCCCTCATCTGCGGCAACCCGATGCGATCCTGCGGGCGTTTTGGGCCGGCGAGTGACGGGACAATGCTGTCGAGATCCAGCCCCACGACGCGGGTGTAGTCGATGTCGCCGGCCATCGGCATGCCGTACAGCCCCTGGGCCTTGAAGTATTTTTCGAACGCTTCGATTTCGCTTTCGGTGCGGCCGGTACCGCGCAGGTAGTTGATCGTTTCGTCATCAACCGGGAAGAAGCCCATGGTGGCGCCATATTCCGGTGCCATGTTGGCAATCGTTGCGCGGTCGGTGAGTGATAACGAGGCGGCGCCCGCGCCGAAGAATTCGACAAACGTGCCTACCACTTTCTCTTTGCGCAACAGTTCGGTGATGGTAAGTACCAGATCAGTAGCGGTGACGCCTTCGCGCAACGATCCTTTCAATTCAACGCCAATCACGTCCGGCGTCAGGAAATACACCGGCTGGCCGAGCATGCCGGCTTCGGCCTCGATGCCGCCGACGCCCCAGCCGACCACGCCCGCGCCGTTGATCATGGTGGTGTGCGAATCGGTGCCGACCAGGGTGTCCGGGTAGAGTAAGCCGCCTTTGTTGGCGCCGTGCACACCGCGAAACAGGTATTCGAGGTTCACCTGGTGGACGATGCCGATGCCCGGTGGCACCACGCCGAAGGTATTGAAGGCCTGCATGCCCCACTTCAGGAACCGGTAGCGCTCGCCGTTGCGCTGGTATTCCAGCTCCATGTTTTTGCGCAATGCATCTTTGCTGCCGAAGAAATCGATCATCACCGAGTGATCGACCACCAGATCCACCGGCACCAATGGTTCAATTGCTTTCGGGTTCTTGCCGGCAATTTTTGCTACGTTGCGCATTGCTGCGAGGTCGGCCAGCAACGGGACGCCGGTAAAATCCTGCAACACCACCCGCGCCACCACGAAGGGAATTTCATCGATGCGCCTGGCATTGGGTTGCCAGGCGGCGAGCTGGCGCACATGTTCTTCCGTGACCTTCCTGCCATCGACATTGCGCAGCACGGCTTCGAGCACGATGCGGATCGATACCGGCAGCCGTGAAACCTTGCCGAGACCGGCCGCCTCAAGGGCCGACAGTGCGTAATAACGGCATGCACCGCCGCTCAGGCTGATGTCCTTGAGTGTGTTGTGGAGATTATGCGCAGCCATGCTGGAATCCTGCTTTTTGGTCGATGACGAGGGGTATATTACGCTCGCCGACCGGCCAATCGACGGCCAATGAACTTTAAGGGAGGATCTGCCCATGCAGCGCAAAACGGTACTCATTACCGGTGGCAATTCCGGCATCGGTCTCGCTACTGCCCAGGAAATGGCGGCGCGGGGCATCCGCGTATGCCTGGCCTGCCGCAACCAGCAGAAGGCAGCCGCCGCTGCCGATGCAATTCGCGCGAAAATTCCGGGTGCAGAAATCGAAATTTACACGCTCGATCTGGCGTCGTTCGACGGTATCCGCAGCTTTGTTTCGGCATTTCTTGCGAAGCATGCGGTGCTGGATGCGTTGATCAACAACGCGGGGGCCTATCCTGCCTCGCAGCGGTTTACCGAGGATGGCTTTGAGTTGATGTTCGGTGGCAATACGCTCGGGCCGATCCTCCTGACGCAACTGCTGCTGCCGGCACTCGAGGCGGCGGAAGACGGTCGCATCGTGCACGTTTCGTCAATGCTGCATCTGCTCGGCAATATCGATTTCAACAGTTTCAGGGGCCGCAAACCGTACTTTGCCATGGCGGCCTATGCGCAATCCAAGCTTGGTAATTTGCTGTACGGCAATGCGCTGGCGGCGCGCACCCGGGTCAAGAGCAACGCGATTCATCCTGGAGCGGTCGACTCGCCGTTGTATCGTGAGTTGCCCAACGCGCTGTATACCGGCCTCAGGCTGTTTCTGATCGGACCGGAGCCGGCGGCAATGCTGGTGGCCGATCTTGCCTTTTCGGCAAAGTATCGTGGCGTTACCGGGCAATATTTCACGGCGCAGCCGCCACGGTTCAGCAGCCGTCGCTCAAAAAATGTCGAGTTACAGGATCGCTTCTATGAGACGTGCTCCGAACTGGCTGGCGTCGAATCCTTAAAAAAGATCTTCTGATCTTGATCGTTGCTGTGGTTTACCGTCTGCCAGACGCATGGGTTTATTTGCCGAGAAAATCCGCCTTGCCGATCGGCACACCCTGCGCGCGCAGAATGTCGTATGCGGTTGTCAGGTGGAAGAAAAAATTCGGTAGTGACCAGTAGGTAAGAAATTTCGCACCCTTGAACTCGTAGGTGGCCCATGGGTAGACCAGTCTGATGTCGCGATCCTCGGCGCCTGCGTAGAGTTTTTCTTCGATGCCGTCGACGTAGTCGAGAATGGCCTGCACCCGTATACGCAGTTCGGCGATGGTCGTTTCCTGGTCGAGAAAAGTGGGTGGCTCCAGGCCGGCGAGGCGGGCGGCACCGCCCTTGGCGTGGTCGGTGGCAATCTGCACCTGTTTTTTGAAATCGAACATGTCCGGCGCCAGTTTCGCACCGAGCAGTGTGTTTATGTCGACGCCGTTGGCTTGGGCGTGCGTCTCGGCACGATCCAGCAGCGTGAGCAGAGTACGCAGGCCGCGCTTGTAGACGGGAGTTGATGCATCGCGGATGTTAAAGGTCATGTCGGACTCCTAAGCGAAATAGCGGATGACGAAGGCGATCATTTTGCGCATCCGGTCGGTGTAGGGCGGATAAAATGCCTGCACCATGGCCATGCGGGTGTCGGCAACGGCGCGCGCATGAGAGAATGCGCGGAAACCAAATTCGGCGTGCGTGCTGCCGATGCCGGAGTTGTTCACACCACCAAAAGGCAGCAGCGGGTGCATGGCATGCACCACGGTATTGTTGATGCAGGCGCCGCCGGACGAAGTGCGTTGCAGCAGATAGCGCGCGCGCTTGCGGTCGCCACTCCAGACATAAAGTGCGAGCGGTTTCGGTGCGCTGTTGATGTGATCGACGACTTCGTCGAGGTTGTTGAAACGAATCAGCGGCAGCACCGGACCAAAAATTTCTTCGTGGTTGATGCGCGCGTCTGCCGGCACATCGGCGAGCAGGGTGGGCGCCACGAAGCAGCTGCTTTCCTGCACATCGCCGCCCAGCGCTACCCGGGCACCGCGGCTGCGGGCATCGTCGATCAGCGCCTTGATCCGCAAGGTGTGGCGTTGATTGACGACGCGGGCGAGATCCGGCGATGTCATTTGCTTTTCGGTACCGACGCCATATACGGTTTCGATGCGCGTTTTCAGTGCCTGCTCAAAGGCGGCAGCAACCGAGTTGTGCACGTAGATGTGATCCGGTGCAATGCAGGTCTGCCCGTTGTTCATGAATTTTGACCAGCAGATGTTGGCGGCTGCTGCGGTGAGGTCGGCGCTTTCATCAATAACGGTCGGGCTTTTGCCGCCTAACTCCAGGGTCACGCTGGTAAGGTTGCGGGCAGCGGCGGCCATCACCACCTTGCCCAGTGCCGGCGCACCGGTAAAGAAGATGTGGTCGAATGGCAAGTCCAGCAACTGTTTTGAAACCTCGGCGTCGCCTTCGAAAATCGCCACTTCATTGGGCTTGAATACGGCCTTCACGACACGGCTCATTTCCGCCGCCAGATGTGGTGTCATCTCGGAAGGCTTGAGAATGGCGGTATTGCCGGCGGCCAGGGCCAGGACCAGCGGGCAAAAGGTGAGATTCACCGGATAATTCCACGGTGAAATGATCAGGCAGCGGCCGCGTGGCTGCTGTTCGATGGTGGCCCGGGTGCCGAGCATCATCACAATGGGTTTTACCTTTTGCGGGCGCATCCAGCGGCGAAGATTCTTGATCGCGTTGTTTGCCTCGGAGACGATTGGAAAAATTTCGGTCAGATCCACTTCTGCGGCTGGTTTGCGGAAATCTGCAGCTGCTGCCGCCCGGATGGCGTCGGCATTGGCGAGCACGGCGTCACGCAGCGCGACAATACGCGCAATGCGCTCTTCGGCCGTCGATGTCCGCCAGCGAATGGCAGTCTCCTGCTGGCTGGCAAACACTCTGGCAATGGTGTCGTTGGCTGTTGGTGCGGTGGATTGTGAGCGGGTAACGTCGGCTACGGTATTCATGGGGCGTCCTCCTGATGGAACAGGTAAATGGCGGCGTGATTACTTGCGCAACACTTTTTTGTCCAGCTTGCCTACCGGTGTCAGCGGCAGGGCATCGAGAAACTCAACGTGCTTCGGCACTTTGTAGGGTGCCATGTTGGCTCGGCAGAAGCCGAGAATCTGTTCACGGTAAGCGTCCTTGTCGCCGCTGCGTGTTTCGGCTGTCAGCTGCACCCAGAGTTTGACGATATCGTTGCCGGGCCGTTTCGGATCCGGCAGGCCTACCAGGGCGCACAGTTCGATGAACGGCAACTCCTTGAGCTTGCCTTCAACTTCCACCGAGAACACCTTGTAGCCGCCGACGATCAGCATGTCTTTGGCGCGATCGCAAATAGTGAGATAGCCGTCGGCGTCAAGAAAGCCGATGTCACCGGTATACATCCAGCGCTGCCCGTCACGCACACGCACCGTTTGCGCCGTTGCCTCATGCAGGCCGCGGTAGCCTTTCATGACGTGCGGGCCGCAGACCGTCACCTCACCAGGCTCACCCTGCGGCATTTCCCGTTCGCCGGTTTCGGCATCCATGATTTTCAGATCGCCGCCGGCGATGGGAATGCCGACGGTGCCCTGCTTGGCGCGGCCGGGCGGGTTGATGGTAATCATCGGGCTGGTCTCGGTCATGCCGTAGCCTTCGCACAGGTTGCCGGTGCCGATCACCTGCTCCAGTTGGCGGATGCCTTCCGGTGCGAAGGGTGCGGCGCCGGAAAAAGCGGTGCGCAGGCCCGAGAAGTCGATTTCGCGGAAACCGGGTTTTTCCATGAGCATCTGATAGAGCGAAGGCACGTTGCCGATGATGCTGGGCGGAAACTTCTTCATCTGGTCGATGAAGTGATCGATGTCGCGCGGATTGGGAATCAGCAGCTGACGGGCGCCGGCGCGTAGCGACATCAGCGCAATCGACAGCCCGGCCTGATGAAACAACGGAAACGCCGAGGCGAAGGTATCCTTGCTTTCACTGCCCATGAAAGCTCGGGCCTGCAGGCCATTGGCGAACATGTTTTTCTTGCTCAGCTCAGCGCCTTTCGGTTTTCCGGTGGTGCCGCCGGTGTACTGAATGAATACAGTTTCGTCGTCGGCAATTTCCGTGTGTACCCGGGTGTCGGCAGCGCGCTTCACCGCCGGCATGAACGCTTCGGTGCGCGTATGCGTCATGGCCTTCCAGTTCGGGCGCGGCAATTTTTTCAGCAGATAAGCGATCTGTTGTTTCCAAACGGGTAAAAAGTCGATCGGGCCGGTGACGAATATGCCGCGCAACAAACCCAAACGACCATCTGCGGGCAGCACGGCGGCGGTATAAAGTTGATCGAGCGTGATCAGGAAGCGCACTTCGGCATCCTTGAACTGGTATTCGATTTCCGGCGTCGTCAGCAGGGGGGAAACACCGGTTACCGGGCAGCCGAGTTTCGAAGCGGCAATCAGCCCGATGAGATACTGCGGGGTATTCGGCAGGTGCAGGCCAATGGTTTCGCCACGCTGAACGCCGCGCTCACGCAGGGCATTGGCGAGACGATTGCTCCAACGATTCAACTCACCGTAGCGCAGCGTGACGCCGAGATATTCGGCGGCAGCAGCCAGTGGTTGTTCTTTGGCGTGTCGCTCTACATCATCGGCGAGGCTCAGCACCGGCTGGTTGAAATCCGGCAGGCCGGGGTAGAACTGCGTCCAGGGGCGGTCGGCCATCGGTTGCGCCTGCATGGGCCTCTCCAATTATCGTCTTTGTTGTTGTGCCGGATTTGCAGCAGGCCGCCGGCTGGTCCGTACGGCCTCATCGCTGCTGCACTAAGGCATGCCGGTCGTGATCCTAGCGGAGAGGCCTCCCTGCGGGAAGCGCAACCGGGCGCACTGACCGCTGGTCGTAGGAGTAATGCCTGAGCGTGCTGGTCGCCTTTACGCAAAGGGTCGGTGTGCTACTGTTCTGCGCTGCGATTTTCAACCGAGGCATTGCCATGAAAACATCAAGCGCTTCCGAACCTGTTGCCGAGTCACTGGCTACCCGTATTCGTACCGTACAGGACGCCACCCGCGGTATTTCCGAAAAATATCCGCGTTCCTACATTCTCGACTGCATCAAGAAAGATCGTTTCCCCGAGGAAATGTGGCGGGCGATGGGCGAGTACGGCCTGCTGGGCCTGTCGGTACCTGAGGCGCATGGTGGTTCCGGTGGTGGCGTGGTCGAGATTGTCGCGCTGGGTGAAGCGCTCGCTCTCGGCGGTGTGCCGACGCTGTTCCTGGTGGTCACGGGCTTAAGTCGCGTGCCCATCATTCGGCACGGCACACCCGGGCAGATTGCCAAATTTGTCACGCCGACCTGCAACGGTTCGATCAAGCTGTGTTTCGCAATCACCGAACCCAACGCCGGTACCAACAGTTTCAACATGAGCACTTTTGCAGCCCGCGATGGTGACGGTTGGGTGCTCAACGGTCAGAAGGTGTTCATTTCCGGCGCCCGCGATGCGGATTTCATGCTGGTGATTGCACGCACGCAGAAAGCATCCGAGGTGAAACATCGCACGGAAGGCATGTCGCTGTTTGTGATCGACATGAAGTCGCCGGGCATCCAGCTGCAACTGCTCAATATCCAGGTGGAAACCGCAGAACGCCAGTACATGGTGTTTTTCGACAATGTGCGGCTGCCGGCCGATGCGCTGATTGGTGAAGCCGGCAAGGGCGCAAAGCTCATGTTCGAGGGGTTGAATTCCGAGCGACTGCTCGCGGCGTCGGCGGCATTGGGTCTGGGCGATTACGTGCTGAAAAAAGCAGTCGCCTATTCACTTGATCGCAAGCCATTCGGTAAACCGATCGGTGGCTACCAGGCGCTGCAGCACCGCTTGGCGCTGGCCAAGGCGGAGTTGGAAGCGGCACGGCTGATGACGTACAGCGCGGCGGAACGTTTCGATGCCGGCGAAGACGCCGGTGCGCATGCCAACATGGCCAAGCTGCTGGCGTCACGCGCAGCGGTAGCAGCCATGGACGCGGCCATTCAGACCCACGGCGGTTACGCGTTCGATCGCGACTACGACATCATCACGTTGTGGCCAATGATCCGCTTGATGGAAATCGCCCCGATCAACAACGAGATGTTGCTCAACTATATCGGCGAGCATGTGCTGGGAATGCCCAAGTCCTACTGAGAAGTGTCAGGCTGGAAGATACCGGCGTGCCGCGCCAGGAAGGAAATGATCTGTTGCGGTTCGCCGGCCCAGCGCCAGTGCGAAAATTCCGGTTCGCAATAAACCGTCTCGGCAGCGCAGCCGGTGTAGTGGTGGCAGCCGTCGGCCTGCATGCCGACGGTGTCTTCCGGCGCTTCGTTTGCGCACCGGTTGCAGGCCGACCACCAGCGCGCGGCGTCGCGGCCATAGTGTGGGAAGTGGCTGTCATCAGCGCCATGCAGAATCAATACCGGCATGGGTGCAGGGCATGCCTGTGCGGCAAAGTCGCCGGCCCGCCAGCCGGCGCCGCTGGCGACGATGGCGCGAATCGTGCCCTGGTGTTCGCTCAGGATGGCGAGCGCCTGCGCCACGGTGCCGCCATCGGAATGGCCGGCGGCATATATCCGCGCCGGATCAATGCACCAGCGCGCGGCCACGGCGGCAGGTACGGTTGCCAGTTCAGTGACTGCCGCCGGGTTGAGCCGGATGCTGCTCACATAAACAATCACAAATCCGGCCGCCGTTGCCTCCCGGGTCAGCCCGGCAAAGTGCTCGGACAAACCCATGCCGATGCCGGCCGGGGCATGCACCAACAGCAAGGGGTGCGCGTACCGTGCGTCGTAATTGCGCGGGGTGATGACCCGATAGGGCACACCACCCGGGGTACGATGGGCCGTGCGGTTCGGGCTGGCATCGCTGACGGCGGGGCGCGAACCTTGTGCGCAGCCGGCAGACAGGTTTTCTGCATACCGGCTTGTATAGGAAGTGTCAGCTGATTGCAGCGCATCGCCCCAATGCAGCCTGCTCGCCAGGGCGCCTGCTGCCAGCAGCAGGATCAGGCCGCAGATGAACCAATAAGTGCGCATCAGGAATTTTTTCTCACCAGGAAAAGTCATTCATGTCAGAACAAACTCATCAACAAAGCGAACTCTTGTATGCCGTCGATAACGGCATCGCTACCATTACGCTCAATCGTCCCGGGCGTCGCAATGCGCTGACGCCATTGCTGACGCGTCTTCTGCATGATGCCTGGCAGAAGCTTGAGAATGATCCGGAAGTGCGCGTAGCGATACTGACCGCCACCTCATGCGGTACTTTTTGCGCCGGCATGGATTTGCGCGAAGCGGCAAGACTCAAGGCCGAAACGGGCAAGGACATCCTGGAACATCTGACCGACCCTTTCAATCACAGCATGCGCGCCATGCGCAAGCCGGTGATCGCTGCCATCAACGGGCATTTTCCGGCCGGTGGCATGGCGTTGGCGTTGAGTTGTGATTTGCGGGTGGGCTTGACCGGCACGCAGGGCGGCATTACCGAAGTGAAGGTGGGGCGCGGTTCACCCTGGGCGGTACCGTTGTTGTGGATGATGCCGCAGGCCCTGTTGAAGGAAACCGTGCTGACCGGCGACATGCTTCCGGCCGAGCGTCTGTATCAGGTGGGATTCCTTAATTATCTGGAGGCAACACCGGAGGCGGTACTGGCGCGCGCGCAGGATCTGGCACGACGTATTGCCGCGGCGGCACCGTTGTCGGTGATGGCTGCGAAGCAATGCCTGAACGAAGCGACGAGCCTCGGTTGTGATCAGGGCCTGCTCAACGCTGAGAAAATATATCAACCGGTATATGCCAGCCAGGATGCCATCGAGGGGCCGCGGGCGTTTGCCGAAAAACGCGCGCCACGCTGGCAGGGCCGCTGATCGTCGTTATCTGTGATGTTGCTAATCGACCCCCATATAATGCAATCTGCTGAAAATTTCATTCACAACGGGCCTTTGACATGAATGACATGAATGACATGAACACGCCGGAGTATCTGCAAGCCACCCGTTATCTCGATCACGATCAAGACGCCGTGCGCGCCTATGTCGACAGGGTGTGTGCCGATGCGGGCAGCGAGCGCGAGCGCGCCATTGCCCTTTATTACGCAGTTCGTGACGACATTCGTTATGACCCGTTCAGCTGCACGCTGGATGCCGATGGTCTGCGGGCCAGTCATGTGTTGAGTCAGGGCCGCAGTTATTGTGTTGGCAAGGCAGTGCTGCTGGCAGCAGTTGGTCGTGCCGCCGGCATTCCCACCCGCCTGGGGTTTGCAGATGTGCGCAACCACTTCACCAGCCCCCAACTGACCCAGGTGATGGGCACCGATATTTTTTACTATCACGGTTATGCGGATTTTTTTCTTGGCGGGCGTTGGGTAAAACTCACGCCGGCGTTCAATCGCGAGCTGTGCGAGAAGATGAAATCGCCGGCCCTGGAATTCGATGGTGAAAACGACGCCATTTTTCAGGAAATGGAAAACAGTCAGGGCAGGTTGCGCATGGAGTATCTGCGCTA
>JBMOOP010000028.1:0-2792 GCA_049324495.1 Pseudomonadota bacterium
AACTGGAAGATGATCCACCACTGGAAGCCGGCACTTCAGGTGTTCCAGACGATGTTCGGCGAAGAGCGCGTGCCGCTGGCTGCGCTGTGATGAAACCCAGTTACACGGTTTGATTGACAGACCCAGCTCAAACGTTAGCCCGCATGTCAGGCTTTGGCGCCGAACTCAAAGGGATTGAGTACGCCAATTCCAAAGGATGAAAAGTCAGCGACGTTGCGCGTTACGACCGTCAGGCCATGCACTTTGGCAATCGCTGCAATCATGGCGTCTTCGTACAGAGTGTCTGACTTTCTGTGCATCAGCTTTGCCCAGCAACGAAATGCCGGCCCATCCATCGCCAGCACATTGTAGGAGCCAGTCACCTGATCTAGCCAATGCTCGATCTCCGCTGCCTTCTCGGCGTCCTGCTCTCGGGTCAGCTCGATGCCCGCCTGAATTTCACCGAGGGTTACAGTTGCAAGGTGCAGGCTCGCGTCCTCCACGGACTCCAGCCATGCCAGCACGGCTCCGTGTGGCCGGGGTTTGCGCAGCTCGGAGACAACGTTGGTGTCCAGCAAGTACATCGTAGTCACCGCAGGGCCACGGCCTGGCGGCGCCGGGCTCGACCTCGTTCCGGAACAAGCATCTCGGTACGCGCCGAGTCGGTGAGCAATAACTGTTTGAGCGAGGGGCGGGCGGCGGCCTGCAGGCGGCGCCATTCCTCAATAGGCACCAGCACGGCGGCTTCGGTGCCCCGGCGGGTAACCACTTGGGGGCCATCCGTTATGCAGGCATCCAGAAACTCGCTAAACCGGGCTTTGGCGTCCTGAACTGGCCAAATATGCATGAGAGCCTCCAACTCAAGCGGTAAATGACTAGGTAGATGACTAGTCTATTGGGTTGGTGGAGTGGGGTCAATCCGTACCGTACGCTGCGGGCTAACCCTTCCGTAAGAGACTTCCCGTCAACCCTCGCAAAGTCATCCCGTCGGCCCGGCAACGCCGGGCCGTCTGCTTTTTCCTGATCAACCGCTTTTCGCCCTTGCCGTCGCGTCGTGGTCACGGATGCCAGACTGCCATTCCGTAATCGGTCTTGTTGGGCGTGATCGTGCATCGCCCGGACCCTTGTATAAACCGCACCCGGAGGCCTCAATCGCTACGAGGTGATGCCGGTGCGCAGGGATCAGCCGCAACACCTGATGGCAACCAACTGGTTAGTCAGGCTCTCTCCGGGCCGGTCTGACCCGTTGACTACGCTTGCGCGTCGGCGTGGACGTTAACGCGGCTTGCGATCTACGCGGTGCAGGCACCTCCCCGCTGCACCATCGGGTGTTTCAACCAGGCCTCCGGATCGTAGGCTTCACCGCGCGCGAGCATCGCCCAGATCTGCCGCGCGTGCTTGTTGGCGATGGCCACCAGCAGTTTGCCGAACGGCAGTCGTGCAGAGAGTTGCAGAATCCACTGTTGTTCCGGCGTCTGCTTGTCGGCCGGCGTCATTTTCGCGCGCTGCACGCTGCTGCGGGCACCCTGGATCAGCAGGGTGCGCAGAGAGGTATCGCCGCGGCAACTGATGCGACCGAGCACGACCTTGCCGCCAGAACCGAACTGGCGTGGCGTGAGTCCTATCCAGGCGGCGTACTGGCGGCCATTTTTGAAATCGGTGGCGTTGCCTGCGGTGGCGACGATCGCATCGGACGTAATGGGGCCGACGCCGATCATGGCGCGGATCCGCTTGCAGCGACCTGATCGCAGGAATGTGGGGACGTCTCTTTATACGCCGCTTACAGCCGACGTCGGCGCTGACGCGCCGCCGCTCAACTCGAACGTTATGCCCTTGGGGCTTGATTCGGCGTATCAATATAGATACGATCTGTTTTATGCAGAAACAGAAGCCCATCCTCGCTGTTAAATTCTTTCAAACGGCTACAGGCAACGAGCCTGTTCGGGAGTTTCTTCAGGAACTCCCGAAAGAAGATCGCAAGATCATGGGGACGGACATTAAGGAGATTCAGTTCGGCTGGCCTTTGGGTATGCCCTTGGTCCGTAAAATGCCTTCAGACCTATGGGAAGTTCGCAGCACTCTTGAAGGGCGTATAGCCAGAACGCTCTTTACCGTGGTTTCCGGTGAAATGGTTCTGCTTCATGCCTTTATCAAAAAGTCCCAGAAGACCCCGAAGGTAGATCTGGATCTTGCAATTAAACGTCTCGCTCAGATCAAGAAAGGTGGCTCCCATGGCTAATCGTCATATCGGTTCGGATTTTGATGAGTTCTTGGAGGCAGATGGCATCCGTGAGGAGGTTGTCGCGGCCGCTATCAAGCGTGTCATTGCCTGGCAACTTGCCGAGGCCATGCAGAAGAAGCACATCACTAAAACCGAAATGGCTGCGCGTATGAATACCAGTCGCGCGGTTATCAACCGTCTTCTTGATGAAGAAGACACCAGCGTCACTCTTGCCACTCTTGCACGGGCCAGTGTCGCGGTTGGTGCTCCGCTTAAAGTCGAGTTTGGGCGGGCACGGGCTTGAGTTCAAGGACCAACCGCAACAATAGTTAGAAGCCATAAAAGCGCTGCTCCGGTGTGTGAAAGCCGAGTGTTTTTCGTGGTCTGGTGTTCAGGCTTTTGGCGATTCGGTTGCAGTCCCACTGCGTCAGAGTCGCCATGCTGGTTCCTTTCGGAAGGTATTGGCGAATGAGGCCGTTGGTGTTTTCGTTCAGTCCGCGTTCCCATGAGTGATAGGGGTGTGCGAAGTAGAAAGTCACCCCCGTCGCTTCTTCAATTTTCTTGTAGCCGTGGAACTCGGTGCCGTTGTCAG
>JBMOOP010000029.1:0-2787 GCA_049324495.1 Pseudomonadota bacterium
GTCGGGCTGGGCTGCCCCCAGGATTTCGAGGCCACCCGGCACGGTGCGCTCGGTGTATTGGTTGAGCAGGTTGGCGGTGTAGGCCGACGTTTGTCCGTTCGTCGTGGCGGCCTTGCGGTTGCCGAGGTCATCGAAGGTCCCCGCGAAGTCATGGCCCAGCACGGCCGTGCCATCGCTGAGCGACTTCTTCGCGGCGGTGACCTGTCCGAGCGGGTCGTAACCATAATCCCAATAGGCGGCATCCTCACGCGTGACGCGTGTGCGCTGGTTGGCGGTGTTGTAGTCATATTCAGCCGACACCGCGGAGGACGCGGAGCCGCCTCCGCCGGGAAGCTCTGGTGCGCCAAGCGGGACGGAGGTGATGGAAATGAGACGATTCAGGAAATCGCAGGACTTCGTGGTCGTGAGCCGGGTGGCGCCGGACTGCTTGAAGGTGATCGAGCCGACCAGCGGCGAGTTGGGCAGGTATCCATACGTCGCCGTGTTGGCGCCGGAGGTCACCGTGGCGAGACGCGAGGCGGAGTCGTACTGATAAGTCGCAGAGGGCACCGAGGTGGCACTGAGGGTGCTGAGGCGAGCCAAGGAATCAAAACCACGAGTCACGGACAGGCCGTTCAGCAAGCCCGCGGAGTAGATTTCGTCCTGCAATTGCCCCGACGCGTGATAGCTGAGCGTGCGGGTGCCGGCGCCGTCGGTGATCGTCTTCGGGCGGCCGGCGCGATCATATGCCAGGATCACGTCGGGCGTGTTGTCGGAATAATCCACGCTGGCGAGCTCGCCGGCGGCGGAATAGCCATACGTCGTGACGATGCCCCTCGCCCAGGTGCGGGTGAGCAACCGGCCCGAGGGCTTGTAGGTGTAGGCGGGGCCGGTGTTGTCGGCGTAGCGCTTGTTGAGCAGGAAGCCGCGCTGCGGATCGTAATTCCAGGTGGTGACGGCGATGCCGGTGTTGCCGGCGTGGTTCTGCCAGGTCTTCAGGGTCTTGAGCCGGCCCTGGGGGTCATAGGTGTATTCGACGGGATAGGTGCGCGCGCCGCTGGTCTTCTTCACCTGCCCGGTGGGATGATACTCGGTGGTGACCACTCCGCCGTCGGGCTGGGTGACGCTGTTCACCCGGCCCGCTGAATCGTAAGCATAGGTGGTAGTTTGAGGATCGTATCCCGGTCCGGAGCGGCCGGGGTCGGGATCGGGCGTGGTGCTGGTGTGGAGCTGGTCGTCGGCAAAATAGGTGTAGGTGGTCGTGCCGTTGCGGGCATCGGTCATGCTTTGCAGGCGGCCGTGCGGATCGTGGGCATAGGTGGCCGAGCCGAGGGTGCCGAGGGAGGGATGCGCGGTGGAGGTGCTCTGCAGCCGGTCCTGCTGATAAACCCGGGTGACGACCGTGCCGTCGGGCGCGGTGATTGTGTCGGTGCGGCCGCCGGCGCCGTCGAAAGCGGTGACGCTGGCGGTCGTCAGGCCGCGCACGGTTTCCCACGACCGGAGGCCGTCGGCGCTGCGCTCGGAAACGGAGACCGTCGTGGGCGCGTCCTGCCCGTCGGCTTCCCAGACCTGCGCGGTGGCACGATGGACGGTAAGCCCGGCGCGCTGCGCGACCGTGGCAACAGTCTTGGTGGCGCGATCGGAGCCGGAGTAGTCGATGGTGCCGTTGCCGTTCACATCAACGGCCACCGTCTCCTGCTCCCCCTTGGGATTGTAGGCGAAGAGCGTGGCGACGCCGTCGGGATCGGTCTGTCGGGTCAGTTGGCCGGCGGAATTATAGAACGACTCCGTCGTGGCTCCATCGGCGAAGACCGTCTTCGCCGAACGACCGGCGAAGTCGGTGAAGGTCTTCACCCATTCCGTGGTGGCCCCACCCTCGCCTACCAGGACTTCCTTGGTGAAGCGTTGGCCGGTTTCGATGCCGTATTCGTAAGCGCGCGGCGCGGCGGCTGTGCCGCTCACGCTGAGGCGGGAACCGTCGCGGGCGGTGACCTCGATGACCGTGCCGCCGTCGGGGTTGGCGGTGGTGCGGGCGGTCTCGCCGGTGGCGGCGTTGAAGCTCTCGACGTGGGTGGTCAGCCGGTTGAGGGCGTCGCGCCGCTCCGTGAGCCGGCCGGCAAGGTCGTAATGGCTGGTCTCCTGCACCATCTCGGAGGCATCGGTGCCGATGCGGGTGACGGACTTGACCCGGCCGTCGGCGTCGTAAGCGGTGCGGGTGGTCACCCCGTGGCGCGTGACGTGCGTCGGGCGGCCCCAGGCATCGTATTGCCAGGAGGTGACCGTGCCGGTGCGGTCGCGGCTGGAGGCGAGCCCGCAGCAGGCGTAATCGCGCGTTTCGTAGGTGCCGTCGGCATGGTCGAGCCGGGTGGGCCGGCCGAGGGCATCGAACTGCGTGGCGGTCCAGGCCGTCAGCGTGAGGCCGCTGGCGATATCGGCGACGGACTCGCCGACGACCTGACCCTGGGCGCTGGTGAAGGTGGTGGTGCGGGTGCCGTCGGTGATGTCGTCGAGGGTGGCGTTGGGCGCGCCGGCCTTGATGATGGTGGTCTGCTGGCCGTTGGCATCGAGCGCGTAGGCGGTCAGCGTGGCCGTGCCGTCGGGATTGAGCACGCGCCGCGCGCGACCGTTGAACGGACCAGCGCCGCTGTAAGCCAGGGTCTCGGTGACGAGATTCGAGGCGGAGTTCCATGCGGCACCGGCGGCTGTGCAGCGGATGTCGGAACGGCGGGCGAAGTCTTCGCCCCCGAGCGTGACCGGCTTGGACCACTCGACCGTGTAGGTGCGACCGGTCTCGGTGCCGAGGGTGGT
>JBMOOP010000030.1:0-24895 GCA_049324495.1 Pseudomonadota bacterium
CGAACACCGGGTCCTGGTCGCGCTTCTGCGGCGCTTCCAGCAGCAGACCGCGAACATCGAGCAGGGTATTGGCGCGCAGGTCCGTGTGCTGCCGGGGGCGAGGAGCGCTTCCTGATGGGGCAGTACGCGCAGGAAATCACCATCGATGGATCAAGGGTCGGGGTTCGAACCAGCGACCCCACCGCGACTTTCCTGATCGCGGCGCCATTGCTCGATGGCCTTGGCGCCTGCGAACGCTATTCGACCGCGGGCGTCGACATTGTGGCCAGTGGTATCAGCCCAAGCCCTGAATTCATCTGGTGTTGGTTCGATTTTGACGGTGGTGATGCCAGCGCGCGCATTGCTTATGACCGCCTGGCGCGCCTGATTGACCCAGCCAGCGTAAGTGGCCGGAAGGAGATGTGAATCAGTGAGCATCTCCTTGAATTGCAAATACGTCGCCTCGTCCTTGTACCAGAAGATCGATTTGATGATCGGAACGGCGGTCATAGCGGTGACTCGGTGGTGGTTTTGGCGATGGGTAGCAATCGACCCTACCACGGAGTTCTCCGCCACCCATTCGGCATGGGCTGGAGGGACGCCTTGAGCACCTACGTCATGGCCGCCTGCTGGCCGCTGCAGATGTCGCCAACCGCGAAGTCGGTGCTGATCGCACTGGCTGACCAGGCGAACGATCAAGGTGTCTGCTGGCCGGCCGTCGCCACTATCTGTACCCGTACCTGCCTGTCCGAGCGCACAGTGCGCACCACCATCCGTTGGCTGCAGGACAACCATGCGCTGACGATCGAGGAGCAACGCGGCACCTCATCGCGGTACACGTTGACCCCTGCCGACTTCGGTGGACCGGTGCAGGAGCTGCTCCCCGGCATCTCCCGCAGGGGTGCGACAGATGCACCCCCCTCCTGCAAATCCCGCAGGGGGGGGGTGCGACAGATGCAGGGGGGGGGTGCGGGAGCTGCACCCAAACCTACAGAGAACCTACAAGGAACCGTCACTGAACCGTCAGTGAGTAGCGCGCGCGCCGGTGATGGCATTTCGTTCGCGATGACGCTGGACTGGAAACCGGACCCGAACACCTGGGCGCTGTATGCCGTTCGCGCCGGCATTGCTCAGCACGAGCTCACCGACGAGGTGCTCACCGAGTTCACCGGGCACTGGCATGCCGATGGCCGCGTCCAGACCGAGAAGCAATGGGTCCACAAGCTGATCACTCGCATCAAGTCCACACGCAGTCGTGCCGGCCCGCGTGATGTTTCCCGTGGAACGTCGAGGCCGCCACCGGTGGCGCTCGCCGCGCACGACAACAAGAAACCCGACTTCCGCGCCGGCATGAACGCCGACGGCTCGATCAGGTGACGCCGATGGATACCCCGCAAACCACCGAATTCCGCCCCACCTTCGACGACTGCCCGAAGCACGGCCGGTGGCAGCAGAACGTGCTGGAGGATGGCCAGGAGCGTTGGCGGGGCCATTGCCCGCGCTGTCGCGCCGAGGCGGCGACAGCACGCCTTATCGAGCGTGCCGCCATACCGGCACGCTTCCAGGATCGGAACTTCGAAAACTACGTCGTTGAGAACGAGGGGCAGCGGGAAGCGCTGGCGATCGCGCAGGGGTACGCCGAGACGTTTGCGGAACACGCGCTGCGCCGTGGCACCTGTCTGGCACTCGTTGGCAACCCCGGCAACGGCAAGACGCATCTGGCTTGCGCCATCGCCATGCACGTCCAGCGTGAGGGCCATACGGCCCTGTTCCTGACCGTGCTGGAAGCAATCCGCAAGGTACGTGCCTCCTGGAAGTCGAAGGGCACAGCTGAGGACGAGGATGCTGTGCTGCGGAAGCTTGCCGCGCTGGATCTGCTGATCCTCGACGAGGTTGGCGTGCAGTACGGCACCGAGGCTGAGCAGACGACGCTGACCGAGATCATTAATCGCCGCTACCAGGACTGCCGGCCGACGATCCTGATCTCGAACCTACCTCCGGTGTCCGACGATCCGAACGAGCGGACGCTCAAGATGTTCCTGGGCGTGCGCGCGTACGACCGCCTGCGTGAGGGTGGCGGTCGCATCGTGGCGTTCGACTGGCAGAGCTTCCGGGGGCGCGTATGAGTGAGCCGCGTCCTGTTCCCGTACACACCACGCTCGACAGCCGAACCGACCTGAAGCGGGTCGACAGTGCCCGCATCGCGAAAGAGACCGAAGCCTTCCTGAAGGCTGGTGGGTCTATCCGTACCGAGCCGCCGGCGCGTAGCCCGGCTGTGTTTGGCCACTGCGAAGAAGACCGGAAGCGCGTCATGGATATGCGCAAGCGCGCACGGGGAGGCTCCCCATGAGCATTCGCGATGCCAGCGCCGAGGCCTTTCACGGGCTTGAACACGAGTCCGGCCAGCTTCACGACTTCGAGCGGCATGTGAGGCAGAACGGCCCTTGCACTCGAGCAATGGCTGGCCAGGCGCTGAACTACCCGGCCAACGTCTACAGCGCGCGGATCAACAAGCTGGTCGCCGAGGGCGTGTTGATTGAGCTGCCCGAGAAAGCCCCCTGCGACGTCACTGGCTGCCGTGTCGGCTGGCTGGCGCATCGTGATCGAGTGACGCTAAAGCAGCTCGGCCTGGAGCATTGCGACGAGTGCGCACGAGATTCCGGCGTGTATTGCCATCAAAAGATCTGCTGCGCCGCTCGCTACGTCCTTTTCGTGGGTAACACCCCAGAGATGACGATCGAGGCGATGGTGGCGCGCTACGGGCATCCCAAGGATCGATTGCTGATGGTGATGGGCGCGATCAAGCGCGAACGAATGCGGCGCCTGATCGATTCCAAGAAGTCTGCAAATGAGGGGGTCGCATGAGATCCCGCGGCCTCGGGGCCCGCTGCCCGCCGCCTGTCGCCCAGAAGCTGCGCGAGGCGGGCTGGAAAAGCCATGCCGGATGGTGGCGATTCTCGGAATGCGATCGCTGTTTGCGATGGTGGGATGCCCTGCATCTGGTGATGGGGAAGCGTAAGCCGCTTTCAGACATTCCCCCCGACCCTCGTCATCGGTTGATCTGCGATCAGGCCGTAGGGGATTTGTTCACCGCGGAGGGTTTCGTCAATGCGGCGTAAAACGATGCCACCACCCATCATCAATGGCAGCCGACCACGCCGAACTTACCAGCAAAACCGGCAGAGAAAGATCGAGCGTCAGCAGTCGGAAGCCGAGGCGACCAGGCAGCGGAATTACGAATCCTGGACGATTTGTCTGATCCGCATTGTCGGCGGGGAGGCGAAAAGGTCGTGGGAGTGACGAGCGCTTCTTCGAGGCGAACCGAGGCGCCTTCCGAGCACGTTGAACAATGCTCGGTCGTGCAGTGGTTTTTCTACGCCTATCCGGAATTGCGTGGTTGTCTATGGGCAACAGCCAATGGCCTGCACGTTGCTGGCTCTCCGCGCGTGCGCGCGATGAAGTGGAACGCTTTTGCCAAGGCTGGCGGCCGAAAGGGAACGCCTGACCTGATGCTGATGGTCGCATCGAGCGGGAAACACGGGCTTTTCATCGAAATGAAGCGCCAGAACGCAACTGCCTCTGCGATAGCGCGCGAGCAGCATGACTTTGCCGATCAGGCAATGCTGCAGGGGTATCGCGCCGAGATTTGTCGTGGTGCGGTCGAGGCGAAAAAACTGATTGCCGATTACCTGCAACCACTGGAGCCGCGCATTGCGCTGTAAGGGGGATCGCTATGCAGCAGGACGTGGAGAACGAGCCGGAAGGCCGATGTGAGCCGGCCTATAGCCTCATTCGACGGCTCGGCGGATATGCCGAGGTGGCGGCGATGGTGCGCCGGCATGGTATTTGTCAGGCCCGCGCAATGAACAGGTCTGGAGTATATCGCTGGCAGATGCCCCGCGAAGCGGGCGGGCAGGCCGGAGTCATCCCGGCCAAGCATTGGGCCGCGCTGATCAAGGGTGGCGCAGAGATCGGGGTCAAGGTAACCGTTTGGGATCTCTCGCCGCGGGTAGCTGAGGCGCTCGAGCAAGCTGAGCAGAGCCGCGCTCAGGAGGCTTGATGGAGATCAACTTCCGCTCAGATGTGAATAGGTTGCTCAAGAAGAACGATGCAGTTCGCAATGAACTTCTCAAGGCGGCGGCGCGTGCGATTAACGACACCGCTGCCAAGGTACGCATCGCCGCTATCGATGAGATAGCAGCCCGTTCAGATGGCTACAGCAAGAGCGTGTTGCGTGGTTACGTTACCGTGCGCAAGGCTAAGTTTGTGCCACCCAGATTGACGAAGGCAGGCGCCTTGCGATCCAACTATGCTGGCATATCTGCCACCGTGTCGGCCGCTGGCAAAGCGCCAAACCTCATCTACTTTGTGCCCCCCGCCGCACGCACTCCTGCTGCTTGGCGACAGGGTGAGGGTGTTGCTGCTCACGTTGTTGGCAAGACAACGGTATATCGCGGTTCATTCGTCGTTCGAACCAAGAGCGGCAAGATGGTCGTTGTGTCGCGTTCAGCAAAAGCAAAAGCCTCGTCATCGACGATGCGGATAAAAGGACAGTGGCAGCGCGGCTGGAGTAAAGGACTGTATGGCCCTGCACTCAAAAGCGCAGCAGGTAATCACGAAACTCAGAAAGCCATGCGCTCCGCAGCAAAGGCGTGGTGGCCGTCGATGTGGGCTAAGCACAGCGCGCGCGTGCTCAGTGGTGGCGAGTGATGAGCACGGTGCCTGCATTACAAAGGTCTCAGCGATTTACACAAGACCTATTCGCATCAGAATCGCGCACGGATTATTTTTTGTGGGAGAAAAGCGCGGGTCCTTCCAGAGAGTTTATGGTGTGCGGGGCCAAGGTCTCGGGCTTCTTATAGGCACAGTAAGTTATTGAATGTTAAGGCAAGCAACGCTCTGGAGGGACTTTGGGGAAGATCGTGAACCAAGCCGAGTTGTGCGCAATTCTCGGCGTCGTTCCGATGACGATCAGTCGGCTTCAGGAGCGCGGGTTTCCGTGTCTGAAAAAAGGCGAAGGCCGTGGCGAGAGCGAGTACGACACAGAGGCATGCATCACCTGGCTGATCCAAAACGAGATCAGAAAATTGACGCAGACCGAGGACGGAAAGTTCCTCGACTACGAGGCGGAGCGCGCACGACTCACTGCCGAGCAGGCGGACAAAGTGGCGATGGAGAACGAGCTTCGCCGCGGACGATTAGTGGACTCCGACCTGGTGTCGATGTGGTGGGCCAAGATCATCACCAACGCGAAGACGCGCTTGCTGGCGATTCCAACCAAGGCCGCGCCGCTGGTGCTCGGCGTGAAGACCATGCCGCAGGCGCGCGACGTGATCGAGCGGCAGGTTCTGGAGGTGCTCAGTGAGCTGTCTTCCGTCAATCCCATCCCCGATATTGAAAGCGATGCAGGCATGGAGGCCGCCGCCGAAACTGACGGTGAGCCAGTGGGCGGACCTCCACCGGAAGCTCAGCCCCGAAAGCAGCGCCGAGCCCGGGCAGTGGTCGACGGATCGGGCGCCGTTCCAGCGCGGCCTGATGGACGCCGTAAACGATCCGAGGATCAGTGAGATCTGGGTGATGAAGTCCGCCCAGGTTGGGTGGACCGAAGTGCTGGGCAACGTGGTCGGGTATTACGTTGACCAGGACCCGGCACCGATGCTGCTGATCCAGCCGACCCTCGAGATGGGGCAGGCATGGTCGAAGGATCGCCTCGCGCCGATGCTGCGCGACTCGCCGCGCCTGCAGAACAAAATCGCCGATTCGAAGTCGCGCGACAGCGGCAACACCATCCTGCACAAATCTTTCCTCGGTGGGCACATCACTATCGCCGGCGCGAACTCGCCAGCCGGCCTGGCGTCTCGCCCGGTGCGCGTTGTCCTGTTCGACGAGGTCGACCGGTACTCAGCGTCCGCCGGCGCCGAGGGCGACCCCGTATCTCTGGCGCGGAAGCGGACCACGACGTTCTGGAATCGGAAGCTGCTGGCCGGATCCACTCCGACCATCAAAGGTAAATCTCGCATCGAGTCCGGATTCTTGAATGGAGACCAGCGCCGATTCTTCGTGCCGTGCCCGCACTGCGATGCCAAGCAACACTTGAAGTGGTCCAACGTGCAGTGGCCGGAGGGGAGGCCCGAGGAGGCCTATTACGTCTGCGAGAAGTGCGGCGCCATCATCGTCGACGCCGACAAGCCGCACATGCTTGCCGAGGCCGATCGCCGCCAGCGCGCTGGCGAGCGCGGTATCGGCTGGGTTGCGACTGCGGAGCCGAAGCGCGCTGGCATCGCGTCGTACCACATCAACGAGATCTACAGCCCCTGGGTGACGTTCGGACAGATGGCCGGCAACTTCGTTGAGGCCAACCAGTTCCCCGACACCCGTCGCACATGGATCAACACCGCCCTTGGCGAGCCCGACGACGTCACCGGCGAGTCGATGGACGAGACGGGCCTGCTCGAGCGCCGCGAGGTCTACCCCGCAGAGGTTCCGGCTGGAGTAGTCCTACTGACTTGCGGAGTGGATGTTCAGGACAACCGTCTCGAGATGGAGGTGGTGGGGCACGGTGTCGGCGGCGAGACCTGGAACATCGATTACCGGGTCATCGAGGGCGACCCCGGCCAGCACCCATCGCACTCACCGCTGTGGAAGCAGCTCGACGAATACCTGCTGCAGGAGTTTGAACACGAGTCGGGGCTGCGCATGCGGATCTCCGCCACGGGTATCGACACTGGCGGCCACAAGACGGACATGGTGTACGCCTTCTGCAAGCCGCGCTGGCCGCGTCGCGTTTTCGCATTGAAGGGTGTCGGCGGCGCGAGCCGCCCGTTGGTGACGAAGCCGACGCGCAATAACGCGGCTGGCGTGCGCTTGTTCTCGGTCGGCGTTGATACCGCGAAGGAGTTGGTCTTCTCCAGGCTCAAGGTTCCAGAGCCTGGGCATGGTTTTTGCCATTTCCCGCATTCGCGCGAGGTTGCGTTTTTCTCACAACTGACCGCGGAGCGACTTGTTACCCGATACTTCAAGGGCGTTGCCACTCGTCGGTGGGAGCTGAAAGACCCGAAGGCGCGAAACGAGGCACTTGACTGCCGCGTCTACGCGCTGGCGGCTTTGGCAATTCTCGACGTGAACATCGAGAAGCAGGCGAAAAAACTTGCGCAGCGAATCGAGACTCGCGGGGCCGATGTCCATGAAATAACCACGCGCCAGCATTCAACGGCGGACGCGCCTCCGGGACACCAGGGCGCGGCACCAGCGCCGCAAGCACCACAGCCGAAGGCCAAGCCGAAGCGACGGCCCGGCGGATTCGTTAATAGTTGGAAGAGCTAGGGGCTGATGGGCAACGCTTTCGACTCCACAAACTACCCGACAACCGAACCGGCTGAGCTGGTGATCGGTGATCGGTGGGCGTGGAAGCGCTCCGACCTATCGAGCGACTACCCGCTGGACAGCTACAGCCTGTCCTATGCGATCTCGAAGCAGGGGACGACATCGACGATTGTCACGCTCACCGCCACCGAAAGCGGCAGCGACTATCTGATCGAGGTGGCCAGCGCCACGACTGCGACCTATACCGCCGGCACCTACAACTGGCAGGCCTACATCACACGCAGCAGCGACAGCGCGCGGCACTCCATTGGCCACGGCACATTCCGGGTACTCAGCAACCTGTCGGCCTCCACGGCCGACCCGCGCACGCACGTCAAGAAGACGCTCGACGCCATCGAGGCGGTCATTGAGGGGCGCGCGTCCATCGACCAGATGGGCTACACGATCCAGGGCCGGACTCTGCAGAAGACGCCCATCCCTGATCTGCTGCTGCTGCGCGACAAGTACAAGACCGAATACGCGCGCGAGCTAGATGCCGAGCGCCTTGCGCAGGGCAGAGCCCCTCGCAATCGCCTGCTGACGAGGTTCAGATGAATATCCGCGATCACGTGAGCCAGGTGGTCGTCACCCTGCGCGCATGGGCCGTCAGGCCATTCACCGTCATCGACCTGCATGACGCCTTCACCTTCGGCGGCCTCGCGCTCACTGCGTACGGCGTCGGACAGATCTACCCGCCGCTTGGGTGGATCGTCCCGGGTGTCACGTTCATGTGGCTCGGCATTCAGGGGGCCAAGTAATGGCTCTTGTGAAGCGCCTACTCACGGCACCCGTCGTCGCCCCTGAAGTTCCGCGCCGCCGCTCGGTGGATTACGCCGCCGGCGCCATGGGTCGGCTCACCTACGGCATGGCAAGTTACAGCCTGTCAGCCAACCAGGAAGTCGAGCGCTCCGGTCGCGTGGTGCGCGCCCGCTCGCGCGAGCTCGCCCGCGATAACGCGCATGCCAAGAAGTTTCTGCAGATGGTCGAGACCAATGTTGTCGGCCCGGATGGTGTGATCCTGCAGAGCAAGGCGGGTGACTGGGACGCGAAAGGCAACTTCAAGCTCGACAGCGTGGCCAACGGGATCATCGAGCGCGAGTGGCGTCTCTGGGGCTACCGCGGCTGCGACGTGACTCACCGGTTGTCGTGGCCGGCCATACAGCGCCTCTACGCGCGGACGATGGCCCGGGACGGTGAAGTCCTGCTCCGACTGATCCGTGACCCGAAGCGAAACCGCCACGGGCTGTCGCTGCAGTTCATCGACATAGACCGCCTCGACGAGCGCTACAGCGGCATCGCTCCCAACGGCAACATCATCCGGATGAGCATTGAGCTCAACCGTGAGGGGCGCGCAGTTGCCTACTGGATCATGAACCGCCACCCAGGCGACTGGCGTACGGTGATGACCGACACCAACGAACGCGAACGCGTGCCGGCCGACCAGGTCATTCACGACTTCGTTCAGGATCGCCCCGAACAAATCCGCGGTATTCCCTGGATGCATGCCGCCATCCTGCGGCTCAACCACCTTGGGGCGTTCGACGAGGCCGCCATCATCGCGGCCCGCATCGGCGCCGCGAAGATGGGCTTCTTCACTACTGCAGACGGCGACATGACCGGGTTGGCTGACGATGAGGATGCTGATGGAAACCTGATCACCGACGCCGAGCCCGGCACGTTTCATCGCCTTTCGCGCGGCGAGAGCTTCACGGCGTTCGATCCGAAGTACCCGGAGGCGAATTACGAGGCATTCACGAAAGCGTGTCTGCGCGGGATCGCCTCTGGATTCGGGGTTTCCTACAACTCGCTCGCCAGCGATCTTGAGGGTGTTTCCTATTCTTCGATCCGTCAGGGTGTTCTCGACGAGCGCGATGTCTGGAAAACGCTCCAGACCGTTGTCGTCGACGGACTCTGCCGGCCGGTCAATCACGCATGGCTGGAGACTTCGTTGCTGCTTGGCCAGCTCGGCGTTTTGCCGGCGAGCAAGATCCAGAAGTTCAAGGCCGACACCTGGCAGCCGCGGCGCTGGTCGTGGGTTGACCCGCTGAACGACATCGAGGCCGCCAAGCTGGGTGTTGAGCTCGGTGTGACATCGCGCAGTCGCATTGCCGCCGAATCCGGCGCCGACTTCGAAGATGTGACCCTTGAGAACGAGCAGGACATGAAACTGCTGCGGGAGAAGGGGCTTCTGCTTGCCGAGAAAAAAACAGAGCCGGCTCCGGCTCAGAGTGAGTGAGAAAAACGCAACGCGCACCGCTTCGTGCGCTGTGGTGACATTGCGGCATGAGCATTCATGCCGACATCGAAAAGCGAGACGCCTTCCTGCGCGACCCTTCTTCGGAAGTGCAGAGGCGCTCGCTCTTTCTCAAGCGCGAAGCCATCAACGAGGAAGCGCGGACCGTTGAGGTCGCGTTTTCTTCCGAAGAGCCGGTAGAGCGCTGGTGGGGTATCGAGATCCTCGATCACTCCCCCAAGAGCGTCGATCTGTCCCGTCTCGAAGACGGCGGCCCCGGCCTGGTTGATCACGATCCGCGCGATCACGTAGCGACCATCGAAGAATGTCGAATCGACAGCGACCGGGTAGGTCGCGCAACGCTGCGCTTCGGGAGAAGCCAGCGCGCCGAGGAGATTTTCCGCGATGTCGTTGACGGTATCCGCAAGTGCATCAGCGTCGGTTACCGCATCCACAAGGTGGAAATCGACGACCCCGAGTCGGAGAACCCGACCTATCGAGCCACGCTGTGGGAGCCGCACGAAATCAGTTTCGTGTCGATTCCTGCCGACGTGAACGTGGGCGTTGGCCGATCCGCTCAGCAACCCAATATCCAGCCGCCGGCCACGCCTGCGGCTCCCGTTTCTGTCACGAGGAATGCCAGCATGGCCGATGACACCCAGACCATCGATCCGAAAGTACATGAAGACCGCGGCGCAGCCGTGCAGATGGAAAAAGTGCGCTCCATCATTGCCCTCGGCGAGCAGTACGCCGCTCACGGTGGCAAGGCGATTGCCGATCTCGCCATCAAGGAAGGCAAGGACGAGCGCTGGGTGAAAGACGAGATCATGAGCTCCATGGTCGCCCGCGCCAACGCCAGCCCGATCGATCCGGATCTGGGCCTGACCGAAAAAGAGACCGCACGCTTCTCCGTCATGCGCCTGATTCGTGCCATGACGCTGGCCCACATGGGCGAACGCAACGCCTGGGATGGCGCCGGCTTCGAGCGCGAATGTCACGAGGCGCTGTCGAAGCGCCACGGCGGCCCGAGCAATGGCGGCTACTTCGTCCCGTACGAAGTGCAGAAGCGCCAGATGTTCGGCAAGCGCGACCTCTCCGTCGCCGGTAACGCCGGTTACCTGGTGAGCACCGAAAACCAGCCGGGCTCGTTCATCGAGCTGCTGCGCGCGCAGTCGGTACTCGGTCGCGCCGGTGCCCGCATGCTGCCGGGCCTCAAGGGCGACATCCAGATTCCGAAGCAGACCGGTGCCTCCACCGGCTACTGGGTCGGTGCTGAGGATGACGAGATCAACGAATCGAACATGACGATCGGTCAGTTGGGCATGAGCCCGCGCACCGTCGGTGCGTACACCGAGGTCTCCCGCCTCCTGCAGATGCAGTCCGATCCGTCGATCGATGCGCTGGTGATGGAAGACTTCGCCAAGGTTCTTGCGCTGAAGATCGACCTTGCCGGCCTGAACGGCAACGGCGCGGGCGCTCCGGTCGGCATCGTGAACACCAGCGGCATCGGTTCGGTCACCGGCACCTCGTTCGCCTACGCGGCTGCGGTCGAGTTCCAGACCGACGTCGCCGGCAGCAACGCGCTGGTCCCGGGCTGCGCCTACATCACCACGCCGGCGAAGGCTGGCATCCTGAAGGCGAAGCAGCGCTTCACCAGCACGGATACGCCGATCTGGCAGGGCAACGTGCTGGAAGGCGAGATCGAGGGCTTCAAGGCCTTCACCACCACTCAGCTGTCCGACGGCATGATCTTCGGCGATTTCTCGCAGCTGATCATCGGCGAGTGGGGCGTCCTGGAAATCGCGGTTGATCCGACCGCCAACTTCAAGGCGGGCATCACCGGCATCCGTGCGTTCCAGAGCGTCGACATCGGCATCCGCAATGCCGCGGCGTTCACCTACGCCAGCTCGATCACCGCCTGATAAGTCGCCTCGGTCGGGTCGGACGGAAACGTCCGGCCCTTTTTTCCGAGCCCAGCAGCACAGAGGAAAACCCATGAAGAAGCCCATCCCGAAGGAAGTTGTCGTCAAGGTCGAGCGCGCGTTCTTCCTGAACGGCGAACCGGTTCCGGTCGACACCGTCCTGAAGCTGGATTACCGGTTCGCGATGGAAATGCTCGCCGCGAACAAGGTGTCGCTCAGCACCGAGGCGCCGCGCGCTCCGCGCAACGCAGCGCCCGCAGCTGCCGCGAAGAAGCCGTAACCAATCCACGGACACTGTGAGCCGGTAACGCCGGCAAAGGGAGAAAGACATGAGCAACTCCGATCTGTACAGCGCCAACGCGACGGTGCTCTTGGCTCCGGCCGACCACGCGAACACTGCGGCCGCTACCGGCTCCTGGGTCGACGTGCGCGCTTACGCCGGCGAGATCGCCTTCATTCAGCACACCGGCGTCGTCACGGCCGGCACCGTTGCCGGTGTCGTGCAGCACGCCGACGACGGTTCGGGCACCAACGCCGAGACCTTCGTGTCGTTCACTTCGGTTGGCACGTCGACCGACAACGACGTGCAGAAGCAATCGGCTCCGGCGCGCTCGTGCCGCGGTTATGTCCGCTACCTGGGCACGATCGCCACCGGCCCCGCTGTAGTCGGCTGCTCGATGCTGGGCGGCGACGCCACGCACTGAACGACGGTGTAGCCGGTGCCATTCACGGAGGACCTGTCGCAGTTCGTGGACCCCGATGAACACGGTACGACCGCCCAGTACAAGGGCTCCGTATCGGTCAACGGGATCTTCGATAACGGGTCCTACGTGGTGTCCGGCGATGCTGCCGTAGAGGGAACGCAACCGACTTTCCTGTGCGTTGAGGCGGACGTTCCGGCGCTGGAGCACGACGAGGAATTTCTCATCGACGGAGTCACGTATTACGTCGATGGAATCAAGCCCGACGGCACCGGCATGGTCTTGATCGCTTTGCGGTTGGCTGAGTAATGGCACTGCACCGGGCAGAACAGATCGTCGAGGCGGTGATCGCCAACATCACCGGCTTGACCACGACTGGCGACAACGTGTTCCGCAGTCGCACGGCAGAGCTTCCTGACAACAGGACGCCAGCGCTGGTTGTGTATCTGGGACCCGATGCCCCGCGCAGTGATGGCGGGTCGTCGTCGTATCGCTACATCGATGGCGATCTGACCGTTTTTGTCGTTGCTGCTGTGAAAGGTCGCACCGACGCGCTGACCGAAACGAAGCTCAACCTGATCCGCAAGGAAGTGACCATTGCGCTGATGGCGGACCACACCCAGGGCCTGTCGTTTGTGATCGACACGACCGAAGGTCAGGCGGTGCCAGAGATCAACGGCGACGGCGACAAGCCTGTAGGCCGGCTCCGGATGGAGTTCACGTTCCACTACAGGCGATCGCGCACAGACCCGAGCGCGTAACAGGAGACGATCATGCTCAAGACCCGTTCTGTGCTCCTCGCAGAAATCGAATCCACCTATAACGTGGACCCCTCTCCATCAAACTCGACGAATGCCATTCTGGTCGAGAACCTGTCGCATTCGTTCGCGGGTGCCCGCATGGCTGATCGCAGCAAGTCGATCAAGCCGTACATGGCGCCGCTCAAGAATCTGTTCGCCGGCAGCCTCATGGAGGTGACGTTCGACGTCGAGATCAAAGGCTCTGGCGCCGCCGGTACTGCTCCCGAGCTTGGTCCGCTGCTGCAGGCCTGCGGATTCGAGGAGACTGTGGTCGCGTCGACCTCCGTCACGTACACCCCGACCAGCGACCCGACCGAGCACAAGTCGCTGACGTTCTACGTCTATGAGGACGGCCTGCTTTACAAGATCACCGGCGCTCGTGGCACCTTCACGCTGGACCTGTCAGTCGCCCAGGTCGGCAAGTTTTCGTTCAAGTTCACCGGCCACTTCACCGGTCCTACCGATTCGGCAATCGTGGTTCCGACCTACAACTCGACCGTGCCACCGGTGGTTATCGGTGCCGCCTTTGCGGTCGACTCCTACTCGGCCGTGATCACGAAACTGACGGTCGATCCGGGCCTTGAGTTGGCGACCCCGGACAACATCGCCGCGACCGATGGTTACGGCGAGATCAGGCTCACCGGCATGTCGCCGACATTCACCGTTGATCCGGAGGCCACGCTCGTTGCGGCCTACGACTGGGTGACGAAGTGGAAGTCCAGCGCGTCCTACGCACTCGCCTCCGGCACGATCGGCAGTACCGCCGGCAACCGGTATGCCGTGACCGCCCCTGCCGCCGTTTACAGCGAGGTCTCCAGCGGCGACCGCAGCAACATCATCACGCGCGAGATCAAGGGTCAGCTGGTCGACACGACCGGCGACAACTGGATCTCGATCGCCTTCACCTGATCCGAGGTCTACATGGCACTGCGCGCCGCTTCCCCGCTTGCCCCGTTCTGGTTTGAGCCGCTCGACGAAGACGGCAACACCCAGGGCGTCAAGTTCCAGCTCAAGGGCCTGAAAGCACTTGACCTGTTCGACGTCAACGCCGCTGCCATCCACAGCGAAGGCACCGTGAAGTGGACGAGCGCCTCCGTACGCCTCGGCCTCCGCATGGGTCTCGTCGGCTGGGAAGGCCTGCTCGACAACGACGGCAATCCGGTCCCGTTCGAGAAATCCATCGACAACAACATTTCGCGGCTGTCCTGGACAGTCATGTCGCAACTGTTCGGCCAGATACTCGATGCCTCGCAGCTCGGAGTTGAGCAGGAAAAAAACTGACGATCGCGGTGGTGGTGGCGCACCACCGCGAAGAGTTCAACTGCCAGGCATGCAAGTTCCACCGGCACTGCGATGCCAGCAATCCGTCCCCGTATCCGGTCTGGGTGATTCCCGAGATCGGACTGGAGAGTCGGACCTGTCTCCTGCCGATGGTTGATGAGTCATCGCGGCAACTGCTGCGGCTGTATGGGCACTACAAAAACGGCTTGCTGCCGTTCGCGGGCGGGATTCTCGATCAGCCTGCAGTGTTCGGCGAGGCGATGGAATTGATCGAGCTGCGCATCGCGCAGCAGAAGCCGAAGGCGGAGGGGTGACGTGACCGATTCCGATTTCATCCTCACCGCGAAGGACAAAACGGCCGCCGCTTTCAATGCGGTGGCCAACCGCCTCAACGACCTGAACGACAAAGCCAACAGCGTCGGCAAGGCCATGTCCACCGTTGGCAAGGTGTTCGGCATTGCCGCCGGCGCTGCCGGCGTCGGCATGCTCGCGAAGGCTGCCTTCGATGCCGGCAACGCGATGAACAAGATCGACGCCAGCAAGATCATGCTGGCCAACCAGGCCACTGACAAAGCCAAGGCATCGCTGGCAAACATGGCAGCTATCATCGGCGCGAAGCTGGCGCCGTTTGTCGAGGCCCTTGCGAACTGGTTCACGAAGGCCATGGGTGACGGCAAGGGCTTCGGCGAGGTCGTCGGCAAAGTCTTCAATGGGCTAGTGACAGTGGTCGGCGTGTTCGCTGACGCATGGCGAGGCATCGAGGTCATTTGGGCTGGGCTCAAGATCGTGTTTCAGGGTTTCGGTTTGGCCGTACTCGAAGGCCTTGCCGCCATTGACCGCACGATCGTGGACATGGGCAACAAGTTGCCCGGCGTCAGCATGAAGTACAGCGCGACAATTCAAGGCATGGCTACGGCTGCCGGGCAGTCGATGGTGGGGATGCAGGCGGATCTCGCAACCCTGCTGGCGAAACCTCTGCCCTCTGCAGGAATCAAGGCGTTCGTCGCTGAGACCGAGTCGGCCGCTAACGCGCACGCTGCCACGGTGACCTACATCAGCGACGAGGAAAAGAAGCGCCTTGAAAAGGCCGCGGAGGAGCGGCGCAAGCTGGCGGAAAAGCAGCGCGAGGAGCTTGAGAAGCACACCTCGGATTACATGAATGCGCTGACCAAGGAGCTTAGCGCCATTGATCAGCGCAACATGAGCGCGGCCGAAAAGATGGAGCAGGGCTTCCAGCAAGAACGCGATGCACTGAATACCGCCCGCGCCAACAACATCATCGACATGGAGACCTACGAAGCGCAGAAGCTCGGCGTGGAGCAGCGTTACGCGAAGGAAAGGTCTGCGCTCAAGCAGCAAGAGTTGGGCCAGTTCGCATGGTTCGAGAAAGTTAAATCAGACCTCGAGCTCAAGACGACCAAGGGCCGCATCAGTGCCGCCCAGACGATTCTTGGTCAGGCGTCCGGCTTGATGCAGTCCGACCGCAAGAATGAATTTGAGTTCGGAAAAAAAGCGGCGATTGGTCAAGCCCTAATCGGAACTTCTGTTGGCGTAACGGAGGCACTCAAGGCCCCTTGGTGGCTTTCCCCTGGGCTTGTCGCATTGGCGCTCGCCACCGGCATGATGCAAGTGCGGTCTATTCGCCGCACGCAATTCGGCGGCGGCGGCGCGGCGAACGTTGGCGCTACCGCAACGATGGGGGTCGGCAGCACAGGCCTTCCGGATATTGCCGGTGCGCAGCCGGAGTCCAACTTCGCGCCCGCGCCAACCTTGCCGCAGTCTTCATCGTCGAGCGCTCCGCAACGCAATATCACCTTCGTCGTCGAGTCCGGCAACGCGATGCTCAATACCTGGATCAGGGAGAGCTTCGCGCCTGCGGCGCGCGAGGCGTTCGGCGATGGCGTACGGTTCACCACGGAGACAGGCTGATCCATGGCGACCGACTACCCGAAGTGCCTATACGAAAACCGCCTTGATGACGCAACACCGGTCGCTTCCACCACTGCTACCGGCTACAGCGTCCTGAACCTGCGCGACTGGCGTGCTTACACTTGGTGGAAGCCGACGGCGTTGCCGGCGACAGTGACGGTCGATTGCGGCAGCGCGAAAGCCTCGGATTACTGGGCGATCTATGGCCACGACCTGTTCACACAGGGCGCCACGATCGAGTTGCGCGGAAGCACTGACAACTTCGTCGCCAGCAACGTGTTGGTAGATTCGGTGACGCCGACAAGCAATGCACCGTTTGTGCGGCATATTTCGTCCGTCTCGTACCGGTATTGGCGCGTGCGAATTACCGGCACAACCATGCCGTCGATTGCGATTGCAGCAATGGGCGTGGCGCTCGACATCCCCATGTACCTGTCGGCGGGGTTCGATCCCAAAGGCCGCATGCCGCAGGGCGCCTCGAATCGGAGCCAGAAGGGGCATGCGCTCGGCAGGACCGTCGAGTATGAGGAGTGGGAGGAGACGCTCTCCTTCAGGTCGCTCACCTGGTCGTGGCTCCGCAGTGCGTGGGAGCCTGCATGGGAGGCGCACCTCCGCGACGATCCGTTCATTTGGCAGTGGGACCAGTCCGGCCACCCGGACGAGATCTATCTGGCCACCATTCCCGATGGATTCAAGACGCCGCACAACCCGGGCGGCTACTGTGACCTTTCGTTCAAGGTCACCTCGGTGGTTGTATGAGCGACTTCTCTCGCATTCCGGTCTACAACCTTGAGATTGATCTGCCACGCTGCGGGAATATCTATGGCTCGGCGCCGTGTACTGCCTCTGGCGCCGCCGGCAGCGAGTGTTACAACACCTACAAGACCTGCCAGGACAAGACCAACTTCACACTCACAACTCAGACCGTCGCCTACTGCAGCGCAGGCGCGCCGCTACCTGCCGGCCAACTGGTTCGCCCCTACATCAAACCGAAGGCAGGCGTGCAGCTGCCGCCGATCGAGATCGACCCGCGCGCCGGCTTGGCGCCGCGCTCCACATGCACCGTCGCGCTCTATGACGAGCCGTGCCCCGACCACGACATGGATCCGTACCATGCCACACGGGCTACGCCGGCGACGGGCACCTACTGGGGGCGCCTGCTTGCCCGCCACCACAACCTGAGCAATCTGACGGCGCGCATCAAGCGCGCCTACTTCACTGACGGGTGGGACGAGTCGGAGTTCATCACCGAGACCTACATCCTCGAAACGATCAGGGGTCCGAACGGTTCCGACGGCGTAGTGGTAACGCTCAAGGACCCCATCAAACTCACTGACCGCATGCTGCTCCCTCCGCCCAGCCCAGGGAAGCTGGCCGTAGCGCTCGGGACGAATGACCTGTCGCTGACGCTCGACAGTGGATCGGGCGCCTCGTACGGAGCGACCGGCTACGTGCGCGTGAAGGGGCAGATCATCCGCTACACCAGCAATGTCGGCGACGTGCTGTCGTGGCCAGACTCGACGTACAGATCACAGTTCGACACCACAGCCGAGGCAGCGGAGGTCGGCGATGTGGTTCAGGAGTGCATCGTCTACATCGACGAACCATTCTCTGGGGTGGTCGAGGACATCAACAATCGCTCCGGCATTGCCGACGCCAACATCGACCTGGCGGGCATTCAGTCCGAGGATGACCGGTGGCTCGGCTCGGCTTACTTGATTACGACCTGCCTGCACGAGCCGACGAAAGCCTCCGACTATCTGCAGGAGCTTTCCCAAGAAACAGGCGGTGTGATTTGGTGGGATCCGGTTGCAGCCAAAGTGAAATACAAATACATCGGCCCGGAGTCCCCGGCCGCGCTGACGGGCGCGACCCTGACCGACGAGGCCAACATCATCGATGGGTCGGTGAAGGTCGACCCGCTCGACGATCTTCGCCTGACACGCGCGTATGTCGGCTACAGCCTCGCGAATGCCACGGCCAACCTGAACGAGAGTAAGAACTTCCTGGGCGGCCGCGGATACATCGACGCCGATGCGGAATCTCCGCTCGAGTACAACGACGTGCGGTCGGACGTCATGTATTCCCGATGGTTCACCACGCCCAACGAGCGCGGAGTCACCGCCTTCGTTAAGCGCCGAGTCGGCCAGTACCGGGACGTGCCCAGAAACATCTCGTTGCGGGTTGACGCCAAGGATGCCGACATCCGGGAGGCTGATCTCTACGACGTGACGACCCGCAGCGTGGTTGATGAGACCGGCGCACCACGCACCATCCGCTGCCTTGTGATCAAGCGGAAGGACAACGGCAACGGGCTGGACCTGACCTTGCGCACAACCAACTTCAGCCGACGGTATGGGTTCATCGCCCCGAACGGCACAAGCGATTACCCGGACAACGCCGATTACGCCTGTATCTGCCTGAACACCGGGAAGTTTTCCGACGGGTCTTCTGGCTACCTGATCATCTGATGCGTGGCGCGTGAGAAAAACGCAACGCGCCCGCCTGCGTGATGCGTCAGACAATTACGTCATGACCGCTGCCGTCGACATCCCGAAGACCGCCTTCATTCCGTGCCCGGCGCTCGGGTTCAAGAATCGGCGCGTCCTCAAGTGCATCGACTGCGAGTTCTTCCATGGCGTCATCGACGTTCAGGAAGGCGCCCCTGTCTCGACGCCGTTCGACAAGAAATACCGGGTGGCTTGTGCGCATCCGGTAGCACGCCGAACCGTGCTCATCGAACTGGAGGAGGCTGACGATGCCGGCCCCCAGTAAAACGTTCACCACCATTGCCGACGGCGACATTGACCCCGAGTCGCCAATCACCACCGGGCTCATGACGTCGCTGCGCGACAACGACATCCACCTTCAGGAATGGCTCGGTAAGAACTACACCGCTGCTGTTGACCACGATCACGACGGGGTGAACAGCAAGCTGATGCCCGGAAACATCTTCGGAAACATTTTCGCGTGGCGTAATTTCACTTGAGGTGATCGATGGCAACGGCTCCACAGTTCACGACAACTGCCAACAAGGGCACGCCGCAAACACTCACCTCGGCGAACACTGCGACCGATGGCACCGGAACGGTGGCGCTGATTTTCACTGCCGGATCTTCCGGCTCTCTCGTCCCGATCGTGCGCGCCATGCATTTGGGCAGCAACGTAGCCACCGTCTTGCGCATTTTCCGGAACAACGGCAGTGATCCAACCGTTGCCGGAAACAACGCGCTGATCGCTGAGAAGACGATTGCAGCCAACACGCTGAGCCAGACGGCGGAATCTATCCCGTATGACATTCACACCAACCTGGTGCTCGCCAACGGCGAGCGCTTGTACGCCACGATCGGCACCGCAGTGGCTGCCGGCTTGCGTGTTGGCCCCGTCAACGCTGGCGACTTCTGATGCAACCCGGATTCCACCAGTTTCCCGACTACCAGCAACTGGTAGCTCACATCATTCGTTCCGGAACCGGAAAGTGGTTGAAGCCGCCCGGTTACGACGCGAATGACACGATTCTCTGTCGGTTTTGGGCTGCCGGCGGCAGTGGTGCGTGCGGTCGCGGAAACATTGCCGCGTCTGGCGGCGAGGGAGGCTCATATCTTGAAATCGCATACCGCTACGGCGACTTCCCCGATAGCGGGGCCGATTATTCGATCGGCGTCGGTGGTGATGGGAAAACCCGGAGCAGCGACGGGCAAACGAACGGAGTTGATGGTGGAGATACCACGGTCACCATCGGCGGGATCACCTTCACTGTAAAAGGTGGCCAGGGAGGCATCTGCGATGCCACAACCGCCACTACTACGCCGCAAACATCCTCCAAGGTCGGCACGTTCGAGACTGTCGGCGTTGCACCGTATGGTGCCGGCAATGGCGGTAGTGGCGACCTAAACACCGACACCGCTTCCGATGGCGGCGACGCGCCCTTTGCGGGTGCCGGCGGCGCTGGCGCATTCGTGCGCACAAACCCGATCCATGCTGGCGGCGATGGCGGTACGTCGATGCATGGCGGCGATGGCGGTGACGGTGCGTCCGCGACGCTTGGCGGTACGGCTACCGCCACTGCCGGGGAGGCGCCTGGTGGTGGTGGTGGCGCAGCAGTGAGCTCTGGCGGAACGGCGAATTCCGGCGACGGCGCGCGCGGTGAAATTCAATTCGTTTTGATGCGCGGCTGGCGTCCGACGCTGCTGTCGGCGGCTTGACGATGAACACCAGCGCATCTGAGTGCAGGAGCTGACCTATGTCAGTGTTCACCGCGACTCAGCACTACGTCTGCCACATGGCAACGGACTGGGAGCGCACGATCTACATCCGCGAAGACGACGGCACCACGGCCGTTGACCTCACCGGGTGTTCTGCCGTGATGAAGGTTGTCACCGCTGCTGCTGGCACTGTTCTCGCCACGCCAACGGTTGCGATAACGGCGGGCACCGGGAAGATCGTTTTCAGCATGACTGACACTGTTACTGCGGCGATCGCGACAGCAGCGCTCACGTCGTCGACTGTTGTCGAATTCGTTCCCGATGACCTGCCTGCGCTGAAGGGAACCGGCCCCACTGCCGTTTACAGCATCGAGATTACTTGGTCGGACGGAAAGGTTGACCGTCTGATGGAGGGCAACTTCTGCCTAGTTCCCCGGGTGTTCCCGTCGTGACTGCCCGACTGACGCGTCAATCCGGAGTTATCTGACATGACAGATCGCCTCAGAATTATCCGAGTCGGCACGCAAGGCCCTGCAGGACCAACAGGAGCCACTGGAGCTACCGGCATGAACGGCGCCGGTCTGGTGACTGCTGTAACGTCGGCCGCAGGCGTTATAACCATCGACTGTTCGAGTCAGTCGCGCCTGCGCACGATCACGCTGACGGAGAACGTCACCTCCTGGTCCTTCACGAACCTTCCGGCAGCCGGCGCATTCGTTGACGTGTCTGTGCGCATCACACAGCACGCCAGCTCTGCCAAGACGGTTGTATCTCCGGCCACCAGCGGCAGGACTGCCGGCGGCGCGTGGACCCAGTCGGAGACCCTGGGCGACATCGAAACACTCGGCCTGCGTGTCTACAGTGACGGCACCGTCGACCTGTTCCCGTCCGGGGTGTTCGGGTGACGCTGCCGGTTGAGCTTTATGCGAAGAGTAGGTCGAGGGCAGCATCGCCATTCGACCCAGACACCCTGTCATGGGTGGGTGGCACGCTTCGCCACTACTGGCACGTCAACGGCTCGTGCGGCTCGATGGACCGAAACTCCGCAGGCACCGGCGGATTCCCTGATCTGGACGACCCGGTCGGCCTGTTGATCTCCGGCGCCCCGAGCAACACGTACAACCTGCAGCAGAGCGGCGGCGTCTCCGGCGTGCGCAAGGCTGGCGGCGTGTATTTTCCGACCGGCGCCTTCTTCAACAGGAACTTCTCACTGTTCAACCCGGGAACGACAGGGTTCACGGTCGGATTTCGCGGGGTCTACATCGACGATCTGTACGACATCTCGGCCAGCATCCTGTTTGCCGGTTCGTGCAACGACTCGTCTCCGATTCGCCACGGTGCGACTTTCCGGCAGGTGGGCGGCCAGAACGCCATGCTCTACGGCACGCCGGACTTCAGCGGCGGTTCTGAGCCGGCAAGTGGCATCGTGCATTCGCTGACCGAAGCGCAGACGCTGGCAGAGCAAACCATCCTGATGACCTACACGCCGACGGGCGGTGGCGCGTTCGATCTCACGCTGTTCGTGAACGGTGTTCAGTCAGGCGACCCGATGTCGTTCGGCAGTGCAGCCGCCACCAACGAAGAGCGGCTCGTGGCCTCGCTGCCGAACGCAGGCGCGCGGTACTCGTTGATCTCCCGGTTCCTGGCTGCACAGGACTTCTCGGCCAACGCGGCTGACATCAGCAACTTCCTGCGCTGGGGAAAACCGGTATGAGCGCCTATGACCGCATCCTGATGGCCGCATGCACCGTCGAAGGTGTAGAGGTCGGAAACGCCATCGCCGTGCTGATCGGTCACCGTGGCGCCGGCCCGGCGTTTGGCGGCGAGTTCCCGATCGCTCTGCGCCCGATCGGCTCGCAAGGCCCGGCGACGCATTACGGCACCTACTCGCTTGCGCGCGCCGAGTGGCAGCCGCTGATCGACGAATTCAACAGCGCGGGGCCGTACCCGCTGATGACCGGCCGCGGTGTCCAGGCCGGGCAGATCTCGGCCGGCAAAGCCGCGGTTACCGTCGCCTGCTTGCCGCGGGCGACGCACGAAAACGGCTTCCCGGATTTCGTCCAGTCACTCGGCCTGGAGATCATTCAGTGAGTCCGCGCATTCGATCGTGGCTCTCCCGCATAACGCCGCAGGACGTCATCGGGATGGTCGTCGGGGTTGTTGGCGGAGGCGCTGCTGTTGCTGTGTTTCTGGTCAACTTCGGCGCGTCCGGAGCGGCCCAGGCTGCTGCCGAGAACGAGCAGGACCGGCGCCTCACCGAGTTGGAGCAGGAGCAGGACGACGTCGCCGATTCTTTGAAGGACATCAACGCCAATCTGGTCAAGCTGATGGTGTCGACCGGCGTGCAGCCAGTGGAGCCTGGCCGATGAGCGAACCTCTCTGGCTAACATTCGCTCATCGATACCTCGGTATGAAGGAGATCCCCGGCGCGCCGACGGCGCCTTTCATTGCCGGCTTCCTGAAGTCGCTCAAGGCCTGGTGGGCTGACGATGAAACGCCGTGGTGCGGAACTTTCGTCGCCGCCTGCATGCAGTACGCCTCGATCGAGCCACCGAAGGCTTGGTACCGCGCGAAGGCGTGGCTCGATTGGGGGCAGGCCCTGGACCTTCCGACCGCCGGCTGCGTGGTGGTGTTCGACCGAAAAGGTGGCGGGCACGTTGCAATCCTGCTCGGCAAGGACGCCAGCGGCCGGCTCGTCTGCCTCGGCGGCAATCAGGGCAACGCCGTCAGCCGTGCAGCGTTTGATCGGACGCGAGCCCTCGGTTTTCGCTGGCCGTCCGGCGAGAAACCGGCAGTTGCATCGCTTCCCCTGCTGGCCGTGAGCGGGCCGGTATCCAGCAACGAGGCCTGACCATGAAAGCCATCCTGAAGCGCCTGAAGTCGAGAACCGTTTGGCTGGGTATCGCCGTGCAACTGCTGGGGGTGCTGACGCTGGTGCAGTCGAACCTCGGCAGTCTGAACATCCCGCCGCAGTACGCTGGCTGGGCGGCGATCATCGTGGGCACCCTGATCGGGGTGCTGCGCGAACTCACCACGAAGCCGGTGAGCGAGAAGTGACGACCCGGGCCTGGCTGCTGATCTGCGCCGCGTGTGCGCTGCTGGGCTCGTTGTTGACCGAGTGGGCGCATAGCTGGGAACTGGTGGTGCCGGCCTACCAAGCTGAGCACCGGACCGCTCCGAACGACGTTGCCATCGAATCCATTCCCGGCGCGAAGCCGGCGCTGCCGGCGCCGGCGAAGCCCGCTGGATCCACCCGCACGCGGACGACCGAGCTGCACGTCGAGCAGCCGGCGGTGAATCTCCCCGAGCGCCGCGTGGGTGACGTCGTCTGCCCGGCTGAGCGCGTGAGGTGTCCGCCGCTCGACCTGCGCATCGACTGGAACCAGCTGCAGAGCGGCCAGACCCAGCCGGCGGTGCGCGGGTCCGAGGGGGCAACTATTACCGGCCGGGACATGCCTGCGACCGACCTGCTGAATACGATGCTGCGCGACAAGCGCCTGACCATCGTCGGCAACCCGAACGGGGACATCGTGGCGACCTTCCATAAGGGCGCCGGCCGGTGGTCGGTGGCCGGGTCTGCGGGCTACATTGACGGCGAGCCTTGGGCGGCTGCCGGGGGGGCGTTCTCATGGCACTGAAGCCCATGGCTTGCCGAGCGCTGGGTACCGCAGCGCTGGTGGTGGCCATCCCTCTGCTGCTGGTCGGCATCGGCGGTCTGCTGCTGCTCGCCACCTGGATGCGGCTCACCGACCGCTACATCGTCATCCCCTGACGGGGTCACCGGCGCCCGCGAGGGCGCTTATCCCTGGCGCATCGGCCGGCATCCTGCCAGGGCTCCCGCGTCGGTGGTGGCGTGGCCATCCTGTCGGTCCGGCAGTCGGCCGACCATGCGAAATCGCCGGTGCGGAGTGTGGGATATTGTCGATTGATGGCGTGTGGCTGACGACTGTTTGTCGGCATTGATCCGGCCGGCTAGTTCCCAATGGGACCTAGTGCCGGTACAGTGATCCCCGGTGCGGTTCCCGCACCGGGGATGGCCGACTGCCGTCAGCCCTTACTCAGGGGGCGGGCGCATAGCTACCTCCGTCTTCTCGCTCCAAGGCCCAGCGATTGGGCTGCACCAGTCAGTGCGTTGAAGAGCCCCGGTTGCCGCCGGGGTTTTTCATTTCAGGACCCGACAATAGCTATCGAAAATTGACCGCGCAACCTGACCGCTGCGTGCTCTGGTAAGTAAGTGAGATTTCCATGGGGAGGAGGGGGAATCGCCGGTCGCCGACTGGCCGGCTGCGCTCAAGGAGCGCTTCCTGGCCACACCATCCTCAACCACAAAAAGGCCAGCCGCGCGCGCGCCTTTTTGTTTCTGCGGCATCAAAATTACGCAATTTCCAGATTGCCCCAAACGCGCCCCAGGCCGCAGATGTAGAGGCATATCTGGTTGTTCTGCATGGGGAAAAATGGTGCCCCGGACAGGAATTGAACCTGT
>JBMOOP010000031.1:0-24774 GCA_049324495.1 Pseudomonadota bacterium
CTTCCTGGACCAGCGGCCCGGAGGTAAGCGTCTTGCGTTCCTGCTCAAAGCGTTCCATGCGATCGTCGAGCACACGAATGGATTTCTCCAGGTGCTGGATACGCGACTGCTCTACCCCGGCCCGCTGCTGCGGTTGCGATGCACCCTGACTGAAGGTATCCCAGGCGATCTGCCACTGCTGCATCCGTTCTTCCGCAGCCGCGGCCGCCTCGGCAGCCGCGTCGTCGGCCGCCTGCAGGCGCTCGAATTCAGGCTCCAGTTCAAGCATTTGCACGGCAATTTCTGCGATGCCCCGCTTGTCGTGTTCAAGGTGCTCGGCCATCTCGCTGCGGTTGCGCTCGGCCTGCGCGAGCTCCGTGGTGTACTGCGTATGCATCTGGCGCAGGTGCTGGATGGTCTGCTCGACGCGGGCGATATCGGAGCCGACGCCGTAGAAGCGGGCCTGCACCTCGTTGAACGCTTCCAGCAGGTCGTGATTGGCCTCACGGTATTTTTCAATCTGTGCTTCGGCGCGGCGCTGCTCGGCGACCTGCGCCTCCAGCTTCACTTCCAGCTCCCGGATCGCCGCCTCACGCTCGCTTACCGTTGCATCAATCGCCTGCCAGCGCAGTGCATGCAGTTGCGCCTTCAGCGTGCGCTCTTCTTCGCGCAGCAACTTGTATCTTTCCGCAGCAGCGGCCTGGCGTTGCAGATGGGCAATCTGCCGCTCAAGCTCGTCGCGCAAATCCGTTAGCCGCTCAAGATTTTCGCGCGTGCGACGCATGCGCGACTCGGTTTCCTTGCGCCGTTCCTTGTAACGGGAAATGCCGGCCGCTTCTTCAATGGTATGACGCAGATCGTCAGGCCTGGCTTCGACCAGGCGTGAAATCATGCCCTGCTCGATGATGGCGTAGCTGCGCGGGCCCAGACCGGTGCCGAGGAAAATGTCGGTGATGTCCTTGCGGCGGCAGCGGGTACTGTTCAGGTAGTAATTCGACTGACCGTCGCGGGTGACGAGGCGCTTGACCGAAATTTCCGCGTACTGGGCGTATTCACCGCCGAGCTGGCCGTCGGCGTTGTCGAATACCAGCTCAACGGAGGCCTGCGCCACCGGCTTGCGGGCGGTCGAACCGTTGAAGATGACGTCGGCCATGCTCTCGCCACGCAGGTGCTTGGCGGAAATTTCGCCCATCACCCAGCGGGCTGCGTCAATGATGTTCGATTTGCCGCAGCCATTCGGGCCGACGATGGCGGCGAGATTGTCCGGAAAGGTGGCGACGGTCGGGTCGACAAACGACTTGAAACCGACCAGCTTGATGCTCTTCAGGCGCATGGTGTTCTTCTGTGTCCTTGAGTCTTGACGGCATCCCGTCACCCGCCCGCAAGACCCCGGCAAATGGCGGTCCGAATAGCCGGCCAAGTGTAGCGGATTCGCCCCGGGAGACACTACCTGTTGTGGATTAGAAGACGCCGTGCCCCAAGCCCTGCGACCATCGGTACGACGGCGGTCAGGATCGCCGACGGCGCTGACTCCAGGCTTCTTCAACCTGCCGGGCGCGAATGATGGACTCCAGGACAACGCCACGCTGATGCTCAACAAATTCGCCGATCACCTCCTTCGCAGCCGCCGTGTCCTGTTGCAGCAGGCTCTCGATCAAGGCCTTGAAGAAGGCCAATGATTCCTGCATTTCGTCACGATTGATGTGCAATGCGAGGTAAAAGGCACGACGAATCGCCGGCTGCATGTTGGCGAGAATCTCCGCCACAAAGCTGTTGCGGGCAAAGCCGGTGGCGTGGCTGAGGAACGCAAACGCAGATTCATGGAAATCCTCGATCTGGCGGGCGGTCACCTGCGCCTGCATCACCCGGATCAGCTCGATAAAGGGGGTCAGATCTTCTTCATGAACCCGGCCCATGGCCTTCTGGACGACAAAACCGAACAGCAGGTCAACCATCTCGTAGAGCGAGCGGACATGCTCCTCGGACATGTCCTTCACCACCGCGCCGCGCCGGGGCAGGATATCGATCAGATGCCAGCGTTCCAGGATCAGCAGCGCCTCGCGGACCGAACCGCGCGACACCTCCAGCTCGCCGGCGATGCGCAGCTCCTGGATCCGGTCGCCGGCCAGCAGATCGCCGTGGATGATCTGACGGGCCAGATGCTGGGCGATTTGCTCGGAGAGGCTTTCCTGGGCTTTGAAGGAGACCATGGGCAAGAAGCCGCTGACAGACTGTCGGGCAACTCTAGCCGAACCATCGTACGGACGTCCAATTGTCCGACCAGCCTCATTCCGGGGGCGAACGCCCCATCTACCCGCGATAGGCCGCCGCCTCGGCGTTGGATTTGCGCAAACTGGACGACAGCAGGCGTGCCAGTCGCTCCAGCAGGCAGATCTTCAGGCGGGGACGCTCGTCGTCCAGCCGCTCAAACAGCTGCCGGGAGATGACTCGGTACACCGCCGATTCCAGAACCATCACGTTGGCGGAGCGGGGCGAGCCGTCCAGAAATCCCATTTCGCCGAAACTCATGCCCGCCGCAAAAACATCCAGCCGACGACGCCCCTCACCCGATTCCGTGGGCAACAGGACTTCGACACTGCCCTCCAGCAACAGGTAGAGACTGTCCCCGGCCTCGCCGGCGCGAATCAGGCATTGGCCTGGGCCTGCCTGCCCGCGGCCCATGTGCATGTCCAGCCAGGCGAGATCCTCCGGATCGAGATTGGCCAGCAGCAGACAGTCAGAAAGGGCAGCCGGCGGCGCCACGTCCCAGCCGGGCCCGACAATTTCCTCCAGCAACAGATTTTCGCAGTGCTCAAGCACAGCATCATCGTTGCTGAAGCGATCCGTGGGATACAGGTTGATGGCCGTAAACACCTGCGCAAAACGTTCGGCATGACTGACCAGCAACTGTACGCCCTGCGCGGCCAGACTGCCCTGCAGATCGCCGATCAGTTTCAGCGCAACCTCATCGATGCTGACAACATTGCGCAGGTTGAGAATCAGGAAACGGCCATAGGGAGCCTGCTTGAGCGCCAGTCTGACCACCGGCTCAAAGGTCGAGAAAATCAGCTCGCCCTGCAACTCGACGATGCGAATGCGATGACCGTTGGCGCGCAGCACCTGCTGAAGTTTCGGCGAACGGCGTCGACAGGACGACACCTGACCGCCATCGTAGGAGAGGCGCAACGATGACTGCGGCGCCAGACCGTTGGCGAACAGATGCATGGAAAACTTGCGCGAAAGATCCTCGCAGACCCTGATGCCGCGCGCACTGTTTCCCTGCGCATCCAGCGGTGGCGAAAAGACGCCGATGCCCAGCTGCCCGGGCAACGCGGCAAGAATGCCGCCGCCCACGCCGCTCTTCGCCGGCAAGCCGACGCGGTAGAGCCATTCACCGGAGTAGTCATACATGCCACAGGTGGCCATCACCGACAGAATGTTGTCGACATGGGCCGGATCGATGGCCTGCTCACGGCTGAGCGGGTTGCGGCCATGATTGGCCAGCGTCGCACCGATCAGCGCCAGATCGCGACAGGTCACCCGGATCGAGCATTGCCGGAAATAGGTTTCGAGGATTTCGGTCGGCTCCTCATCGATGATGTCGAAATTGCGCAGCATCCAGCCGATGGCCCGATTGCGGTGGCCGGTCTCGCTTTCGGAGCGGTACGTGACGTAATCAATGTCCAGCTGTCGCCCGGCGCAGGCTGAAAGGTAGGCGAGAATCCGGTCAAAACGCGACAAGCCGTCCTTGCGCAGCACCAAACCACAGATAGCGATGGCGCCGGCATTGATCATCGGGTTGAACGGCGCACCGGAACCCGCTTTCAGGCTGATGGCATTGAACGCGTCGCCGGATGGCTCAACCCCAACGCGCGACAGCACAAAATCCTCGCCGCGATCTTCCAGCGCCAAGCCATAGGCAAGCGCCTTGGAAATCGACTGGATGGTGAAATACCGGCGGGTGTCACCGATTTCGTAGACATGCCCGTCACGGGTAGCGATACAGATGCCGAACCAGGCCGGGTTGGCCTTGGCGAGCTCCGAAATGTAGTCGGCAACGATTCCCTCCTGCAGATCCGCGTAGCTGGCATGCAGGTTGCGCAGATACTGATCGATCGGGGAGCCGGAGCTCTTGGGATCGGTTGCCGATGAGCACATGACAGTCATCCAGTAGGAACCTGCCTGGCTGACGCAAAAATCGCGCCACACTGGACTCGTTGAGGACTCTCGTATCACTGCATCCGGCAGTCTGGCTGCGCACCGGTTTGGACTCGTCGCGCACAAACTTGGGGCGGCCGACCCGTCGCGGCTCCCGGCCGCGCATTACCGCAACCAATCACTGCGGCGCGTTCTGCGCAGACGGATGCCCCGCTTTCTTCAGTGCGTCCGTCACCTCCGGCGGCATGTATTTTTCGTCGTGCTTGGCAAGCACTTCCTCGGCCTTGAACTGGTGGTCGGCCGCCAGGATCCCGGTGGCAAGAATGCCCTGCCCCTCGCGGAACAGATCCGGCAGGATACCGTCGTAGCCGACGGTAAAGGTGCCCTTGCCATCGGTGAGCTCGAACTCGACATGCAGGCTGTCCGTCGCACGCTTCAGCGATCCGCTGACGACGAGCCCGCCGACACGAATGCGCCGGTCAACCGGCGCCTTGCCGCTGGCGACATCGTCCGGCGTATAGAACGCATTCAGGTTTTCGCGCAGCGCCCAACCGGTCAGGCCGACGGCGACAGCCACCAGCGCGAATGCGCCCAGCACCAACAACAAACGCTGGCGACGAACCGGATGCATATTATTTCTCCTCGGGAATTTCAGTGCCGGCTGCCGCGTCGCGGCGCACCCGGCGGGCGATATCGCGCAGCAAACGGCGGCACGCAAGGAGCGGCAGCACGACCAGCGTGACGAGTCCGGCGACGGTCACGCCGTAAGACACCCAGACGTACAGTCCGTGGCCGCCCATGTGCAGCAATTCATCGATGTTGGCAAAAATCATTGAATTCTCGCTTCGGCGACGGCCAGATCACGGACCCACTGCGATCCGGACTCGCGTTCGAGGATCGCATTGCGCGCCCGCAGGATCACCACCAGCGCGAACAGCACATAAAAGCCGAGCATGCTTATGATCAGCGGCTGGTACATTTCCGGCGCCATCGATGGTGCTGAGGTCAGCTTGAATGTCGCCGGCTGATGGAGTGTGTTCCACCATTGCACCGAGTATTTGATGATCGGAATATTCACCGCGCCAACAATCGCCAGCACACTGGTGGCTCGTGCTGCGAGCACCGGCGAGGCGATCGCACTGCCGAGCGCGATCACGCCGAGATACAGGAAAAACAGGATCAGCATCGACGTGATGCGCGCATCCCAAAACCAGTAGGTGCCCCAGGTCGGCTTGCCCCACAACGCGCCGGAAAACAGCGCGAGCGCGCACATCACCGCGCCAGGTACGGCGATCGCCTGCAACAGGATCTCGGCCATTTTCATGCGCCACACCAACACCACCACGCCGGCCACTGCCATCGCCAGATAAGCGCTCAACGCCAGGCTCGCCGCCGGCACGTGCACATAGATGATGCGGAAACTGTGGCCCTGCTGATAATCGGGCGGCGCAAACAGCAAACCCCAAATCACACCGATGCCAACCAGCAGCAGTGCGGCGATCGACAACCACGGCAACCATATGCCGGTGAGCGCAAAGAAATGCTTCGGTGAGCCGAGCCGGTGCCAGAAGCCGTGCAACCAACTGCCTTTTTTCCAAAAACCGCCCAAAAAGTCCCGCATGGTTACTGACTCACACTGATGCGCAGCGCGCCGGCAATGGCCATGGGCGCGAGTGCAAGGGAAAAAGCGAGCAACGCGCCGAGCACGGCGAGCTGGCCGGCAAACGGCAGGCCCAGACCTGCCGCGTAAGCGGCGCCAGCGCCGAACACCAGCACCGGCACATAAAGCGGCAACACCACCAGCGCCACCAGCACGCTGCCGCGCGCAAGACCCGTGGTAAGCGCCGCGCCGATCGCACCGACCATGCACAGCACCGGCACCCCAAGCGCGAGGCCCGCGAGCAACGCGACGAACGCATCACCATCGATGTGCAGCATCAGCGCCAGCACCGGCGACACCAGCACCAGCGGCACGCCAACGGTAATGACATGAGCGATTACCCGCGCCAGCGACAACAATGGAAGCGGCGACGCCGACATCAACAGCTGTTCGAGCGTGCCGTCCTCACGATCGCTGCGGAACAGATTCTCCAGCGACAACAACACCGCCAGCAATGCCGCGACCCACACCAGAGCAGGACCGATACGCGCCAGCAACACCGGATCGGGACTCATGCCCAGCGGAAACAAGGCAACGACCAGCACAAAAAAACCCAGCGGATTGACCAGATCACCGCGCGCCCGCCAGGCGAGCGCAAGATCGCGCCGCAGCGTTGCACTGAACGCAGTTGCGCCTGTTGCGGTGGTGGCGAATCCGGTTGCCGGCACGCTGCTCACGCTGCCCGCCCGAGCAACAGCGAACGCACCCGCAGCGCCAGCGAATGATGCGTGGTAACCACCACCGCGCCGCCACCGGCGGCATGGGCGGCAATCATGTCCTCAAGCACCACAACACCGGCCCGGTCGATCGCGGTGAATGGCTCGTCAAGAATCCACAACCGGGCGTTTTCAACCAGCAGGCGCGCCAGCGCAACCCGCTGCCGCTGGCCGGCCGACAGTGCCGCAACCGGCACATCTTCGTAACCTGTGAGCCCAACCCGGCCGAGCGCCGTCGCCACATCAAGGCGCGGCGGCAACCCGCGCAGACTGGCCAGCCAGACAAGATTCTCGGTCGGGGTCAGTGCCGGCTTCAGGCCGGGCAGATGGCCGAGGTACAACACATCCTCGCGCCAGGGACGCCCGCCGGCATCGGCATGCGGGTAACCAACCACTCCCTCGCAGTCCTGATCGAGGCCACACAGAATGCGCAGCAGCGTCGTCTTGCCGGCGCCGTTAGGACCTTCGATGCGCAGTACCTCGCCGCCGGCCACCTCGACTGCGAGATCCCGGAACAGGGTTCGCCCGTCACGGACGGCAGCCAGCCCGCTGACACGCAGAAACAGGTCGGTGGACATGAGGGAAATCGGCAACGATTCGGGGGCGCAAAGTATAGCGTGCGAATACCGGTCGCACCGGTAACGCAGCAGCGGCCGCCTTGGTTTACCGGGCAACCCAGCCGACAAGATGCGCGCACGCCGCCTGGCAGGCACTCTCCAGCAGCGGAATCTGCCGGGCCACAGCGGCGGCGTCGCCGGCGCGGGAAAAACTCTCCAGGGTGCGGCAGGCGGCCGCCACACGATGGGCACCGATATTGAGACACGAACCCCTGAACGAGTGGGCGACTTCACGCAGGGCCTCGGCATCACCGGCAACCTGTGCGGCATGAATCGCTGCAATGCGCGCCTCGCTGTCGGCCACGAACGTCGTGACGAGCACCGGGAATTCCGTACCCAGCACGTCATGCAGTTCCTGCAACACGACAAGATCGAGATGGTTCTGGATATCCGTACTCTGCACTGCAGGTTCCCTCCGCTGTCGGTGCGCCGGTAGAATAGCCGGCCTTACGCCCCGGTGGCACAGCGGATAGCGCGTCCCCCTCCTAAGGGGAAGGTCGCAGGTTCAATTCCTGCCCGGGGCACCAATTTATAGTCCACCGCACCGGGAAGGAGAAGCTGCTTTCCTTTGGCGTCTACCCTACCGTGACGCTGGCCGATACCCGCGCCCGTCGCGATAGAGCCAAGACTCTGTTGGCTGCAGGCGTTGACCCTAGCCAAGCCAAACAGGATGCAACGAAGGGCGCAGAACTGGCCGCCGCCAATAGTTTTGAGATCATTGCCCGCGAATGGCATCAGAAGCAGGCGCGAAGCTGGAGCACCGGGCGCTGACAGCAAGCGAACTGCCGACCTTCCTGCGCCGACTGGCGACCGACTAGTCTACCGAGACTGAATTGTCCTCGAAGACTGGTCAGCAGGTGCCGCATATCAGCATAGCGACACCAAATGTCGCGTGGGGTAGGCAAACTCCACGAACCCCGATAGTTTGTCACATCGTGTATCCGGTTGATTAAAACGAACTATTAGCATTTCTGGAGACCTCCGCATGCGGGACCCGCGGCGTAATTTTTAAGCCAACCGATTACGCATTTAGCCATCTTAAGGATATGGGCGGAATGAAGATTGAGTTGCAGACTGCAAGCGCCATAACCTTTGCTGGCGCGCAAAACCACGTTCCGGTCATTCAGGAAGTGCGGGTCGTTAATGATTCGGATAGCCCCGCTACCGACCTAACCATCGCCATCAGTTCATCCGCGAAGTTTGCTGCTCCGCTATCACTGCACATCGCGCAGATCGCTCCGCGGGGAGAATCAACCTTTTCGAGTGTGGAATATCCTCTCGATCAGGAATATCTGCTCGGCCTGTCCGAGGCTATCCGATGCAACATATCGGCAGAGGTCAAGCATCAGGGAAATGTGCTGGCGTCCGCATCGGCCCCTATAGAGGTCTTGGCATTTGATGAATGGTCAGGCTTCCGCCAGCTCCCGGAATTGCTTGCCGCATTCGCCCAGCCAAACAGCAAGGCCGTCGCCACGATTCTCCGTTCCGCCTCGGAGCTTTTGCTTAATAGTCGTAAAGAGCCAATGTCTGGCTATCAGGCCGGGGATCGCCAGGCTGTTGTTCGACAGATTTCGGCGATCTATTCCGCAATCGAGGCGCTCGGGATCCATTACAGCAATCCGCCAGCGAGCTTTACTGGCACGGGGCAAAAGATCCGACTCCCTGATCGAATTCTGGAGGACAAGCTCGCGACCTGTCTGGATCTCGCTCTGTTGTTCGTGTCTTGTCTTGAGCAGGCGGGTCTTAACCCGCTGATCCTTCTCGAGGAAGGGCATGCCTGGGTTGGGTGCTGGCTTGTTGATACGACTTTCGGTTCTTCGACCAATGATGATCGGCAGGCCATGCGTAAGCGGATCGATGCCGGCGAAATGATCGTCCTTGAATCGACCAGCATCACAAGCCACATGCGCGCTGGGTTCTCTTTGGCGGTGAAGAAGGGAGCCGAGCGACTTGGAGACGAGCACGCCAAGAAGTTTGACCTTGCGATCGACGTGGGTAGAAGCAGGAGGGGGCAGAAAATTCTACCTTTGGCACTTTCAACGCGGAGCCCCACTGACGCAGGTGGGGCGGATGAAGGAGTTAAGGCACCTCAGATAATTGAGGACATTGACTTGCCGCCGCTGGCCGGCGGGTCTGTCATCTCAGAGACGACGGCTGAGCCAGAGAAAGGCATCAGCAGAATTGACCATTGGCGGTCCAAACTCCTCGACCTGACACTTCGCAACAAGTTGATAAATTTCAAACCGACCAAGCAGACGATTCCTATCTATTACCCGGAGCCTGAACGGCTCGAAGACCTGCTTGCGGAGGGAAAGACTTTTCGGATTGGCTCTCTCCCGGGGCTTATGGGTGAAGGGGATCCGAGGAATCTGGCACAGCATGAAAAGGGAACGGCAGCACATCTAAAGGAGCATTTGGCTACAGATGCGCTGAAAAAAAACGAAGTCTTGGCAGAACTTCTAGCCAAGGATCTCGACAACCGCCTTACCGAAATCTTTCGTGCGGCAAGGACGGCCCAAGAGGAGGGTGGTGCGAATACCCTGTTCCTTGTTTTGGGCATGCTCAAGTGGGTTGAGTCCAAGGACTCGTCGCGCAGCCTGCTGGCACCGATTGTCATGGTTCCCGTCTCCCTGGAGCGAAAGTCGGTTTCCAGCGGCTTTTCGTTCAATCGTCATGACGATGAAACGGTCGTCAATCCGACCCTTCTCCAACTTCTTCAGCGGCAATTCAATTTGCGGATCGAGGGCATCACGGATGCTGCGGAACTGCCGTCAGATGAGTCCGGCGTTGATGTCGGCGCGATATGGGCCAGATTCCGTTCCGCGGTCGTGGATATTCCCGGATTTGAAGTTGTCCCGACGGTCAGCCTCGGCATGTTCTCCTTCACAAAGTATTTGATGTGGAAGGATCTCACTGATCGGCTTGAGGATGTATTGGCGAGTCCTCTGGTAAGGCACTTGGTCGGCAGTTCTGGCAACGACCCACTTCCTTCCGGTGAGTTTGTCCACGAAGCCAGGCTGGACGATACAAAGCATCCGAACCAGCTCTACCTACCCGTTGATTGTGATAGCTCCCAGTTGTCGGCTGTAAATGCTGCGGCAGACGGCGTGAGTTTTGTGCTGGAGGGGCCTCCGGGAACAGGCAAGTCGCAGACAATCACCAACATCATTGCGGACAACCTCGCGCGAGGTCGGACAGTTCTATTTGTCTCTGAGAAGGTGGCGGCCCTCAGCGTTGTTCACGACCGCCTCAAGAAGATTGGACTTGGTCCATTCCTGCTAGAGCTTCATTCCGCCAAGTCGAGCAAGGCGGATGTTCTCGGGCAGTTGGGCCAGGCGCTTGCTGCGGCTGGCAGACAGACCAATGGGGATTGGGAGGCACAGGCACAGCGACTCTCCGGATTGCGTACGCATCTAAATGACTATGTAAGGGCACTTCACGAAGTTCATCCCAGTGGGCTCTCCATTTTCAAGGCGACCTCTGAGGTTGTTAAACACACCCAATGGACTGCGTGCAATTTCGACTGGGCGAACCCTGATTCTCATACCCGGGAATATCTGGATGATCTCCGGGATGTTGCTCAACGACTTTCTCAACTTGGAAAGGAAATAAAGGATCTTGATCGCGGGGCATTGGCACCAGTTCTGAATCCAGATTGGACAAAGGCCTGGCAGGAAGCGCTGCTGTCCGATTCGCGGACGCTGACCAGCCGAATTGGTGCGAATTCGGAATCGTGGGCTTCTGCCATGTCCGCAACCGGTCTCTCTGCCTTGAGGGCGGACATGCGCACTCAGCGGAATTTTTCCTCTCTCGTTTCAGTTCTTTTGCAGGTGCGTCCAGAGTACATCTCACTTCTTGGTGAGCAGGATCACCTTAGGAGCCAGTCGCTGCTGCGAAGTATTGCGATGCATGGCAGAAAGCGCAGTGAACTCGTTGCGGAAGTTGGTGTTGGATACAGTGAGGACATCCTCCGGCTAACTCCCGACGATGTTGGGTTGGCATGGCGACAAGCATCGGGTTCCTGGTGGTTGAAGCGCATCATTGGCCAGTTTCGCGTCAGGGGCTTGCTTGGTGCCTATAGCACGTCCGGTACTCGACCGACAGTTGAGGCCGTTCCCGGGCTTCTGGGTCAGTTGTCGGCCATTCGTGCTGAGGACGAAGCGCTTCGAAGCGTAGCGCTTGATGCATCGAGAGTTCTCGGTGGCCTTTGGCAGGAATCTCGGACTGATTGGGATCGTATCGATGGTGCCGAGGCATGGCTGAAGTCGTATGCCGACACAACAGCCATACTGGCGGCTCAGGATATTTCTATGCTGCAAGGCATCCGCGCAGCGCTGGCTGAGCGCATCAGTGCCTTTCCGGCTGCATTTGCGGCGGAGGGCGATATTGGTTCGAAGCTAATCGCCTGTCGGGCCGCCCTCGATGCCACGTTGGAAGCCATCGACAAGGTCGCGACGACAGCGGGCTGCGCGCGTGAGGATCTCGTTGGTGAGGACGCTCGGGCAGATGTGTGGGACAACCTTCGCCATCGTATGAGTGTATGGGGAGCCTCGGCTGGATCACTGCGTGATTGGTGTCTCTGGCAAGGGGCTAGAAGGGACGGCTTGGGCAAGGGGCTCACCTATTTCATCCAGTCCCTTGAGCAGGGCAATACCCCGGTAGAGCGAGCTGCTGAATATTTTGATTTCTCTTATGCCGATTGGTGGCTAGGAAAGGTGTCCGGCAGATACCCGGTGCTGAGCCAGTTCCGGTCGGTAGAGCATGAACGGAAAATCAAGGAATTTCGTGACGCGGATGCGCGCTTTGCAGAACTCACCAAGTTGCATGTGCAGGCAACTCTGTCATCCAGGGTCCCCGGCAGCGCAATGCCCCCGCCCGGCACACCTCTGGCCTACCTCAAACGAGAGCTCCAAAAGAGGGCCAGGCATTCACCTGTGCGGCGTTTGCTGAGTGAGCTTTCCGGCGTGCTGCCACGGATTACGCCCTGCTTGCTCATGTCGCCACTGTCTGTGGCCCAATACCTCGATGCGAGCGGTGCGAAATTTGACCTCGTTATATTTGACGAGGCGTCACAGATTCCCACGTGGGATGCAATCGGCGCCATTGCGCGCGGAAAGCAGGTCATTGTTGTGGGAGACCCCAAGCAATTGCCCCCAACGAATTTCTTCAATGCAAGCGAAAACGATGATGGCGCGGTGACTGACGATTCCGAAATGGTCGATGATCTCGAGAGTATTCTCGACGAGTGTATTGGTGCGGGCCTCCCGACCCGGTCTTTGAAGTGGCACTACCGCAGCCGCCGCGAATCGCTTATTGCCTTCTCCAATTTCCGCTACTACGGATCGAAGCTCATTACATTCCCCTCACCGGAGACGCCGGATCTTGGGATTACGTATCACCACGTCCCTGGCCATTATGCTCGCGCCGGCGCGAGGACGAATCGGCAGGAAGCAGAGGCGGTCGTTAAGTTTATCAGGCAACACTTTTCAATCGGAAGTACGCCCCCGAAGAGCCTGGGTGTCGTGACATTCTCCCAACCGCAACAGAAGCTTATCGAAGACCTCGTTGATGCGGCTCGTCGTAACGACAAGGAACTTGATCGGAACATCGCAGCACAGACTTCTGAGCCCTTGTTCGTTAAAAACCTAGAGAACGTGCAGGGTGATGAGAGGGACATAATTCTCTTTTCAATCTGCTACGGCCCGGATGAAACGGGCCGCATGGCCATGATTTTCGGGCCGTTGAACCGGGACGGTGGGCATCGCCGATTGAACGTCGCTATAACTCGGGCGAAGGAAGAGGTTCATATCTTCGCGACACTGAAGCCGGAACAACTTGATCTCTCTAGGAGCAAGGCCGCCGGTGTGTCTGACTTGAAGTTGTACCTTGAGTACGCGCAGCGTGGTCCCGTAGCGCTGCTTGCGCAGGCCTCACCGACTGGTGGCCTGCCGGAGAGTCCCTTTGAGGTCGAGGTGCTGAGGTTCCTTCAGGAAAAGGGATGGCAGGTGCATCCTCAGGTTGGCTGTTCCAGTTATCGCATTGATCTAGGTGTTGTTGATCCCCGAGCCTCTGGACGCTATTTGATGGCCGTTGAGTGTGACGGCGCGAGTTACCACAGTGCAGCGACGGCTCGCGATCGGGATAAGTTGCGTCAGGCCGTGCTCGAACAACTTGGCTGGAAGGTGCATCGCATTTGGTCGACAGAATGGTGGACAAGTCCGGCGCGGGAGAAGAACCGGGTCATAGAGGCTTTGGAGAAGGCTCAGAGCGAAGAGCCCAACACTCTATTCGCTCATGCGCCGATAGATCCGCTGGTTGCGCCGCCCATTAACGAAGTCGAACAGTCAACCCCGGCGCCAATGGTGACCGCACTCTCCAAAGCACTTATGTACTCCGAGTCGCCAAACTTGAGGGGCAATAGAGAGGCGTTTTTGGCGCCCTCTGAAGCTCCTGCCGTGCGCCAAATGGTCGAACAGATCATTCACCATGAAGGTCCGGTGAGCGACGCGTTGATCCGTAAGAGGATTGTGTCAGCCTATGGTTTCGATAGATCTGGAAATCGAATTCAGGAACGGATCGATGCACTTCTTCAGGGGCGCCAAGGTGTCACGAGGGAGGACGATCGTGAGTTCTATTGGCCGCTGAGCGTGAGCCCTGGCGCGTGGCGGGGGTTCCGTAGCGGCGGAAACAGAGACTCCCTCGACATCCCGATTGAAGAGTTGGCAAATGCCGCGCGAGCAGTCTTGGAGGAATATGTGGTTGCTGACGAGGGCACTTTGGCGAAGTCGATGGCAAGTATCTTTGGCATCCTCAGGGTGAGCAAGCAGATCCAAGAGCGAATGGTCGCGGGTATTGGGCGACTTGAAAGCTCCGACGAGATCGAACGCGTATCTGGTGGGTTCCGGCTGAAGGGCTAGTTGCCAGTTTGGGCTTCAGGAATTATTCGGAACAAGTACGGAGAACGCAGATTATGCGAGACCTGCCCCGCCGCTCCTGCGTTATTGAGTTTGATTGAGATTCAGCGCCCTCACGACGCCCGTGATTTGTTATCAAAAGTCATTATTTGTGAGCAGCAAAGTTGTGCCGGGGTCGGAATTGCGATCGATCTGGGCCAGCGCGCACTTCTCGGCGGAGTCGTATGTCAGCGAGAAGAATGGTGAGGATGACGACGTAGCGCAGGCTGGTGCTCCCGCAGTTGCCGCCATCCGCCTGTTCGGGGCGGTCCACCTTGTTTTCTCTGCGGGGGGGGGCTACGCCCTTAATTGGCAGAGACGGAGTGCACCATGGATGGCGGCCTCATGGAATATGACCGCCTGCACTTCCTTGGCGGCCAGGTTGTCGGCGAGCAGGTACGAAACGCCGCCGAAGTGAACGCCGCGAATCTTGTCATGCGGGATCCTCCGCTTGTCGGCAGCATCGAGCACGGCGCGCGGCAAATCCTTGGTGGGCTGGCGAACGACGATGCCTGCGGATCCGGCTTTCATCCGGTCGATCATGTTGCAGATAGTGCTGGCGGGCAGGCCGACCTTACCGCCTTGGCCGATAGATAGCCGCTCGTCGCCACCCTGGGCGCCCGAAACAGCGCTCCTGAGCGATGCCGTTACTTGTCGAGGTCTTCCTTGAAGGGTACCTTTTGCGTCGTAGGGCTTTCGTTGCCTGGCTCCTCCCGGATGGTTACCGGGACTGATTCCAGGGAGTGAAAGCCCTCTTTATTTTCCGCATATCGCAGCCTTCCAGCCGCCGCCTGATCCCGCAAACCACGCATCTCCGCGATTCTTTCCGTAGGCGCTCGTTACGACATTGACCACCAACCGTGCGTCACTTCCTGCGCGTCCATTCGGGGCGATGCTGACGATGATCGATTTCCCGCTCGGCGTCTTCATCTTGGTTACAACGACAAGAGCGCCCTTCACTTCCTTCGAGCCTTAGATTTCGCCCTGTGACTTCGCAACCGGTGTACATCCTTGGGCAATTGCAGCCCAGACCGTCCACCCTGCGAAGTCGCACTAAGCCTCGGAATTGATCGCCGCTACTGGGCAATTGGTGCCCAGAGTCGCGATTGGGTTCGGGGCTTTTTCATGCTACCAACCACCGCGGCCCAACTCATGCAGGCGCGCTAGCACCAGCAGCGCCTGTCGATAAACACCCGGCACACGCTCCTCACCTGGCCCAGCCACGTTCAGCACCTTCACATTGGTTTCCCGCAGCCAAGTCAGCACCTCATCAAGATCCGAATCGGCAGGAATCAATGCGGAGTCGTCAGGCAGGTCGAGCACTCGCACCGGTCGATGCAGCCGCCAGGCAAACTTCTGCGTCAGCAACGAGCCACCTACCAGCGGCCCCCGGATCAGGATCAGTGTTGCGTCACTGTCCCGCACATTGAAGCCCGTGCGTTGAGACCAGCCTTCGGATTCCGTTTCCTGTAGCAGGTAGCGCACCTCCAGCGGACCATCACTCGCCTTCCGCCCTGCCGGGCACCACCCGCCATGCGGAATGCCATGCGCGATGGCAAAGTCCAGCGCAGCGCGATCCACGCCCGTTTGCCCGCCAGACACAAGGCGGGCCACCAAGGCCCCCAGCATCGCGCTCGTCGGGCTCATACCGCTACTCATGGCGTCTTCCGCACCCTGTGGATTAGGTTCTTGATGATGGGTCCTTATACCCCCCCGGGGGCGACCCTGCCTGCGGCCTGCGACAATGCCTGTCGCTGACGCTACCCAGACTGGCCCAACGCTGCCGTCAGGAGTCGCCCCATGAACGAGTCCGTCCAGCTCTTCCCCTGGTCTTGGCGGGAACCTCGCCAAGCTTACCTCCAGGCCCTGCGCCAGCATGCTGACGTCGACTACAGCGCGAAGCCATCAACCCCTCTGGTGCGTACCAGTGCGTTCTTTCGCACGCACCTGCAGCATCCCTGGCTCACTACACCGGCCCTTATCGCCTACTTCGAAGGCGAGATCGACCGATCGGATCTCTACACTGCAGACAGTGACTGGAAGCGATATGCGGCCCTCGCCGGACTGCCCGCCACCGATGCAACCGTGCGCTGGCTGCAACGCCTCCACTCCGACCGGCCAAATCCGGCCTACATGCCGCTTGTCCGCGAGTTGTTTTCGCGCCCGCCGGAAGCCTGGCCCAGCGAACTATCCAGCCTGCCCAGGATCAATCTCGATGCCCTCGCCTGGCTCGACGACTACGACCTGGTACTGCAGACGAACTGGTGGATGGAGGCGGCAGCCAATCCTGCCGGCCTGTCACCACTCGATGCAGACACCCTGTTGAAAATCGAAACGGCGAGTAACGCCCTGGGGGCGGTGGCGGGCGAGCATGATCCACGCGAACTTACGGCCATGCTGCGTAACGTGCGGACTCTCCAGCAGTACCTCGACCTACCCGCCAAACTGATCGAGCAGCAACGATGGGAGCGGGACGAACCCTGCCCGCTGGATGGCGCCATCGGCTTCAAGCCGTTGCGCTCCGAACGGGACATCCAGCGCGAGGCAAAAAGCATGGGGCATTGTTTGCACTCGCATTACCTGCGCGTGTTGCACCCGGAAACCAGCCAAGATCTCTGGCTGGCTTACGCCATCGAGCACCCGATGCGCGCAACGATCGTCGTACGCAAGGAAGCCAAAGGCTGGATCATTCAGCAGTGCGTGGGGCGTAACAATGCCGAGGTACCACTCGAACTTCGCACAGCGGTGAACCTGTTGCTGGGCCATGGACCTCGCCCGCCCCACGCGCTCGCGGCAGAAATACTCCGACGGATTTGCTCAACCCTTGAGAGCGCGGGCATGGACTACATGGGCGAGGCCAAGGAGGAGTTGAGCGACCTGTGTGGCTACCTGGCGCGGGACCGCGTCTGGGACGGCCTTGACGGGCCAACCCTTCAGAAGGAGGCGACAAAGGCCTTGGAACTATACCGGCATGACAAGAAGGGGCATGGCTCCAGCGTGCTTGGGCAGATGACCCGCACCCTTTGGCCGCTGGTGCTTGTTAAGAAAGGTTGAGTTCGTGGCCGGATCACCCGCGGTGGGTTACACGAACCCGGATTGATGAACCGATAGTCACTGCACGTCACTGCAGCCGGCCCCCCGCGGCAAGAAGTTACTGATATTTGACGGGGCTACACCTGTTAACAAAGGTTGGCATTGGCACACCCGAGAACAGGGGCACTTTGCTCCGTTGGGGGTACATTTCGGGGTACATGGAAAATCCAGCGCAGGAAACATCATCAACATCATGATGTTATGCGCCCAGTGCAATTCCTGCCCGGGCACCAATTTATAGTCCACCGCACCGGGAAGGAGAAGCTGCTTTCCTTTGGCGTCGGGTTCTACCCCGATTCTGCGCCTGCAACGCACGAAATTACTCAAGGTTTGGCTAAATGCCTTAAGTACAGGACGAGCTGCCACAACTCCGTGTCACTGTAATACGAATGCGGCAGCATGCCCGTACCAGGCGAACCGTTTCGAATTATCCAGAACAACTGCCCATCTGGAATGGCATTCACCGTTTGCGCACATGCAAAATTGCGAGGCCTTGGGTTGAATTGACTCGCCAACGGCCCATTTCCTGCACCCTTCTTGCCATGACAATTTGCACAACCGAAGTGTTCATCTTTACCCAGATAAAGACGCTGTCCTGACTTAAGGTTGGCCTTATCTTCTGCCAATGGATTGATGTACCCGTATTCAGGGTCCGGAGCTTGGCCAGTGAAGCGGGGCTGAGGGCATTGCTCAGGTGGCGGCCACGCGTATACCGAAATGGAGAGAAGGAGTGATGCGAGGCAGATGCAAACTTTCTGCACAGAATTCATGACTCCATCTCCCTGGAATGAAACTAGCTAAATCATAGCTTGGAGGCTGTCGATCTTAGGCGCCGAATTTTTGAGTTAACGCCGCCGCCCGTCAGGGCGGTCAGCCTGCAAGAATGTTAGGGCTTGGCGGGGCACGTCCTCTCGATGGAAGGGTTGGGCATCACGCAGCTAGTCTGGTATCTCAGGTTCGACAAGCGCTGCAAGTTGCTCAAGGGATTCTTGCCAGCCGAGGTAGCACATCTCGATAGGAATAACTTCAGGGATGCCTTCTTGTGTGATGTTGACCTCAGTGCCGCAAGACACCTTTGCCAAGACTACGGTCACCTGCATCTCACCTGGCAAGTTTTGGTCGTCGAATTTGTCGGTATAGCGAATTTTCTCATGCGGAACAAGCTCCTGATACACGCCGCCGAATGAGTGACTGTTGCCCGTCGTGAAATTCGTGAACGACATCCGAAAGGTGCCACCCATCTTGGCGTCCATGTGGTGAACCGTGCATGTGAAGCCATGCGGCGGCAGCCACTTCGCCATTGCATCCGCGACCAGGAACGCGCGGTACACGCGCTCGGGAGGCGCACGCAGAACCCGATGGAATCGCACTGTACCTGTAGTCATACGCACTTCTCCTTTTTACGCTATTCCAAGTTGCAGTGAATCAGATTTCCAGAACTTGCGTGAACGAAAATTATTCCCGATGCCCAACGTTTGAGCTGAGGGCGCGGCCCGTCAGGGCCGTCGGCCTGCAAGAATGGTTATGTCTCATCCGATATTTGTAGTTGCGATGGCGACGCACCTATTCGCTCGACCGACTCAACCGCAACCATGCGAGGGCGGCCGGATGGAAGGGCCTCAAAGCGGCCAGATATCTTAACGCGAGCATCAAGAGACTTTCGGACGTCTGCCTCGTGACGTTCTGCATATGCGCAACGAATTGAACCAACGCCGCTGACGCCGCGAATTTCAAACCGCTTAGCATCAAGGTCAACTTCTCGAAGCACTCCTTCAAACGAGCCTTCAGTATGGCGATGCACAGGCGCATTCAGAGCTCCAGCAATTACCTGCCTAGAGCGCTGCGTGAGTTCTACGGGATTTTCTTCCTTCGTTTTAGGTGAGAAGAAAGAAACTGAATCTATTCCGCGCCTGCCGGTTGGAGAAAGCCTTCTTGCCGCCACCAATACAGTGTCTCGCACGGCAGGATCTGGGAACTCTTCATTGAGCGATTGGCTTATCTCGTTCTCTCCAATGTGACGAGCAACAGAAGATAGGCCTCGAATTGCAGACAGAACGGATGCAAAGATGTGCTCAGACACACCCGCAAACTCAAGCTGACTCCCCGGCTTATTAAATTCCGGTGGAACTACACTGACACCTACAATAAGGCTTCCTCGCGCAATACCTGCAAGATGAGGATCCAAATGCGCAGGCCAGCGGATTTGTGACTCCGAGGAGAGCCCGGCTACGGATTTCGCTATTGAGCGAATTTGTCCGCGAATATCTGAGAACACCGAAATTACAATTGATACCGCCGGGTCTCGCACGTCTACAGCCGGGCCGGAGAAGCGCGCTACCAGATCAGAACTGTCTGTTAGCTGCGCAAATGGAAATTCATCTGCGTATAGGGCGCGTAACAATTTCAGATATGGCTCTGAGATTTGTTCAGGCGAACCTCCATTTGCCAATGCAATTTCACGCGCTGCAGACATCTGCGCATGAATTATCGACGCCTTCCTCTCGACCATTTCAGTCCAGATACCCATCACGCTACCCTCAATATTCCTTTCAGATGGCGAGGATTTAGCCCTTTTGTGCGTGCCGTTTTAACGCCTACGTACTGAAAGAAGGAAGAAAAGTCGTTTTGGCCTGGTAAATTTACCCAGAAATGGACTCTGTATTCATCCATGATTCGCTCTTGATGCTGCTGCAGATACTGCAAGCCAAGCCACTTCCTGTCATTTGGGGCGGCAGTTAAGTCAAGAACTACATCAGTGTCATCGGGATGCTCTTTGTCGGTGACAAAGCTTCCATCAAAGTAAATGGGGTCTGGGAAGTGCGGTCGGATTTCTTTCCAAAGAAAATTGAGAAATTTCTCATAGAGGTTCCCCCTATGAGGATTCCAAGCAAACGCGGACTTCACTTCATCAAGCGAGCACGAATGGATTCCGCTCGGAAGCAGGCCATCGCTCTGTAGTTTTGGAATTGCCATTTGCTCGCCTCTCCCCTATGAGACATAACGTTTTAGCTCAGGCCGCGGCCCGTCAGGGACGTCGCGCCTGCAGCGAATTGTTATGGCGCACCGTACGGACCTAGAAACCTCTCACCGTTGAAGTGAATTAAATGCGTTGGGTCGCTCGCGCACCACACTTCGGTTTCCCATGCGACCACTGACAAAAACTTTCTGAAAACTTCTCCGCGATCAGGAAACGCGGTGACATAAACAAGGCCTGCTGTAGATTGCTGGAACAACTCTGCGAGCTCTACATGGCGACCGCTATCAACGGGCCCGCCGCTTGCCACTGCCTCAACAAGAACAAGCCAATTGCGCTCTCGGTCATACATAACAACGTCAGGCATTTTTCCATGCTGCCCAACCTGAACGCCGAGAGATGAAAGCAGCTGAATGTCAAAATACCCCCACTTCGTACCGGTATCTCCGACATAGACCAACTCGCCACCCGGAACATAGTTGGAGCCGAAGTCCTCGATAATTGCCCTTATGAGATCAGAATGAGGGCCAGCACTAAGCGTGATCTCTTGGTTCTCTCTAACGCGAACTGGAACACGATGCCTATCGCGCGCTCTTGCGTACTGTGCAGCGAGCGTTCCGCGCTCCTCCAAGAATGCAGGAAGCGAGTCAACCCACGCCTTGGAACCAAACTTCTTCAAAAGCTCCAACGAGCCAGCCTCAACTTGGTAACAGTTGTCAGAACTGTTTACGGGGCGATCTGGCTTGTCTGGGTTGTGCAGTAAAATTCCGGCTGATACGAGTTGCTTCACGCTGTATTTTCTTACGCTTTCCCGCGTATTTTCTGCGTAGTTAACGTCTAGTTCCTCGCGAGCGAAATCAAGGATGGCCCGGATACCGAGCAAAGGATTCTCGGCCTGGCTCCACTGCTTCTGCGGAGAAATGTTGAGGAGCGCGAGAAGGCAAATTGCAGTTCTGTCATTAAGTTGCTCTCGTGGCATCCCCAACTCACGAAGAACTTGGAGTGCTTCTGCGATTCGATTTTCTGACGTTGTCATTTTCCGCACACCCTCAAAACTGCCATATCAATCTGCTCCTGTTCTGCTCCAACAGAGTCTGCAATCTTGCCAAGCGAAATAAGTGCCCCTCGACTCGGATACCGCATCAATTTTAGATCCGTGGCATTAACTTGAGTATGCCCACTAAACTGACGAAAGCCCTCGTCTACCATAGTTGTGTTTAAGTACATGGCAAGACCTTTTGCGAGGTGCTCCGACATGCCATGCCGATCTTCATGGAAAACATTCAAGTGGTTCTCGAATCCAAGAACCTCGGCGCCAGAAAACTGCGAAGGATCTACAACGCATGCGACAACACGACGGCGCTCTTCTTTTGAGGAAAAGCGACGCACTGCGCAGTAGAAACCAGTTGGAAAGAACCACTTCTCCGTCTCGGAATTTCTGACCATGGCATTGGGCTTTTTAATGCCTTCCTGCGGCCACGCGACGCCATGCCCAGAAAAATGGGCCGGGTAAAGAAGTGGCGCGGTTCCTGACTCTGGCATGGCTCGTAAATATTGCTTCAGCCTGAAGTCAACGATAGGCCCGGTTGATATTTTCACTCCAAGTTCGGCAAGTGAGAATGATGCGATTCCCGTTCCTTCGATTCCAACTTGCTTGTTTGATGAAGGGACATGAATAAATTTTTCACGGTCTCCCGGAATGACAATTCGCTCAAACACGTGGCTATGACTAACTAGGTCATGAAATCTATCGTCCGTTGAAGAAGTGATTTCAACATCGCCCTGAATGCCGCCAACCTCAAGTTGGATGATTACGTTCTCTTGCAGAACGTCGTCGTCTTTGAATGCGCTGCCTCTCGAATCAAACAAGTGAATTCTTTGAACTGCACACCTAGAAAGTAGCAACTCACGGAATGGCCTGTAATAAGGCCCATTGCAAAAGCTTCTAGGAATGATTGCGACAATATGTCCACCCTTTTCCATCAAAAGAATTGATAGGGCAACAAATGCCGAATACAGGTTTACCGTCTCTATGCCCACATCTTTGAGCATTAGGCGATACCGAGACGAACTTCCTATTTTCTTGTACGGTGGATTCAGTATGGCGTGAGTGAAACCTCGATCAGCTCCGAATTGAATTCGATTTACGGAGCCTTCAATAAAATCTTCACTTTTTATTTCATAGTTGAATGCCAGTTTCCTCGCGTATGGCGAGAGAGTTTCCCTGAGTTCAGGGTATAGAACATTGTCAATTTCATATGCCGTTAGAGATATTTCATCGAAGTCAAATCCGCCTGCTGCGCATCTCCCAAGGAATGCACTAGACAACGAACCAATCCCTGCGCCCGCATCCAAAAGCCGGCACACTTTTGAGTTGGCGAGTGGAAACATGGCAGCCATGAACCGTGCTGTAGATTCGGGCGTGAGGAACTGACCGAGCTGCGACTTATGTTTCGCATCGGTTGCCCGTGACACGCGCAGCCTAGATTTTTCTATCTCTTGCAGCAAAACCTCTACTCCTGTTGTGCGCCATAACATGATGTTATGCGCCCAGTGCAATTCCTGCCCGGCACCAATTTATAGTCCGCCGCACCTTCTCCCCGTCCACAAAACTCAGCAGTAGCGCGGCGTTTGCCTGGACAGGCAGCCCCACAGCCCCCCGGACAAGCATTCTCAGGAAAAGGCTGTAGGTTTTTGGCCGGTATCCATAACTGTCAAAGCCCCTTCACCGCATAAATCCCCGGCGCATTGCGCCAGTAACCCCGGTAATCCATGCCGTAGCCGAACAGGTAGCGATCGGCGATTACCAGGCCGGTGTAGTCGGCTTTCAGGCCGGGCCGAATCTTGCGGTCGTGCTGTTTCTCAACCAGTACCGCCGTGCGCACCGAGGCAGCGCCTTGCGCAAAACAGGCGGCCACGATCGCATCGAGGGTGGCGCCGACATCCAGAATGTCATCCACGACCAGCACATGCCGCCCGGCCAGCCCGGCCGACGGCGGCACCCGCCAGGTGAGCGCGCCACCGGCAGTTTCACCGTCATAACGTGTCGCGTGGAGATAATCGAAATCGAGCGGGAAGCGCAGTTGCATCAGCAACTGGCCGGCAAAGACGATGCCGCCCTTCACCACGCACAGCACCATCGGCATGGCGCCAGCGAGATCGCGCGTCACCGCCGCCGCCACCTCAGTGATGGCCTGCCGAACCTGCGTCTCGTCGGCGAGGCAGTCCGCCTCGTCGAGTACCTGCTGCAGTTCGTCGCGCGTCACCGTAAGCGCCCTCAACCAAGGAACGCGGCAATGCGCTCGCGCGCCTGCGCCAGGCGCGGCGCATCCGGCGTGCTGAAGCGGCCGGCGAGCCGTTCCAGACGCAGGGTGGCCGTCGCATTGCCGCCACGGCGTTCCAGATATGCGAGCACCTCAATGGCACCGGCACGGTGGTTGCAAACCAGCACCATGTCGCAACCGGCATCGAGCGCAACGCGTGCACGATCGGTGAAGGAACCGGCAACCGTTGCGCCTTCCATACTCAGGTCATCGCTGAAAATAACACCGTCGAAACCCAGTGCGCCGCGCAGCACGTCCTGCAGCCAGTAGTGCGAAAACCCGGCCGGATCGGGGCCAATGCCTTCGTAAATGACATGCGCCGGCATCACGCCGCCCAGCCGCGAAGCCAGGCGACGAAACGGGATAAGGTCATCTGCCTCCAGTTCGCCAATGGTGCGCGCATCGCGCGGAATCTCGATGTGCGAATCGGCGGCCACAAAACCGTGGCCGGGGAAATGCTTGCCGGTGGCCTGCATGCCGGCCTCGTTGATGCCGTGGATGAACGCACTGGCGAGTGCCGTCACGGCAACCGGATCACGATGGAAGGCGCGATCGCCGATCACCGCGCTCCGGCCGAAATCAAGGTCGAGTACCGGCGCGAAACTGATGTCGATGCCAACCGCCAGCACTTCGGCTGCCATCAGCCAGCCGCACTCGGTGGCTGCGCGGATAGCGGCTTCCCGGTCGCGATCCCAGAGTGTGCCGAACACCCGCATCGGCGGCAGACGGGCAAACCCGTTGCGCAGGCGCTGTACGCGCCCGCCTTCCTGATCGACGGCAATCAGTAGTTCCGGGCGTACCGCACGCAGTTCGGCCACCAGTGCCGCCACCTGTGCTGGATCGACAATATTGCGGGAGAAAAGAATCAAGCCGCCGACGGCAGGGCTTTGCAACAGCGCGCGCTCGTCTGCACTGAGCGCAATGCCTTCGATATCCAGCATCAACTGTCCGGGTCGCATGCGCGGAGTGCTCCTGAAGACTAAACCCTGCCGGCATGGCGCATGGGGAAAGTGCAGGCAGTGTAACGAACGGCGCGCGGCCGATCACCGTCCGGGGCAAATTTTCAGGCGACGATATCGACCGGTGTGCCCACCGGCACGAGATCAAACAGCGCAATCACATCGGTATTGCGCATGCGAATGCAGCCGTGGGAGCGCGGCACGCCCATCGGCTCGGTCTCGGGGGTGCCGTGAATATAGATGTAGCGTTGCTGGCTATCGACATCGCCCAGGCGGTTACGGCCGCGTTCGCATCCGCACAGCCAGAGAATGCGGCTCAGTATCCAGTCGCGATCCGGGTTG
>JBMOOP010000032.1:0-24719 GCA_049324495.1 Pseudomonadota bacterium
TAGTACTGGCCCAAACTGTCGTCGAACTGCTCGCCGGTGTAGCGGTAGCTGTTGGGCGTTGAGCCGGTGGCGGACTGGGGCTTGCCGAACGCGGTGTAGGCGTAGCGGTCGGTGGTGGTACCGGTGGCATCCGTGAGTTGCTTCGTGCTGCCCAGCGCGTCGGCGTGGTAGTAGCTGCTCGCACCGTCACGCTCCTGGCCCAGCAGGGCGAGACCGCGGGTGTAGGCGGCGGTGCCCGACGGGTCCGCTTCCAGCAGCACCTGCGCGTAGGCGGTGTTGTGGTCCACCACGTAGTCGGTGCGCTGGCCGTTGACGAACTTCGCGCTGCGGATGCCGTCCACGTCGTACAGGTAGTCCACCAGCGCCTGCGGGGTGCCGGCGCGGGCGAGCTTGTGTTTCGCGTCCCAGGTGTAGGTTTTGCTCTGGCCGTCCTGCGTCTCGGCGAGCAGGTTGCCGGCGTTGTCGTACGCGTAGCTCACGCCGCCGGCGCCGAGCAGGCGGTCGTTGGCGTCGTAGCTGTACTGCGTGTGCACGCCGTCCTCGATGGCGTAGACGCGGTTGCCGACCCGGTCGTAGGTGTAGGTCGCGCTGTAGAGCAGCGTGCCGGCGCCGTCGCGGGTGGATTCCTCGAACAGGCGGTAGAGCAGGTCGTAGCGGTACTGCTGCGTCGTGATGGTATTGCCGTCGAAGGACACCACCTGCGTGCGCCGCCCCGTCGGGTGCAGCGTGTAGGTCTCGCTACCGACGATGTTGCCGTTCGCGTTGCGGGTGCTCACCGAGAGCGGACGGTTCAGCTCGTCATGCGTGTAGGTGGTGACGAGGCCGTTCGGGAAGGTCAGGGTGTCGAGATTACCCGCCGCATCGTACGTATGCGTGGTCACCCCGCCCTGCTCGTCGGTGACGGTGGCCAGGCGGTTCCGCGCGTCGTAGGTGTAACGCGTGGTCGCCGACTTGCCGTGGCCGCTGGCGGTGACGCGGGTGCGGTTGCCGGCGGCGTCGTAGGCGTAGGTGAGCGCGCTGCCGTCGGGCCTGTCCTCGCGCACGAGGCGGTGGCGTGCGTCGTACTGGTACGAGGTCGTGCCCTGGGCGTTGGTGGCTGACAAGCGGTTGCCGTTGGCGTCGTACGTGAACGACTCGACGGTGCCGTCGGCGTAGTCGATCCGCGTGGTACGGCCGTTGGCGTCGTAGGTGAACGTCGTGGTCGCGCCGTTGTAGTCGGTCTGCGTGGCCACGTTGCCGGCAGCGTCGTACGTGGTGAAGGCCTGCTGGCCGAGCGGCAGCGTGTTGGCCACCTCGCGCCCGAGGGCATCGTGCGCGAAGGTGCTCACGCGGCTCTCGGCGTCGGTCTGGCTCACCTTGTTGCCGTGCTCGTCGTAGCCGAAGGCCGTGACGAAGCCGGCGGCGTCGAGCACCTGCGTGAGGCGGCCCAGCGCGTCGTAACGGTACGTGGTCACCAGGCCGACCGGGTCGCGGCTCGTCAGGCGGCGGTCCTCGGCGTCAAAGGTGTCCTGCAGCGTGGTGCCGTCCGGCAGGAGGGTCTTCACGCGCTGGTCGAGCAGGTTGTACTCGTAGCGGGTGGCGTTCCCGTTCGGGTCGGTCTGTTCGATGAGGTTGCCGTTGGCGTCGTACGCGAACGCGGTCACCCCGCCGAGGGCGTCGGTGGTGTGCGTGCGGCGGCCGGCGGCGTCGTAGGCGTGGGTGGTCACGTGGCCGCGGGCGTCGCGTTCGGCGAGCACCTGGCCGGCGGCGTCGTACTCCGTTTCGGTGGAGGTGCCGTCCGGGTACGTGGTGCGCACGAGGCGGTCGTTGCCGTCGTAGACGAACCGGGTGACCTGGCCGTTGCGGTCCGTTTCGGACACGAGGTTGCCCTCGGCGTCGTAGACCTTCGATTCCGTGGTGCCGTCGGGGAAACGGGTTTCGCTCAGTCGGCCGTAGGCGTCGTACGTCATCTCTGTGCGGTGGCCGAGCGCGTCGGTCTGCACCACCTCGTTGCCCGCCGCGTCGTACTCGCTGCGCGAGACGCTGCCATCGGGCATCCTGGTCTGCACGACACGATTCTTCGCATCGTAGACGTACGCCGTGGTCTCGTTGACCAGCACACCGTTCACCGTGCGCTGCTTCGTCTCGGTCAGCGCGTTGCCGCTGGCGTCGTAGGTCCAGGTCGTGACGTGGCCGAGGGGATCGGTCTCGGATGTCTTGCGACCCTGGCTGTCATAGACATACAGCGTGCGATTGCCCATGAGGTCGGTGGAGCTCAGCGGCAAACCCCTGGCACCGACGCTGCTGCTCGCTTCATTGCCGGCTGGATCCGTTACGCTGAGCAGGTTACCAACGAAGTCGTACGCGTTGGTGTGGGTGCGGCCGAGCGCATCGGTGATGGTGAGTTCCTGCCCGCGCACGTTGTAGGTGAAGGACGTGGTATTGCCCAGCGGGTCCGTGACGCTCAACACATCGTCGCTATCGTTGAGCACCCGCGTACTCGTACGCCCCAACGGATCCGTCTCCGTCAGCAAATTGCCGAAGGCGTCGTAGCTGTACTGCCAGACATGATTCAGCGCATCGGTTTTGCGCGTCACATCGCCGCGGTCGTTGTACTCGAGAATGCTGCGGTTGCCGTTGCGGTCGCTGACGATCGAGTACCGGCCATCGATGTTGTGCTCGAAGTCCGTGCGGTTGCCGGCGTTGTCTTCCTGCGCAATCATCCTGCCGTCGGCATCAAAGATATTCTTCACCAGCGGCCGGTTCAGCGGGTCGCGGATGGCCGTCATGGCGTGCGCAAAGGTGGCGTCCGCGTACTCGTAGCGGGTGACGTTTGCCAGGGCGTCGTCATGCGAAGCCAGATCGCCCGCCGCGTCGTAGGTGTAGTGCTGGACGTTGCCGTTCGGGTCCGTCAGCGCGGTGATGCGGTTCTGGCTGTCGCGCGTGAACGATACCGACACGCCGCTGCTATGGAAAACGCCATCCGGGGTGAAGGTCAATGTCTGGCCAGTGGGGGTCGTGGCCTTCGTGATTCCGAACTGCTCGTGGATGTCGTAGACATAACCACGTCGCGTGGTCAAACGATACCGTGACGGGTTAAACACTTGCGCCGTCAGGCCATCAAGCAGGGAGCCGCCGTTGTATGTCAGGTGTGTGAACGGCTTGCCGTCAGCCTGCACGGCCTCCAGTTTACTGGTGGTGCCCGGCTCCGGCGTGTACAGCGGCTCCATTTCGGCGGGCGGGATAAACGACTTGCACTCCGGCTTCAGGCCCAGCAGGAACTTTTCGACGGAACCGTCCGGCAACGTGACCGTGACCCGATGCTTCACCAGCGGGCGGACGCAATAGATGCCGACGATCGCGCCGGTCACCGTCTGACGCCACTCCTGACCCGGCACGCGGGATTCCTGCAGGCGCACGCTGGTCATGTCGAGCGACCAACCAAAACCGAAGTCGCCGGATTCCAGGCGGCGGCGCGTGTCGTAGGTACGAGAAACGCGCACCGGGATACCGTCCACCGGCACGTTCACATCCTCCACCGTGAACGCGAAGTTGCCGACCTTGAGGTCGCCTTCCACCACGAAGCTGCTCATCACTTCGCTACCGTTACCGTTCAGATCGAAGGCGCGCACGCGCACTGCGTACTGGCCGTTCATCAACTGCGTCGGATCAATCCGGCCGAGCACGCCGTCCTGCACGGCCTGCGTATCACTGGCGACAGTCTGCCAAGTGCTGTCGCCGCCGCGCCGCATGGCAACCTCATAGCTCGCCAGGAAACCGTCCGTGACGGTGCCGACGATGTCGGTCGGCGCGGTGATGGAATCACCATCTTGCGGCGTCAAAAGCGAGATGGCTGGCGGCAAAAGGTCACCGAGCACCCGCACCGTGAGGGTGGTCTCCTTCGTCGCTATATTGCCCGCCTGGTCGGTGGCCGTGGCGCGTAGACGGTAGATGCCCGGTTGCGTTGGGGTGAAGCGGTAAACGCCATTGGCATCCAGCGTCACCTGCTGGTCATTCACGTAGAGTCTTGGGGTGTTGCCGCGATAGCCACCGTCGCTGACGACAACCACCGAAGCGATGTCTCCCGGATAGAGCAACGTGCCGTCGGCGGCGATATCCACCATCAACGGCGGCGGCGGGTTGACGTACACAAACCAGAACTGCTCAACGATGTTCACGCCGTCGGAGACGCGCAGCGTGAGGGTATGCGCACCCACGTCAGTCAGCCCAGTTTCCCAGGTCACCGTGCGCGTCGTGGCGTTGAACACCGCACCCGGCGGCGCCAACGGCATGGTGTATGTCAGCGGCGCGCTGCCATAGGGATCAAAAGCGGTAGCCGTGTAAGAAAGCGTGTCGCCGGCGATGAATGGACCTGACGGCGGTGTGGTCGTGAACACCGGTGGATAGTTGCTGCCCGTCGGCGTCACCGTGACGCGGATCACACCCTCTGTCCAGGCACCGTGGGTGTCGGTGGCGCGCACTATGATCTCGTGCATGCCAGCCTGGGCCGCCGTCGGCGTCCACTTCAGTTGCTTGCCGGTGAGGGTGACGCCGGTCGGTGCGCTCCGCAATGTCATCGTCACAGAATCGCCCGGATCGTAGTCCGACACGCTCAGATCGCAAGTAGAGGTGACGCCCGGCGCCAGGGTCCAGCCACAACTCAAGACGATGCTCGGTGGTGAATTGGGCGGTGCTCCATAAACGGTCATCGTGAAGCGGATGAGCACCTCTTCCTTGCCGTCGGAAATACCCAGCACCATCGGGAACTTGCCCTGCACGGAGGCAGCCGCGCCATGGATTTGGAAATACGCCGGACTGCCGTTGAACACCTGCATGTTCGGATAACCCTGAATGATGCGCAGGGTCAGCGCATCGCCGTCCGGATCGACTGCTTTCGGAAAGTACTGCCACAGGGTACCGACGCTCATCTCGGTAAACGGAACCCCAGCCGTGACCACCGGAGGATGATTCTCCGTCGGCGAGTACACGAGGACACCGAAGCGCTGAAGGGCCCAGGCACCACGCGCATCGACGGCACGGACTTCAAACATCTGTGTGCCGGCATCACCGACGGCAGTCTGCCAGCGCAATTGGTTGCCGGTGAGCGTTGCGTTCGCCGGGCCGCTGGCCAGCTCGTAATGGATGGCATCACCATCGGCATCGTTGGCCGCCAGGCTGTAGACGTAGGCATCGCCCTCCGCCACCCGCGCCGTCGGCGCAGTACTGGTGATTGTCGGTGCCCGGTTGCTATCAGCAACGGTGAAGACAAAGGACTGCTGCGCTTGCAACCCTCCCGAATCGGTGACGAGGGCACGGAAGTAGAAGTTGCCCGGTGTTGACGGCGTCCATGTGACGGCAGTGCCGGCAACATTGACGCTGGCATTCGCCGGCAGTTCTGGCCAGGCGTAGGTCAGCGGCTGCCCTTCAGGATCGTTGGCGACCAGCGTGTAACTAAACGGCTGGTTCATCGTTGCGGAACTCGCTGGCGTCGAGGTGATCACCGGCGGGTAGTTCGCAGTGACTGCCGGATCGATCACATGCAGCACGAAGGGTTGCTGCGTGCTCAGGCCGCCAGAATCACTCACGATGAGCGTCACCGGATAGTCGCCAGCCACCGTCGGCGTTACCGAGTACGTATTACCGGTTTTCGTCAGAGTCAGACCTGGTGAGCTGCTGCTGAAGTAGAACGTGTCGGTCGGATCGCTGTCGGTGACATCCAGCGTGTAGCTCCACGTACTGTTGAGCAGCACGTATTGCTCCGGCTGCGACAGAATCGTCGGAGAGGTGTTGCTGCGCTGGCGCACGTTGACGAAGAAGGGCTGCATGTCGATGAGGCCGGCGGAGTCCACCGCCTCGATCATCACGAACGGCATCTTCGCGGTGTTGTTCAGCGTCTGGTTGCATTCGGCCGCAGTTCCTGACGCACCAAGGGTCACCCTGTAATCGAGAGACACCGTCTGCACCGAGGCATCGCTGAGGAAATACTCGTAGCTTGACGTTTGGTGTGCATAACCCGCGTTGTACAGAAAACCACTGCTACTAATACTGTTAAAGGTTGCAGTTTGGTAGACGCGAGCGCCTGGATAGTTGACGCTGCCACGGTTGTAGAGCGTCCAGGCCATGTGCCATTCAAGCTTCCCGTTGGACGGATTGACAGCGCGTTCGACGCTCGCACCCGTCGGCACAAGATCCGGTAGCGTAGTGCAGGACGGATCGTCCGCATCCTGCGGCAGCAGATAGGCCTCCATCTCGGCGGCCGGCCAATGCACGGCTCCGGTATCGCTGTTGATGGTCATCCCGCGCGGCGCTTGCTTTAGGCGATAAAAAATTCTGTCGTCGGGATTGTCGTCTTCCGCGTGCGCGGCATAACTGAAATCGGTGCCGCGCACCGCCGCCTGCGACGACACGGTCGTGAACACCGGAGCCACCGGTGTGTCGAGTACGGTGACGGCTTTCGTCGCCTCGACGCGTGCGCCAGCGAGATCCGTGGCGGCAATCCGCAATGTGAACGTCTGTCCGATCTGATCGCGGGTAGTTTTCCAGGCGATCTGGCCGCTCGGGAAAATCCGCGCGCCTGCCGGGCCGCTGACGATTTCATAACGCAAGGCATCGCCCGGATCGGTTTCGCTGACTACGGCCTGCGCAATATACATCTGACCGACACGCGTGTCCGGATCGCCGCTGATGGCGGAAAACACTGGCGCATGATTGATCGGCACAGACGTCACACCAAAAAACTGTTCGGCGACATCGCCGTCCGTGTCAGTGGCACGCAGCGCAAAACGCGGCCAGTACAACAAGTTGTCGGAGGCTAAACAATCGAGCGCGCCATCGAGCGGTACGATGCTGACAGCAAATTCGCCCGCATTCGACGAGATATCAGACACCGTAACATCCACGGCGGTATTCGCGCCCGACGCAAGATTTAGTGCAACAGTTGCACTACCAACCAGATTGCCGTTGGCATGTACGTCAACGCGCCACATACCCTGCGCGGGCACCTCGCCACGACTGATAACGGCAACACGCACGGTGCCGACATCCGGCTGTGCGACACCAAGGATGCCGACATCCGGCAGCGGCGTACCGGCATCGACGTAACCGAATACGCGCGTACCCTCGGGCATGGCGCGGTTACCCACGTAAGGCTTCCAATCAGTCACGGCGTATTGCGGCCAGATACGCGGTGCCGGCATCCAGTTGTTGTTTAGCGCGCGCAGTACCTGCAAGCCGTTGCCGGGCACCAACAATTCGGCGCTACCATCGCTATCGAGGTCGGCCACCACCGGAAATTCCATCCGGGTGGGATTGCTGTGCGGAATCGACCAGAGCGTGCGACCACGCAAGCCGTCGATGATGCGTACCCGGTACGCATCCGCATATACCGCCTCGAGCAGCCCATCGCCGTTGAAATCGAACAGCGTCACGCCGGAATGGCCGGAAGCGAGATCGTCGAACGCCACGCGCCAACGCGTATTGCCCTGCGCGTCGATGGCATAAACGAAATAGCCCTCCGGGGCGGAGCTGGCATAAACGGCTTCCGGAATGCCGTCGCCGTCGAGATCGCCAACTGAAGGCACGCCAGCCCGGTTGATTGGGGCCGGCTTGCGCCAGAGCAGGGTGCCGTCGTCGTCGAACATTGCCGTTTCGAGACGCGAAACCCCGAAGAGTTCGAGTTTGCCGTCGCCATCAAAATCGCCGACCGAGGTGTACATGTTCGGGAATTCGGCATGACGCCAGCGCAGGGTGCCGTCGGTGTTGTATACCGAAGCGCCGACGATAATTTCGGCCTTGCCGTCACCGTCGATGTCGGCGGCGAGAGATACGGTGCCCGCCGCAACGTTCGCCGTATTTGTGTCGGGCAGCTTCGCGCGCACGGTGCCGTTTTCGTTGAGAATCAGGCGCCCAGCAATGATTTCCAGGTGGCCGTCGCCATCGATATCCTGCACGTGCAGGAGCATGTCGCTTGGCGAACCGTTGATAAACTTGGTCGTCGCGTTATCAATACTCCAGATGATTGAGCCGTCCATGCGGAAAACGGCAACGCCAAAGTTGTCGATGGCTTCGACAATGTCGTTGCGGCCGTCATGGTCAATGTCGGCGATCGCCGGCACCGACAACCACTGCATCCGGTTTTGTGGATGGCGGATGGTCTTGATCAAGTTGCCGGTCTTGCCGTCGTAAATGCGGACCTCACCCGCAGACGATCCGGATGGCGTGCTCGTGCTATAGAACGTGTGCTGCACGATGTCAGGATCATCGTGGTCGTCGGTTGTTCCGTCGCCGTTATCATCGGTCATTTGCGCCACCAGTGGCGGTGCCACCAGCGTGAGACCCTCGATTCGGTATTGCTCGATCATTCGGAAATCGAAATCACCCGGTGCAGCTCCCGGCGCACGACAATTCGGTAAGTATTCGGTGCGCGGCGGCGCGAAATGACTGCTGCCGGTCAAACCGATCACACCGTCCACGTACGACGCCCCCGTCGGCATGGCGGTGGGCACGATGCTCACGTCGCCACCGTTCGGATCGGTCGCGGTCGGCAAGTAGCTCATCGTGCCGTTGTTGTTGACATACAGCGGCGGTGTGCTGGTGAAATACGGCGCAGCGCGCACACCAATATCCAGTGTGAAATGCTGATCGCTGGCGAAGCCGAGCGGGTCGGTGGCACGCAGACTCACCGCATAATGGCCGTTGTGCGTATATTGCGGATCCCAGGCGAGCACATTGCCGGTCAGGGTTATGCCAGCCGGTGCATCGATGAGCGAATAGATGACGCCCTGCGCTTCCGGATCGGTGGCATTCAGTTCGTAACGGTAACCCTCCGGCTGCGCCCATTGCGTCACTGGCGCCGAGACCCACACCGGCGCGAGGTTGCCGCGCACGGTGATTGTGAAGACCTGCTCGGTGTAGCCGCCGCGCGTGTCGCTGACGCGCACTCGGAAACTGTTCAGGCCGGCCTGCTCTGCCGTGGGCGTCCAGGTGACGAGGCCGGTGAGCAGACTGATCTGCGCGCCGGCGGGTGCGTCGACGAGTTCATACGACAGCACGTCGCCGACATCGGCATCGGTGGCTTCGACGAGATAGGTAAACAGCACGCCCTCGGTGTTGCGGTCGGACAGCGGCAGCGAGGTGATGACCGGCGCATGGTTGTCGGCAGGTTCAACGGTGAGGATGAAGCGGTGCCAGGTGACGGCACCGTGCGCATCGACCGCCATCACGGAAACATCGTGTGTGCCGACATCGGCAACGGTGGGGCTCCAGACCAGCTCGCCCGTCATCAGCGCGAGCGACATGCCGGCCGGCGCGTCGACCAGCACGAGATCGACCGCATCGCCGTCGGGATCCACGACGGCAATCGGGCCTGTCCAGGCCACCAGCGCTTTCGCGACGGTCGGCGGCACGAGCGTGAACACCGGCGCGCGATTGGTGTCGGCAACCAGCAGCGTGAAGGACTGGTCGGCATGGGCACCGCCGCCGTCGGTGGCGCGCAGCACGACCGTTTGCGAACCCGCGGCGTCGTAGCCCGGTGTCCAGTAGAAAACACCTTCGACAATCGTGGCATCCGCAGGGCCGGAAACGAGGCTCCAGGTCACCGCGTCGCCTTCGGCGTCGGTTGCCTGCGGCGCATAGGAAAGTGCAACGGTTTCGGTGGCGGCCGTCGGCGGCGTCGAGGTGATTGCCGGCGCGTCGTTGACGGACACGACGGTGATCGTGGTGGTGGCGATGGCCGAATCGACAGTGCCGTCGTTGACCTGCCAGGTGAAGGTGTCGGTGCCGGAGAAATCCAGCATCGGCGTGTAGGTGATGTTCGGGAACGTGCCGGACAGCGTGCCGTGCTGCGGCGAAGTGACCGCGTGGTACGTCAGCGTGTTGCCGTCCGGATCGTTGGCGACGAGCGTGATCGTTGCCGGCACGTCTTCATCGGTGGTGAGCGTGCCGTTGAGCACGGTCGGCGGATTGTTGGTGGTGAGGGTGCGGCAGTCGGTACCGCCGCGCGAGTTGTACAGAGGGCCGCCATCCACGGCAGCCTTGTTGCTGCTCTTCGGCACCGTGACCAGCGCGTGGCCGGCGCACTGCGCGCCGGCGCGGGTCGCGGTGAAATACACGTGGTAGGCGCGGCCGTCGGCGTTGCCGGAACGCTCGGATCGCACCGATGCCGCGCTGCCGGAAATCTGCGCATCGATCTGCGTGTTGCCGTCGCCGGTCGTGTTGAGCGCCTCGTCCTGCATCACGCAGTAGGGCAGCACGTTGCTGCCGCCGCTGACAGTGATCGTCACCGGTATCAGTTCATGCGACGGCGGCCAGACGCTGGACGGCGACACCGAGACATCGCCGCATTCGGGCAATGCATTTGCCAACGGCGATGTGGCAACCAGACCCAGGAATACACAGACGGACAGAGCGTGTGCCGCAATATGCGGCGCGACAGGGAGGAAACGCATTTCTTACCTCGCGGGAGCTGCGTATCAGTGATTTTTAAGCCCTTTGTCGCAAAAAAAACGCAAATCACACATCCAGATTCGCCACCCGCAACGCATTGCTCTCGATGAAGTCGCGTCGCGGCTCGACCTCATCGCCCATCAGGCAGGTAAAGATGCGGTCGGCGGCGATCGCATCTTCGATGGTCACCCGCAGCATGCGCCGCACCTCCGGATTCATCGTCGTCTCCCAGAGTTGCTCCGGGTTCATCTCGCCAAGACCCTTGTAGCGCTGGATGTAGACACCGCGTCGGGATTCCGCCAACAGCCAGTCGATCGCTTCACGCAGACTGGCCACCGGTGCGCGGCGCTCGCCACGGACAATCTCGGCGCCTTCGGCGATCAGCCCGGCAAGCGTCTGCGCCATGGCCGCGATGGCCCGGTAGTCAGCGCTGGCCAGAAAATCGCGATTGAGCAGATAGGTGTGGGGAACCCCGTGCGCAACCAGGGCGATTTTGGGCAGGAAGATCTGGTGTTCACGGTCAGCATGAACCTGCAGGGCGTAGCGCTCGCTTGCAGGCGCAACAGCATCTACGCGGTTAGCGAGCGCTCGCACCCATTCGGCCACGGCACGTTCATCCACGAGCTGCTCAACGCCCAGGCCCGGCACATAAAGCAGTTCGCCCAGCAGTGTGCGCGGGTAGATGCGCGACAGCCGCTCGATCATCCGCAGCACCTGGCGGAACGTTGCCACGAGGCTCTCCAGTGGCGCGCCGGAGATCGCCGGCTGGCCGGCGCCGGGGATCAGCATGGCGTCTTCCAGGGCCGAGTTGGTGAGGTATTGCTCAAGCGCCTGCTCGTCTTTCAGGTACTGCTCCTGTTTGCCGCGCTTGGTTTTGTACAACGGCGGTTGCGCAATAAAAACATGGCCGCGCTCGATCAACTCCGGCAGCTGGCGGAAAAAGAAGGTAAGCAGGAGCGTGCGGATGTGGGCGCCGTCCACGTCTGCGTCGGTCATGATGATGATTGAGTGGTAACGCAGCTTCTCGATGTTGTATTCGTCGCGGCCGATCCCGCAGCCCAGCGCGGTAATCAGCGTGCCGACTTCCGCAGAGGAAATCATCCGGTCGAAGCGCGCTCGCTCAACGTTGAGAATCTTGCCCTTGAGCGGCAAGATCGCCTGGTTCTTGCGGTTACGTCCCTGCTTGGCCGAGCCACCCGCCGAATCGCCCTCGACCAAGTACAGTTCGGACAGGCCTGGATCTTTTTCCTGGCAGTCCGCCAGCTTGCCCGGCAGGCCAGCGATATCCAGCGCGCCCTTGCGGCGCGTCAATTCGCGCGCCTTGCGGGCCGCCTCACGGGCGCGGGCAGCATCGATGATCTTGCCGACTATCTGTTTGGCGTCGTTCGGATTCTCCAGCAGGTATTCCTGGAGCTTTTCGTTCATTGCCGTCTCAACCGCACTTTTCACTTCGGAGGAGACCAGCTTTTCCTTGGTCTGCGAGGAAAACTTCGGATCCGGCACCTTCACCGAGATGATCGCGGTGAGGCCTTCGCGGGAGTCGTCACCGGAGAGGGCGACCTTGTCTTTCTCCTTCTTCAGGAAACCCGCCTGTTCAATATAGGTGTTCAGCGTGCGCGTGAGCGCCGCACGAAAGCCAGCGAGGTGGGTGCCGCCATCGCGTTGCGGGATATTGTTGGTGAAGCACAGCACCTGCTCCTGATAGCTGTCGTTCCATTGCATCGACACCTCAACACCGATGTCGCCACGATTCTGCGGGATGACGAAGTGGAAGATGCGGTTGAGCGGCGTCTTGTTCTGGTTCAGGTAACTGATAAAAGCGGCGACCCCGCCCTCGTACTCGAATATATCTTCCTGGCCACTGCGTTCGTCTTTGAGAACGATGCGCACGCCACGGTTCAGAAACGACAGCTCACGCAGGCGCTTGGCGAGGATGTCGTGGTGGAAGTGGATGTTGTTGAAGGTCTCGGCGCTGGGCTTGAAGCGGATTTCCGTGCCGCGCTGCTCGGTTTCACCCACCACATTCAACGGCGACTGCGGTACACCATGGCGGTAGACCTGCTCATGGACTTTGCCGCCACGGCGGATGGTCAGCCGCAACTCCTCGGAGAGGGCATTGACCACCGAGACGCCAACGCCATGCAGCCCTCCGGAGACCTTGTAGCTGTTGTCATCGAACTTACCGCCGGCATGCAGCACGGTCATGATGACCTCGGCTGCCGATACGCCTTCCTCCGCATGGATGTCTGTCGGAATGCCGCGGCCGTTGTCGGTGACGGTGATCGACTCATCCAGGTGAATGACGACCAGAATCTCGGTGCAGTGGCCCGCGAGGGACTCGTCGATCGCGTTGTCGACGACCTCGAACACCATGTGATGCAGGCCGGTACCATCATCAGTGTCGCCAATGTACATCCCCGGACGCTTACGCACGGCGTCCAACCCCTTGAGCACTTTGATACTGGTCGAGTCGTATGTGTTCTCGCTCATGCCGATTCCATTGTGACTTAAAGGGGTTCAGCCTGCGGAGTGAATGACGCCACGTTCCACGTGGAACGTGGCCCGCTCAGTGGTCGCCGGGAGCAGGTCATTCAGGTCGGCGGGGTCGAGCACGGATATAAAGGCCTGCATGCCGGTATCGAGGACCAGGCTGAGAACCTGGGCTGCATTGTGTTTATCGAGTTCTGAACAGATGTCGTCCAGCAAAAGGACGCTGATTTTACCCGTTTTCCGGCACACAAGGGTGGCCTCTGCCAGCAGCAGCGCATAGACCAGTGCCTTTCTTTGCCCTCGGGAGAGGATGTCGCGCGCCATCCCGCCCGGCACGCGGATCCGCAGATCGTCGCGCTGGAAGCCAAAAAGCGAATACCCCAACTCCCGCTCCCGATCTTCAAGTCCCCGCCAGTCGGTATCCCCTTCCGGTGGAGGAGTCCTGACATATTGGAGAGCGATCGTCTCCATAAAGGAAAAGCGGGTCAGCAGGGGGGCCAGCTCGGCCTCAAGGTCAGTGAGCGCCGACTGTCGCAGCTCCGCAATGCGCACAGAGGCGTCTGCCAACTCGCGGGTCCACGTCTTCAGGGCCGCCTCCGGAGCGCGCTGCTTGAGCAGGGCATTGCGTTGGGCGAGTGCCCGGTTGGCTCGCCGCCACAAGGTCAGGTAGTTGTGTTCCACGTGAAACAAGATCCAATCGAGAAAACCCCGTCGGATCGCTGGCTCGCCCTCCAGCAACTCCTCGCTGCCGGGTCCGATGAAGCGGACAGGCAGCGCAGCGGCAATCTCGCCGAGGCTCACTGATTCCCCGTTAATGCGGATCTCCGGCCCCTCGTTACGGGTTTTGCGATAACCATAGCGGTGCTCCCGGCCACCTGGCTCCCGGCCGACGGCAAACAGCGTCAGCTCGGCCAGACCGTGCTGGATCGCGCCATCTGCCCGGTTGCTGCGAAATGAGCGTCCGGTCGCCAGGAGGTGCAGTGCCTCCAGCAGGCTGCTCTTGCCCGAACCGTTATCGCCGGCCAGCACGCTCAACAAGGAAGGCCGCAAAGAAAAAGGCTGGAGGTTCCGGAGCCCGGACCCGTCCAGCCTGGCGATGTACACTGCCTGCGCTTTCGGGTGGGGTTCTTCAGAGTCGCATCGGCATGATGACGTACCAGCAACTGGCATTCTCGGCATCGGACACCAGGGCAGAGGAGTTGGCGTCACCCAGTGCGAGCTTCACCTGTGCGCCCTTCAGGCTATTCAATACATCGAGCAGGTAGCTGACGTTGAAACCGATCTCAAGTTCGGCGCCCCTGTAGTCGATCACGATCTCCTCGTGCGCCTCTTCCTGCTCAGGGTTGTTGGCCACAATGCCCAGCGTACCGGCGGAAAGCGTCAGGCGGATACCGTGGTACTTTTCATTGGAGAGTATGGCAGCGCGGGACAGCGCCGAACGAAGCTCCTCGCGTTGGGCGAAAACCGCCTTGTCGCTGTTCTGCGGCAGCACCCTCGCGTAATCCGGAAACTTGCCGTCAATCAGCTTGGAGGTGAAACTCAGGCTGCCGTACTCGACGCGGACATGATTCCCGCCGAACGCAAGCCTGGCTTTGGTATCGCCGTCTTCCGTCAACAGTCGCGACAACTCAAGAATGCCTTTGCGCGGCACGATCACCTGCACCTTGTTTTCGATACCGGTGGCCACATTGGCATCCGCCATGGCCAGACGGTGCCCATCCGTAGCAACCGTTCGCAGACGGTCGGCGGTAACTTCGAGCAGCATGCCGTTGAGGTAGTAACGGACATCCTGTTGCGCCATCGAAAATGCCGTGCTGTCGATCAGCTTTTTCAGGGTGCCAACATCGATGTCGATGCTCTGGTTACCCATGCCTTGCTCAATGTTCGGGAACTCACTGGCCGGCAGCGTTGCCAGGCTGTAACGGCTGCGCCCGCACTTCAGGGTGATTTTCTGGCCATCACGCTCGAATTTGAGCTCGGTGTCCGCTGGCAGCGACTTCACGATATCCAGCAGTTTGCGTGCAGGGATCGTGGTTTCGCCATCCTGCGCAGCCTGCGCGAGCGCAAGGGAGGCAACCATCTCGACCTCCATGTCTGTGCCAGTCAGGCGCAAGTGGTCGCCGCGCACCTCAAACAGGACATTCGACAGCACAGGCAGTGTCTGGCGTCGTTCAACGACACCAGCCACCAATTGCAGCGGTTTTAACAGCGTGTCACGGCCAACCGAAAACTTCATGGGAAGCGCCTTCCTGAAAAATAAGCATCAACTGGTAAGAAGCCGGGAGAGGTTACGCCAATCTTCCTCAACATCGGTATTCGAATTGCGCAGTTCAACGATTTTCCGGCAGCCATGCAATACCGTTGTGTGGTCGCGACCACCGAATGCCTCGCCAATTTCCGGCAGGCTGTGGCTGGTCAGCTCTTTGGAGAGCGCCATGGCCACCTGTCGGGGCCTTGCCACCGAGCGATTGCGCTTGGGCGAAAGCAGATCCGAAATCTTGATCTTGTAGTACTCCGCCACCGTGCGCTGAATGTTGTCAATGCTGATCAGTCTTGCCTGCATTGCCAGCAAATCGCGCAAGGCATCGCGCGCAAGATCGGCGGTGATCGGCTGACCTTTGAAGTTCGCATGGGCGATTACGCGCCGCAACGCGCCTTCAAGCTCCCGAACATTGCCGCGGATTTTTTGGGCAATGAAAAAAGCGATCTCGTGTGGCAGAGAAATCCCGACATCGTCGGCCTTGCGCACCAGGATGGCGACCCGCGTCTCCAGTTCCGGCGGTTCCACCTGAACGGTAAGACCCCACCCGAAACGCGACTTCAGGCGTTCCTCAAGGCCTTCGATTTCCTTTGGGAAACGGTCGGATGTGAGGATGATCTGCTGGCCGCCATCAACCAGTGCATTGAACGTGTGGAAGAATTCTTCCTGCGATTGCGGCTTGCCCACAAAGAACTGGATGTCGTCGATCAGCAGGGCATCCACCGAACGGTAGTGCCGCTTGAACTCGTTCATGGTGTGGGTCTGCACCGCCCGGATCATCTCGTTCACGAACCGTTCGGACTGCAGGTAGACAATCCTTGCGGCGGGATTACGTATCAGCATGGCATTGCCAACGGCATGCATCAGGTGCGTCTTGCCCAAGCCCACACCCCCATAGATGAACAACGGGTTATAGCCTTTGCCCGGGTTTTCAGCCACTTGCTGTGCTGCCGCACGGGCCATGTCGTTGGATTTACCCGCGACAAAATTCTCGAAGGTGGAGCGGGAATCCAAGCCATGGCGATAGGGCGCCGGCAATCCATCCGCCTTGCGCTCTTCAACGGCGATCGCCTTCGGTGCCGGAATCCCGCTACGCGTCCCCGCAGCGGCAGTCGGCGTCGATGTTAGTACGGCTATTGGCGCCGCAGGTTTCGTCTCCCTTGGCCGGTTGCCAACCTCGACGTTGACCTGCGCCAGGTTACCGTCAAGCTCATTGACGAGCTCACGTATCCGGGTCAGGTATTTCTCATTAACCCACTCAAGCACGAAACGATTGGGTGCGAACAGGCGAAGACGATGCGAAGAGACATCCCAGTCCGGCTGCAGCGGGCGCAACCACATATTGAACTGCTGCGATGGCAACTCATCCTGAAGACGATCGAGACAACTTTCCCAGATCACGGCAACCCCACGAACCTTCCTGTTCTTTGGACCACACCCAACCGATTCGATTATTGGTGGTGAGGCGGGGCATTCTAGACAGGTGATCTGTAGTTATCCACAGAACAAGCGGTTTTTAAGTTGTGGATATGTTGATGGTTTTGGTGGGGTAACCTCAGGGTAATTCCAGAGGTTAATCTGTCAACATTCCATCCCGCACCAATACAAGGCAGATACAACCCTGAAACGGGCTTTACACACGGACTTGCAAGGTGGTTTTTCCCTTTTCAGATCAGCCAGTTGAGCCAGTTCTCCACAACTCAAGGCGAAGCTTATTACTACTACTGCTTCTATCTTCTTTGGATTCTTTATAAAAGAAAAACAAGAGCAAGAGCAGTATCCCGGCCTTCTGGAAGCGGGTTACCAAGAACCTTTGACACTCACCTGACGTATCGCTAATATTCGCGCCCCTGTCACCTGGAACCCGCCGGGTGACAACGCCCATCAAGGTTTCGTGTCATGTCGACCAAACGTACTTTCCAGCCAAGCAACCTGCACCGCGCCCGCACGCATGGCTTTCGGGCGCGCATGGCGACCAAAAACGGCCGACTCGTGATCAAGCGTCGTCGTGCGAAAGGCCGCAAGCGGCTGACGACAGTCTGACGCCTGACAATCCGGTTGATCGACACAAAGCCACCCGCTGCGGTGGCTTCGTTGTTTCTGGCCCATGCGTAAACTGGCTTTCCATCGTCTGCACCGGTTGCTCACCCCCCGGGACTTCAAGTGCGTGATGGACGCACCGACTCTGCGTGCTTCCCAGGATGGCTTTGTGTTGCTTGCCCGTGAAAACAACCTCCTTGTTGCCCGTATCGGCTTTGTGTTGCCCAAACGGCGGGTTCCACATGCGGTTGCAAGAAACCGCATCAAACGTATCATGCGCGAGGCCTTCCGGCGGCAACAGGCGCCCCTTGCTGGACTCGATATCGTCGTCATGGCCCGCGACGGACTCACAGCACACGACAACTCCACGTTGCGCAGGGCCATCGATCGTCAGTTTCTGCACCTTGCGGCCAAACGGCTGCCTTGACGAAAAATCTGTGTAACCCGATGCAACACACTGAACACATCGCGAATCCTTCGATCAATTTCACGCGGAACCCTGTATGGATCTCCAGCGCAATATCCTGATTGTCGCCTTACTGGTCGTTTCCTGGTTGCTGTTCGTTTCCTGGCAGAACGAATACGGTCAAAACGCCACGATCAACCAGGCAGCAACACCGCCCGCAGGAAACACCCAGGCTGGCACGCAAACGCCCGTAATTACATCGACGACAGAATCAGGTGATCTGGCAGACGTACCGGCTATTCCGGTGGTCCCGGCCGTTCCGGAAGCGCTCACACCACAAACAAGCCGGGTCGTGAGCGTACGAACCGACGTTCTCAACCTCGAAATCGATTTGTACGGCGGCGACATCACCCGGTTGACCTTGCCAAAATATCCGCAAGCATTGAACACGCCCGACAGCCACGTTCAGTTGATGACTACAGGCGCGACAACCTATCTTGCCCAAAGCGGATTGGTTGTCACACAGGGCCCGACGATAGATGCCGGCACCACACGGGCAAACTACACCACAAGAACAAATCACTTCGCACTCGACGATGGCAAGGACACGCTCGAGGTTGTACTCAGCCTGCCCGAGCAGAACGGCATCGCGATCGAGAAGGTATATCGGTTCCGGCGCGGCGATTACCTGGTTGATGTTTTCTGGCGAGTCCACAACGGCAGTACCGAGCTTTGGACCGGGTTGATGTTCGGGCAACTGAAACGGGATGGCTCCGGTGATCCGTCACATCCGGGTGGTGGCGGGTTCTTCAGCACATCGCCAACCTATCTGGGCGCTGCGTATTACAGCAACGAGGCTGTCTACAACAAGGCACAGCTCTCGGATATTGAGGAAGCCCCGGTTAAACTTGAAGCCAAGGGCGGCTGGATCGCATTCATCCAGCACTACTTCATCGGCGCCTGGATACCACCGCAGGATCAGATCAACAACTTCACAACCCGTTATCGCAAGGAAGACCGCACGTACCTCTTTGGTTTCACATCACCCCAGGTCACCGTCGCGCCAGGGACCATGCAGGAAATCGGTGCCGGCTTCTATGCCGGGCCAAAGATTCAGGATCACCTGAAGAAAATTTCCAAAGGCCTCGATCTCACCGTTGATTACGGCTGGTTTTGGTTCATCTCACAGCCCTTGCTGTGGCTGCTTACGCACATCGAGCAGATTTTCGGCAACTGGGGCGTTGCCATCATTTTGCTGACGGTGCTGGTGAAAGCGCTGTTCTTCTACCCCTCACACATCAGCTATCGCTCGATGGCACACATGCGCCGGGTTACGCCGGAACTGACGCGCATTCGCGACGAGTACAAGAACGATCGTCAAAAGCAGTCGCAGGAAATGCTGGCACTTTACCGCAAGGAAAAAATCAATCCGCTCGGCGGTTGTTTGCCGATCCTCATCCAGATGCCGGTTTTCATCGCCCTGTACTGGGTATTGATGGAGTCAGTGGAATTGCGGCAGGCGCCGTTCGTTTTCTGGATAAAGGATCTGTCGGCGATGGATCCGTACTTCGTGCTGCCGATCCTGATGGGTATCTCGATGTGGTACCAGACCAAGCTCAATCCGGCACCACCTGATCCGATGCAAGCGAAAATGATGCAGTGGCTGCCCTGGATATTCACGCTGTTCTTCCTGTTCTTCGCTTCAGGCCTGGTGCTGTATTGGCTGGTGAACAACATTCTCTCGATCGCCCAGCAGTGGTTCATCACGAAGAAAGTTGAAAAGGAACACGCGAAGGCGTGAGCGCAATGCCGTGAAGCTCGACACGGACACCATCGTCGCTGTCGCCACTGCGCCCGGGAGAGGCGGGATCGGCATTGTACGACTCTCGGGTGCGCAGGCATTTGCCGTCGCCGCGACGATCAGCGGCATGGAAGTCGAACGCCTGCAACCACGCTTCGCCCACTACGCCACGTTTTGTTATGACACCGGTGAGGCAATCGACGAGGGTCTGGTGCTGCCGTTTCGCGCACCCGCTTCGTTTACCGGCGAGGACGTAGTCGAGCTGCATGGCCACGGCGGTCCGGTGGTGATGGATCTGCTGCTGGCACGCTGCCTTGCGCTGGGCGCCCGTCAGGCGCGGCCGGGTGAATTCAGTGAGCGCGCCTTCCTCAACAACAAGCTCGATCTTGCTCAGGCCGAAGCCATTGCCGATCTGATCGACGCCCGCTCTGCAGCTGCTGCGCGCGGTGCCGTGCGCTCGCTGCAGGGCGTTTTCTCGGATCGCATTCGGGCACTGGTTGAGACGCTGATCCACTTGCGCACCTACGTCGAGGCGGCGATTGATTTTCCCGAGGAGGAAGTTGATTTTCTCGCTGACGGTCAGGTGGCGGCGCTGCTGACGGCAATCGAAAGGGATCTCGATCAACTACTGCTGCAGACGCGTGCGGCAACCTTGCTGCGCGAGGGCATCACCGTGGTGATTGCCGGCCGGCCCAACGCGGGCAAATCGTCGCTGCTCAATGCACTGGTCGGCCGTGAGGCAGCGATCGTCACGCCCATTGCCGGCACTACCCGCGACATACTGCGCGAGCAGTTGGCCATCGACGGCATTCCGGTGAATCTGATCGACACCGCCGGCTTGCGCGAAAGCTCCGATCCGGTGGAACAGGAGGGCGTGCGGCGTGCCTGGGCCGAAGTGCGCAACGCGGATCTGGTGTTGTTGCTGATCGACAGCACGCAGCAACCCGGTAACGACCCGCAACAGTTGTGGCCGGAATTTGTGCAGGCGCTGGCGTCACAACAAACGTTGGTGGTGGTGCGCAACAAATGCGATCTCAGCGGTGAGGCGGCAGGTGAACTTCCGGGCGCGGTTCCCGTCGTCGCGATCTGCGCAACAAACGGCAATGGCATTGATGCACTGCGCGCCTGCATCAAGCGGTTGGTCGGGGCAGGGGATGCGGGTGAAAGCCCGTTTGTGGCACGGCGGCGGCACCTTGATACGCTGTTGCGGGCGCGCGCCACGCTGGCCAATGGCCGCGCCCAGCTCGACCATCATCGCGCCGGCGAACTGCTTGCCGAAGACCTGCGCCTCACCCAGCGGGTGCTCGACGAAATCACCGGCGCCTTCTCGGCAGACGACCTGCTGGGACGGATATTCAGCAGCTTCTGCATCGGCAAATAGCTAGAGGGCCAGTCCAGTCGGGTCTGGCGATCAACGATGTATGCTGGCCGAGTACGCCATCCGCGTTCTCGATCAGCTGAAGCTGTGCGCGCCCGCTGCCGGCAAATGGAAAAGGGCCCGCAGGCCCCTTTCCTTGTTGCGCGTACTGCGTCTGTTGAGCCTTACTGGTTGTACGCCCGCTCGCCATGCTCGGCGAGATCCAGACCTTCACGCTCCTGTTCTTCGCTAACCCGCAGACCGATCACCACGTCGATGATCTTGAAGAGGACGAATGCCACCACGCCGCTCCAGACGACTGCGGTGCCGACCGCGAGCAACTGGCTGGTGAGCTGCGCGGCAGTACCCGCGTAGCCGGCAGTCAGCGTCGAGTAGTCGACCACGCCGGCACCACCGAGGGCCGGGTTGACGAAGATGCCGGTGAGCAGCGCGCCGACGATGCCGCCGACTGCGTGTACGCCGAACACGTCGAGCGAGTCGTCATAGCCGAGTTTCGCCTTCAGCATGGTGACTGCGAGGAAGCAGAACAGGCCGCCGGCCAGACCGACCACCAGCGCGCCGCCGATGCCGACGAAGCCGCAGGCCGGGGTGATGGCGACGAGGCCCGCGATCGCACCGGACACGCCGCCCAACAGGCTTGGCTTGCCCTTGTGGAACCACTCGGCGAAGGTCCATGCGCACGCTGCAACAGCGGTGGCGAACAGGGTGTTGGCGAACGCGAGTGCAGCGTAGCCGTTGGCTTCCAGGTTGGAGCCGGCGTTGAAGCCGAACCAGCCGACCCACAGCAGACACGCACCAATCAGCGTCATGGTCAGCGAGTGCGGTGCCATAGACACCTTGCCGTAACCCAGGCGCTTGCCTACCACCAGCGCGCCGACCAAGCCCGCGATACCGGCGTTGATGTGCACCACGGTACCGCCGGCGAAATCGATCGCGCCCTTACCGAACAGGAAACCACTCTGGTCGGCGTAGGCGCTCGGGCCGCCCCAGAACCAGACCATGTGCGCCATCGGCAGATAGGCGAAGGTGAACCACAGCACGGAGAACAACAGCACCGCGCTGAATTTCATGCGCTCGGCGAAGCCGCCGATGATCAGTGCGCAGGTGATTGCCGCGAAAGTGAGCTGGAACATCACGAATGACAGTTCCGGGATCTGCACGCCCTTCGAGAAGGTTTCCACCCACGAGTCGACCGTGACGCCGCTGAGGAAGGCCTTCGACAGGCCGCCGATGAACGGGTTGAGCGCACTGCTCGAGTTGGCGGTGAAAGCCAGCGAGTAGCCATACAGCACCCAGAGCACCGCAATCACGCAGAAAATCGTGAACGTCTGCATCAGCACCGACAGCATGTTCTTGCTGCGCACCATGCCACCGTAGAACAGTGCGACGCCAGGGATGGTCATCATCAGCACGAAGGCCGTGCAGACAAGCATCCAGGCGGTATCGCCCTTGTTGCGCTCAGGCGGTGCGGCTTCGGCCGAGGCCGCAGCGTCGGCAGGAGCAGCGTCGGTCGCCGGCGCCACTGCATCGACAGCAGCGGTGGTTTCGGCAGGGGTGGCCTCCATGGCCATGGAGGCCGCAGGCGCGGCGGCAGCCAGGTTCTCGGCGAATACAGGACTGGCGCCGAACAAGACACTGCCCAGAGTCAGGGCTATCAGAAAGCGTTTCACGGTGACACCTCCGCTCGCTTTGCGCGAAATAATAATTTGGTCAGGCATGAACAATGGCTGCATGCAGCGACTTCATTTCAAAAGTGAAAGGCACGCTTCGCACCTCTTTTTTTCCCAAAAAGTCGCTTCGTTTTTCAGATCGCTTCGTTGCCGGTTTCCCCGGTACGGATACGAATCACCTGTTCGAGCGGACTGACGAAAATCTTGCCGTCGCCGATCTTGCCGGTGTTCGCTGCCTTGGTGATTGCCTCGATGACACCCTCGACGCGATCGTCGGCGCATGCCACATCCACCTTTACTTTCGGAAGAAAATCGACGACATACTCCGCGCCGCGATACAGCTCGGTATGACCCTTCTGCCGACCGAAGCCTTTGACTTCGGTCACCGTGATGCCCTGTACGCCGATCTCGCTCAGCGCCTCGCGGACATCATCGAGCTTGAAAGGCTTGATGACTGCTGTAACCAGTTTCATGGCTCTCTCCTGTTCGCTAGCCGGCTGTACCGGCACCACTATCTGCAATCCTTTATCTACAATCCCTGCACGCTACAAACAGCTACTACATGCGCTACACGCTGCGGTCATGTTCGGGCCGGGGTCCGTCCGGACGCGCCATGCAGCCTGTACACGCGCCAGTGCATGAACCATGCCTGATCCATAAAGCCCACCAAAACAGTGAGTTGGCCACACTTACGAATTGCCCCACGGGAATCGGGCCCAATATGTCGCACCAAACAAGTGCAACAGCCCGAAACGGTGCGCGGCGCCGGCTCGGCTGCGTGTTATTCTGCCGGCCGCAGAAACTGCCTGCCGGAAAACGATGCCCGCATGAATCAGGAATCTGCCATCAATCGACTGGCCGAACAGCTGGCCCGTAGTCTGCCGGCCAGCTTCGCTGCCGCTCGCGAGGAATTCAGTGGTGCCGCGCGCGCCGTGCTCTCCGATGCCTTCTCGCGCCTGGAGCTGGTGACCCGCGAAGAGTTCGACGCGCAGACACGCGTACTGGCACGCAGCCGAGAAATGATCGAGGCACTTGAACACGAATTGCGCGATCTCGAAGCCCGGCTCGCGACGTTGGAAGACAAGCGCAGCTGACGATCTCGCACGACCCGCAGCGGTGATTCGCCGCCGCGCCTGCCTGGTAATTCCGGCACGATGCATCGATATGCCAACCGCAACGCGCGGTGTGCATCAATGTCGGCAACACCAGCCGCGGGATTACCATTTCATGAGACTTGCTGTAGTCGCCACGCGCGCCACGCGCGGTATCGACGCACCTGCCGTGCGCGTCGAGGCCCATCTCGCCGGCGGCCTGCCGTCGGTATCCATTGTCGGTCTGCCGGAAACGGCTGTGCGCGAGAGCAAGGATCGCGTACGCAGCGCACTGGTTACCTCGAAGTTCGAGTTCCCGGTCGGGCGCGTTACCATCAATCTCTCACCGGCAGACTTACCCAAAGAGGGTGGCCGTTTCGACTTGCCGATTGCGCTCGGCATCCTCGCCGCCTCCGGGCAAGTGCCTGCGGCGGCGCTGGAGGGCCGCGAGTTCATCGGTGAGCTGGCCTTGTCCGGCGAATTGCGCGCGGTACGCGGCGTGCTGCCGGCAGCGATTGCCTGCGCGCGAGCCGGGCACGAATTCATCGTACCGTACGACAACGCCAACGAAGCTGCGCTGCCGTCCGGCGCGCGCGTAATCCGCGCCGCGCACCTGCTTGATGTCTGTCGTCATCTTTCCGGTGTTGCACCACTGCCGGTACATCATGCACCGGCCTTCACAACACCAACGGAAAATGCCCCGGATCTCGTCGACGTGCGCGGTCAGCCCATGGCGCGCCGTGCGCTGGAGATTGTCGCTGCCGGCGCGCATTCGCTGCTGATGATCGGCCCACCCGGCAGCGGCAAAACCATGCTGGCTGCACGCCTGCCGGGTATTTTGCCGCCACTGTCGCAGGACGAAGCGCTGGAAGCCGCCGCTGTGCGTTCGCTGCGCGGGCCGATCCCGCACGCGTTGTTGGCTGGCGCAAGACCGTTCCGCTCGCCGCATCATTCTGCATCCGGCACCGCGCTGGTCGGTGGCGGCAGTATGCCGCGACCCGGCGAAATATCACTTGCGCATCATGGTGTGCTGTTCATGGATGAGTTACCGGAATTCGACCGCCGCACACTGGACATGCTCCGCGAACCGCTCGAATCCGGCGCTGTAAACCTGACCCGCGCCGCAGCGCAGGTCACGTTCCCCGCGCGCTTCCAGCTGGT
>JBMOOP010000033.1:0-24668 GCA_049324495.1 Pseudomonadota bacterium
AGATCGGCGGCAACATCGCCACCAATGCCGGCGGCATCAAGGTGATCCGCTACGGCATGACCCGCAACTGGATCAGCGGTCTTAGGGTCGTTACCGGCAAGGGCGACGTGCTGGAATTGAACAAGGGCCTCGCCAAAAACGCCACCGGCTACGATCTGCGCCATCTGTTCATCGGCAGCGAAGGCACGCTCGGCTTGATCTGCGAGGCGACTGTGCAACTGACGCGTACGCCAGCGAATCTCACCGTGTTGGTATTCGGCGTACCGGATTTTGGCGCCGTGATGAGCGTTTTGCATGCCTGGCAGGAAAGAATTGATCTTACCGCGTTCGAATTCTTCTCGGAAAAGGCCATGCGCCATGTGCTCGCACACGGCGTACCACGGCCATTCGCCACTCCAGCGCCGCTCTACGTGCTGCTCGAATTCGAGAACGCAAGTGAGGCGGTGGAAAGCGATGCCATGGCGCTTTTCGAAGCCGGCGTTGAAAGGGGCTGGATACTGGAAGGCGTTATGAGCCAGTCGGTGCAACAGCTCAAGGATTTGTGGGCGCTGCGTGAGCGCATCAGCGAAAGTATTTCGAAATACACGCCGTACAAGAACGATATTTCCGTCACCGTTGCCAACGTGCCGGCCTTTGTCCAGGAAGTCGACACTATCGTGCAGGCGCACTACCCGGATTTCGAAATTGTCTGGTTCGGGCATATCGGCGATGGCAACATGCACCTGAACATCCTCAAGCCCGAGGCGGTGACGCGTGATGATTTTCTTGCCAGGTGCAAGAAGGTCAGTGGCTGGGTTTACGGCGCGGTGCAGAAGTACAACGGCTCGATTTCGGCCGAGCACGGGCTGGGCAATATCAAGAAACCGTTTTTGCATTACACGCGGGATGAAACGGAGCAAGCGTATTTGCGCGCTATCAAGGCGGCGTTTGATCCCAATGGGGTTATGAATCCGGGTAAGGTGATTTGAGGTGATGAGTTTCTCTTCGATCACGACTGCATATCAGGAAAGTCTTCTGTGAATCCTCATGCGGCGCCAGGCATATCGCCAATTGTTGCTATTGCTTCACTGCGCCAGCATCGCGGGCTGATCGTCAGCCTCATCAGGCGCGATGTCGTTGGCCGGTATCGCGGCTCTGCGCTGGGCTTATTGTGGTCTTTTTTCAACCCGGTACTGATGCTGGTCGTTTATACCTTCGTGTTCAGCATCGTATTCAAGGCGCGCTGGACGGCCGGCTCCGATTCAAAAACAGAATTTGCGCTCGTTCTGTTCACGGGTTTGGTGGTGTTCAACCTCTTTGCTGAGTGCATTCAGCGCGCACCTGGCCTTGTACTTGGCAACGTGAATTATGTGAAGCGAGTAGTATTTCCGTTGGAAATACTACCGATTGTTGCGCTCGGCTCGGCGCTGTTCCATATGGTAATCGGATTGGTTGTGTGGATAGTTTTCTACGTCATATTCTTCGGTATTCCTCCGCTGACTTCGCTGCTGTTTCCGCTGGTGCTTCTGCCGTTAGTACTGCTGACGCTCGGTCTGAGCTGGTTTTTGGCTTCACTCGGCGTGTTTTTACGCGATGTTGGCCAGGTTGTTGGTGTGATGACAACCGCATTGATGTTTCTATCGCCAATTTTCTATCCAATTACTGCGCTGCCTGACCAATACCGGCTACTGGTTCAGTTGAGCCCATTGACAATTACCGTCGAGAGCAGTCGCAGCGTGCTTGTCTGGGGTGATGGCATCAACTGGAGCGAATGGGGTGCATGCCTCCTTGCCTCAACCGTTGTTGCCTGGCTCGGCTTTGCCTGGTTCCAGAAAACGCGCAAAGGGTTTGCTGATGTCCTCTGATATTGCGATCCAGATAAAGAACATCAGCAAATGCTTCCATATCTATGAGAAGCCACATCATCGCCTGCTGCAGATGCTGTTGCGCGGACGTCGGAAGTATTTTCGCGAGTTTTGGGCGTTGCGCGATATTTCCTTTGCTGTACGCAAGGGCGAGACGGTGGGCATTGTCGGCCGGAACGGCAGCGGTAAATCCACCTTGCTGCAGATTATCTGCGGCACACTGACGCCGACGACCGGCAGTATTCAAGCCGTGGGTCGGGTTGCGGCGCTGCTCGAACTCGGCTCTGGGTTCAACCCGGAATTCACGGGTCGGGAGAATGTGTATCTGAACGGCGTTGTGCTTGGCTTGACCCGCGCAGAAATCGACACGCGTTACGACGACATCGTTGCCTTTGCCGACATTGGCGACTTCATCAATCAGCCGGTAAAAACCTACTCCAGCGGGATGCAGGTGCGCCTGGCCTTCGCCGTTGCAATCAGTGTCGATCCGGAGATTCTGATCATCGACGAGGCGCTCTCAGTTGGCGACGAGCTGTTCCAGCGCAAGTGTTTTGCGCGCATAGAGGCAATCAAGCGCAAGGGCGCAACAATCCTATTCGTATCGCACTCCGGCGCGACGATCGTTGAGCTGTGCGATCGCGCTGTATTGCTTGATGGTGGCGAAAGTCTGTTGATTGGCCCGCCAAAAAAAGTCATGGGCGGCTACCAGAAGATCATGTATGCCCCACAGAGTAGGCGGCTTGTGCTACGCGAGCAGGTGCGGCGTGGCGAAGTATTCCTTCCGTTGGAGTCAGGGCAAGCGAGTGAAGAATTGCAGGCCGCGCCGGCGAAAGCTGACGAAGAGATATACGACGCCAACCTGGTTCCGGTCAGCACGGTCAGCTATGAGTCGCGCGGCGCGATCATCGATGAATTCGGAATCCTCACTCTTGACGGCGTTAAGGTGAACTGCCTCGTGCGCGGTTGCGAGTACCGCTACCGCTACCGAGTTCGGTTTGCGGCTACAGCCGCAAACGTGCGGTTCGGCATGCTCATCAAGACCGGCTCCGGTCTCGAGCTGGGTGGGGCGGTATCGGCGCAAGGTGTAGGTGGCGGGATACCCATCGTTGAGGCAGGTACAACATTAAGCGTCGAATTCAAATTCGCATGCAATCTCAATGCGGGGCCGTATTTTCTCAATGCCGGTGTGATGGGCAGCGGGGCCGATGGCGAAGATACCTATCTGCACCGCGTGCTCGACGCATGCATGTTCCGGGTGTTGCCGGTTGTCGGCGATCTGGCGACAGCGATTGTCGATTTCAGGTGTGTGTCACTGATTCGTATTGAAGGCGCAGCGGGTCTGGCGGGAGCGTATTAGTAATGAGTGAAGTCCAATCCAAGGTGGTGGTCGTGCTGGGCATGCATCGCAGCGGCACGAGTGTCATTGCCCGTTCGCTCGAAGTGCTGGGTATTCGCCTGGGCGATGCGCTGCACCCGGCTGCGCCGGATAATCCGACAGGATTTTGGGAGGACGTTGACTGCCTACAGATCAATGAGCAACTGCTCGCACATCTCGACTCGGCTCATGACAAACTTCATGCCGCCTGGAGTGATCTGAAGTACACCGCAGAAGTGCGAGAATTAAAGGCTCGAGCAGTACGCACCGTCGCCGACCGTCTGCGCGAGCAGGGTGGCGCATGGGGTTTCAAGGACCCGCGTACCTGCCGTCTCATTGGTTTCTGGCAATCTGTCTTCTGCGAGCTCGATTGTGAAGTGTCCTGGGTCATTGCAATTCGCAACCCAGCCAGCGTGGCGGCATCGCTGGCAAATCGTAATCAAATTCACCCTACAAAATCCTACCAACTCTGGCTGCAGCACGTCGTTCCAGCGCTGATCGGAACCGAAAATACGCGCCGAGTCATTGTCGATTATGATTTGCTCCTCGACCGACCGCTGGTCGAGCTGTCGCGTATGGCGCGCCAATTGGGGTGGCGCATGCCGGATGCACAGGAAAAGGATTTACGCGCCTTCGCCGAGGAATTTCTCGACAGCAAGCTTCGTCACGACGCGAGTTCTATTCGCGATTTGCGTAACGACACCCATGCTCCATCCGATGTCATTGCTCTTTATGAAATCTTGCGTCTGGCAGCGGAAGACAAGCTGACGCTGGAGTCCAAGGAGGTTGGCGAAATCGTCGCACGGATGGATGCAGCCATCCACGCCGCCAGCCCGTTGTATCCTGGTATAGACATGTTGGATGCCGAGCGCATTGCGGCGCGGCAGAGTGCACGCCATCTACATGAACAGGTGCAAGATCGTGAGACGCAAATCGCCAAGCAACACGCTGCTCACGCGGATCTAATGCATCAACTGGGTGCGGCGATCAATGAACGTGAACGCCGCCAGATGTTGGTCAACGAGCGTGACGCGCGTATCGCCGATCTTGCGCAGGAATTATTACGCAAGGACAATCTATTTCAGGAAGTTGCGCGGGCGATTGATCGCCGCGACGCACAGATCGATAGTTTGCTGCACGAAGCATACGACCGAAACCGACGGATTGATGCTTTGAACTGCGATCTCGCTGAGCATATCGCGAAAATCTACCGCCTTGAACAGGAACACACACAGATCACCCGGCGTCTCGCACAGATTGAGCAGGAGCACACACAGACTGCCCAGTGCCTAGATCAGCGCAATGCAGAGGTGAAGCGCTTATCTGTCCAGATCAGCGCCATGGCCAACAGTACGTCCTGGCGAGTGACACGCCCGGTACGCCTGGTCGGCGGCATACTCAAGGGTGATCCGCACTATTCATTGCGCGCGGCGGCATCACGTGCTGCACGCGGCCTGTGGGGGCGCCTGCCGATTTCGGCTGTGACTCGCCGCAATCTGAAAAATCTTATCTTCACTTGGCTTGGATTTGCCTTTTCATGGACAGGCGCTTACCAAAATTGGAAAAGGGCGCGTGTTGTGTTGTTGTCGTTGAGCGTGCCGCCGACACTACTTGCTGCCAGTCCATGCGCAACACATACGGAGTACATTGAGTTGCTGCAGGCGCCGGCGCTGGCGAAAAAACCGGCACGTCTAGTTTGTTTTTACCTGCCGCAGTTTCACCCAATTCCGGAAAACGACGCCTGGTGGGGCGAGGGCTTCACTGAGTGGACTAATGTGCGGCCAGCACAGCCGCAATTTGAAGGCCACTACCAGCCACATGTGCCCGGGGAACTCGGTTATTACAACCTGCTCGATAAGGCGGTACAGCGCCGTCAGATCGATCTGGCCAAGTTGTATGGCATCGAGGGCTTCTGCTTTTACTTTTACTGGTTTGGCGGCAAGCGTCTGCTCGAACAGCCGATCGCAAACTATCAGCATGACAGCAGTCTCGATCTGCCATTTTGCCTGTGTTGGGCCAATGAGAACTGGAGCCGACGCTGGGATGGTCTTGATAAGGAAATTCTGATCGCTCAAAACCATTCGCCAGAAGATGATATCGCCTTCATTTGCCACATCGCCAAATACATGATGGATCCGCGTTATATCCGCATTAATGGCAAGCCACTCCTGCTGGTTTATCGCCCGAGCTTGCTACCAAACGCGGCCGAGACGACGATGCGTTGGCGTCATTGGTGTCGCAGTAACGGCGTTGGTGAGATTTATCTTGCATACACCCAGTCGTTCGAGAAAACGGATCCGGCGGAATACGGTTTCGACGCCGCGATCGAGTTCCCGCCAAACAACTCCAGTCCGCCGGACATCACCGCCGACATACAGACGCTCGGGGATTTTCAGGGCACGGTCTACGACTGGAGGATTTTCCCGAAGCGCAGCGAGGAATACAGCCAACCTGGCTATACGTTGTTCCGCAGCGTCTGCCCGTCCTGGGACAACACTGCGCGCCGCAAGAATCGCGGCACGATTTTCCAGAACAGCAGTCCGGCGGAATACCAGCGTTGGCTGATCAACGCGATTGATGACACAGTGGCGCATCGCAGCGATCCCGATGAGCGTCTGATTTTCGTCAATGCCTGGAACGAATGGGCCGAAGGCGCGCACCTTGAGCCAGATGCGCGTTACGGGTATGCGTTCCTGCAGGCGACGCGAAACGCGCTGGCCGGTGAAAGTGATAACGCCAGCGCCGACACCACGCGCCGCATTATCGTGGTGACGCACGACGCCTATCCGCACGGTGCGCAGTTGCTGGCGCTCAACCTGGCTCGCACATTCAGTAGCGAGTTCGGGTTCCGCGTCGATCTCGTGTGCCTGGGCGACGGTCCGCTGAAAACGGAATACGCGAAATGGGCCACGGTCCATGACCTGGCCGGGCGCGACCCGCGCGGCCCGGAGGCTATTGCCCTCGCGCAGGCGCTGTCGCGTGACGGTGTCCGGCATGCCGTGGTCAACACGACGGCGTCCGGGCATTTCCTCGGCACGTTGAAGGGCGCCGGGATCACCTGCGTAGCGCTGGTGCATGAATTGCGCGGCGTGCTGGACCAGCTCGGCCTGCATGAGCAGGCAAAGACCATTGCTGGTCATGCCGATGCGGTGGTGTTTCCGGCGAGTTGCGTCGCGGAATCCTTCTCGCTTGTCGCGCCGCTGCGGGAAAACGCCATCGTCGTCCGCCCGCAGGGTCTGTACAAGCGCCGTAAAACGCAGGCAAACGTTGCCGAGGACCGCGAGCAGTTGCGTGCCCGGCTCAGGTTGCCGAAAAACTGCCGCATCGTGCTCGGCGTCGGTTATGCGGATCATCGCAAGGGCATCGATCTGTTCGTCGAAGCGGGCATCCGGTTTGCCGAGCGGCTGCCGGACGCGCGCTGGGTGTGGATCGGGCACTGGGAGCAAACGATGCAGGTGCAGATCGAGCGCACGCTGGCGCGGCATCTGCACCTGAAGGACCGCTTCGTATTCCCGGGTCTGCAGTCCGACACCGACCTGTTCTACGGCGGAGCCGACCTGTTCGCGTTGACGTCCCGTGAAGATCCGTATCCCTCAGTCGTGCTGGAGGCGATGGACGCCGGTGTGCCGGTGATTGCCTTCGAAGGCAGCGGCGGCATCACCGAACTCGTCGCCGACGGCGGCGGCCTGCTGGTCCGCATGGCGGATGTCGATGCATTCGGCGGCGCCGTCGCCCAATTGCTGGGTGACGAGCAGCAGCGCTTGGCGTTGGGGTTGCGCGGCAAGGAAATCGTCGCGGCGCGCTTCTCCTTCCGGCACTACCTGTTCGACCTGCTCGACTTGCTGGGCGCTGGCCTCAAGCGTGTTTCCGTGGTCGTGCCTAATTACAACTACGCGCGTTACTTGCCGGAACGGCTTGGATCCATCGTCAATCAGGATTACCCCGTCTACGAGATCATTTTTCTGGATGATTGCTCGACCGATGGCAGTACCGCGCGCGCGCACGAAATTCTCGTTGCGCAACCGATCGATTTCTGCATCATTTCCAACGCGCAAAATTCCGGCTCGGTATTCGCGCAGTGGAAGAAGGGCGTCGATCTCGCACGTGGCGACCAGGTCTGGATTGCCGAGGCAGACGATGTCGCACATCCGCAGTTTCTGACGACAGTGCTGCGTAATTTCGCGGTGCCTGGCGTGGTGATCGGTTACTGCGAAAGTCGGCAGATCGACGGCACAGGCCGGGTTATGGCCGGCAATTACCTTGATTACGTGGCCGATATTTCTGCCGACAAGTGGCGGCGCCCGTACGTCTGTGAAGGCATCGACGAGATCCGCACGGTGTTGGCGGTGAAGAACACGATTCCCAATGTCAGTGCGGTGTTGTTCGATCGCCGGCGTCTTCAGGGCGTCCTTGACCGGCACATCGACGAGATTCGCGCCTATCGCGTTGCTGGCGACTGGCTGGTATACGTGCTGATGCTCGCCGGCGGGAAAATCGGCTTTTCGCCACGCCCGCTGAATGATCACCGGCGCCATGCGCAAGGCGTGACGATCAGCGGTCTGAACGAGTCACAGTTGAGCGAGATCCGGTCCATGCAGCAATACGTGGCGGAGAAGTTCGCCGTTCCGACGGAGATGTCGGCGCGCGCCACCGCCTACATACAGACGCTTAAGGCCCAGATACCGGCAGGATGATCGATGACATGGATTTTTCACCACGGAAACTGGCGAGGAGAATGCTGAGAATGACGGACAAGGTGATCTTCCAGCGGCAGGGTTGGTGTCCGATCTGCGAGTGCGATGTCACGTTCTCGGCGACGAAAACCTGGTACAGGGATCACCTGTTCTGCTCGAAATGCGGGTCGATACCACGTGAGCGGGCGCTGATGAGGGTCCTGGCCGAGTACTACCCGGGCTACCGCGAACTGGATGTTCACGAGTCGTCACCCGGCGGGCGCGGCGTCAGTCTGAAACTGCACCACCAGTGCGCACGTTATACCGGCTCGCATTTCTACCCGGACGTGTCGCCAGGCCAGTACCACAAGTCGGGCTATCGTTGCGAGAACCTGGAGAAGCTGACGTTCCCGACCAATGCCTTCGACCTGTTCATCACTCAGGATGTGATGGAACACATTTTCGACCCTGCACAGGCGTTCCGCGAGATCGCCCGCGTGCTCAGGCCGGGCGGGGCCCACATTTTCACGGTGCCGATCGTCCGCAAGACACAGGCTTCCTTCCGCAAAGCAGAGCGTCGGGCCGACGGCAGCGTCGTGTTGCATGGCGAGGCGGAATATCACGGCAACCCGATCGACGACTCCGGTTCGCTGGTCACCATGCACTGGGGGTATGACATCGGCGCATTCATCGCGAAGGAAGCCGGCATGCCGACGGTGATTCGGGAAATCACTGACGTGGATCAGGGTATCGTCGCCGAATACATCGACGTGGTCGTTTCGACAAAGGTTTGAATCGATGCAGCTATCTGCATTTTTTCGTTGTTGCAGACCGTAGTCACCTTGCCGAACGCGTGAAAATTCCGCTGCCGCCGCGCGTGGCTTCGACCAGAAACAGCGAGAGTGCCAGCCCGCGGATCGATCATGCACTGCCGAAACCGTGGCGCTCGTGGAACCGCCAGGCCGAGGCGACGATGTCTTCGAGGTCCGTCTGCCGCGGACGCCAACCGAGCAGATCGCGTGCACGCGTGGCATCCGCGACCAGCCGTGGTGGGTCGCCGACGCGGCGCAGCGCGATTTCCCGGGGCACGGGCCGGCCGGTGACGCGTTCGACGCAGCGAATGACTTCCAACACGCTGAAGCCCTGACCATTGCCGAGGTTGAACGCGTGCATGCCGGGATTGGCTTTCATGAAGCCGATGGCTTGCCAGTGCGCCGCGGCCAGATCGCAGACATGAACGTAGTCGCGCACGCAACTGCCGTCGGCGGTGGGATAGTCCGTGCCGAAGATTTTGAGCGGCGGGCCGCCCTGTACCGCTTTCAGCACGTTTGGGATCAGGTGGGTTTCCGGCTGATGCAGTTCGCCGATGTCGCCGTCGGGGTGGGCGCCGGCCGCATTGAAATAACGTAGTGCCGTCGCATCGAATCCGTATGCCGCAGCATGGTCTTCAAGTATGCGTTCGATCATCAACTTGCTGCGGCCGTAGGGGTTGATTGGTTGCAGCGGTTGCAGTTCATCGATCAGCTCGGTATGTGGGATTCCATACACGGCCGCCGTTGACGAGAACACGATGCGCCGGTGGCCGGTGGCGCGCATGGTGTCCAGCAGGTTCAGGGTGCCGACGAGGTTGTTACGGTAATACAGGGCAGGATCGACAACGGACTCGCCAACCAGCGACTTGGCGCAGAAATGAATCACGGCATCGAAAGGACCGTGTTCGCCGAACAGCGCTGCCAGTGCGGTGGTATCGAGGATGTCGCCCGCGACCAGCGTGGCAGGGCCGGCGAGGAACCGGTGGCCGGTGGAGAGGTTGTCGAAAACCACGACATCTGCGTTCTGTTCCGCCAGAAAGCGCACCATGTGGCTGCCGATGTAGCCGGCACCGCCAAGTACCAGGATTTTCATGTTCGGTCGGTTTCCTGCTTCCCGCCCGGCGCCGTCGCTGAGCAAGGGCGGATCGGCGGTTTCGTGCTCGATGAAGGTGAGGGTGTCTGTCAGGGTGGAGACCATGTCCTGATTGTCGCCGTAGTCGGTGACGACCCGGTACATGAGGAGTCCGGGGTTGACATGGCGGGCATGATATCAAGGCTTCTCGTTTGAAAAGGCGGGTCGGCCAGTTAAGATGGCCACCCCCATGTTGATCAGCCTTTTTTACGACATCGTCTGCCTGATGGACACTGGTCGGACCTGGGTGACGGAGAAGGATCACAACCTGATTCGAGAGCGGGAATTCGTCGCCGTCCTGAATGCCGACGTTGGCGACGCAACGATGTTCTACAACGCGGTGAACGCAGCATGGGCGCCCCGGGTTACCGCGCACCGCTGTTCGTTGCATATGTGTGGCGACTCTTCCTGGAGGGTTTATGGCAAGTAGTGAACCGGCGGGCTGGCTGCCGGTCGCCGTCACGCTATGCATTTGTCTTGCCGCATGCAGTGAGCGCCCGGCGCCAGTGCAGCCCGCCGCTATCGTGGCGGCGGAAGGCGTGTTCGTGCCGATGCCAGAAGGGTTTCTGAGCAGCAGTCCGGTGCTCGCCGCTGAGTGCAACCTTGAGTCACAGAACAGCAAGCCCTGGGGACAGGAAGCTCTTGTGCTGGAGCGTGCGGCTCTCGTGCAGATCGTCGGCTGGGTCGTCGATGCGCGGCTGGGTCGCGTGCCCGACGTCGTGTATCTGCGTGCCGAGGCAGAAGCGGGTGGCGCGAGCTCCTGGATGGCGCCGCTGCGTCCAGCGCTGGAGCGCCCTGACGTGGTGAGTTACCTCGGTGGCAATGTTGCATTCTTGCGTGCGGGCTTCTCGGGGGCGGTGGATGTGCAGGCCCTGCCGGCGGGAACCTATCGACTGCATCTGGTCCACAACATCGATGGCCAGACGACTCTGTGCGACAACGGTCGTCGGATTGTCGTCCAATGAGTCCGATGAGAGGCGTCTTCACGGTATGAGCAAGCAAGGACAATCAACAGGTCGACAGCTCAGCGCCTTGGAGTCGTTGCGAGGCGTGGCGGCATTGATGGTGCTGTTCTACCACTTGGCTGAGCTGGTGAAAATTCCACTGCCGGCGAACCTGGGGTTTGTCAGCAGCCATTTTGGGCTTGGCGTGCCGCTGTTCTACGCCCTGAGCGGGTTTGTGCTTTCCTACGGTTATGCCAGCAGGCTCGAAGGCCGGCCCGAAATCATGGCGTTCTACGTGCGTCGCCTGTTCCGCATCGCACCGTTGTTTTACACCATGCTCGCGCTCTGGCTGGTCGTGAACTACGTACTCTGGGACAAGGTGTTTACCAGCCAGACACTGTTCCTGAACGTCACGTTCCTTTTTGGCCTGGTTCCCGGTTTTCACGAGAGCGTGGTCTGGGCCGGCTGGTCGATCGGTATTGAGATGCTGTTCTATCTGGTGTTCCCGGTGCTCATTCTGTTCGCACACGACGTGAAGTCGTCAATTGCGTTCTACATCGTGGCACTGGTTCTTGGTACCGCGATCCAGAATGCGTTGCTGGGCATGGATGTCGGCAGTTACGCCTATATGAACCTCGGCACGCACTTGCCGTCTTTCGCGGCGGGCATTGCCTGTTTTCGGATTTGGGAAGGCATGCATTTTTACCGCAGCAAGTTGGCCGGATGGACGTTGCTGTCAGTTGCCTTGCTGCTGGCTGTGGTGTTGGTGGTGTGGAAGCCGCTGTACCTGATGTTGTGGCAGCTTCCGTTCGGCAATCTGGAGCGGAATGTCTGGAGCATGGTCTTCGGGGCCTCGATTCTGGCGGTCTGTATCACGTCCGTGCCCGCACTGGAGCGCGGTCCATTGCGGCGGCTCGGCAAGTTAAGCTTCAGTCTACCTCGTGCACCCGCTGCTGATGGTCGGGCTGATCAAGCTCGGCCTGCCCGCGTTGGTCGCCATGCATGTGCCTGGCGTATTCGCCGGGTTCCTGGTTGCTGCGATGGTCACGATCGGCTGTGTCTGGTTGGTCAGCGAGATCGTGTTCCGTTTCATAGAGACCCCGGGCATCGATCTGGGGCGTCGCGTCGCCGCGCGTTATGCGGCGCCGGTGCGTGCACAGAGATGAGCGGACGTTGCCGGAGAACAGCACTTTCATGCGTGGCGCGATGAAGAAAACCTGGATCCTGACCCTGATGCTGCTTGTGGCGGCGCTGTTCGCGCTTGCCGTGTATCCAGAACCGCCCGCACGCCTGTTGACGCCTGCCGCCGAGTGGGTGGTGAACGGACCTGCGAGCAGCAAGGTGCCGCTGCCGGCGTTTCCGGAGCAATACCGGCAACTGCGACGCTCGGCGGTCGAGGCGCCTGGCGGCCAGGTGTTCCGTACCTGGACACCGGATCATGGCAACGTCACGCTCGATGTCGCATCCGGGCCGTTTCGGCCGACGCGCTATATGTTAGTGGCAATTACCGGCGGCAACCGCACGCCCGGTGGTCGTATCCAAACGTACATCGAATGCGAGGACAGCGGCCAACGGCTGGATATTTTCCGCGGCGGCGTGAATGTCGGCGTCGTCGAGGCGGTTGTGGTCACGTCGCCGGACTGGTGTGCGGGTAATGCTCGACTGAAATTCACCTCCAAAGAACGGGATGCATTGGTTGGGGTTGGCTCGGTTTTCGAGATATCACAACTCTCCTGGCTGAAATCCGGCTTTCTCGGTTTGCTGCCCTATTTTCTCACCGCACTGGCGATTTTCTCGCTGGTAATGCTGGCTGGCGCGGCGCTTGCGGTGCGCTGGCGCTGGCAGGGCGATCCGTTGCCAGTCGCGCTTGCGGCGCTGGGTCTGACGTCGCTGTTCGTTTTCTATTTGGCTAGCGGCGTACTCGGCGTACTCCATTCGGCAAATCCGGACACGATCCGGGAAGCGCTGGGAATCTGGGGTGGCGCAAGTATCACGATCGTCGCGCTGGCGATCCTGACCGCCTATATCGTCGCCGGTTGGCAATCAACAGTGCAGGCGGCCCGCCTGCTGGCGCCCGGCGCCCGCGTGTGGGGCGGTGCGGCGCTGGCATATTTTGCGTTGCTGGCGATGGTCGGCAACGGTGTCGGTCACTGGGAACCCAATTACCGGTTCTGGCCGGCAACCTGGTCCTCCGACAACGAACTGCCCTGGATGTTCGCGGATGCGATCCGGCATGGCGGTTCGCTGGTCGGCCTGTTCGGTGGCGGCTGGATGCCGACCGATCGTCCGCCGCTGATGGCAGGTGCCCATTTGCTGCTGGCCGATGCGTTCGGTTGGCTGCAGTCGGGCAACGACGGCACGTACCTGCGTGCTCAGGCGTACAACGTGGCAGCATTGACGCTCAATGCGCTGTGGGTTCCCGCCGTCTGGTGGTTGCTGACGACGTTGGCCCGCACCATCGACGCGCGCGGCCGCATGCTGATCCTGTTGTTCGTCGCCAGCTTGCCGTTCGTGATCTTCAACACTGTTTACGGGTGGCCGAAGGCGTTCGGCGCGGCTTTTGCTCTGTTGTCGTTCGGGCTCGCCTGGCAGGCGCGTGACCGTGAACCGGATGCCGCACTGCGTGTGACGATCCTGCTGTTCTTCGTTCTCGGCGCATTCAGCATGCTCGCGCACACTTCTACCGCACTGTTCCTCGCACCGCTTGGCCTGTTCTTCCTCGGCTGGACGCTGCGAAAGAACTTCCGCAGCGTCATTCTGGGCTTTTCCGCCGCGCTCGCCCTGCTGGCCAGCTGGAATCTGTACAAGCAACTTGTCTTGCCCAGCGTCGAGCCGGTGACCAAGTACGCGCTGACCGGCGATTATGGTTTTGGACACCCGGAGCTGACGTTGTGGAAAATGTTGATCAGCCGTTACTCCGAACTGGGTTTCGCCGGCTGGCTGGAACTCAAGCAGATCATGTTGCAGCAGGCTTTTCTGCCGATTCATCACTCGATCACGCAAATTGGTTTGAATGTCGATCATGGCGCCGGCGCGCTGGATCGGTTGCGCGCCTGGGATTTCATGTTGTTGTCGAAGGGCAACGTCGCTGTGCCGCTGTTTGCCCTGGTTGCGCTGTGGGTTCTGCTGGGCGCGGCGGTGGCTGGCCGGCGCGATGTCAACCGGGACATCGCCCCGTTCCTGCTGCTGGTGGGTGTTTCCGCCATCGCCTGGTTATTGTTGGTGCTGGGCTTCATTGCGCCGCCAGTGGTGCACCATTGGCCGCAGGCGGCACTGTTTGGGCTGGCCCTCGGTGGCGCGGTAGTGGTGCATGAACGTTATCCGGCACTGTTCATCGTGGCGCTGTTCGCGCTGCTGACCTATACCGGTGTCGTCTGGATCTTCTCGCCGCTGCATTCAGCCCTGACGATTGATGTCGCAGCCACCGCCATGTTCAGCGGTATTGTTGTCTGGACACTGCTTTCCGGGCGGTTGGCGGTGGTCTGGCCGGGCCAGAGCGAGCAGCGACCATCGGGCAACAGCACCGCATTTTCCCTGCGTGAATTGCTCAACGGCCTGAAGAACAGCGCTGCACTGCAGCGTTTCGAGCAGGCGAGCGGTTCGCTGCGCGCGTTGCAGACGTTCGCCTTCGTGGCGTTGCTGTTTTCCGCCTACTACACACTGAACTACATTCACCAGCCGTTGGCGGACGCGCATGCATTCCGTCAGACGCAAACCGCGTTGACGTCCTACTGGATGATGCAAGAAGGCTGGCAACTGGCCTACCAGACGCCTGTGGCGGGATTTCCGTGGGCGATTCCGTTTGAATTTCCCCTTTACCAGGCGATTGTCGCCGCGCTTTCGTCGTTGACCGGCTTTGAGCTGGAGGCGACCGGCCGGCTCGTCAGTTACCTTTTCCTGCTGGCCTGCTGCTGGCCCGCCTTCGCCATCAGCCGCCGTTTCAATCTGCCTCGGGCAGTGCCCTGGGTTTTCTGTGCACTGTTGCTGACGTCGCCGCTCAACGTCTATTGGGGCCGCACATTCATGATTGAAACGGCGGCGCTGTTTTTCACGCTCGCCTGTTTGCCGTTCGCCATCGATTTGATCCGCGGCATCGGCGGCTGGCGCAGCATCACCTTGTTCTTCGTATTCGCCACCGCCGGCGTACTGCAGAAATCGACGACGACCGGGCCAGTGCTGCTGTTTCTGGCGATGGCCGCAACCGTCGTCCATGTGCGTGCTCATGGTTTGGGTATGCAAACCGTAAGGCGTTTGCTGCCGGTGGCATTTGTCATTGGCGCGGTGCTGGCCATTGGGCTCGCCTGGGCACACTACGCCGATCTCGTGAAGATGCACAACGTCTGGGGACGGCAACTCACATCGCGAGAGTTGGCTACCTGGAATTTCGGGACATTAGCGCAACGCATCGATCCAGCAACCTGGGCGCTGGTGATCTGGGAGCGTACGTTGAATTGGAACGCGGCCGGACTGTTCGGCATACTGTTGCTGGCGTTGCCCTGGTTTGTCGCGCGGCAGCATCGCCGTTATGCCTGGCTCTCGGCGATCGCGCTCGTGCTGTACATGTTGCCGTTGCTGATATTCACCAATCTGCATTACGTGCACGAGTATTATCAGGTCGCGTGCGTCGTCTATCTTCTCGCGTCGCTGGCGATCATCATCGGCGGCTGGTTGCCGGCGGTATCGGGTACCCAGCTGGTTGCGCCGGTAGTGGTGCTGATACTGATGCTGGTTAACGTTTCGGTGTTCAACTCGGCATATGGCATCGTGACCAGGCGCAGCATAGGCGAGCTCGATCCCCGTTCCATACAGGCTTATGAGGTCGGGCAATACTTGCGTGCACACACACAGCCAGGCGAGGGCGTGGCCATCTTCGGGCAGGGTTACAGCAGCGAAGTCGCGTTCCAGGCGCAGCGAAAGGCCATAACGACCGAATCACGCCTGCGTGAGAACCGGCAGGTATGGGATAACCCCGGGTCCTATCTGGGCGGGCTGAAGCTGGCGGCCATCGCGGTATGCCCGGTGACTGACGAGTTTCCCACGCGCGCCGACATCAATGCCCGCCTCGCGCGGGAACCGCACTGGATCCACGAAACCGTCAACGGCTGTGAAATATTGTTGGCGCCGAATGCCGGAGATTCGCAGCCATGAGCGCGGCAAAACACTCGAACCATGCCATCGTCGTTGACCTGGACGGCACGCTGGTCAATTCCGACATGCTGGTCGAGAACCTCTTTCTGTTTCTGCGCCTGCATCCCTTGCGGGTGTTCGAGTTGTTCTTCTGGCTGCTGCGCGGCAAGGCGTACTTCAAGCGGCGTCTCGCGGACGTGGTCGTGCCCGGCGTCGGCGACCTGCCCTACAACAAGCCGTTGCTCGAATGGCTGCGGCAGCGCAAGGCGAGCGGCGCGGTGCTGGTGCTGGCGACGGCATCGGATCAGCGCATCGCGGATGCAGTTGCGAGGCATCTCGGTATTTTCGACGAGGTTTTCGGCACCGGCGAGCAGAACCTCTCCGCGTCGCGCAAGCAGGCCTTTCTTGTCGACCGCTACGGCGAGCGGCGTTACGAATACGTCGGCAATTCGTCGGCTGACCTTTCGGTCTGGCGCAGCGCCGCAGTGATCCATGTCGCCAACCCCGAGAGCGGTGTGCTTTCCGCAGCGCGCAAGCTTGGAGAGATCGGCGAAGTGTTCGATGGCCGCAAGGCCTACCTGCGTACCCTGCTCAAGGCGATGCGCGTGCACCAGTGGGCGAAGAACGCGTTGATCTTTGTGCCGTTGCTTGCTTCCCATCGGTTGCTGGAACTGCCGCTGCTGTGGAACGGCATCATCGCCTTCGTCGCCTTCGGCTTCTGTGCTTCCAGCGTCTACCTGCTCAACGATCTGCTCGACTTGCCGGACGATCGCCGGCACCCGACCAAACGTGATCGGCCGCTGGCGGCCGGCACGTTGCCGATCCTGCATGCGCTGTTCCTGATCCCGGGCCTTCTGGTGGCGGCGTTCGGCCTGGCGGCGTGGCTGTTGCCGCCGGCATTCGTCGCCGTGCTGGCTGGGTACTACGCTCTGACGCTGGTCTACTCGGCCTGGCTGAAGCGGATCGTGATGCTGGACGTGGTGACGCTGGCGATGCTGTATACCGTGCGTGTCATCGCCGGCGCGGCGGCAATGACACTGGTCGTCACATTCTGGATCCTGGCGTTCTGCATGTTCATCTTCCTCAGCCTCGCGTTCGTCAAGCGCTACACCGAATTGCGCGACGCGCGCCAGAAGGGCGGCAAGGACAAGTCCGCCGGCCGCGGCTACTACCCGGATGACTTCGAACTGCTGGCGTCGCTCGGCGGCGCATCGGGCTACATCGCGGTGATGGTGCTGGCGCTGTACATCAACGACACTGCCGCCGCGCAACTGTATGCCACGCCGAAGTGGATGTGGGCGGCGTGCCCGCTGCTGCTGTTCTGGCTGAGTCGGGTGTGGCTGCTCGCGCACCGCGGCCAGATGCACGACGACCCGATCGTGTTTGCGTTGCGCGACGGTGTCAGCCGCTGGTGCGGCGTCGCGTTCCTCATTGTTTTTGCGTTGGCAGCGCTATGAGCGCGCCGTTGCTTTCCTGGGGGCGCTATCCCCGTCTGCCGCAGCAATCGCATCCGGTCGCCTGGCCGGACGAGGTGCCGCACGCGCTGGCGGACATCGCCGCGACGCACGGCGAAGGCGCGCTCGCGTATGGCATGGGTCGCAGCTACGGCGATTCCTGCCTCGCTGCTTCCGGTGAGGTCGTGTCCATGCGTGGCATGGATCGTGTGCTGGCCGCAGACTGGAATTCCGGCGTCATCCTGGCCCAGGCGGGGCTCACTCTCGACGCGTTGATCCACATGGCGCTGCCGCGCGGCTGGTTCATGCCGATCACGCCGGGCACGCGCTTCGTGACGCTCGGCGGCGCGACCGCGAACGATGTCCACGGCAAGAATCATCACATGAAGGGCACGTTCGGCTGCCACGTCCGCCGCATCGTCATGTACCGCAGCGACGAGGGCGTGGTGGAGTGTTCGCGTGAGCAGCGCCCCGAACTGTTCGCCGCAACCGTCGGGGGGCTCGGACTCACCGGCATCATGTTGGCGGTCGAGATCCAGTTGCGGCGCGTTGTCTCCGGCGAGATCGATCAACGCAGTATCCGCTTCGGCAACCTCGACGAGTTTTTCGCGATATCGCAAGAGCATGATGATGCGCACGAGTACACGGTTTCGTGGGTCGATTGCCTGGCGTCAGGCAAACAGGCGGGCCGCGGTATTTATATCGCCGGCAATCATGCGACCAGCGGCTCGTTGGTACCGTCTGCCGCCAGTGTGCTTTCCGTGCCGATCGATCCGCCAGTATCGCTGATTAACGCGTTGAGCCTGCGTGTGTTCAATACCCTCTACTATCACCGCCAGTGCTCGCGGGATGTGGAGAGCCGGGTCCGCTACGCGAGTTTTTTCTACCCGCTGGACGGTGTGCTGCAATGGAACCGGATTTACGGCCGACAGGGCTTCCAGCAATATCAGTGTGTGGTGCCGCGTGCCGAGGGCCGCGAGGTCATAGGCGCGGTGATGGCTGAGATCGCGCGCGCCGGCGCGGGCTCGTTCCTGGCGGTGTTGAAGCAATGTGGCGACATCGCCTCGCCCGGCCTGTTGTCCTTCCCCATGCCAGGCGTGACGCTGGCGCTCGATTTCCCGCAACGCGAACCGATCAATACGCGTCTGTTCGCAAAACTTGATGCGTTGGTGCATGAGGCCGGTGGTCGACTGTACCCGGCCAAGGACGCCCACATGGGCGCGGACCATTTCCGGCACGCCTATCCGCAGTGGCAGACAGTGGAGTCCCTGCGTGATCCTCGACTGATGTCTCGATTCTGGAAACGAGTGACAACATGACGCAGAACATTCTGATCTTCGGCGCAACTTCTGGCATCGCCGAGGCTGTCGCCCGCCGGTACGCAGCGCGTGGCGATGACCTGTTTCTGGTGGCCCGCAATGCCGACAAGCTCAAGGTGGTCGCCGCCGACCTCGTAGCGCGCGGTGCGGCGGGCGTGCAGACCTTCGTCATGGATGCCAACGACACGGCGCAGTTGCCGGCAATGCTCGACGCCGCCTGGCGCGCATATGCGCAGATCGATGTCGCGCTGGTGGCGCATGGCACCTTGCCCGAGCAGGCGCGCTGCGAAACCGACACCGACTACGCGGTGCGCGAATTTCGTACCAACGGCGAAAGCGTGATCGCCTGTCTGACCGGGCTGGCGCAACGCTTCGAAGTGCAGGGCCGGGGCTCGATCGCGGTAATCGGCTCGGTGGCCGGCGACCGCGGCCGGGCCAGCAATTACCTGTATGGCGCGGCGAAGGCCGCGATCGACACGTTTGCCAGCGGCCTGCGTGTGCGCATGGGCCGCTGCGGTGTGCATGTGCTGACCATCAAGCCGGGTTTCGTCGATACGCCGATGACCCGCAGCCTTCCCCTGCCGCAGGCGCTGGTCGTTTCCGCTGATCAGGTAGCGGGTGATATCGTCAATGCGATCGAAAAGAATCGCGCCGTGCTTTATACGCCCTGGTTCTGGCGCTACATCATGCTGATCATCATCCACCTGCCGGGCTTCGTCTTCCGGCGCATGAAATTCTAGTGTCGATGACAACGCACATCGGGAGAGACTGCCAGTCATGAACAACCGGAAAGTCGTGCTGCCGGGCGGTGCCGGCCTGGTTGGCCAGAACCTGGTCGCCCGCCTCCGGGCCCGTGGCTATACCAACATCGTCGTCCTCGACAAACACCGCGCCAATCTCGAAGTGCTCAGACAGATCCAGCCGGACGTCACCGTGGAATACGCCGACCTCGCCGAGCCGGGCGACTGGCAGCGGCATTTTCGTAGCGCGGAAATCGTCGTCATGCTGCAGGCGCAGATCGGTGGCAACGACTATCAGGAGTTCGTACGCAACAACGTCGATTCCACGCGCCTGATTCTTGACGAGATCAAAACGAACAGCGTGCCGTGCCTGGTGCACATCAGCTCCTCGGTGGTGGAGTCGGTCGCCGATGATTTTTATACCGACACCAAGAAAAGCCAGGAGAAGATGGTGCGCCAGAGCGGCGTGCGCTGCCCGGTGCTGCGCCCGACCCTGATGTTCGGTTGGTTTGATCGCAAGCACCTGGGCTGGCTGTCGCGGTTTATGCAGCAGGTGCCGGTATTCCCGGTGCCGGGTCACGGGCGGTACATGCGCCAGCCTCTCTACGTTGGTGACTTCTGTAACATCATCATCAGTTGCATAGAGAACGGCATCGATCATGGCGTCTACAACATCTCCGGCCAGGAGCGGATCGACTACATCGACATCATCCGTGAGATTCGGCGCACGGTCGGCGCGAAAACGTTGATCCTGCACATTCCCTATGGGCTGTTCTACGCGCTGCTGTGGGTCTGGGGGTTGTTCGACAAAAACCCACCATTCACTACTCAGCAGTTGGCGGCGCTGATTGCGAAGGACGAGTTCGAGGTGATCGACTGGCCGGGTATTTTCGGCGTGCCCTGCACCCCCTTCGCGAAGGCGGTGCATGAAACGTTCAATGATCCGCACTACGGCAAAGTGGTTCTGGAGTTCTGATCATGGGGCAGCGAATTGCGGTGCTTGGCGCCGGTCCGATGGGCCTGGCGGTGGCTTATCAGCTGGCACGCGACGGGCATACGCCGGTTTTGTTCGAGGCCGACGATCGCATCGGCGGCATGACCGCCGCCTTCGATTTCAACGGGTTGACCATCGAGCGTTACTACCACTTCCACTGCATTTCGGATCACGCATTCCTCGCGATGCTCGACGAGCTGGGGCTGGCCGACCGCATGCGCTGGGTCGAAACGAAAATGGGATACTGGTACCAGAATCGTCTGCAGCCCTGGGGCAACCCGATTGCTCTGCTGACGTTCCGCGGCCTCAGCTTCATCGCCAAGGTCCGTTACGGCCTGCATGCGTTCCTCTCCACGAAGCGCAACGACTGGCGACCGCTCGATCATGTCGAAGCCACCGGCTGGATCCGGCGCTGGGTCGGTGCTGAAGCATATGAGGTGTTGTGGCGGAAACTGTTCGAATACAAGTTTTACGAATACGCGGGCAATCTGTCGGGCGCCTGGATCTGGAGCCGAATCCGGCGCATCGGCCGCTCGCGCTACAACCTGTTCAGGGAGAAGCTCGGCTACTTGGAAGGTGGCTCGGAAACCCTGCTGCAGGCCATGCGCGCGGATATCGAGCGGCACGGCGGTGAATTCCGCCTGCGGTGCCCGGTATCGAAGGTAGTCATTGCGCAGGGGCAGGTCGCCGGCGTCGAGACGGCCGGCGGAATTGAGTTTTTCGACAAGGTCGTCAGTACCATCCCGCTGCCGTACGTACCACGCGTGATGCCGGACTTGCCGCCGGAGGTGCTGCAAAAGTTTCGGGCGGTGAAGAACATCGCAGTGGTGTGTGTGATCGTGAAGCTGCGCCAGGCGCTCACGGGAAATTTCTGGCTCAACATCAATGACCCAGACATGGACATCCCGGGACTCGTCGAATACACGAATCTACGTCCGCTCGATCACCACGTTGTCTATGTACCGTTCTACATTCCCGGTGAACACCCAAAATTCGCCGAGCCGGACCAGGTCTTTCTCGATAAGGTGCGGCGCTACTTGAAGAAGATCAATCCGGCACTGACCGACGCGGACTTCATCGACATGCGCGCCAGCCGCTATCGCTACGCGCAGCCGATCTGCGATCCGGGCTACCTCGACAACCTGCCGCCGATCGCCTTGCCGGTACGGGGACTGTGGGTTGCGGATACCTCCTATTACTACCCGGAGGATCGCGGCATCTCCGAGAGTATCGATCTCGGGCGCAAGATGGCGCGGGATGCCGCGGCATGATCAGGCAGTTCATGTCCCGGCAGTTCGTCGCGTTTCTGGTGACCGGTGGGATCGCGGCAGCGGTCAATTTCGGGTCGCGGATCCTGTATGACCTGTGGCTCGATTTCTCGACGGCGGTGATCGTCGCCTACATCACCGGCATGATCACTGCCTTCCTGTTGGCAAAGATCTTCGTGTTCAAGGACAGCACCCAGTCCGTACAACGTTCGGCCGCGTTTTTCGCGCTGGTCAACGGCGTCGCGATCCTGCAGACATGGGCGGTGAGCATGGGCCTGGCGTATTACCTGTTGCCGGCTATGGGCGTGAACCGGTTTGTGCCGGAGATTGCGCATGCGGTCGGCGTCGTGGTGCCGGTGTTCACCAGCTACCTCGGCCACAGGCACTGGTCCTTCCGGTAACGGTGAACATCAGGCGCGCGCCGTTGCGACACAGTGGTTCACCATGTGTTGTGGTTTCATCGTGTTGGCGATGCTGGAATTCATGCGATCCGGCAGATCGCGGATAGTGATGGCACACCCTACTGGGCAATGCCAGGTGTCAGTGCCGACATCCCGGGGTTATGCTTCCTGCCGGCTGGCTGGGTATCGGCTGGTTATTCGTTTCACCTTCCCCAGGGCACCTGAGAGCTGGATTGCGTGATGTGCTCTTCGCGGGTAACCGTTATCGTCGTGAATTTCAATGGTGGTGAACTGTTGCGGCAGTGCGTCGAGCGTCTGCTCGAACAGAGTTATCGACCGACGCGCATCCTCGTCATGGATAATGGCAGTTCCGACAGTTCGGCGAAAAATATCGCAGAGATGCCAGGGGTTACTGTCCGTTATCTCGGCGAAAACCTCGGGTTTGCGGCGGCCAATAATCGTGCGCTTGCCGAATGCACCACAGAACTGGTTGCGCTGCTCAACCCTGATGCCTTTGCGGAACCAGACTGGCTGGCGCATTTGGTAGCGACGGCAGAGGCAAGGCCCGATGTGGCCGCATTTGGCTGTCGACAGATGATGCATGGAGTATCCGGTGTCCTGGATGGCATTGGTGACATCTACCATGTGTCCGGACTGGTTCGCCGGCGCGGGTATGGTCGCTTACAGCGTCCGGATGACGATGTGCCTACAGAAATTTTTTCTGCGTGCGCTGGCGCCGCACTGTATCGTCGACAAGCACTTGAAGAAGTGGGTGGTTTCGACGAAGACTATTTTTGCTATGTCGAAGATGTAGATTTGGGCTTCAGATTGCGGTTGGCGGGATATACCTGTCTGTATGTGCCAGATGCAATTGTCCATCATGTTGGTTCCGTCTCCAGTGGGGGGCGACACAGCGATTTCACCCTCTATCACGGGCATCGCAACTTGGTATGGACATTTTTCAAGGATATGCCCCTGCCATTGCTGCTGGCCTTCCTGCCATTACATTTTCTTTTGAATATTCTGTCTGTCGTGATTTTTACTGTGCGCGGCAATGGAGGTGTACTCATAAAGTCAAAATGGGACGCCGTGCGCGGAATTCCGGCCATTCTTCGAAAGCGCCGCACCATTATGCGAGAGCGCCGGGCGTCATCACTTGCGATACTTCGCGTTCTTGGGTGGAGCATTGGCGAAACGAAGTAATAGAGCACTCGAATGAGTAAAAATTCATTGAGCGACTGTGACATCATCATCGTCAACCACAACGCTGGCGCCTTGCTCGCCCGCTGTGTCGGTGCCGTACAGGGTATCGCATCACGGGTTATCGTCGTCGACAATGACTCGCAGGACGACAGCCTGGCGTTGTTGCAACAGGCAGTGCCGCAGGACGAGCGGCTGCAGCTCATCCGCACCGGCCGCAATCTCGGCTTTTCCGCCGGCTGCAACATCGGCATTGCCGCATCAACGGCGAATCACCTGCTGTTCCTGAATCCGGATTGCGTCATGCAACCTGGTTCGCTGCAGCGTCTGCTTGCCGTGCTGCAACATGATGCAACGCTCGGCATGGTCGGCGGGCTGCTGACCAACCCGGACGGCACCGAGCAAGCCGGCGCGCGGCGCGCGGTGCCAACACCCTGGCGATCGTTCGTGCGCACCTTCGGGCTCAGCCGATTTGCCTCACGCTGGCCGAAATATTTTTCCGACTTCAACCTGCACGAACAGCCGTTGCCCGGCGGGCCGGGCGAAGTGGAAGCAATTTCCGGTGCGCTCATGCTGGTTCGCCGCCAGGCGATGGAAGATGTCGGTCTGTGGGATGAGGGCTACTTTCTACACTGCGAAGATATCGATTGGTGCATGCGGTTTCGCCAGCGCGGCTGGAAAATTTTTTTTGTTCCGGATGCGCCGGTTGTGCACGAGCAGGGTGCATGCAGCAGGGCACGCCCGGTATTTGTCGAATGGCACAAGCATCGCGGCATGATGCGTTTCTACGGCAAGTTTTTTCGCCACCAATACCCTGGCGTGCTGGGCTGGCTGATCAATTTCGCGGTGTGGCTGCGCTTTGCTGCCGTGGTGTTGCGCATACAGGCCCGCAAGCTGTTGCCGGGCGCGAAGGTTACGCATGAGTGAGCGCGTCGTCGGCATCATCGGCGCCAGCAGTCTGGTTGGCGATTGCCTGCTGCCGTTGTGTGTGCAGTCGGGCGTTGGCGTCGTTGCCTGGTCCCGAACTGCGACGGCGCGTCGTGATCCTGGCATTGAATGGCGCATGCTGAATCCGGCGATGGAAATGGGCGATCGCGGCGACACCGTGCGGCCGATCAGTGACTGGATCATCGCAGCGCCAATCTGGGTGATCCCGGAACACTTTGCCCTGCTGGAGGCCTGCGGGGCGCGCAGAGTCGTTGCGTTGTCTTCCACCAGCCGTTTCGTGAAGGACAACTCTTCGGATGCCGGCGAGCAACGTGTGGCAGCGCGGCTTGCAGAAGGCGAGGCGGCGCTGCAGAGTTGGGCCGAATTGCGCGGCGTGGAATGGCTGGTGCTGCGCCCCACACTGATTTACGGCAGGGGAAGAGATCAGAACATTGCTG
>JBMOOP010000034.1:0-2696 GCA_049324495.1 Pseudomonadota bacterium
AGGCTGGTCGGTACGACGCCACCTCCGCAACGACATCGGCAATGCTGCGCACCGTGCCGCCACTGAAGGCGTATTCCGTGTCGCAATAACCACAACGCAGCGGGCAGCCGGTCAGCCGCACGAACACGGTCGGCAGGCCGACGGTGCGGGCCTCGCCCTGCAACGAATGAAAAATTTCGGTGATACGCAGTTCGGACATGAGTGACGCTCGAAGGCGCCTTATGCTGGATGTTGTTCGCGATTGCCGGCGTCAGCCTGCGGCTTGCGTCACTTGCACTGCTGCTTCAATGCGATATCCGCCGCTTTCGCATCCTGCGAGCCTGGATACTGGACGATGACCTTGTTGAGCGTCACCCGGCCCGAGGGGACTTCATCGTTCTGGCACTGGATCAGGCCGTGACGATACATGGCCAGGCTGGCACGGCTGCTCTTCGGGTATTCGTTGTAAACCCGACGAAAAAAACGACCGGCCTTTGCGACGTCCGGCCGGGACGCCACCAGCCACATCTCTCCGAGCCAGTACATGGCAACCGGCGCAAGCTCGCCGCGCGGAAACTGCTTGAGCTGCTGCTGGAAAGCATCGATGGCATCATCGTATTTCTGCGCGCGCACCGAAGAGAGCGCGCGGTCGAACTGGGCCTTCTCCGGATCGATCTGCTCGGTATCGGTCGGCTCGACCGCACCGGGCACCGATGCCGAACTCGCATCGACCGGGCGCTGCTTCGCCGCCTGCTCCAGCGCCCTGATGCGGCTGTCGAGATCAACATAGCGGGCACGCTCCTGCGCACTGGACTGCTGCAGCGCATGCTCAAGTTGCTCAATGCGGCCGGTCAACGCCTCAATCTGCATCTGAAATTGCTGGAACTGTTCGAAAACAGTGACGGAGATATCCGGCGACGAGCCAGCATCAGAGGAAACCGTACTACGGAGCGCCGCGCCGTCGGCAGCCGGAAGGCCCGGCGTTACCGTCGGGCGCTCCTCAATACCCGGCCCACTCTGCCCGGCCCACGCCGAGCCGGCCGTCCATCCCACAAGCACCAGCAGCAATAAACACAGCCGGTACATCACGTTGGCAGGCGTCGGGGCGGGCATCAGGAAGGCAGTGCCGTATTACGGCTGGCTGGCTGTGTAACTCAGCACCGCACGGCGGTTTTTCGCCCAGGACAGCTCATCGTGACCGAGTTCAGCAGGCTTCTCTTCGCCGAAACTCACCACCTCGATCTGCGCAGCCTTGGCGCCATTGAGGGTCAGAAAGTTGACCACCGAGGCAGCGCGACGCTCGGAGAGTGCGACGTTGTATTCCGGAGTCCCGCGCTCATCGGCATGGCCTTCCAGGGTCAGGCGGGCAGCCGGGTTGCCGGCAAGGTGTTTGGCATGCGCCTTCAGCGTCGCATAGGCGGCCTGCGGGATTTCCGCACGATCAAACGCGAAGTACACAACACGGGTCCGGGTGTCGCCTGTGTAATTCGCCGGGTTGCTCTCAAAACCTTCCGCGCTGTCGACGGCCATCATCGGTTGCATGTCGGTGTCACTCGCCATCGGCATGCCAACATCCTCGGCCTGCACCGGGGCAGTCTCGACCGGCGTGGTCTGGGCAGCAGGCGCGACGGTGGTTTGCGCAGAATCATCGGTCTTCTTCGATGCGCAGCCGGCGATGGCGGCAACAATGACGAGCGCAGACAGGGCTTTCAGGGAAATGGCACGCATAAGTTGAATCCTCTGAACGATAAAGGGCAAAAACCGCTGAATTATACGCACCAAGCAGACGTTTGCACGCGTATTACGGCGAATATCCTCTCCGCCGGCACAGGGGAATCAAGCCAATTCCGTAGCCATCGGCCGCTGCGGATGCACCCCGCGCGGTCAGAGAAACGGCGACCAGGCCGGCTCGCGCACTTCACCCTGTTTCGCCGGCAACCGGAACTTCACGCGCCCGTCGATGGATGTTGCCGCCAACACCGACTGACCCTTGTATTGCGTCGCGTAGATCACCATCGCCCCGTTCGGAGCAATGCTCGGGGACTCATCAAGCGATGAGTCAGTGAGTACCTGCAGGGTGCCACGCTCCACACTGGCAATCGCGATCCGGAAACGATCACTGGCATCACGGTGTACCAGAATCAACGCCTTGCCATCCGGCATGACCCGAGCCCGGGCGTTGTAATTGCCCTCAAACGTCAAGCGCTGCACGGCGCCGGTGGCAATATCCAGCCGGTAAATCTGCGGCCCCCCACTGCGGTTCGAGGTGAACACCAGCGATTTGCCGTCCGGCGCCCACGAAGGCTCGGTATCAATCGCCGGATGGTGGGTGAGCCGGGTCATGCCGCCGCCGGCAAGGTCGTACAAATAGATCTCGGCATTGCCGTCGCGCGACAGCGTCAGCGCAAGACGCCGGCCGTCCGGTGACCACATGGGGGCGCCATTGATGCCCGTAAACGCAGCAATTTTCCGGCGTTGGCCGCTGGCTCGATCCTGGATAAAAATCACCGGGCGCCCGGATTCGAACGAAACGTAGGCGAATTGCCTGCCGTCCGGCGACCAGGTCGGCGACATGATCGGCTCGGCCGATTCGAGAACAGTGACCGCACGCGCACCATCGGCATCGGCGTACTGCAGGCCATAGCGGGCCATCACCTTGCCGGCACTCTTGTAGCGCTGGACAGTCACGTACAACAACCTGGTCGAGAACGCGCCCC
>JBMOOP010000035.1:0-24051 GCA_049324495.1 Pseudomonadota bacterium
GAATGGCAGTGAGGCCCATCACTACCAGAATGAGAATGCTGCTGAGCAGTTGTGGCAGCAGGGCGATGAACTGGTCTTGGTTGATCATTGCGCAATGCTCAGGGCGGCGACTGACGCGGTAAGGTCGAGGGTCGGTTGCGGATAAAGACCAAGCCCGAGCAGCAACGCCGCCAGACAGAACAGGATCACGGCTTCACGTCGGGTTGGCTCGGCAAGTTGCGCAGATGTTTTCGCCGGGCCCAGGAACACCCGATGTATCAGCGCCAGCGCATAGACGGCGGCCAACACCATGCCGATGGTTGCGGCTGCGGTGAGATAAGCGTTGGTCTGCCAGGCGCCGAACAACACCAGGAACTCGCCGACAAAGTTGCCAAGACCCGGCAGGCCCAGCGTTGCCGCGCCAAAGAACAGGGCGAAGGCCGGGATCAGCGCCAGGCGCGACCACAAGCCACCCAGCAGTGCTGTCTCGAAAGTGCCGGTGCGTTCATGCACCTGACCGGCAATCACGAACAGGGCGGCAGTGGAGAGTGCGCCGGCGAGCATCAGGATGATGACCCCCTGCACGGCGATGATGTTGAATGCATAGATGCCAATCAGCACGAAGCCCATGTGCGAAATGCTGGTATAGGCGATCAGACGCTTGGTGTGCGTTTGCGCAAAGGCGAGTACGCCACCGTAGACGATGCTGATGACGCCGAGTGTCATCGCGATGAGGGCGAAATCCTGCGACGCTTCCGGGAACAGCGGCAGGGTGAAGCGCAACAGGCCGAAGGCTGCCGTTTTCAGCAGCAGGCCGGTGATGTCGACCGAGCCGGCCGTTGGCGAGGCGGCGTGCGCATCGGCCAGCCAGCCATGCAGAGGCACCACCGGCAGTTTTACCGCGAAGGCGACGAAGAAACCGAGCATCAGCATGAACTGCAGGGTTGGCTCCATGGGAGTGCCGCGCAGGGTATCGAGATCGAAGGTCCAGCCGCCGGTTGCCGCGAGGTGTGCAAGCACCAGGCCCGCGATCGACAAGAGCATCAGCAGACCGCCGCCCTGCGTATAAATGAAAAACTTGGTCGCTGCCTGCGCGCGGGTGAGGCCCGCCGGCATGTCGCGGCCCCAGACGATGATGAGGAAGTACATCGGCACCAGCATCACTTCCCAGAACACGAAGAACAGGAAGAGATCCACGGCAAGAAACACGCCCACGACGCCGGCAAGAATCCACAACAGATTGAGGTGGAACAACCCGGTGCGCTGCGTGACTTCCTTCCAGCTCGCCAGCACAGCGACTGCGCCGAGGATGCCGGTGAGCAAAATCATCACCAGACCCAGTCCGTCGAGCGCGAGGTGGAAGGAAATACCGAAGCGCGCAATCCAGGGGGCACGAAATTCCGCAAACCAGTGCGGCGCGCCCGCGCTGTAGGTAAAGCTGCCGTTCAGCCACAGGCCGACACTGACGGCAACGAGCAGCAACGAACTGGCCAGGGCAATGTGCCGTGGTGCATCCTTACCGGCGCGTTCCATCTGCCAGGCGAGCAGCCCGCCGAGGAAGGGGATGAGGAGAAGCCAGATGAGTGTCATGGAATTTTCCGGTTACGCGAGAGCCAGCACGCAGAGCAACAGGGCTGCGCCGATGCCAATGAAGGCGGCGTACCAGCGAATCTGACCGTTCTGCATGGCGACAAATAGGGTGTTGGCACGCAGCGCCAACACGCCAATCAGGTTGGCTGCATCGTTGATGCCATCCTGGCGGCCTGGCCGGGCAATGGCGCGGAAGGGGCGCACGAAGAGGAAGTCGTAGAGCCAGTCGAAGCCCCAGGCCGCACGCCACCAGGCTGAAAAAAAGCGGCCAATTGCCGAGTTGGCAAGTTCGGTGACCCGCCTGCGATTGCCCAGAAACAGCCAGACCGCGAGGAGAATGCCGATCAGCGCGACGGCGCCGGAGAGCATCGCGACCTGGTGCTGCGGTTCGCTGCCCTGTGTAGCGGCATCAGGTGCGAGATCACCGGGGCTGACGGGCAATACGCCTGCCAGCGGCGGATGGATCAACGCACCGATGCCGGTGGAGAGCACCAGCAACACGCCAAGTGGCAGGTAGTGGGCAACGCCGTGACCGACGTGCGCATCGGTTTTTGTCTTGCCGTGGAAAACGATGAAGATCAGGCGGAAGGTGTACAGCGAAGTCAGGAGCGCGCCGATGAGGCCGGCCCACAGCAGCGGTTCGTTGCCGCTGGCGAAAGCTTCCCAGAGAATTTCGTCTTTCGAATAGAAGCCGGCAGTCACCAATGGCAGCGCTGCCAGTGCCGCACCGCCGACGAGAAAGCAGGCATAAATGAAGGGTAGCTTTTTGCGCAGGCCGCCCATGCGGAAAATATCCTGCTCGTGGTGCGTGGCAATGATCACCGCACCAGCGGAAAGGAACAGCAGGGCTTTGAAGAAGGCATGCGTCATCAGATGGAAAATGGCTGCGCTCCAGGCGCCAACGCCCAGCGCCAGAAACATGTAGCCGATCTGGCTCATGGTTGAATAGGCGAGAATGCGCTTGATGTCGGTTTGCGCCAGCGCGGCGAAACCGGCGAGCAGCAGCGTGAGTGCGCCGACGATACCGACCAGGTGCAGCACGTTCGGCGCCAACTCAAAAATGCCGTGGGTACGCGCAATGAGGTAAACGCCGGCGGTCACCATCGTCGCCGCGTGGATCAGCGCCGACACCGGCGTTGGGCCGGCCATCGCATCGGCCAGCCATGTTTGCAGCGGCAACTGGGCACTCTTGCCAGCAGCGCCGCCAAGCAGCATCAATGCCGCCAGTTGCGCCAGCGGATCACCGGCTTGCCAGGCAAGCGGTGCTTTTACCAGCAGTTCGGCGATGTTCAGCGTGCCGAAAGTCGCGAACAGAATGAACAGGCCGATGGCCATGAATACATCGCCGATGCGCGTGATGATGAAAGCTTTCACGGCAGCGTTGCCGTTGGCAGTTTCGCGATAGTAGAAGCCGATCAGCAGATAGGAACACAGGCCGACGCCTTCCCAGCCGAAGTACAGGAACAGCAGGTTGTCGGCGAGTACCAGGATCACCATGCTGGCGATGAACAGGTTCATGTAAGCGAAGAAGCGGCTGTAGCCTTCTTCGCCACGCATGTACCAGGAGGCGAACAGGTGGATGAGGAAGCCAACGCCGGTGATGACGCCGAGCATGGTCAACGACAGGCCATCGAGATGCAGACCGATGCTCGGCGCAAGGCCACCGACCGAGAACCAGGTCCACAATGTCTGCGTGAATATGCTGCCAGGCGGCTGTGTTGCGAGAAACTCAAGGCCGGCATAAATCACGCTCAGCGCGGACAGGCCAATGGCACCGACACCGATAGCGGCGGCAGTGTTTTCGGCCATCTGCTTGCGCGTCAATGCCGGGTACAGCGCCAGCAGCAACCAGCCGGCCAGCGGGAAAACAAAACTCAGATAAAGTTGGTTCATCCGCGCATCTCGCTTGCGGCGTCGATGTCCAGGGTATGGAAGCGACGATACAACTGGAAAACGATGGCAAGACCGATTGCGGCCTCGGAAGCCGCGAGCGCCAGGATCAGGATGAACATGACCTGGCCGTCGGGTTGCCCCCAGCGTGCACCGGCGACGACGAAGGCAAGTGCGGCGGCATTCATCATGATTTCAAGGCACATCAGCACATAAAGAATGTTGCGGCGTACGAGCAGGCCGGCGAAACCGGTTGCGAACAGGATGGTCGCGAGCGCAAGGCCATGCTCCATGGGTATTCCGTTCATGGCATCACTCCTTTGGATCGTGCCGGCCGAGGTGCCAGGCCGCGACCATCGCGGCGAGCAACAGCATCGACACCAGTTCGACGATCAGGATGTACGGGCCGTAGAGTGCGACGCCGACCTGCTTCGCTGTCACGACCACGGTGCCCGCAGGCTCCATTGACACCGGAATAATCATGCTCAACTGGAACAACAGTACGGCCGACAGCAGCGCCGGCAGGCGCCAGATGCCCGGTGCAAGCCACTGCTGTTCCTGGCGAACGGTGTGCTCACCGAGGTTGAGCATCATTACCACGAACACAAACAGCACCATGATGGCGCCGGCGTAGACGATCATTTCGAGAATGGCGGCGAACGGTGCACCGAGGGTGAAAAACACCATCGAAACCGCGAGCAGAGAGACTACAAGACACAGCAAGGCATGCACCGGGTTCTTGCCGGTGACAACGCCAAGTGTCGCAATCATGGCGACGACGGCAGCAGTATAAAAGGCAATTTCCACGTCGGTTGTCCTCGTCGGCGCGCTCAGGGCAACAGGCTTCTGACATTGATCGGTTCAGCTTCGTTGTTCGCCGCACCTTTCGGTTTACCGGCGATCGCAAGGCCCGCGACGCGGTAGAAATTGTAATCGGGATATTTCCCCGGGCCGCTGATCAGCAGGTCTTCCTTCTCATAGACGAGATCCTGACGCTTGTACTCGGCCATCTCGAAATCCGGCGTCAACTGGATGGCGGTGGTCGGGCAGGCTTCCTCACACATGCCACAAAAAATACAGCGCGAAAAATTGATGCGGAAAAATTCCGGATACCAGCGGCCGTCTTCGCCCTCGGCTTTCTGCAGCGAAATGCAGCCAACTGGGCAGGCGACTGCACACAGGTTGCAGGCAACGCAGCGCTCTTCGCCATCCGGATCGCGCGTCAGCACGATGCGGCCACGGTAGCGTGGCGGCACATAGGTTTTCACTTCCGGATACAGCAGCGTGTCGCGTTTGCGAAACGCGCGCATGAACACCATGTACATGCTGCGCACCTGACTGAAGGCGCCGATGAAGAAGTTGAGGATTGCTTTCATGTGCGTACGTTTTCCGGAAGTGGCAGCCTCAGGGTGCCGGCGTGCTGGTGTACAGCACCCAGGCGCCGGTCGCGAGCAGGTTCAGTACGGTCAGTGGCAGGCAGAACTTCCAGCCCAGCGCCATCAGCTGGTCGTAGCGCGGCCGTGGCAGCGCCGCACGCAGCAGGATGAACAGCATCACGAAGAATGTGACCTTGCCGACGAACCAGAACACCGGCGGAATGAAATCAAGGTAGGGTATGGCAAGCCAGCCGCCGAAAAACAGCGTGACGATCATCGCCGAAACAACGACAACGCCAACATACTCGCCAACGAAGAACATGCCCCACTTCAGGCCGGAATATTCGGTGTGGTAGCCGGCCGCCAGTTCCTGTTCGGCTTCCGGCAGATCGAACGGGCTGCGGTGGGCGACGGCAACGCCGGCGAGCGAGAAGGTCAGGAAGCCGAGAAACTGTGGAATCACAAACCAGCAATTTTCTTGTGCCGCCACGATCTCGCGCAGATTGAACGAGCCGACCAGTACCACCACGCCCATGGCCGAAATGCCCATGAACACTTCATAGGTCAGGGTTTGTGCGGCCGAGCGCAGGGCGCCGAGCAGCGCGTATTTATTGTTGCTCGACCAGCCGGCGAGCATCACCGCGTATACGCCGAGGCCGGCCATGGCGATAAAAAACAGCACGCCGATATTCAGATCGGCAACGCCCCAGGTCGGCGTGATCGGCACCACCAGCATGGCGATGAGCAGCGCACTCATCGCGATCATCGGCGCGATCCAGAACGTCAGCTTGTCGACAAAGGGTGGCGTCCAGTCTTCCTTCATGAACATTTTGATCATGTCGGCGGCGAGCTGAAGAATACCGAAGGGACCGACACGATTCGGGCCGTGGCGGTCCTGCCATAGCGCGAGCACGCGGCGCTCGACAAAGCTGAGGAATGCGGCAGCAAATACCACTGCCAGCAGAATTACCACCGTTTTGATCAGCGCAATCACTACGGCAATGACCGTTGGCGTGAACCAGGCCAGCAGGGCATCGTACAGTGCGGCAATATTCATGCGGCCACCGCCTTTGCCAGCGTCACGCTCGTCGTGCCGTTGAGCGGCGGCATACCGGGCAGCCCGACCGGCAGCCCGGCGAGGCCGGTGGGCAGGGTCGCGCTGATGCGTACCGGCAGATGGCAGACGGCGCCATTGATGGTGACGCGCACTGCTTCACCGTCGGCGATTGCGAGCCGTGTCGCGTCGGTGCTCGACAGCGTGATGCAGGCGTCCGCTACTTGCGTGGCGATGGCATCGGAACGTGTGGAAAGTTCCTCGCTGCCGTAGATATGGTGCAGCGGTGCGGCTCGCAGGGTGTCGTGCCGCGGTACGAACGCGGCAGGAATATTTGCAGCATAGCTGCCTGCCGTTGCCGCCGGCTCGATCAGGCGCACACCGGCATCGCCGCCCTTGAGGTGGCCGCCAACTTCATCCTGGAATTTGTTCCAGGATTGCGGCGAGTTCCAGCCCGGACTCCAGGCAAACGGTGTGATCGGCCCGGGTTCCAGCGGGCCCACATAGCCTTCCATGGAGAACGCCAGCGGGCTGTCGTTATCCTGTGATGCCCGTGGTTCATGCACGGAAATGTTGGCGCGCATTGCCGTGCGGCCACTGTAGCGACGCGGTTCGCGGGCGATTTTCAGGCCGCTGATGCGGAACGTTGCCGCTGGCGCGGCATCGACAATGGCGGCCAGCGCCGGAATCTGCGCGGCGCATGCGTGCGTGGCGTCGTCCAGTGTCGACCAGTCAACGGCGATATCACGGCGCGCGCAATCGATGGCGTGCAGCCAGCGCCAGCTTTCGTGGAGTTGGATTGCCGGGTCGTAGTAGGAGGGGTCAAAGACACGGTAGAAACGCTGCGCTCGCCCTTCATTGCTCAGCAGGGTGCCGTCGCCTTCGGCGAATGATGCGGCAGACAGCACGATGCTGGCCCTGTCGGTGACGGCGGTGTGTTGGTGATCGACGACAGTGACACTGCGGGCGGCGTTGAGTGCACCATCAACCGTGGCGGCATCGAGCCGGCGATAGAGGTCATTCTCCAGCACGATCACTGCGTCAGCCTCGCGGCGCGTGACTGCTGCGAGCGCATCTTCAAGCGGCAGGCCGTCAATCAACGCCACGCCGAGACTGTTCACTTCCGGTAGCGCCAGCGTGATACCGACGTCATTCTTCCCGCCGGCAAGCAGTGCTCGGGCCACATTGCCGGCGGCGGCAATCACCGCTTCGTTTCCGGCGCCGGTGCCGGAAACGATTAATGGTTTCTTTGCGGCGAGCAAGGCAGCGGCGATGCGTTGCGCAAGGGCTGCGGTACCGGCATCAAGGCCGGTAACGGAGGGCGCCTGTGGGTCAAGCGCGTGCGCCACGGCAAAGCCGAGACGGGCAATGTCTTCCGGTGCTGCGCGGAGCGTTTCGGCGGCGATGTCATCCAGGCGCGTGGCATCGACGGCAGCAATGAACACCGGACTCAGGTTGCGTTGAGCGATATCCTGAATGGCATAGGCCTGCCATTGGGCAACCTTGCGGGCGGCAGCGTCGGTTTTCGCTTTTTGCTTTGCCGATTGGCGCAGTGCCAGGGCAAGGCGCGGTGCCGTTTGGGTTACGTCTTCGCCGAGCACCAGCACGGCATCGAATTGCTCGATTTCACGCAGGCTCGGGGTGCGGACTCCGCCGTTGAGCAGCGTGTCGCGTGCGCAACGCAGTAGGGCGAGATCGGCGGCGCTGATGCCGATGCTGAAATTATCGGCGCCGACCAGCGTGCGCAATGCGCCGTTTGCTTCCAGGGTGGCCCGCGGCGAACCGATACCGATAATGCGACGCGCCAGTTTCAATTCGGTTGCGGCAGCCCCCACAACCTCATCGACCGACACGGCAACCAGTTGGCCGTTACGGCGCAGCAGCGGTTGGCGCGGCCGGTCCTTGCGGTTGACAAACCCATAGCCGAAGCGGCCGCGATCACAAAGAAAATAATGGTTCACCGCGCCGTTGTAGCGGTTCTCGATGCGGCGCAGTTCACCGTAGCGCTCGCCCGGCGAAATGTTGCAGCCAACCGAGCAGCCCTGGCAGACGCTGGGCGCGAACTGCATGTCCCATTTGCGGTTATAGCGCGAGGCGTGGGTTTTGTCGGTGAACACACCGGTCGGGCAAACTTCGGTGAGGTTGCCGGAAAATTCGCTCTCCAGTTTGCCATCGGCAGTACGGCCGAAATACACATTGTCGTGGGCGCCGAACACGCCCAGATCAGTGCCGCCGGCGTAATCCTTGTAATAGCGCACGCAGCGATAGCAGGCGATGCAGCGGTTCATCTCATGGTTGATGAACGGGCCAAGATCCTGATTTTGGTGTGTGCGCTTGGTGAAGCGGTATTCGCGCGAGGCATGGCCGGTCATCACCGTCATGTCCTGCAGATGGCAGTGGCCGCCTTCCTCGCACACCGGGCAATCGTGCGGGTGGTTGGTCATCAGCCACTCGATCACCGAGGCGCGGAAATCTTTCGCTTCGCTGTCGGTCACCGCGATGATGGTGCCGTTGGTGGCCGGCGTCATGCAGGACATGACGAGGCGGCCGCGCTTGTCGTCGGCGTTGGCGTACTGCTTCACTGCGCACTGGCGGCAGGCGCCAACCGAGCCCAGTGCCGGGTGCCAGCAGAAGTAGGGGATATCGATACCGAGCGACAGGCAGGCCTGCAGCAGGTTGTCGCTGCCGTCGACTTCGTATTGCTTGCCGTCTACGTGGATGGTTGCCATGGCCAATGTTTTCCGAATTAGCTCACCGCAGTCGTCGGGATCTGCGCGGGAATGCCGCGCTGGAATTCGTCGCGGAAAAATTTCAATGCGCTCTGCAGCGGCTCCATGGCGCCCGGCGCGTGTGCGCAGAAGGTTTTGCCGGGGCCCAGATCGCGGGTCATTTTCTGTAAAAACTCGATATCGCCTGGCTTGCCCTGGTTTTTCTCGATGGCGCGCAAAACCTTTACCGTCCACGGCAGACCGTCACGGCAGGGTGTGCACCAGCCACAGGATTCGCGCGCGAAAAACTCTTCCAGATTGCGCACCACCGCCACCATGCTCTGCCGGTCGTCGATGGCCATCATCAGGCCGGTGCCCATACGGCTGCCGTTTTTCATGATGGTGTCGAAATCCATGGCCAGATCGAGGTGTTCGGGCATCAGGAAATCCGTGGAGGCGCCGCCAGGCAGCCAGCATTTCAGTTTCAGGCCGTCGGCCATGCCGCCGGCATGCACTTCGAGGATCTCGCGGGCGCTGGTGCCGATCGGCAACTCCCACACGCCGGTGCGTTTGGTGCGGCCGGACATGCCGTACAGCTTGGTGCCGCCGTCGGGTGACTTGCCCTGCGAGAGCCCGCGGAACCATTCGCCACCGTGCAACAGGATGTGCGGCACGTTGCAAAGCGTTTCGACGTTGTTGACGATGGTCGGCCTGCCCCAGGCGCCGGCGATCTGCGGGAAAGGTGGTTTGGCGCGCGGGGTGGCGCGCCGGCCTTCCAGCGAGTTGATCAGCGCTGTTTCTTCGCCGCAGATGTAACGGCCGGCGCCGGTGTGCACATACAACTCGAAATCCCAGCCGGTGCCGAGGACGTTCCTGCCGATGTAACCGGCGGCTTTCGCTTCGGCGATGGCCCTGTTCAGGCGCTCGGCGGCGACGATGTATTCACCGCGCAGAAAAATATAGCCACGGTATGCCTGAATCGCATAGGCCGAGAGGATCATCGCCTCGATCAGCTGGTGCGGCAGTTGCTCCATCAGCAGGCGATCCTTGAAGGTGCCCGGTTCCATTTCATCGGCATTGCAGACGAGGTACTTCTTGCCTGAGTCCGGCCCCATCGGAATCAGCGACCACTTCACGCCGGTGGGAAAGCCCGCGCCGCCACGGCCGCGCAGGTTGGAATCCTTGACTGCTTTCTGGATCTCGGCCGGCGGCAGCTCCTTGAGTGACCGGCGCAGCGCGACATAGCCTGCCTGCGCTTCATACGCTTGCAGATCGAGCGGCGAACGGTCGTCGCGCAGGCGCCAGGTAAGCGGGTGGGTTGTGGCCGACTTCGCCGCAGACAGGTGCACGGCAGTCATTTGTACTGCTCCAGCAAGTCGGCGACATCGGCGGGTGTCACCGGGCCGTGGGTGTCGTCGTCGATCATGAGAGTCGGGCCTTTGTCGCAGTTGCCCAGACAGCAGATCGGCAGCAGCGTGTAGCGACCGTCGGGGGTTGTCTGACCGTACTCAATGCCGAGCTGCTTGTACATTTCGTCTTTCAGCGCGTCATAGCCGGTGAGGAAACAACCGATGCTGTCGCATACCGAGATCACGTGCCGGCCAACCGGCTGGCGATAGATGCGGTTATAAAAAGTGGCAACACCGTCGACATCCGCCGCCGGAATGCCGAGCACGGTGGCGATGGCGTCTATCGCCGCATCGCTGACCCAGCCGCGCGTGTTCTGCACGGTTTTCAGTGCATCGATGGTTGCTGCACGGGCATCTTCGTAATGCGCCATAGCGTGCCCGATTGCGTGGCGCTCAGCGTCAGACAAGACAAAATTGTCGCGCGGCATGGCGCCTTTTTCAGGCTGGGTTTTCCCATTGCAGGTTTTTGGGCCACCTGCACAGCCACTCTTAGCGGTCGACATCGGCCATCACGAAATCAATACTGGCGAGATAGGCGATCAAATCCGGGATCAAGGCGCCGCGAATCACGGACGGGATCTGTTGCAGGTGCGCGAAGCTCGGCGTCCGGATGCGCGTGCGATAACTCATGGTCGATGCATCCGACGTCAGGTAGTAACTGTTGATGCCCTTGGTTGCTTCGACCATCACACAGGCTTCGCCGACGGGCATAACCGGCCCCCACGACACGCCAAGGAAGTGCGTGATCAGTGTCTCGATATCCTTGAGCGTGCGTTCTTTCGGTGGCGGGCAGGTGAGCGGGTGGTCGGCCTTGCACGAACCGGCCGGCATATTCTTCATGCATTGCTCGACGATGCGCAGACTCTGGCGTATTTCTTCGACGCGCACGAGGCAGCGGTCGTAGGCATCGCCATTGTGGGCGAGCGGTACGTCAAAATCGAAATTTTCATAGCCGCAGTAAGGGCGTGCCTTGCGCAAATCGAAATCGACGCCGGTGGCGCGCAGGCTCGGTCCGGTAACGCCCCAGGCCAGCGCTTCGTCCTTGCTGTACTGCGCGACGCCGATACAGCGTGCTTTGAGAATACTGTTTTTCAGCGCCGCACCTTCGTATTCCTTCAGGCGCTTTGGTAGCCATTTGATGAGATCGCCAACGAGCCTTTCCCAGCCGTTCGGTAAATCGTGCGCGACACCGCCAATACGGAACCAGGCCGGGTGCATGCGAAAGCCGGTGATGGCTTCGATGATGTCGTAGACCTTCTGGCGATCGGTAAAGATCACGAAAATCGGCGTCATTGCGCCGATGTCCTGGATGTAGGTGCCAAGAAACAACAGATGGCTGTTGATGCGGAACAGTTCGGTGAGCATCACGCGGATGGTGTCCACGCGATCAGGCACGGTAATACCGGCAAGCTTTTCCACTGCCATCACATAGGGCAGGTTGTTCATCACGCCGCCGAGATAATCGACGCGATCGGTGTACGGAATGTACGAGTGCCAGGTCTGGCGCTCGCCCATTTTTTCAGCGCCGCGATGGTGGTAGCCGATATCCGGAATGCAATCGATGATCTCCTCGCCATCCAGTTGCAACACGATGCGGAAGGCGCCATGTGCGGACGGGTGGTTCGGGCCGAGGTTGAGGAACATGTAGTCCTCGTCGCCGGTGCCGCGTTTCATGCCCCATTCTTCCGGGTTGAAGCGCAATGCTTCCTGCGCGGCATCCTGTTTGGCCGCATCGAGCATGAACGGATCGAACTCGGTGGCGCGTGCCGGATAATCCTTGCGCAGCGGATGACCTTGCCAGTTGCGCGGCAACAGGATGCGGAAGAGGTGCGGGTGGCCGGAGAAATGAATGCCGAAGAGATCGTAGACCTCACGCTCGTACCAGTCGGCATTCGGCCAGATATCGCGCGCGGTCGGGATGTTCAGGTCGGCAGCGCCGAGTGCGACCTTGATTCGCACATCGCCGGCGCCTTTGCCGAGCGCGCGATCAATCGACAGCAGGTGATAGAACACCGTGAAATCGCCCAACGGCAGGCCGTCGCGTTTGGTGCGCAGCCGCTCGTCAACGGCAGACAGGTCGTAGAGCATCACGTAGGGTTTTGGCAGCGTGCGCAGGCAGCGCAGCACGTCGTTCACCTGCGCGCGCGGCACCCAGAGTGTCGGAATGTTGTCGAGGGTTTGCTGAAAGACGAAGGCCTCGGCGCCGAAATGCGCCGCGAGTTCGCGGACAACCTCGTGTTCGGCGCCGGCGAGCGGGACGGCAACCGCAGCTTCGCTCATGGGTTCACACTCGTTTGCATGCTTTTTCTCACACCTGGTCCGGCGTACGCAGGTTGGTGACGGCGATGCGCTCGGCCCGCTTGCGTTCGCGTTCTGCCGGCATCTCGGCGCGATACACGCCCTGGTCGCCAACCACCCACGACAGCGGGCGACGCTCCTTGCCGATCGAATCCTGCAGCAACATCAGGCCCTGCAGGAAAGCTTCCGGGCGAGGCGGGCAGCCGGGAATGTAGACATCGACGGGCAGAAATTTGTCGACACCCTGCACCACGGAATAAATATCGTACATACCGCCGGAGTTGGCGCAGGCGCCCATCGAGATCACCCACTTCGGTTCGAGCATCTGTTCATACAAACGCTGAATGACAGGCGCCATCTTGATGAAACAGGTGCCGGCGATGACCATCAGGTCCGCCTGGCGTGGCGAGGCGCGAATGACTTCTGCACCGAAGCGCGCGATATCGTGCGGCGTGGTGAAGGCCGTGGCCATTTCCACATAGCAACAGGACAGCCCGAAATTATACGGCCACAGTGAATTCTTGCGGCCCCAGTTCACGGCGTCGTGCGCCATGTCTTCGAGCTTGCCCATATAGATGCTGCGATGGACATGGTCGGCGGCAGGATCGTCGACCTGCTGCCGGGCTTGGGGATAACGATCGGCCGCGTTGGGGTCGATCCGGGTGAGTGAGTATTTCATGGCGAAGACACCCCGCTCAGGGCGACGGCGTGATGGATGGGGAGGCGACGGCTTCCTGTCGGGCCTTGCGCCGGCGCTGTGCCGGAGCCCAGTCCAGCGCGCCGATCCGCCACAGGTAGACGAGGCCGAGCAGCAGCTCGGCGGCAAAAATGGATGCGACGACGAATCCCGCCCAGCCGGCCTCACGAACCGACACGGCCCAGGCATAGAGGAACAGGGCCTCAACATCGAAGATCACGAAGAACATCGCGATCAGGTAGAACTTGGCGGAGAGCCGCAGCCGGGCACCACCGACTGACACCACGCCCGACTCGAAGGGCTCGTCCTTGGCGCGACCCCAGGTGCGGCCGCCGAGCCATACCGGCAGGCCCACCATGAACGCGCAGATGAAGGCAACGAGGAACAGGTAGACACCGAGGGACCAGTACTGCGCAAGGGTTTCAGTCGGCGACACGTCAGCGACTCCCGTCTCGGCGTTGAGCGGTGATACACGATGCGGTTGCCTGAATATCAGGGTCGTAAGGGTACCGGGCGGCGCGGATGATACGCGGCCCGTGCGGGGCTGTAAATTTGTGATGACCGGGGGGGTGGACTTTTCCGGCGTTGGCAGCCGGGCCGTTCACGTGCGTGCAGCAAGCGGCTCATGTGTACTGTGCTGCCGGCAGTTCGCGCAGCATGCTGTCGATATGATCGGCGAGGCCGCGGCGCTGGCGCGCCGACAGATACGGAATGCTCCGATGGGTCATCCCGCGCATGGCGCTGCGGGCTACCGCGATGCCGCCGTCAGCGGCCTTGCGGATCACGAAACCGAACTGCATGAGATCCCGGGGTGCTTCCAGCAGCGAGTGCAGAACCGCATCGGTCAGTGCGTCCAGTGCCTGCACCGTGCGGGCGGCGTCGTACGGGGCGTTGGCGTCGCGCAGGTGCGCGCAGACTGCGCGCAATTCGGTCGCGAAGGCATCGTCGACCGGAAAACCGATCCAGGGTTGCGGCTGGCCATGGGCGTCGTCGATGTCCATCAGCACTGTGCGGAAATAGCGCATCGCTCGCATCAGCTTGTCGTTGCTCAACATACCGCTGACTAACCGGCAGAAGCCGCCGATATAGTCGTCGAGATAGTGGAGCGTCTTGTGGATGTCGGCGCTTGGCCGGTCCGGACGCTGCAGGCGTTGCACCAGATCGATGACCATCACCTGCAGCACTTCGCGGGCAGCAGTTTCCAGCACGCGGGCTGCGAGTGATTTCTGCGCTTCACGCGTGCCGGATTCGAGGTTGGCAATCAGCTGCAGCACGTCGCTGCGCAGCGACGGATGCGACGGGTAGGCAATGAAATAGGCAGTGGCCTGAGCGGGGTGCTTGGTGGGTCCGGTCATGGTCGATTTTGGCCATTGGCTGATGGCAGTACGAGGATACAGGCTGGCGGATGGCATGTGCGTTGACTGATCCGCGACTTGTTTTGGCCAGTTCATCCTGTTGTGGCCATGGCTTGCCTATACTTACGATGCCTTTTCTTCCCGGAGCCGCCCGTGCAGCAGCAGGACGTGATCGTGGTCGGTGGTGGCCAGGCCGGCGCCGCCTGCGCCCATGACCTGGCTATTGCCGGCCTGTCGGTACTGCTGGTCGACCGCCGTGCATTTCCGCGCTTCAAGGCCTGTGCCGGCGGCGTCACCACCAAGGCGTTGCGCCGCTATCGTTTTTCCATCGCGCCGGTGATCCGCCAGGTCGAAAGCGACATGCGCGTCTCGCTCTATCTGAAGCGCGAAGCGACGCTGCGCGCGCCGGCCCCGATCTGTGCGATGACGGTGCGCACTGAGCTTGATGCGCTGTGCTTCAATCGCGCAATCACTGCCGGTGCACGTTTCGAACAGATCGGCCCGATCCGCAGCATTGATGAGGGTGCCGATGGCGTCACGCTCACGCTCGACAACGGCCGCGTGCTGCGTGCCCGCTTCCTTGTCGGCGCCGACGGTGCCCACTCGCAGGTGCGCAAACTCACCGGCGGTTTCGTTCCTGATCGCACGGCGGTGGCGATAGAGGGCGTGGTGCGTTTGCCGGCGGGTGTGCCGCTGCCGCCCTTGACCTTCGATTTTGGCGTGGTGGGGCAGGGCTACGGCTGGTTGTTTCCGAAGGGCGATCATCTCAACGTTGGCATCTACACGCGGCGGCCGGAAGAGGTTCGATTCTCGAAAGATCACCTGCGTGAGTATGTGCAGCGTCGGCTGGGCATCCGTGGCGATGCGATCGAGCATCTGGTGGGTTTTCCCATCGGCACGGGCGGCGAGTACTACCAGCCGTGCAGCGAGCGCGTGCTGCTGGTTGGCGATGCTGCCGGCATGGCCGAGGCGTTGCTTGGTGAGGGCATTCACAACGCTGTGCTCACCGGCCAGATGGCGGCGAATGCAATCGTGCTGGCGCTGGCCGCAAACGGCAGCGCGCGCACGTTGTATGACGACTATTCGGCGATCGTGCGCGGCGACATCGACAATTGCCGCAAGCTCGCGCAGCTTTTCTACAAATTTCTGCCGATCAGCTACGGCATTCTTCGACACGTTGTCGATGACGTGCTGGTGAACGGCTTTGCCGCCGGCATGACCACCACCGAGTGCAAACGGGCCTTCTTCACCCGCAAGCCGGCCTATGATTTTTCACCGCCGCTTAGTCTGCTGGCGAAGGAGCCGTTGGGGCGTCGCACCGACCTGTTTTTTTCCTAGGTTCCTGGTGTCGTGAGCTTGAAATTCGTTGAATCATTTTGACCCGCGATCTCGGGCGGCGCTATAAGGAAGTCGTCCGCATCAACAGCCAGTCCGGCAAGGGCGGCGTGTTGTCTGTGCTTGAACGTGACTTCAGGATTACGTTGTCGCGCTGGCTGCAGATCGAGTTCTCGAAAGCCGTGCAAGGCGAAGTCGAGCGCAGTGGCGGCGACGCCAGTGCGATGGCGTGCGTGCGGGTGCAAATCGGCGATGAAGTGAGTGTCGGCGTCGCATTTGCCGAAGATACGACGAGTGCGACGCTGCAGGCGGTATTGAGCGCGATGGGTCGGACCCACGGGAAAGAGGAGTGCATGACATGACGGGAAACAATGTGCAGGCAAAGGTTTCCGCAGCTGAGTGGCAGGCGCGCATCGATCTCGCCGCTGCCTACCGGTTGGTGGCTTTGTACGGCTGGGACGATCTCATCTTCACGCACATTTCCATGCGCGTTCCGGGGCTGGAGCACCACTTCTTGATCAATCCCTACGGCATGCTGTTCGAGGAGATCACTGCATCGTCGCTGGTCAAGGTTGATCTCAACGGCAACAAAGTGATGGATTCGCTGTACCCGGTGAATCCGGCCGGCTTCACCATCCACAGTGCCGTCCATGCCGCGCGCGAAGATGCGTTGTGCGTGATGCACATTCATTCGCTCAACGGCGTCGCGGTGTCGGCGCAGAAACAGGGCGTGCTGCCGATCTCGCAGCAGTCGCTGTTCGTGCTCTCGTCGCTGGGCTACCACGATTACGAAGGTGTTGCGCTGCGGGATGATGAAAAACCGCGACTGGTCAATGATCTCGGCACCAATACCTTCCTGATGCTGCGCAATCACGGCCTGCTCACGGTGGGTGCGTCGCCGGCGGAAGCGTTTCTCGCCATGTACATCTTCGAAGCGACCTGCCTGGTGCAGGTACGTGCGCAAGGTGGCGGCGAGCTCGTGCACATTGCGCCGGACATCCTCGCCGGCACACAGGCGGCGGTGAACAAGGTGATGTTCGGCATGGGCGGCGCGCTGGCGTGGCCGGCGATGCTGCGCAAACTGGATCGGCGCAATCCGGGTTATCGCGACTGATGACGCAGTCTGACATGCAGGCCCCGCCGCAGCAGAGCCTACAGAGTGACGCTGACCCCTATTGACCAGTTACTGTCTGGCGACGTCGAAGCATTGCTGTCATACGTCGACAGCGTGATGGCCAGCGCGTGTTTCGGCTTCAGCGTCAGCGTGTAGGTCCACTGCTCCAGCGCGTCGCCGCCGTCGATTACTTCACCTTCGTAATCAAACTCTGCAGCGATTTCGAGCCACGCAAATGGCGTGAGGCCGATACCGGCATAGGCCATCGGCCGGTCCTGCACCGGGATGTCGCCGGCGTTCGACCAGATATGGCCGGCTTCGGCAGTGGCCCAGACCTTCTTGTTGGCGACGGTGACGCCGGGCGTCAACCGGAAATCCATGCTGTCGTTGCCGAATGAGTAGCTGCCGCGACCGGTGCGATAGTTGCCGGCACCAACCACGACGCTGGTGGTCACCGGATCCGGCTTGCCAGTAGGCAGTTTCATTTCGCCGGTGACGTAAGTTGTGATGAATTCCCGCAGTGCCCATGTGCGTTTTGCGCGCAGGTAACTGTCGCCGATCCCGCTGTCGCTCTGGGTACCGCTGACCGCGATGGGCACCAGCACCCAGTGACCGCCGATCCAGCGATGGACGTTGATCGTGCCGCTCGCGGTCGCATCACGCTGCAGCCAGGGGATTCCCGCCTGCAGCAACCAGTCGTCGTTCGACCACCAGGGTGTGACGGTGACTTCCTGCCAATCGACCGTCGCCTTGCCGCTGGCAAATGCGTACGCCTCGTGCGAGCCGCTGCCGGCAAGATCGATGCCGGCATCTGCAACGGCGTGCGCAGTTGCCAGCGCCAGTGCGATCGCTGCTACAGGCCGCAGCATTTCAATGCGCACGACGATTTCTCCGCTGCCGTTCATGCGCCCGCTGGCGCTCATCGGGGGTCATCTTCCGCCATTCCTTGCGCAGTGCCTGTCGCTCTTCCGGCGGCATTTTTGCAATGTCCTCCATCCGGTCCTTCACCGCGGCGCGTTCCTCGGGCGACATGCTCTGCCACTTTTCGCGCAATGCCTGTTGCTTCTCCGGTGGCAGTTTCCGGAACCACTCGAAGCGCTGGCGCAGCCGCGCCTGCTCGTCGGTCGGCAGGGCGCGGAACTGCCGGATCTTTTCGCCCCACTGCTTGCGTTGCTCCGGCGGCAGCGCGCGCCAGCGCTGAAAGCGCTCGCGTGCCTTTGCCTGTTCCGTTGGCGACAGTTGCTGCCAGCGTTCAATGCCCTCCAGCAGTTTCTGGCGACGATCATCGGGGAGCTTGTCCCAGCTGTCGCGCAGCCCGCCCAGCATCTGTTGTTGCTCCATGCCGAGCTGCGACCAGGTCGGCGCTGCGGCGAATGCCGGCAAGGCAGCGACCAGCAACAGCGCGATCATCGCGGCCTGCATCGTGCCGCGCCTGCGTTTGTTGAGCCTGTTCATTTCGATTTCTCCTGTGCGCGCAGGTTTTCACCTGGCGTCCACCAGTCTTCGAGCCATGCGACCAATTCCTCGTCGCCCTTCGGCGTCGCCGGCTGCGCGGCGTCGTCGGCAAGAAATGCAAGGAACTCCGGGTCAAGTGCCTCTGCGGCCGACGCGTGTGACGCAATCAACAGCAGGGCGAGCGAAAACACTTCAACTCGCGTCATTGTTTTCTTCCAGCCAGGCAATGAAGGCGAGGTCTTCGTCGACCGCGATATCGGCGTCCGCTGGGGAAGACAGCGCGACTTCCGTGGCAGCAAGCCGGTCGGCGTCAGTCACGGTAGCCACAGCGTGCTCGCCGGGCAGGATGCCGCCGCGCGGCAATACCACCAGCGCGGCGAGTCCCGCGGCGAGCGCGATGCCGGTGCCGCCCCAAAGCAATACCGGTCGGCGCGCGGTGAGGGCGCGGTCGCGGGCATCGCCGATGGCTACGCGGGTGCGCATGTCGATCGCGTCGGTTTCGGCATCGAGGAATTGCGTTGCAGTGCGGCGCAGTTTTGGGTCGATGCCATCGTCGTTGTTCATGTCATTCCTCCAACACATTGCGCAGCGCCTGCATGGCGCGCGACATATGCGTTTTCACGCTGCCTTCCGAGCAGCCCATGGCCGTTGCGGTTTGCGCAGTATCGAGTCCTTCCCAGGCGCGCAGCATGAACGCCTGTTGCTGCCGCAGCGGCAGCGCGTGCAGCGCCCGCATGAACACCTGTTGGCGTCGCGAACGATCGAGCGCGTCGACCGGCGTCGGCGTGTGCTCGTCCACCGCAACGGGCGCCGGCATTTCCTTGCCATCCTCGTTGCGGCCACCGCTGAACCAGGGCAACAGGAAGCGTGCGCGTACGCTGCGACGCCGATGCCAGTCGTTGATGCGCGAGTGCAGCACGCGATGAAAAAGCGCACCCCATTGCTCCTGCGGATGGCCGGCGTAACTGTGGAACAGGCCGGTCATCGCATCCTGCACGATATCGAGCGCGTCTTCCCGCCGGCCGCGCGTCGCCACCAGCGCCGTGGTGTAGGCGCGGCGCTCGACGCTGCGCAGGAACATATCTATCTCGCCGGAAGACGTCACGCGTCATCGACTCCTCACTCGCTCGGGACATCGCCATTCTGTGGCGGCGTGTTGGTGATTGTCACCGACTTCGTCCAGCCATTGTCAGTGCGTGTGCCGACGGCTTCCCGCACCGAGGTGCCGCCGTTCAGACCGGTGCGCGTGGCGGTGCGGATGTAGCCATCGTCGGTCTTCGTGATATCGACGTGATTTTCCCACGTGCGGCCGTCGCCGGTGGTGCCGGTGACATCCTTGCTGGCGGTGCCGCCGTCACGACTGCGCTCAACAGTGCGGGAATGCGAGCTGCTCTTGGCCTTGCGCTCGCGGGCGCTGGCGTCGGCACTCATGGCAATGAGGGAAAGGGCGAAGGTGATGGACAGCAGGGCGGGAAGTGTTTTGTTCATGGTCTTGCTCCGGTGTGTGGGGGTGTCTCCCTCCATACAACGCACCGGGGTGGCTGCGGTTGACAGCCCGGGTGGAATTATCCCGTTGCAGCGGGCACTGTCGTTCGGCGGGGTATCCATCACATTCCGGTATGCCCCTTGAGTGGGGGCTGGCGGGCTGCACCGGTTAGCTGAGGTGATCCGATGCCCTTGCTAATCGGCGCACAAATGTGGCAATAATTGAGCCGATTATGGTTGGGGATCGGCTCATGCGTGGCGAAGAATGGTCCTTGGGTGACCCCGCTTGGCCCCACTTCCAATACGACCCTGCCCGGGTCCAGTGGGAGGTTTCACGCTATGCCAGCGCGTGCGGCTGGCAGTTGGGCAGTACCTCCTGGTTGGCCGAGGTAGATCAGCTTGCCGCTGGAATCGACCTCATGGTTGCCGAGGCAATCAGTACCGCCCAGATTGAGGGCGAAAGGCTCGACAGGGAAAGTGTCAGGTCATCCCTGCGCCAGCAGTTGGGGTTGGAACCTGGCCGGCATGTGCGCCGCCTGGAGCCGCAGGCGGAACGGATGGCTCGCCTGATGTTGGCGGTGCGCAAGGATCTCCGTCAGGCGCTGACCACAGACACGCTTTTCGACTGGCATGGTCTCGTGCTGGGTGATGGCAAACGCATCCTTGGCGCCGATGTGCGTGTGGGCGCGTGGCGTACGGAAGGAATGGCCATTGTCTCGGGCCCCATTGGGCGCGAGCGAGTGCACTACGAAGCACCTCCGCCTGAGCGGGTGCCGCAGGAGATGGCGAGATTCATTGCCTGGTTCAATGAAACGCATCCCGTCAGCGGAGCGCCTGCGTGCCGGTTGCCGGCGCCCATCCGCGCAGCGATCGCGCATCTTTGGTTCGAAATCATCCACCCATTCGATGACGGCAATGGCCGGGTGGGGCGTGCGCTGATCGAGCTCGCGCTGTCACAGGACAGTGGGGTGCCGGTTCTGCTCAGTCTTTCCAGCACATTGGAAAGGCATCGGGAAGCCTATTACGCGCAACTTAACCAGGCGTCGCGCAGCCTGGACATCAACGAGTGGTTGGCCTGGTTTTGTGCCCGGCTGCTCGAGTCGCAGGAAGATGCCGGGACGACCATCAATTTCGTGCTGGCCAAGGCGCGCTTCTGGGATCGTGTGCGCACCTCGCCGGTCAACGAACGCCAGGAAAAGGCATTGCGACGAATGTTTGATGCTGGGCCGACTGGATTCGAAGGAGGCATGACCTCGAGCAAATACGCGTCCCTGACGGGTTGCTCGAAAGCTACGGCGACAAGGGATCTGGCTGACCTGCTGGAGAGAGGCTGTCTCATGCTGCGCGACGGAAAAGGCAGATCGACAGCCTATATTCTCCGACTCGAATCAACTGGACTGACAAGAGATAGAAACGAGTGAGCATCGATTGGATCGCCACTGTTCTGAATTCCCCGGCGATCACTTTTCAGGGCAACTCCCTGTCGATGGCAGAGGTATTTGGCTTTGCAACCGGGTTGATCTGTGTCTGGCTGACCGCGCAACGAAACATCTGGAACTTCCCGCTGGGTATTCTCAACTGCCTGTTGTTGATGTTCCTGTTCTTTGAGGCCCGCCTGTTCGCTGACACCGCACTGCAATTCGTGTTTATAACGCTGGGTGTGATTGGGTGGTGGCAATGGCTCGCTGGCAGGAAAAGGGATGAATACCCCATTGAGGCGCTATCTGGTCGTGGCGTCGCCATTAGTGTCGCTGTTGTCGTAGCAGGCACAGGCTTTCTCTTCCTCTTGCTGACTACATTGAAAGGCAGTGTCCCAATACTGGACGCCTTCATAACCAGCGCGAGTCTGGTCGCTCAGTGGTTACTCAATGCGCGAAAGCTTCAGACCTGGTACTTCTGGATTGCTGTCGACGTGGTATCGATTCCGCTATACGCACATAAGGATCTGTGGTTGATCGCTACCCTCTACGCGGTATTCCTCGTGCTGTGCGTGATCGGCTTGCGTCGTTGGCAAGCGGCAACCGCAAGTGGCCGGCCTGTACGAGCAGGTGCAGTCGCGTGAAGCGTCCATTCAGCCACGGCTTGGTTATCGGGAAGTTCTATCCGCCACAGGCAGGACATCACCACCTGATTCGTGCTGCAGCACGCGCATCGAATTTTGTGACGGTGGTGGCGATGCCATCGTCCCAAGAATCGATCCCACTTCAAGTGCGCCTTGATTGGTTACGACATGCCTTCCGGGAGTTTCCGCATGTTCGCGTGACCGGCATTGTGGACGATGTCCCCGTCGACTACGCGGACCCCGGCATCTGGGACTCGCATATTGAATTGATGAGGCAGGCAGTCGATTCCCTTGAATCATCAGTTCCGGCGGCATGCAGGGCAGGGCGTATTGACGCGGTATTCACGTCCGAACACTACGGCGATGAACTTGCCCGGCGATTTGATGCAACGTCCGTATTGATAGATATCCCTCGCCATCTGTATCCGGTTTCCGGGACATCTGTTCGGTCTGATCCAGTGGCGAACTGGCACTTCCTCACACCGGAAGTTCGTGCATGGTTCTGTCATCGCGTTGTGGTTGTCGGCGCAGAGTCATCAGGAACCACGACCCTGTCCCGTGATCTTGCCAAGCACTACCGACGAAAAGGGGGATATTGGGGCGTGACGCCATGGGTGGCGGAATACGGGCGCGAGTATTCGCATGACAAGCTGGCAGTTGCACGCGCCATCGATAGGCACAAAGGGCTAACCCCCCGACAACCGAATGCCGTGGAGTGGGAGACAGATGAGTTCATTCACATTGCAGCGGAACAGACCGCGCGTGAGGAAATGGCCGCGCGTAGTGGGAGCCCGCTGATTGTTTGCGATACCGATGCCTTCGCTACCGGCATTTGGCACGAGCGGTACGTCGGGTTCAGGCGATCCGCAGAATCTTTCGATCCCGGTTTTCTTCCCAGACGTTTGCTTTACATCCTGACTGCGTGGAGAGGCGTGCCGTTTGAGCAGGACGGTCTACGTGATGGCGAGCACATCCGAAGCTGGATGCATGATCAGTTCGTCAAGGAGTTGAACAGGCATGGCCTGCCCTGGATCGAAGTATCCGGCAGCCCGGCGGAGAGGCTCTATCTCGCTGTCAGCGAGATAGAGCAACGAATGACGGCAGCTTGGCAATTTGCTGAGCCGCTGGGTTAACAGTTGGTGCCTGCTGGGAGGTGGCAGCTTTCCGGTCAGATCCTGGCCACCACCTTGAGCAGGTGCATGGATTTCTCCGACTTCTTCCAGTACTTCCCCATCCGCTGCCAGTAGTCATAGGCCTGATCGGCCCCGCCCCACGAGATATATCCGTCGCGATAAGAGGCTGGCCGCCGGTGGCTCTTCTTGAGCAGTTCCTTGGCGATCAGGGGTAGCCCGGATACCGCGTCCTCCAGGACATGCTTTGCCAACTCCACCTTTCCGCACATGACGAGCGCCAACCCCAGCGAGTACTGGATGTCCGGACCGCCGTCGTCGCTATGGGCCTGACAGTGTGTGACCACCTTGACCGGCTCTCCGGCTCCGAACCAGCACTCGGGCAGCATGTACCGCACGCCCAGATTGTCGTCAGGGCAGACGGCCAGCAGTTTGCTGAATACGTCGATGGCTTCTGCGTAGTGGCCGTGCTGGCAGAACCAGAGGCCAAGGGCATGGTAGGCGCGCATGAATGGCCTGTTTTCCAGGAAGCCCCATTCGAGTTTCGACCGGTTCCAGGAAAATTCTTCAGGGAAGGCGCGTAACCCGACACCTACTGCCGCTTGCCAGTAGGCAAATGCGACGGCCTCTCGGCCGGCCTGCAGGTAAAGGATGGCGAGGTGGTGGAGTGCGTCGATGTGATTAGGGCAGCGCGCAATGACGTTAAGCAATGCTTTCTCGGCAATGACGACGTTGCCTGCCTGCAAAGCATCCAGTGCTGCGTCGAATGCGTCATCGAATTCGCGCGGTACAGCGTCGTCCGGGAACACCCAAACGTCCTTGTCGACTTGCTGGAGTTTCATGCGGCATCAGTCTCCTGTGCCTTTTCATGTCTCTAGCCAATCCCGCCGACGAGTTTTTCGGGGGGGGTAGCAAAAGAGAAACGGGCACATAAACGAAGGGCGCCCTGAGGCGCCCATGGAATAACAAGCCTAACTAGCTGGTTTGATTGGCTCCGCCTGCTGGGCTCGAACCAGCGACCCACGGATTAACAGTCCGTAAAACTCTTGTTTCAAGAGAAATCACAGGCCTGCAGACCCACGGATAAAACACACAACCACATGATTTTATTGTA
>JBMOOP010000036.1:0-2637 GCA_049324495.1 Pseudomonadota bacterium
CAACACGAGCATCACGTCGATATACGGCACGACGTTGATCTCGCTCATCGGCTTGCGCCGGAGACCGACGCGAAAATCGCTCTGCCGCTTCATGGCAACCCTCCTGACAGCTGCCGGTCAGTGCCGTGCAGCATGCGACTGCTGCGACTGGCGGTGCAGGATCGCGTAGAACTCCTCGGCAAATGTTGCATAGCGGTTGAGCAGTGCATCAACCTGCGACGAATAGCGGTTGTAGGCAATCACCGCCGGAATCGCCGCGAACAAACCGATAGCGGTAGCAATCAATGCCTCGGCAATGCCGGGCGCCACCACCTGCAGCGTCGCCTGATTGACCGTCGCGAGCGCCAGAAACGAGTTCATGATGCCCCACACCGTGCCGAACAGGCCGACATAGGGGCTGGTTGAACCGACCGTCGCAAGAAAGGAAAGATGACGTTCCAGTCGCTCCTGTTCGCGCGACAGGGCAATACGCATGGCACGCTGTGTTGCTTCCATGACTGCTTCTGCATCCGAGCCAGGTGCGTTACGCAAGCGGGCATATTCCTTGAAACCGGCAGTGAAGATCGCCTCCATACCACTGTTCGGATTCGGTGCCTTCTTTATCTGTGCGAACAATTGCGTCAGATCGCCACCGGACCAGAACCGGTCGTCAAAGTCGCGCGCGGCGTGGCTGGCGCCGCCCAGCACCTGGAACCGGTTGCCGATGATGATCCAGGAGGCGATGCTGGCGGCTACCAGCGCCAGCATCACGCATTTCACCACCCAGGTGGCATTGATGATGAGCGACCATATGTCCATCGAATGCTGATCCACGCGTATTTCCCCTGTCTATAAAGAGAGCGTATGAATTGACCGTGCATCAGTGGCCGGTCGCGCGCCAGGCGCGAACTGCGGCGTAAATGTTGTCCGGCATCGGCCGCGGCGCAAGCTGCGCACGCGACACACAAGCCACCTTGATCAAGCCGTCGGCCAGCACCACGCCGTCAGCTGTCCTTTCCACTCGCTGCCGGAAGTACAGCGACGCGCGACCGAGCTTTTCGACCGCAGCCGCCACCCTGAGTTCATCATCGATACGTGCCGGACGCCGGTAATCGATTTCAGCACGATGCACCACGAACAGGAAATCTTCGTCGAGCAGGCTGTAATGCTGAAATCCCAGCGCCCGCAACCACTCGGTACGCGCCCGTTCCATGTACTTCAGGTAGTTCACGTAATAGACGATACCGCCGGCGTCGGTGTCCTCGATATAGACGCGCAGCAGGAGACTGAATTCGCGTAATACGCTGCTCATGGGTTGAACAAATCGGTATCGGCGCCGACGCGCGGCGGTTTCAGCCCGAAGTGCTGCCAGGCCTGGGCCGTCACCATGCGGCCACGCGGCGTACGAATCACAAAACCCTGCTGGATCAGGTACGGCTCAACCACATCCTCAAGCGTACCCGCATCCTCGTTGATCGACGCAGCGAGGCTGTCGAGGCCAACCGGGCCGCCGGCGAAATTCTCGATCATGGTCAGCAACATCTTGCGGTCGAGCGCATCGAACCCGTGGCTGTCGACTTCGAGCATGTCGAGCGCCGCAGCGGCCACCAGAGCATCGACACCACCGCCCGCCTTCACTTCCGCATAATCGCGTACCCGGCGCAGCAGACGATTGGCGATGCGCGGCGTACCGCGCGCGCGGCGCGCAATCTCGGCAGCACCGTTCGCATCCATGGCAATACCGAGGATGTCGGCTGAACGCGCCACGATCGTGGTGAGGTCGGCGGCGCTGTAGAACTGGAGCCGCTCGACGATGCCGAAGCGATCGCGCAGCGGCGAGGTGAGCAGGCCGGCGCGCGTCGTCGCTCCCACCAGCGTGAACGGTGGCAAGTCGATCTTGATCGAGCGCGCCGCAGGACCTTCGCCGATCATGATGTCTAGCTGGTAGTCCTCCATCGCCGGGTAAAGAATTTCCTCAATCATCGGCGACAGCCGATGTATCTCGTCGATGAACAGTACGTCGCCGGCCTCGAGATTGGTGAGCAGTGCGGCAAGATCTCCGGCCTTTTCCAGCACCGGGCCGGAGGTGGATTTCAGCTCGCCACCCATTTCGCGGGCAATGATGTTGGCGAGCGTGGTTTTACCCAGGCCCGGCGGGCCGAAGATCAACGTGTGATCGAGCGCGTCGCCGCGCGAGCGCGCCGCACTGATGAAAATTTCCATCTTGCTGCGAACCTTGTCCTGGCCCACATAGTCGGCAAGCGAAGTCGGCCGGATGGCGCGATCAAAGGCTTCTTCGCGCCGGCCGGTCACGGCCGGGCCAACCAGTCGTTCCTCGGAAGTTTCTTCCGAAACCTTGTCAGAATCGTGCGCCGCCATAAATCAGCATTACCCCGTTTTCGCCAGCGAGCGCAGCGCCCGCCGGATGAGATCTTCGCTGGACAAGCCCGTTTCGTTGTTGCCCGCTGCCGCCTTTTCAATGGCAGCTATCGCCCTGGCCGCTTCCTGTGGCTTGTAGCCGAGCGATTCCAGCGCGCTCTGGGCATCCTGCGTCGGCGTCGCCGGCGCCGCCGCAATGAACGACGGCGTACCGCCTTTCACCTCGACTGCGCCTATGTTCCTGAGCCTATCGCGCATCTCGATCACCAGCCGCTCGGC
>JBMOOP010000037.1:0-23683 GCA_049324495.1 Pseudomonadota bacterium
TACAGGATCCTTCCATTCCGATCGCCAAAAACCTGCCGCTGTACGACGAGCCGGCGCAACGTTACTGCCCGGCCGGCGTGTACGAAGTGGTCGACAACACCGACGGTTCGAAGCGCTTCCAGATCAATGCGCAGAACTGCGTACACTGCAAAACATGCGACATCAAGGATCCGGCCCAAAACATTAACTGGGTAGTACCCGAAGGCGGCGGCGGGCCGAATTATCCCAATATGTGAGCCATTGGCTCGAACGGAAACCGGCACGTCCGCAATCGGGATAGGGGCGGCCAGCATAGCTGGCCGGTCCCCTCCCACACCACCCGGCATGCGGGTCCGCACCGGGCGGTTCGAGAAGTTGAGGTTATGAGAGTCTTGGCATGCCAAGGCGTTCAAAGCAGGCAATGGTGAGGATGCCATTCAGGGACATTCGGCTGTTGCGCCACCAACGGCGGCTGTTCGTCGCCACATTGCGCGCCTGCCACTCCGTGGCACCCAGTTTTCGCAGTTCGCGGTATATCGTCGTGCCGCGTTTCCAGTGTTTGAGATGGATTGCCCGCATCCGATGACGCATCCACTCGTCCAGCTCTCGCCAGACACCCGGAGTTTGCGCCAACTTGAAGTAGGCTTTCCAGCCCAATACGAAGCTTCGCAGCCGTTCAACAATGTCCGCTATGCTGCGCCCGCCTGAGCGCCGCGTCAGTTGCCGTACTTTCTGCTTGAAGGTCGCTATTGCTTTCCTGGCGGCCGCACATTTGACCTCTTTGCCTTTCGCTACCCACAAGGAGTAGCCCAGGAACTTGCGGCCAAACACGCTCGCCACTGCACTTTTCGATTCGTTGATCTGCAAATGCAGTTTTGCATAGGTACGTTTCAGCAGAGTCATCACTCGTTCTCCCGCTTTCTGACTGCGAACGTACACGTTGCAGTCGTCGGCGTAGCGCTCAAAGCGATGACCCATCGCTTCCAGCGTCTTGTCCACTTCATCCAGCATGACATTGGCGAGCAGCGGCGACAGCGGACCGCCCTGCGTCCCGGCCGGAAGCCATGACTGTGCGAGCCAAATGTCGGGTCAAGCAACGGTTGCAGCACCTGAAGCAGTGCTTGCTGAATGAGGCGATCAATGACCGTCGGGATGCCCAGTTCGCGCGTGCCGCCGTCGGATTTTGGAATGCCAACACGGCGCACCGGTTTCGGGACGTAGCGGCGTTGCCGCAGTTGTTCCCGAATTTCCGGCCATGCCGTTTTCAGATATTCCCTGATCTGGAGAATATCCAAACCATCGACACCGGCCGCGCCTTTGTTCGCCTGCACGCGCCCCCATGCGCGCTGCATGTTCCCTCTCGCCAGCATTTGCTCAAGCAAAGCCAGCCCTGCGTCCGCCGCTTCCGTCTGCGGGGCCGTTGTTTCATCGCTGGAAATTTGAAACGCGGCTTCACCGCGCCCTGCCATTTCCCGCTCCGCTTGCGCGGACATCTGATGCCGTACAACTGCCATCAATCGTGCGTGTAACCGCTCCTTCTCGTTCGGCCCTTCGTCTTATCGACTACTACGGCTTCTGCTGACTTCTCGCTCCATGCTGCCACGTCGCCCTTTCAGGCATGAGGCGAGATCTCCCCAGGTAAGAACGCACACCTTCACCGCGCATTCGCCGGATCTACGCCACTTCGCTTTGGTCACGAGAGCTTCGCGGTTTCTGGCCCGCTCGCCCTGCTTGGCCGCGCCTTCTATCCGGTTCTTGTTCATCGACTCGCGGTTTACGCTCCGCGCTTCCTTCCCACGGTCGGTCGCCCTTCCGCAGTTGCGCTTCACTTCACTTGCTGTGACCAGCTTGTGGCGGGACTTGCACCCGCAGGTGTGCGCCCATGCTGGGCGCACACCTGCCATGGTTGCCCAACCCTGCTGCGCCCAAAGCAACAGCCATGGCCCACAAGCCCATCTACCTGCACCAGTGTCAATCTGTGCGTGTGCATGCACACCGGGCCCGGTATGCAACAAGGGCAAGGGCGAGATGCAGACATGGTGGTTGACGGGCGCTCAACCTGCGCCCAGAGGATGAAACAGGCCACCGCTGTAAACTCCGTACAGGGTGCCCTCGTCAGCGCCAACCGCTTCCGCACTCTCTACCAATCGATAAAAAACGCTGCGGGCAATCCGCGCCTCAAGACCATGACGGACCATCACGTAAGGCGACGGCGCGCCAGTGACCGGATCGGTCTGCACCCGCAACGGGTGCAGTGCATTGGCATGCACCAGATCGCCAACGTTGGTGCGGAACACGAGCTCGGCGTCCACGCCCTCACCCATTGCCTCGACATCCACAGCAATGAACGGCACATCTTCGACTCTGATGCGCCACTTCTCGACCGGCGTAACCAGAAAATACTCGTCGCCCTCGCGCCGCAGGATGGAAGCGAACAGGCGCACGATGGCTGCACGCGTCATGGGCGCGCCTGCGTGGTGCCAGTTGCCGTCGCGGGCAATATGGATATCGATGTCACCGGAAAATGGCGGGTGCCAGGACTGCACAGGCGGCAATTTACTGCCGCGATCCTGCAGCAGTGATTCAACCTGGGCGAACAGTTTGCCGGCCATCACTTTTTCTTGTGGTACTGGCCACGATTACCCATGCGGATGCCGGTCTGCAGCAGGAAATCGAGAAATCCTTCCTTGTCTTCAATGACCTGGTTGTAAAACTGTGATTGCATCAGCGCAACGGCACCATGCGCAAGGGCCCAGGCGGAGCAGACGTGGAAATACGGCGGCACATCTTCGAGCAGGCCCTCTTTGATGCGGGCACTGATGATGTGGGTGAGTTTCTCGGCGTTCGATGCACGGATGCGATGCAGACGCTCCAGCATTTCCGGCACCGCACGCGCCGCTACGAGTTTTTGCTCGAGGCGATCAAACAGCATGTAGCGTTTCGGATCCTTGATGCGAAACAGGAAGAACTCCTTGGCCAGTTGCTCTTTACGTTCCGGGGTGTCTTCGATGCGCTGGAACATCTGCGCCATCTCCTCCTCATAACGAATCATGAGCAGGAGATAGATTTCGTCCTTGGTTGCAAAGTGTTTGTAGATCGTGCCTTTGCCGATACCGACCTTTTCAGCAATCATCTCGACCGTCACCCGGTCCTCGCCCAGGCCCAGGAACAACTCAAGCGCCGCCTGCAGGACTTCCTCCTCCCGCTGCTTGAATTCGTGCGCCTTCTGGCTCGCTTTCTCGAGATCCACCATGACCATCAGGCTCCTGCTACCCGGCCCGCATTATAATCACCCGCCGCCGCCAACAAGTACCTGTCCGTCACCATGGCAATTCTCTCCTGCAGCACCGAATTTCCTCTCGACCCCGGCATCATCTATCTCAATCATGCCGGGGTCGCGCCCTGGCCGGCTCGAACCGCAGAGGCAGTGCGTATGTTCGCCGCCGAAAACCTCCGCTATGGCGCTGCTCACTATCCGGCGTGGATGCAGGTTGAAAAACGCTTGCGCGAGCAGTTGCGGGGGCTTATCAACGCGCCATCGGGCGACGATATCGCCCTGTTGAAAAATACCTCCGAAGGCATCTCCCTGGTTGCCGCCGGGCTCAGTTGGCAACCCGGCGACAACGTTGTCATCAGCGATCAGGAATTTCCCTCCAATCGCATGGCCTGGGAAGCACTGGCGGGGCGGGGCGTTGTCACGCGATGCGTATCGCTCGCCGGCGACGACCCGGAAGCCGCACTCATCGCCCGACTCGATGCGCGCACGCGGGTGCTTGCCATCAGCGCTGTGCAATTCGCCACCGGGCTGCGCCTTGATCTGCCCCGCCTGGGCGCGGCATGCCGCGCCAACGGCACGCTGTTCTGTGTGGATGCCATACAGCAGGTCGGTGCGTTGCGCTTCGACGTGCAGGCAAGCCACGCCGACTTCGCCATTGCCGATGGCCACAAGTGGCTGCTCGGCCCGGAAGGCGTTGCCCTGTTCTACGCAACGCCCAAAGCCCGCGACGCGCTCACGTTGACACAATACGGCTGGCACATGGCCGAGCACGCCGGCGATTACAATCGCACCGACTGGACACCGGCAAAGTCCGCGCGCCGCTTCGAGTGCGGCAGCCCGAACATGCTCGGCATTCACGCCCTGTCGGCGTCGCTGTCGCTGCTCGAAGAGATCGGCATGGCGCACGTCGAGGCGCAGGTGCTGGCCAACACCGGATATCTGGCACGCGGCATCGCCGCCCTGCCCGGCTGGTCGCTGATCTCGCGCCGCGAAGAAAAGTTTTGCAGCGGCATTATCACGGCCCGCCATGCCAGTGGCGCGCACGCTGCAATATTCCGCCGCCTCAAAGACGACGGGGTGATCTGCGCCGAACGTGGTGGCGGCATTCGCCTCTCACCGCATTTCTGGCTTACCGACGCGCAGTTGAACCGGGCAATGGAATTGTTGGAAAAAGCCGGGAAAAATTGTCGGTTGTGATACGGGCCATCTCTTCGATACTCACCCCGCGCAACTGCGCGATGAATGCACACACGTCGACCACATAGCGCGGCTCGTTCGGTTTGCCGCGGTGCGGCGCGGGCGCCAGATAGGGTGAATCGGTCTCGACGAGTATCCGCTCCAGCGGCACAGCACGCGCCACGGCACGCAACGCCTCGGCATTGCGAAAGGTCAGGATACCCGAGAAGGAGATGTGCATCCCAAGTGCGAGCGCCGCTTCGGCGGTAGCGATATCCTCGGTAAAGCAGTGCATGATGCCGCCGGCCTGTTGTGCGTTTTCCTCACGCAGAATACGGATGGTATCGGCACGCGCTTCACGGGTATGGACAATCAGCGGCTTGCCGCAGGCCCGCGCCGCCCGGATGTGCACGCGAAAACGTTCGCGCTGCCATTCGGTGTCGCCCTTGCACCAGTGGTAATCGAGGCCGGTTTCGCCAATCGCCACGCATTTCGGGTGTGCGGCCAGCGCCAGCAGGCGCTCCAGGGTCGGCTCCTCGCCACCCTGCTCCGACGGATGCACGCCTACCGAAAAAAACACATCCGCATGTGCTTCGGCAATCGCGCGCACGTCGGCCTCATGTTCGAGATCGATATTGACGTTGAGCATCGCGCCGATACCGGCGGCCCTGGCCGCATCGAGCGCACCCGACAGCTCACCGCCATAAGGCGCGAGCTCCAGCCGGTCGAGATGACAGTGTGAATCGACGATCATGCTGGCCGCTCAGAAAATTATCGGTGCGAACACATGTCTCAAGCAATCGCTTCAAAAAGCCGCCCCAACAAAAAAGCCATGAACCGATCAATTCATGGCTTCCACAATCCACGTCAGGAACAGCTCACAGGGTGTGTGTCGGGCGATCCGATTTTTCGGAACCGGCCAGATAGGTCTCGATTTTCTTGCGCGCAGTATCGTCCTGATCGTTGAACTGGATGCCGATGCCGGCAGCGCGATTGCCGCCGGCACCACGCGGCGTGATCCAGACGACCTTGCCGGCCACCGGCAGTTTGTCATTCTCTTCCATCAAGCTCAGCAGAATGAACACCTCATCGCCGAGCTTGTAGGGTTTACTGGTAGGAAGAAACAGGCCGCCATTGCGGATGAAGGGCATATAGGCCGCGTACAGCACGGCCTTGTCCTTGATGGTCAGCGAGAGAATGCCGCTCTTGCCAGGACCCGCAGGAAGTTTCGGACTGTTCATCTGGTTTATTGCCCGCCTTCTGTGTGCCGCGTTATGGGTGCCCGCTCCTGGGCCGTGGTGACCAGCGAAGCATGACTTCTTCCCACAGCAAGGGCCGGCTCAAGCCCGCCCCTGCATGGAACTGCTGGCGCAGTCGCGACAGGTCGTCGCCGAGCAAGAATAGCGGCTGCGTCGTCCGCGCATCAACCACGCGCCACAGATCAGCAGCAAGATCGCCATTGCGCAGGCGCTCCGCCGGCACCCCTTCGGCAATCCGCACAGCATCAGCCAGCAGCGTCGGCAGCCAGTCCATCAGCAACGCCTCAGGCGCCTTCGCCGCCATTTCGGCGAATCGCACTGCGGATGCCGTGCCACACAGCACGTCCACCAACAACTTCCCCAATACGGGACGTTGGACGACCCAATCTTCCGCACCATCGCGCAAGTCCAGCGCCCGCATCGGCGTCACTGCTGCGCCGAGCAATGTTGTTGCCCGCGCCTCGCCACCGACCAACGGTGCCAGCCACGCCAGTGCCTCGGCGCGGGTGGGCGACGGCAGCCTGATCTGCTGGCAGCGTGAGCGCACGGTGGCGGCCAACATCGCCGGCGCGTCCGATACCAACAACAGCAGCATGCCCGCGCCGGGTTCCTCCAGCGTTTTGAGCAAGGCATTCGCCGCATTCACGTTCATCGCCTGCGCTGGATCAATGACGATCACCCGGCGGCCACCGAACTGGGCAGTACGGCTGGCAAAGCCGATCAGCTCACGCACTTCATCGACACGAATGTCGCGGCTGGGCTTGCGTTTGCGACTGCCGGACTCCGGATCCGGCCCGGAATCGGCATCGGCGCGCATCACCTCTGGCACCACCAGCAGGTGATCGGGGTGTGAGCCGGCCGCCACCAGCAGGCAGGATTTGCAGCGCCCACAGGCCCGCCCGGCAACCGGTGCCGAACACAGCAGCCAGGCGGCGCAGGCATCGGCGAAGCGGCGTTTACCCGTTCCCGCCTCGCCGGTCAGCAGCAAGGCGTGCGGCAAGGCGTGCGCTGCGTGCCGCGCCTGCAATGATGCCCAGGCCACACAATGCCATGGGCAGACGGTAGCGATCCCGCTGCCAGGCTGCTCAGCCATGACGCACAACCAGAATGCCATTAACCATGTGGCGCCCAATCCTCACGGCCTGCCGCAATGAATGCATCGATTTCGACGGCCAGAGCGTGCTGCACGGCTGCCAGTGGGGCGCCGGCATCAATGACCTTATAGCGCTGCGCATGCGCATGCGCCTGCGCCCGCGCCAGATACACCGCCCGCACCCGCTCGAAGAAGTCGAGGTGCTCGCGCTCGAAACGATCGCCTGCAGCGGATCGCGCTTTTGCCCGCGCCAGCCCTACGGCAACATCGACATCGAGCAACAAAACCCGATCCGGCTGCAACCCGTTCTGCACGTACTGTTCAAGCCAGGCAATCTCCGCCAGTGGCACCCCGCGACCACCGCCCTGATAGGCATAGGTAGCATCGGTGAAGCGATCGCACAGCACCCAGTCGCCGCGCGTGAGCGCCGGCTCAATCAGGGTTTGCACATGCTGCGCGCGGGCCGCGAACATCAGCAGCAACTCGGTCTGTTGCGCCACCGGCTCCTCACGGGGCGCCACAATGAGCTGGCGAATTTCTTCGGCGAGCGGCGTGCCACCCGGCTCACGGGTGGTGATAAAAGTGATGCCGGCGGCGGCAAGACGATCAGCAATAAAGCGCAGATTGGTGCTCTTGCCAACACCCTCTATGCCTTCAAGGCAAATGAATCGGCCGCGGGCTGTCATGGCGCAACTCGATCTGGTGCCGGCGCCGAACGATAGTCGGCGCGGCGGCGCAATTGATATTCGCGCACCGCCGCGTTGTGGGCTTCGAACGTACTGGAGAACTGGTGACTGCCGTCACCACGACCAACAAAATAGAGCGCAGTGCCATCGGCAGGATGTGCTGCAGCCTTAAGTGCTGCAGCGCCGGGCATGGCGATCGGCGTCGGCGGCAGGCCATCGATCATGTAGGTATTCCAGGGGGTCGGTTGCAGCAGGTGCGCACGGGTGATATTGCCCGTATACGCCGCCCCCAGCCCGTAGATCACCGTCGGGTCGGTTTGCAGGCGCATGCCGATTTTCAGCCGGCGCACGAATACCCCGGCAATCGCGGGCCGCTCGCTCGCCAGGCCCGTTTCCTTTTCGACAATCGACGCCATGATCAGCAGCGCCTCGGCATTGCGGTACGGCAAGTCGGCCGCCCGCTCGGCCCAGGCCACAGCCAGCCTGCGCTCCTGCTCGACGAATGCACGGCGCAACAAATCAAAATCACTGCTCGAATGCGGCGAAAAGAAATAGGTATCCGGCGCAAAGCGCCCTTCCGGATGCAGGCCGGGCTTGCCCAGCCTGGCCATCAACGCAGCATCCGACAGTGCGCCTGTCTCATCGCGCAAGCGCGTTTCCTGTGCCAGCGCGACCCGCAACTGGTGAATGTTCCAGCCTTCGATAATGACAAAACTGCGCTGTACGGTGCGGCCGGAAAGCAATTTTGAGATGACCTCGACAGCAGGCGCACCGACAGGAATTTCGTACTCCCCGGCATGCAGCCGTGAACGATCCTGAAAGCGTGCCCAGATGCGCAGTGCCCGGCTATGCACAAGATGACCGTCTTTCTCCAGCCGCTGCAACACCAGACCCGGTGTATCGCCGGGCTTGACGATGACCAGCAGCGGATCGGCACTGCCAATCAACGGCTGATACAGCACGCGGTGAAGATAGAAACTACCCGCTGCGATGCATACCAGCAGCACAATGACGACAATAACCGATAGCCTGCGCCATGACGAAAGCCGTGCGGGCGTCAGCGGCTCCACAGCAACGCAACCTCGGCCTGCAGGCGACGCGTCAGCGGGCCGGGCGTCCAGCGCCGCACACCCAACGCACGTATCGGCCAGATGCCAAAACTGCTGTTGCACACAAACAGCTCATCAGCAGAATCGAGCTCCTCACGCGCCACATCACGCTCGAGCACGCCAATCCCGAGCGTCAAGGCCCGCGCAACAAGAAAGCTGCGCATCACTCCGGCAATACCGCAACGTTGCAGTCGTGGTGTCACCAATTGCCCATCATGAACCAGAAACAGATTGCTCATCGTGCCTTCAATGACGCGGCCATCGACATCACGCAACAGCCCTTCGGCAAAAGCAGTGTCATCCCATTCGGCACGCGCAAGCACCTGCTCAAGACGATTCAGGTGCTTGATGCCGGCGAGCGCCGGGTTCACGCCAAGCCGCGTCACACACTCAAACAGGGCGATGCCTGTCTCGCCGTTGGCGGCCGGCCATACCGCTGGCGTATAGGCGAGCAAAAGACGACGCGGGACCGCCTCCGGCAACGGAAAATAGCCACGCCCGGCACTGCCACGTGTCAGCAACAGCTTGAGGGAAAAATCGATACACCCGATGTCCGCCTGGGTACTGACGAAACGGCGCAACTCAAGCGACAAAGCATCGATATCTATCGGTAGTAAATGCAAGGCTTCCACACCACGCAGCAGGCGCTGCAGGTGGAAGTCCAGGAGCGCAATCCGCCCATTGCGCACGCTGATGGTTTCGAACAGTCCATCGCCGTAGGCAAGCCCGCGGTCGTCGACCGGCAAGCTCGCTGCCGGCTGTCCGTCGATCCAGCTCGCCAGCAGCATCAGAGCCTCCGAAAAATCAAAGAGCTATTGGTGCCGCCAAACCCAAAGGAATTGGAAAGGGCAACGTCGATAGGCATGTTACGCGCAGTGTGTGGCACGAAATCAAGATCACAGTCAGTGTCCGGATTATCGAGATTGATGGTAGGTGGTGCCACCTGATCGCGAAGGGCCAGCAAGGTGATGATCGCCTCAATGGCGCCGGCTGCCCCGAGCAGATGGCCATGCATGGACTTGGTCGAACTGATCGCCAGGTTGCGCGCGTGTGCGCCGAACACACTTTTCACGGCACGCACCTCAGCGGCATCGCCGGCGGGTGTCGAGGTGCCATGCGCGTTGATGTAATGCACGGCTGTCGCCGGGATGCCCGCGTCGGCGAGGGCGTTTTTCATGCTCAACGCCGCACCGGCACCGTCTTCCGGCGGCGCCGTCATGTGAAATGCGTCGTCACTCATGCCAAACCCGATGAGCTCGCCGAATATGGTTGCGCCGCGTCTTTTTGCGTGCTCGTACTCTTCAACCACAATGGCACCAGCACCATCACCCAGCACAAAGCCATCGCGATCCTTGTCCCAGGGCCGGCTGCCTCGCTGCGGATCCTCATTGCGCGTCGACAACGCCCGTGCGGCAGAAAAGCCGGCCATACCCAGGGGTGTCGAGGCCTTTTCGGCACCACCGGCAATCATCACATCGGCAGTGCCGAGCTGGATCTGCTGCGCGGCAATGCCGATCGAGTGCGTCCCTGTGGTGCAGGCGGTGGTAATCGCAATGTTCGGACCCTTGAAGCCACAGAGGATCGCCAGATTGCCGGCAATCATGTTGACGATGGTGCCTGGCACAAAAAATGGTGAGACCTTGCGCGGCCCGCCCTCAGCAAGGATCACGCAGGTGTTCTCGATGCTGCTCAGCCCGCCGATTCCCGAACCAATGGAAACCCCGATCCGTGGCGCATTTTCCTCGGTAACGACAAGGCCCGACTGACGAAATGCCTGCAGTGCGGCAACCAGGCCATATTGAATAAAGATATCGCTACGGCGCGCCTCTTTCGGATTGAGGAAACCCTCGATATCGAAATTTTTCACCTGCCCGGCGAAGCGGGTCGGGAAGTTGGCGGCATCCCAGTCGGCGATCGCGGCAATGCCGCTGCGCCCGGCCAACAGCCCTTCCCAGGTCGCTGCCACGGTATTGCCCAGCGGGGTCACCATACCCATACCGGTAACGACGACTCGACGTCTGCCCACCTTCAACCCCTCCTGATTACGCGCTCACGTGCCATGGTGCTACCGCGCGGTTGCAATTGTGCAACTTTCGATGCTGTCGTGTCCGCTTGCTTTACTTTCGCCTGCGCAACAGCGGCGCCTTACATCAGTGGCTTCTTAAATGAAAAAAGCCGCGTACACACTGTGTACTGCGGCTTTTCCCGGCCCTGGTCGTAAGGATTACGACTTGACGTGTGCCTTGACGTAATCGATGGCGGACTGGACGGTGCCGATCTTCTCGGCTTCCTCGTCCGGGATTTCCGTCTCGAATTCCTCTTCCAGAGCCATGACAAGCTCGACCGTGTCGAGAGAATCAGCGCCCAGGTCTTCGACGAAAGAGGCTTCGAGGACGACGTCCTCCGGCTTCACGCCGAGTTGCTCAACGATGATCTTCTTGACACGTTCTTCGATGCTACTCATGAGGCAAAGCTCTCCTGTTTGGAAGGATGTCCCTTCAGCGGCGGCTATTCTAGGTAGGGTCGGGGGGGCTTTCAAGTTTGCCCGACCGCCGTGCGTAACCAGTTGTTACGGTTACAACTGATTGTTTTAAAAGAGTTTTTTATTGCATATACAGGCCGCCGTTGACCGGAATGATCGCACCGGTAATGTAAGCGGCGGCATCGCTGGCCAGAAAGGTGACCGCCGAGGCGATTTCACCGGCCTGCCCCAGACGCCCGAGCGGAATCTGGCCCACCAGCATTTGTCGCTGGGCTTCGGGCAATTCCTTCGTCATGTCCGTATCGATGAAGCCCGGCGCAACCGCATTGACCGTGATGTTGCGCGAACCCACTTCGCGGGCCAGTGCCCGGGTAAAACCCTCAAGACCCGCCTTGCTGGCAGCGTAGTTGGTCTGCCCCCCGTTACCCATCGCCCCAACCACCGAACCGATGTTGATGATCCGACCATGGCGGGCCTTCATCATGCCGCGCAACACGCCTTTCGACAGGCGGTACAGGCCATTCAGGTTGGTATCGATCACCTGCTCCCACTCGTCATCCTTCATTCGCATCAACAGGTTGTCACGGGTAATGCCGGCATTGTTGACGAGGATCAGCGGCGTGCCGAAATGCTCATCGATTTTTGCCAACCCATGGGCAACGGACTCACTGTCGGCAACGTTCATCAGCATGCCGACACCCTGGCCGCCGCGCGCGGCGATGGCATCGGAAATGGCCTGGGCACCGGCATCCGTCGTGGCGGTGCCGATGACGATCGCACCCTGCGCACCGAGTTCTTCGCTGATCGCCCGGCCGATACCGCGGCTGGCGCCGGTAACGAGCGCAATCTTTCCTTCCAGACGCATGGTCAACCTCCGTGGGCAGCAGCCAGTGCCGCAGCAAGCGATTCCGGATCCTGAATACACAGGCATTCAGCGTCTTTCGCGATTCGTTTGTTCAGGCCCGTAAGCACTTTGCCAGGCCCGCATTCAATGATGATGTTCGCGCCATCCGCAGTCAGTTTCGTGACTGTCTCGACCCAGCGCACCGGCGAATACAGTTGGCGCACCAGCGCATCACGCACGGCATCCGCAGATGCCGCAACGGCGACATCGACATTATTGACTACCGAAATCGTCGGCACCCTGAGGGCAAGGGCCTGCAGTCGCAGCGCCAATTGCTCGGCCGCCGGCCGCATCAACGCACAGTGCGAAGGCACGCTCACGGGCAAGGCAATGGCCCGCTTGGCACCCGCAGCCTTACAGGCCTCGATGGCGCGCTCGACGGCCGCCTTGCCGCCGGCAATCACCACCTGCCCAGGTGCGTTCAGATTCACCGCCGCAACTACTTCACCCTGCGCAGCCTGCGCACAGGCAGTACGCACGGCATCGTCATCAAGGCCGAGAATTGCCGCCATGCCACCGGTACCGGCTGGCACTGCGGCCTGCATCAAGCTACCGCGCTCGGCAACAAGTTTTACACCATCTGCCAGCGTCAACGCCCCGGCGCAAACGAGCGCGGAATATTCGCCCAGGCTGTGTCCGGCCATCATCGTCGGCCTTGCGCCTCCGGCCGCCAGCCAGGCGCGCCAGGTAGCGACCGCTGCAACAAGCAAAACCGGCTGGGTATACCGGGTATCGTTGAGTTTTTCTTCCGGTCCCTGCTGGGCAAGCTGCCAGAGATTCTCACCGAGCGCCTGCGAAGCCTCATCAAAAGCAGCGCGCACGACCGGCGCAGCCGCACCCAGCGCCGCCAGCATGCCGATCGATTGCGAGCCCTGTCCGGGAAACACGAAAGCGATTGTTCCTGCCATGCTGTTACCTCGTTACGCCTTCGCGGCCACAGTGCCGATATGTTGCGCAATCAATGCCGGCACATCCTTGTCTACCTCACGCACCGCCACACCCAATGCATTGGCAAAACTTTTCACTCCGGCACTTCCGTGACTCTTGATGACAATGCCATTCAGACCCACCAGCGAGGCACCGTTGTAACGCCCCGGATCCATTTCGCGCTTGAGTCCGTTAAGGATCGGCAATGCCAGCAAGCCACTCAACAGCGTCAGCGGGTTGCGTTTTATTTGTCGTTTGATTATCTCGCCCATCATTTTCGCCACACCTTCGGCGGTCTTGAGCGCGACATTGCCGACGAAACCATCGCAGACGACGACATCTGCGTGCCCTTTGAATATGCCATCACCCTCGACGAAACCGATGTAGTTCAACGAGGAATCTGCAGCAAGCAACTGCGCTGCCGCCTTGATCTGCTCGCCGCCCTTGATATCTTCCTGACCGATATTCAGCAACGCAACCCGCGGCCGTTCCATCCCGTCAACGGCTGTCGCAAGAATCGAGCCCATCACCGCAAACTGATGCAGGTGTTCGGCCATTGAATCGATATTGGCGCCGAGATCCAGCATATGGCAATGCCCGGTAATCGTCGGCAAGGCAGTGCAGATTGCCGGGCGATCGATCTTCGGGTGCGTTTTCAGCACGAAACGGCTGATTGCCATCAATGCGCCGGTGTTGCCGGCACTGACGCAGGCATCTGCCTGCTGCTCATGCACCAGATTGATGGCGATGCGCATGGACGAGTCACGCTTGCTGCGCAGGGCAACAGCAAGAGTATCTTCCATCGTCACAACCTGGCTGGCGTGCACGACACGCACCCGCGACTCTGCCTCGCGGCCACACTTGCGCAAGGTGTTGCGTAACACCCCCTCGTCACCGACGAGTACCAGATGCAGGGACGGAAAACGCACAAGGGCGAGCAGCGCGGCAGGTACCGTCACCGACGGGCCGTGATCACCGCCCATTGCATCTATGGCAACGGTATATGTGCGGGTCATGAAATAGATTAAGCAAATGTTTTGGTGGCGCAGATACACCTCGGGGCGCCTGATGCGCCCCGAGGTGTGTGTTTCTTACTCGGCGTCCTCGGTGGTCTTCACCACCTGCCGGCCGCGGTAAAAGCCGTCTTTCGTCATGTGATGACGACGGTGCACTTCACCACTGGTTGGATCTTCACTGATTGCCGCAACGGGAAGCGAATCGTGTGAGCGGCGCATGCCACGTGTGGAGCGGGTTCTGCGGTTCTGCTGTACAGCCATGGTTCATCTCCTGGGCAACGCTTTCAATCTTTTTGCTTCAATTTGGCGAGCACGTCAAACGGGTTCACCTTCTGCTGTGGCCTCGCTGCCGATCCACCGGCGCCACGATCGTAGGCGACCATATCGCACGACGTATGCGTGGGGAAATGCGGCAATGCCAACAGCACTTCTTCCTCAACCAGGGGGGCAAGCGACAAACGCTCCTCCTCCACCTGAACGATATCCACGTCCTCAACGGTTTCCGGAGCAACAGAACCGGCCGCGACAACCATCAACGCGATATCGACATGCACCTCGATATCGAGCGGCTTGAGGCAACGCTCGCATGTCGTGTGCACGACGGTATCCACGGTGCCGGAGATGCGGTTACGGCCATCTGCATCGCGGCCGAAACCCAGTACGACTTCCACGTCGTCGGTTGTGCCGACGGAGAACTCGCTGATACGCTCCAGCTGTGACGCCGCCAACTTGCCAGAAATTCGAGCGTTCGCGTCGCAAAGACGAAACGGTTCGACATATAAAGGCAGGGTGCCGCGTGACATAGGCGCGCAATAATAGTGGCCGCCCCCCGGGCTGTCAAAACATTTGCAGCCGCCAACCGTTGGTTTTGCAAGGCGTTTTCCCCCATCAGAACTGCGGTCGCCCGATGCCTTCAATCATCCTTGCCTCCGGATCGCGTTACCGGCGTGAGCTGTTGGCCCGACTGGGTCTGCCGTTTCGGATCGAACTGCCTGGCGTCGAGGAGCTCCCCCTGCCCGGCGAAGCGCCGGCGGCGCTCGCCGGCCGTCTGGCTCTTGAAAAGGCTCAGGCCGTGGCAAATCGCTTCCCTGCAGGCCTGGTGATCGGCTCCGATCAGGTGGCCGACTGCGACGGAGTCATCCTCGGCAAGCCCGGAACAGCCGACCGGGCCAGACAACAACTGCAGGCCGTCAGTGGCCGGACCGTCACCTTCTGGACCGCGCTCGCGCTGATCAATGCCGCGACCGGCAGAACGCAGGCCGCGGTGATTCGCTGCGATGTCGAATTTCGCATCCTGAGCGATGAGGAAATTGCCCGTTATGTGGCCATTGAAGCGCCGCTCGACTGTGCTGGCAGCTTCAAAGCCGAAGGGTTGGGGGTTGTGCTGTTTCGTCGTTTGCTCACTGACGATCCGACCTCGCTGATCGGCCTGCCGCTGATCGCCCTGTGCGCGATGTTGCGGGCGGAAGGCGTGATGTTGCCGCCGGCACCGGCCACCTGACCCGTTGCCGGAAGATGCCACTCAACGCAACTGCATTGACGAGACCGCCCCCAACCGCGTCGCCATCGCTGTGCCAACCTTCACACCAAACCGTTCCGCGAGTTTCTCCAGCGCTGAACGCTGATAGGAATAATCGACCAGCGCATCGGTGCCGACGATGTCGCGCGCCACATAACTTGCCGTGCCGAGCCCATCGGCAAGACCCAGATGTACAGCCTGCTCGCCGGTCCAGAACAATCCGGAAAACATGGCCGGGTCGTTCTTGAGTCGATCACCGCGACCTTCCTTTACCGCCGCGATGAATTGCCCGTGAATTGCGTCCAGCAACCCCTGCATGTGTATTTTCTGCTGCTCACTGACAGGCGCAAAAGGCGAGAGGATCGCCTTGTTTTCGCCGGCCGTCATGGTGCGGTCCTCAACACCGAGTTTACGCATCAATTCCTGGGCGCCAAAGCCGTTCATGATGACGCCGATCGAACCGACGATGCTCGCCTTGTCGACATAGATTTCATCTGCGGCTGCCGCGATGTAATAACCGCCGGAAGCACCGATATCACTGATGACGGCATAGAGTTTCTTGTCCGGGTGTTCGGCACGCAAACGACGCATCTCGTCGTAGATGACGCCTGCCTGCACCGGGCTGCCACCCGGGCTATTGATGCGCATGATCACCGCCTTTGCATGTTTCGCCTCGAAGGCGTCACGCAGGCCACCGACGATGCTGTCGGCATCGGCATCGCCACCGGACATCATCACGCCACTGACCTCGACCAGCGCAACATGATCGGTCGAGGTTGATACGGTGTGCGTATCCGTTGACGAAGTCAGCAGAAAAAGCAGCGCGAACAGATACAAAAAACCCAGCGATTTGAAAAGAATTCCCCAGCGGCGCGCCAGCCGCTGCTCATCCTGGGCCGTCAGCAGCACTTTTTCAATGAGCTGCCAGTCACGCGTTTTTACAGGCGAAGTCGATGGCACATTGTCATCAGTCATGAGTGGTTACCGGCAAGTTGCGATGGAGTACGGCGGCGATGACTGGCTGCCTCGTCGAGAACGGTCAGCACGTGATCAAGATGATCGACCAATGCCAGCGGATCATAGCGAAGCAGCTCGTCGGCCGCGTGCGCGCCGTGGGTGATGCCGATGGCAGCAACATCAGCGCGACGGGCCATGTCGAGATCAAAACCGGTATCACCGATCATCAGCGTCGCCGCCGCATCGACCTGCTGCTTGGCAAGAATTTCCAACAGCATGCGTGGATCAGGCTTGGATGCAGTTTCATCGGCGGTGCGCGAGACGGCGAAATAATCGCCCAATCCGGTATTGCGAAATGCACGATCAAGCCCGGCCCGGTTCTTGCCAGTGGCGACCGCGAGCCGCACACCACGTCCGCGCAAGGTCTCAAGCAACCTGATCGCCCCAGCGTAGGGACGACAGGGATCTTCTTCTGCAGCGATGTAGTGCCGGGCATAGTGGCCCCGCAATGCAGTACGGGTGTCGTCGTCGCTGTCCGGATACAGCGCCCGCAGCGCCTCCGGCAGGCCGAGGCCGATGACCGAACGGTAGCGAGCCGCCGCGAGGACCGGTAAATCCGTGTCGAGCGCCGCGCGACGCAGACATTCAACGATGCGCCCGGTGGAATCGATCAGCGTACCGTCCCAGTCAAAAACCACCAGCTCAATTGTCATCGCGCCGGCCCCGCCCTGTGGCCAGCCTGCTGCTGACTTTCCTCACGGCGCAACTGCGCCAGCATGCCCGCGAGCAACGCATCAAGCGGCGCTTCGAGGTGCATCGCCCGTGCGTCGGCAGGATGACTGAAATCGAGGCGCGCCGCGTGCAGAAACATACGGTTAAGACCCTGCGCGCGAATTTCCCGATTGAATGCATCGTCGCCATACTTGGTATCGCCGGCAATGGGGTGGCCGGCATGCAGGCAATGTACCCGGATCTGGTGGGTACGGCCGGTCAACAGCGTCGCCTCGACCAGCGAACAATCGGCGAAGCGCTCCATTACCTCGAATTCAGTCAGCGACGCCTTGCCCTCGCGCGAGACGCGCACCATGCGCTCTCCGGATGCCAGCGTATTCTTCTGCAGCGGGGCCTCAATGCGGTGATGGCGGCCTTTCCAGCGACCCTTCACCAGCGCCAGATAGACCTTGCCCATGCCCTCGTCATCACCTTCGGCGCGTAACTGACGCTGCATGGCCAACAGGGCGCTGCGTTTTTTGGCGACAACCAGGCAACCGGACGTATCGCGGTCGAGGCGATGCACAAGTTCGAGGAAGCGGGCATCCGGGCGCGACTGGCGCAGGGTTTCAATGACCCCGAGAGCGACGCCGCTGCCACCGTGAACAGCGAGTCCGGCGGGCTTATTCAACACCAGCAACTGATCATCTTCGTACACGATCGCGGACTCAATCGACCGGGTAAGGCCCTCTCCCGCCACCGGCGCTGCACCGGCTACCGGTAACCGCAGGGGCGGAATCCGCACCACGTCACCGATTGCCAGCCGGTCGGAAGGCTTCGCCCGACAACTGTTGATGCGCACTTCGCCGGAGCGGAGGATCCGGTAAACAAGGGTACGGGGGACACCCTTCAGTTCAGTCAGCAGAAAGTTGTCGACACGCTGGCCGGCCGAGTGTTCATCAACCTCGACTTTGCGGGCAGCACTGCGGGGAGCATCGGTCATGGGCGCGCATTCTAACCCGTGGTCAGTCAAGCAGTTACGGATTGTTAGACATAAGGGAGGCTGCTATAGTGCGCCGTCATCTCCGCCCGGACGACTTCCGGTTCGGGGGCGCGGCCCGCTACCAGCGAGGAGCCTCACAGCGCACCCAAGCCGAACCCCGCGAGTACCATGGGGGTCGCACCCGGCGAGGCTGACACCCGGGACGCCCCAATAACCCCTTGCCAGGCAAGGAAAGGAGACGGCGTCCGGAAACAGGGCCCGCCTGACGGCTATGGCGGGTAACGCAACATTGAAGCCCTGAAGCCGGCGGTAATTTTCGAGACGTTCGCCCCGCGCAGCTGCGCCGGTGACACGATGTTGACCAGCCCGCTCCCGCCCCCAGGCGGTGACGCCAGATGGCTCGGCCCGTCCTGTCACCCGATGCGACCCGCAAGGCGGACGTCCGACGAAGAAATAGTCAGCTCAACTGAAGCGGCCGCAGCCTGGCCGCTGCCTGTCGCGCAACCTATCGCTGCGACGGTGCCGTGCCCGGACCTCTGTGCCCGTGGCTCGCTGTTTTGCCCGACCCCGCGGCAGCGCAGGGCTTCTCTTTGGATAGGAGTGCTATCCGTGAAGAGAATGCTCATTAACGCGACTCACACTGAAGAAGTGCGGGTCGCTCTGGTCGATGGCCAGCGCCTGTACGATCTCGATATCGAGCACCGTGCGCGCGAGCAAAAAAAAGCCAACATCTACAAGGGTCGGATTACGCGCGTCGAGCCAAGCCTCGAGGCCGCGTTCGTCGACTTTGGTGCCGAGCGTCATGGCTTTCTGCCGCTCAAGGAAATCGCCCGCGAATACTTCACCAAGAATCCCGGCGACATGTCCGGCCGCCTGAACATCAAGGAACTGATCCGCGAAGGCCAGGAAGTGATCGTTCAGGTCGAGAAGGAAGAGCGCGGCAACAAGGGCGCAGCCCTCTCCACCTTCGTTTCACTGGCGGGCCGCTATCTGGTACTGATGCCAAACAATCCACGGGCCGGCGGCATCTCGCGTCGCATCGAAGGTGAGGAGCGCGCCGAACTCAAACAGGCGCTTGCCTCGCTGAAATTGCCCGAGGAGATGGGTGTCATCATCCGCACCGCCGGTCTTGGTCGCTCCCCGGAGGATCTGCAATGGGACCTCAGCCGCCTGACAGAGCTGTGGCTCAAAATCAAAGAAGCCACCGACAACCGCAAAGCGCCCTTCCTGGCCTACCAGGAAGGCAACGTTATTGTGCGTTCGCTGCGTGATTCGCTGAAAGAAGACATCGGCGAAGTTCTGGTCGACAATGAGGAGGCCTTCAACGAGGCCACCACCTTCGTTCGCACCTTCATGCCGAATTTTGAAGCGCGCGTGAAGATGTACCGCGATGCCGTGCCACTGTTCAATCGCTACCAGATCGAAAGTCAGATCGAAACGGCCTACGAGCGTGAAGTGAAGCTGCCGTCAGGCGGCTCAATCGTCATCGACCAGACCGAGGCACTGGTCTCCATTGACATCAACTCCTCCAAGGCAACCAAAGGTGCCGACATCGAGGAGACGGCGCTCAACACCAATCTTGAAGCAGCCGACGAGATCGCCCGCCAGTTGCGCCTGCGCGACATCGGCGGCCTGATCGTCATCGATTTCATCGATATGTCGTCGGTCAAGAACCAACGCGATGTCGAGAACCGCGTGCGTGACGCGACGGAATCCGATCGCGCCCGCATCCAGCTCGGCCGCATATCCCGCTTTGGGCTGATGGAACTCTCGCGACAGCGCCTGCGCCCGTCGCTTGAGGAAACCACCACTATTGTCTGTCCGCGCTGCTCAGGCCTCGGCACCATCCGCGACGTCAAGTCGTTGGCGCTGTCGGTGCTGCGCATCATCGAAGAAGAGGTGATGAAAGACAAAACCGGTGAAATCCAGGCGCAACTGCCGATACCGGTTGCTACCTATATCCTCAACGAGAAACGCCCGGTCCTGCGCGACATCGAAACCCGCTACAACGTGCGGGTGCTGGTGATCCCGAATGCGAATCTCGAGACGCCACACTTCGACATTCAACGCATCCGCAGCGACAAGATCGTCGAACGCGGCGAAGTGCTCAGCTTCGAGTTGGCACAGCACGTCGGCATCGTCGAGGCGTCGGTTGTCGGCGACGACCTTGCCGTAATCAAGCGCGCCGAACCGGCCGTAAAAATGAGCCAACCGGAAACCCGGGCACCGGCAGCACAACAGGCAGCTGCGGCGCCGACAGCCGCCGCCCCTGCCGCAACGCTGGGCGTGATCGGGCAATTGCTTGCCTGGCTGAAGGCGCTGTTCGGCGCCGGCCCGGCACAACCTCCAGCGCCAGCAGCAACAGCGCGTCCGCAGGGTCAGCAGCAGGCACGCCAGGGTGGCCGCAATGACGGCCGTGGCAACAACAACCGTGACCTGCGCAGTGAGCGTGGCCAACAACCGGCTCCACGCCGCGATCAGGACAGTCGCCGCAGCGGCGGTGCGCGCCCGGAGCGGGCCGAACGGGACACGAATCGCCCCGAGCGTGGCCCACGCCCCGAGCGCGATAACCGTGGCACTGAACGCAGCGAACAAGCACGTGACAATCGCGGCGAGCGTGGTCCGCGAACAGACCGTGCCGAACGCGGCGAACCGCGTCCGCAACAACCCCGTCCACCGCAGCAACAGCCTCGCCCGCAACCACCACAGCAGCGCACGCCGGAAAGCGATGCGGCGGGCGATATCGGCAACAAGCAGGCGCCGCGACGTGATCGCAGCAACCCGCCACCGGCGCCATCGCGCGCCGCCGTGAAAAGCGAAGCCACCGGCGATATGTTCACTGTTGCTGACGTCGGCAGTGCAAGCAATGGCAACGAGGCACCCGCCGAGGAGCAACGCGAGGGCGGGCGCCGTCGTCGCCATCGCTCACGTCGTCGCGAGCGCCAAATGGAGCGCCAGCAACTCCAGGACGGAAACGAAGGCAATGTCGTCAGCGATACGAATCAAGTTGGTGCGGACAACGACGAGGACGGTGACCAGGTACCGGCATCGGTATTTGCCGCTGCGCCGGCCAGCGCCGGCAACCCGGCAACGGAAGTGATTGCCGAGGCGCCTCTGGCCCCGACGATATCCGCCGCCCATCCGCCTGCCACGCAGCAGCCTCTCGCGGCAGCGCTGCATTCACCTGCGTCCGAACCAGTCGCTTTTGAAGCACCGCTGGCACCCATCGCAACAATCGTCACGCCAGCAGCGCCCGCACCGGCTGTTACGCCGAGCATGCAGGAAGAAATTGTTGTGGCAGTAGCCAGCGTCGCTCCCGACACGGGCGCAGTTGCCAACGATGGCCGCCCACGTCGCGCTGCGAACGATCCGCGTGAAATTCGCCGTCGTCAGCTCGAGGCCCAGCGCCTCGCACAGGGCGAAAACAACGCAGCAACGGCCTCGAACAGCGATACCATGACGGATAACGCCAACGCCTGATTCAGGCCGCACCACAAAAAGGCGGTGGGGAAATTTCCCACCGCTTTTTCTTGCCTGTTTCTTGCCGCGCTACAGGTAATCAGAGCAACTGCGGCTCCAACTCCAGGGCGATCCCGTAACGCACGCGTATATCTTCGACGATCTGTTTGGCCAGGGCGAGTACATCACTGCCAGTAGCACCGCCGAGGTTGATCAACACCAACGCATGGCGCTCATGTACACCCGCACGCCCTTCCCGGCGCCCCTTCCAGCCCGCATGGTCGATCAACCAGCCGGCCGCCACTTTCACATCACCAGATACCTGCGGATATCCGACGATATCCGGAAAGTGCTGCTGCAAAGATGCGAACTGCGCAGCCGGAATGACCGGATTTTTGAAGAAACTGCCCACATTGCCAGTGAGATCCGGATCCGGCAGCTTTCGGCTGCGTATCGCGCAAACCATCTCGTAGACGATGCGACGATTCAGCGGCGGATTTCCCCGCACCAGCAGCTCATCACGCAAGTCACGATAATCCAGCACCAGCGGCGCATCGGTCGCAAGATCAAGCCGCACGCGGATAATGGCGTACTGCGCCGCCTCATGCTTGAAGATGCTGTCACGGTAACCGAACCGGCATTCATCGCGCAGAAATTCACGGCATTTGCCTGTCTGCAGATGCACGGCATCAACACTTTGCAGAACCTGGTTCAATTCAATGCCATAGGCGCCGATATTCTGTACCGGTGCGGCACCCACCGTACCGGGAATCAAGGCGAGATTCTCGATGCCGCCATAACCGGCATCAACACAGGCAGTGACCAGATCATGCCAACCCATGCCGGCATCCGCCTCAACAACAACACGATTACCCGTTTGCGCTACAGTACGCCAGGCGCGCGCACCCATGCGTATCAGCAAGGCATTGATCTCGCCACCACGCAACACCAGATTACTGCCACCGCCCAGCACGATTCGCCGCATGCCGGCAAAGCGCCGGTCGCGAACCAGCTCCGCCAGCTCATCGGCAGAATCAACCGTGGCAAGCCAGCGCGCACTGCCGGGCAGGCGGAATGTATTGAGCGCAGACAAATCGGCGTGCGCACGCAGATCAATCATCGCGTGCGCTCCGGGCCCGCTTGCCGGACATCACCTGCCTCCGAAATGACGCCTGACACGCTCAAGATCTTCCGGCGTATCTACCCCGCCGGGGGCACTGCGGGCAGCCATGGCAACATGTATGGCGCGTCCTTTCCAGAGAATGCGCAGCTGCTCAAGAGCTTCAGTAACTTCCAGCGCACAGGCACCCCAACCCACAAAATCGTGCAGCAAGGAAACTCGATAAGCGTAAATGCCGACATGGCGGCGATACAGCGCTGCTGTTGCCGGCGACGGCGCGCTCTGCGGCAGTGCGCCGGGCGCAAGTTGCGCGTAGGCATCACGATCCCAGGGGATGACCGCGCGGGAGAAATACAGCGCGGCACCGTTTTCCTGCAACACCACCTTAACGATATTGGGGTTGAATGCATCAGCAGGGGAAGCCAGCGGCTCGCACAATGTTGCCGCACTGCACGCCGGATTTGCGGCGAGGTTAGCCGCGACCTGGTCAATATTCTCCGCCGGGATCAACGGCTCATCACCCTGCACGTTGACGATGATCTCGTCGGCACCGTAACCCATGGTGCGCGCGACTTCCTCGATGCGATCCGTACCGGACGGATGGGTTGTTGCAGTCATGCAGACCTTGCCACCGAAACTGCGTACGCAATCAGCAACGCGTGCATCGTCGGTGGCAACAACCACTTCGCGGGCAGTGCTCTTGCCTGCCTGTCGATAAACCCGCTCGATCATTGACTGGCCGGCAATATCAGCCAGTGGCTTGCCCGGTAAACGGCTCGATGCATAACGTGCCGGAATGACGACCACGAAACTCATGCCCTGCCCTCACTGTCCAGATTGGTGCAGCGCAACAACTGCGGCAAAAAAGCCGCCGGCAACTGCGCCTCGATTTCCAGGTACCAGGCATCAATGCCGGCGATACCCGCACATTTCACCGCATCCTTTTCGGTCATCACGATGACGCCGGCAAGCGCTGAAAAATCGTCTGGGGAAAATCTGTGGTGAT
>JBMOOP010000038.1:0-2616 GCA_049324495.1 Pseudomonadota bacterium
TGCGCGATTTACATGATGGCCAGGGCCTTCGGGTCCACCCAAAGGCCGAATATACGAATGCAGCCCGCCGTCAGGTCACGAAAGAAACAGCGTCGTCGCTACTTGTGGGAGGAGTCCATATACGAGTGTTAAGCCCGCTTACCTCAACACTTTTTCTCTGTTACGCGCATATTCCGCCAATGCCTCCCCAATTGCACCAAGAAGCTGGGAACTGTTGGCAAGATTGTCGCCAACGACACGGCTGTTCTTATGGGTCACCTCGAGCGCCGCATCGAGATGATGCAGGCCTCAGCCACCGCGCTGGCTGAGGCCACGCCAGACCTGAAGGAAGACCTGGAACTGCTGCACTCGGTCACCGGCATCGCGAAGAAGACCGCGCCATATCACCAAGGCGGGCAACGCATACCTGCGCGACGCGCTGTACTACCCTGCTCTTGTTGGCAGCAACAAGGACCCGCACATGAAGGCGTTCTACGAGAAGCTGATTGCGAAGGGCAAGAAGCCCATGCAGGCTATCGTAGCCATCATGCGCAAGCTTCTGCTGGCGATCTGGGGAATGTTCAAGAACCGCGAGAAGTGGGACGGGAAAAAGTTCTATAAATTCTCGCCGAGTGCTTGACTCTCTATTGAGTCGGGTAGTCCAGCGGAACCACCCCGCCAGCCCCCCCACAGAACCGTACGTGACACTCTCGCGTCATACGGCTCTTGTTATTCCAGTGCATCAGCATACCCAATGCGCAAACAAATTCGCGTTCGATTTTCTGAACGGTGACAGCCATTCGGTGGCTCGCCCGTGATGGGCGCAGCGCTTCGGGAATTTCCATCTCACCCACTTGCCCAGATGGAAATCAATAACCTTGCCGATTCCCTTCATGGCCGATGGATAAAACTTCCCGTAGTAGTTGAACCAACCTCTGACTTGCGGATTCAGCCTTTTGCTTAACCCGATGATCGTCAGCAGCGTCAGTCACTCCACGCTCCACTCGCTCATGCTTTTCACAATCGATTGCTTGGCCTTGTTGCTGACGGCCGGTGAAAAGCCAGGGAACAGTTTCCCATCTCCCCGTCTCGCAGTTCTCCTGCGAAAGGTGAAACCCAGGAAGTCGAAAGACTCCGGGTCTGTTCCGGGCTTCTTGAACCGGCTACAACGCACGATACGGGTCTTCACGGGATGCAGCGTCAAACCAAAATGCTGCATCCGCTGGTCTACGGATTTCAAAACGGTTTCCGCTTCCTTGCGGGAGCGGCAATGAATGATCACATCGTCGGCGTAACGCTCGAACGGGTTTCGCGGAAAGTACTTTTGCATCCAGCCATCGAACACCCTATGGAGATACAGGTTCGCCAGTAATGGGCTGATCACGCCGCCCTGCGGCGTGCCCTTTTCCGACGTTCGCGTTTCTCCGTCCGGCATCACAACGCCAGCCTTGATCCAGCGGCTGATATACAACTTGCACCACGGATTTTCCGTTTCCCGCGCCACAAACGCCATCAGGTGTTCGTGATTCAGGTTGTCAAAGAAGCCCTTGATGTCCAGATCAATCGTCCACTCGTACTTCCAGCAATTCCGCTTCGCGGCTTCCACTGCCTGATGCGCGCTGCGTCCCGGGCGATACCCGAACGACGACGGATGAAATCTGTGATCCCATTCCGCCTCCAGCGTCATCTTCACCACCGTTTGCGCGACGCGATCTCCAACAGTCGGGATGCCAAGCGGCCTCGTCTTGCCATCGGATTTCGCAATATCCACGCGCTTCACCGCTGGCGCCCTGTAGCTGCCCGAACTCATCCGGTTCCAGAGTTTGTACAACTCATTGTCCAGATTGCTCTCGAACGCGCGGATGCTTACACCATCTGCACCGGCTGCCCCATTGCTCGCCTTCACCTGTTGCCAGGCTGCGTAAACCAGATCCTTCGATATGTCGTAACTGCGCACGGGTTGTTGCGTCCTGCCTTGCGGGTGTTTCCCCAACCCCTGCCGAATAACGCCGCCCCTTCGCTCCACCCCCGTTACGAGGCTTCGTCACTACTACGAGCGGCTCCGTCGCTGTGCGCTGCTTCGATACTCTCGCCTTGCGGGGGTTCCGCTTTCGACTTCTCTCTTGCCATCAGCGCGACAGCTTCCCGAGTTCCTTGCAAAAGCCTGATGAAAGTTCACGCCCCCTTAACGCCGGTTGCCATCGGGTCAGTAAGCAGATTTCTCCCCGATTCCTCTCCGAACTAAGCGCGCACCCTGATTTTGACAACAGGTAAAAACGTCTCGACGCCTCATCGAAGGTTCACTTGCGTTCGTCTCATTTCATCTCACCTGCCGGATTAAATCCGACTTTTCCTCACTCGCTCACGACCCTGACTTTTGATCAGCGCCGCAGGAGGCGGTTTGCATTCACTTTCTGCAAAGCGAATGCGGTGGGCCTACCACCATATTTTGCAAAGTTACGTCGTCACCGTTTTCGCTTTCGCTCGACGGTGAACGACTCTCGGCACACGCGCTCAACGTCGGTACGCACACGCAACGGCGAGATACTGTTTCTTCCAAACAGCATGCTGATGAAAAACCGCTTTATGGTACTCGGGCGCCGTGAAGACGGGCCGACGCAATGGCGGCGCTGGATC
>JBMOOP010000039.1:0-23389 GCA_049324495.1 Pseudomonadota bacterium
GCTTCAATGGCTGGGGACAAAAGTTTTCCGCGCACAACGACGATGCGCTCACGCGCAAGCTGACTGCCGACGGCCTGTTCCGGGTGCCAACATCAACCATCGATATGTTTCTCGAAGGCGGCAGTATCGAGACCGACGGGCGCGGCACGCTGCTGACCACCAGTGCCTGCCTGTTGTCGAAATTCCGTAACCCACATCTGGACCGCGCGGCAACCGAACGCGAACTCAAACAGACGCTCGGTATTGAACGCGTACTCTGGCTCGAGCACGGGCACCTCGTCGGCGACGACACCGACAGCCACATCGACACGCTGGCGCGTTTCTGCGATGCCCGCACCATCTGTTATGTCGCCTGCGATAATCACCAAGATGAACACTATCACGACCTCGCGGCGATGGCAGACGAACTGCACGCGCTGCGCGACCCCGACGGCAATCCGTACACACTCGTTCCATTGCCATGGCCTGCCGGCAAGTATGCAGACGATGGCCACCGCCTGCCGGCCAGCTATGCCAACTTCCTGATCGTCAACGGTGCCGTTCTGGTGCCTACCTATCGCGACAATGCCGACCCGGACGTCCTCGCAACGCTGGCGCGCTGTTTTCCCGGCCGCCAGGTCGTCGGCATCGACTGTCTGCCACTGATCCACCAACACGGCAGCCTGCACTGCGTCACCATGCAGTTGCCGCAAGGGGTACTTTCATGATCGTCATCGGTCACCGTGGCGCGCGCGGCGAGGCACCGGAAAATACCCTGCCGGCGTTCCTGCATGCGCTGGCTGCGGGAGTGCGCCATTTCGAACTGGATGTACGCCTGGCATACGATGGCCGACCGGTAGTGATCCACGACGAAAGCGTTGATCGCACCACCGACGAAACCGGCGCAGTGGCGTGTTTTCCGGCCGCTCACCTCGCCAGCCTCGACGCGCGGCGCAACACCGCTGGCTGGCACGGATTTACCGGCATTCCAACACTGGAAGAAGTGCTGGTTGCCTGCACTGCGGCCGCAAGCTGGCAACTGGAAATAAAGAGCGACAAACCGGCACGCATCAAGGTGCTGATTCACGCGATGGCCGAATTGCTGGTTTCCCTGCGCATGACAGATCGCGTAACGCTTACCTCGCTCGACATCAACGTCCTGAAAATCGCGCAGAAAGAAGCACCTGGTATTACGCGTGGCTATGTTGCCGAGCAGGTTGAGCCGGCACCACTTGCCACCGCAAAAAAACTCGGTTGCGCGCTGCTGGTCGCCAACTGGCGCATCACCGACGAGGCACTGGTACAGGCTGCGCACGCAGCCTGCATCCCGGTCTCGGTATGGACAGTAAACGATCTGCTGGTGGCCGAGCGCATGTTCAATATCGGCGTCGACAGCCTGATCACCGATTTTCCAACCGCCATGCTCGCCCACACAGCAATGCGCTCAAGGATCGCCAGCCTGCGCGAGAATCAACGTTGAAGCGGCACCCCTGAAGCAGACAGCACTTCCGCAGGAAACCCCGAAGAAAACGGCGCGGACTCGGCCAGCCCAGTTGCCTTCGTTGGTGGCAACCCGAGAAATGCGGCAATTTCGTCGCGTCGCGTCATCGCATCGCGAAAACCCAGCGCCATCAATGCCCGGCAAAACCCCCGCTCGAACAGCAGATAACTGATCGCCGTTCCGCCACCGCGGCGAGTAGCCCCGGTTCCCGACAGCAAAGCACGAACATTGCGCGGCAATTCATGCGCATGCTGCGCCGCCAGCTCGTCAAGTGGCTGTGAAGGAGAAATCTTCAACAACTCGACTTCACGCAACTCCATGTGATTGGCTTTTTTCACGTCATCAGGGATCACGCGCAACGTACGATTGATTCGCTCCAGACGCTCGACATCGGCTTCAAAAGCATCAACAAACGCACTGTTGAGCATGTGACCGACTATCTGTGCACTGCTGGGGTAGGTGTCGCCACTGATCCGCCGCAATACATTGCTGGCAATCCCACTGACCCCTATCACAAGTATCTTCTGCGCCCCGAGATGCAACGCCGGACTCAACGGTGCCAACTGGCGAATGGCGCCATCGCCGAAAAATTCACTGCCTATCTTTACGGCAGGAAACAGGATCGGCAATGCACTTGATGCGAGGAGGTGTTCAACCCTGATCTCGGCTGGCACACCGATCCGCCGCACGCGCCGCCAAGGCGCAATCGGTTCGGCGGCCTGGAAAAAACTCACTGACTCGCCGCTGGAATAACCGGCAGCCGTGATGCTCAGCGCGTACAGATGCCCCTGGTCGAGCTGGCGTTGGATTTTCTTTAAATTGATCAGCTGCTCAAGCAACCGCGCAAGCGGCGTGTTGTCGAACAGCGAGTAGGGAACGTCCGCTTTACCCCGGCGCAACGCCGCGAACAGCCAGCGGAACACCAGACCGGCAAAAGAGGACCAGTCGGTACGATAGATATGCTCGGCCGTCAGATTGCCCCAGATACGTTCGAGGCCCCGCACACCGGTACGAAAATGTACCGACTGCGCAGCGAGCGAAGCGGCGTTGATGGCACCGGCCGATGTGCCACAAATAATGTCGAAAGGATTCTTCGCATCACGCGGCGCGATATCGGCGATGGCCATCAACACGCCCACCTGGTAGGCCGCGCGCGCGCCACCGCCGGACAGAATAAGGCCAGTGCGTGGCTTATTTGGCACCGCCGGTAAGGCAGGATCAGGAGGTTGCTGCTGCGAAGTGAATGGCACAAAAAATCCTCGCCGAAGCCTGCCTTTAACTTACGGCCGCACCCGCCGCAGGGTCAACGTGGTTGACGGGGATCGACGCGGTGAACGGTAGCCTGAGTCTGTTCATCGGGAGCGGCATTGCCGGCGGGACGCGTCGCCTCTTCGCACTTGCCGAAATCCCCACCACAAATCGCGCACTCGCCTTTTGCAGCCAACGCACTCATGCCACCGCAGGAGCCTTTGATCGGGGGACGGCCGAACAACTGCCCGACCGCCATGGCGGCAAACAATACAAGAACCAGCAGAACGGCAAGCAGCACGGTTGTCATGGGCGACTCCGGCAACGACAGGACTGATTCTGCATTTGCAGATCAATCCACGAGATAAGGTGCGAAGCGCTCATTGTAGCGCTCAATAAACCCCTCATTGCCGGTACGCAGGATCATGAATACCGGCAATTGGTATTTTTCGGCCCAGGCCATGCCCTGATCGGGCCCCAGCACCATGAGTGCCGTGGCATAACCATCGGCAGCAAGCGCACTTGGCGCCAGCACCGTCACCGAGGCAAGCCCGTTGTCGGCCGGCTGGCCCGTCACCGGGTCCAGCGTATGGGCGTAGCGTTTCCCTGCCAGCTCAAAGTAGTCGCGATAATCGCCGGACGTGGCAATCGCCAACCCGGACACTGCAATCACCCGCGTGACATCACCGTGTGCCAGTTGCGGCCTCTCGATGCCGACCCGCCAACCCGTGCCATCCGGACGGTGGCCGCTGGCACGCAATTCGCCGCCGACATCAACCAGAGTGTCGTGCAGCCCGCGCTGCACCAGCCACGCGGCAATGACATCGGCAGCATGGCCCGGTGCAATCGCATCAACGTCGAGGCTGACGTCGCTCAGACGCCTGATGCGCGTGCCGTCCTCGGACAATTCGACGCGATCGCTGCCGAGCCGGGCCTTCGCCGCAGCGATTTGTGCCGGTGTCGGCGGCATGTCACGCGGCTCGGCGGCGCCGAAACCCCACAGCAGCACCAATGGCCGCACCGTCATGTCGAAGGCGCCGCCGGACTCACGCCAAAGATCAAGACCGGAACGCAGCACGATCGCCAGATCAGGTGGCAGTGCGACCCACGTGCCAAGCGGCGCCGCATTCACCTGCGACAATCCAGTGCCGGCGCGATAGCCGGACAATTGCTGATCCAACGCCTGAAATTGCGCCTCGATGCCCGCCTTGAGCGCCGCCGTATCGAAATCACGCGGGCCAACCACACTCACGCGCCATGTCGAACCCATGGTCCAGCCATCGAGCACGTGAATGACCGGCTGCGCACGCTGCCAAAGCAGCATACCGACCAGCAAAACAATCAGCAGCAGCGCCGCGACGACCGCAACATTTTTCCCGCGCGAAAAATGCCCATGGCCGGATTTCCGGCCCTGATTGAGGACGCCGGCAGCCGGACGCCGGTTGTCCTTCAGATCAGCCCCCAAAATCATCCAGCATGATGTTGTCGCGCTCGACACCAAGATCGACAAGCATCTTGATCACTGCCGCGTTCATCATCGGCGGACCGCACATGTAGTACTCGCAGTCCTCGGGTGCCGGATGATGCTTGAGGTGATGCTCCATCACCACGTTATGGATAAAACCCTTGTAGCCTGTCCAGTTATCTTCCGGTTGCGGTTCTGACAGCGCCAAATGCCAGGTGAAGTTGGGATTACTCTTCGCCAGCGCGTCGAAATCCTCAACATAAAATGCTTCGCGCAACGAACGCGCGCCATACCAAAACGTAATTTTTCGATCAGTTTTTAGGCGCTTGAGTTGATCAAAAATGTGCGAGCGCATCGGCGCCATACCCGCACCACCACCGATAAACACCATCTCGTTCTGCGTATCCTTGGCGAAAAACTCGCCGAAAGGACCATAAACCATGACTTTATCGCCCGGCTTGAGGCTGAACGCCCAGCTCGACATCTTTCCTGGTGGCAAACCCTGTGTCCTTGGCGGCGGTGTCGCAATGCGGATATTGAATTTCAACACACCATACTCTTCCGGATAATTGGCCATGGAGTAGGCGCGGATCACCGTCTCGTCGGTTTTCGATGCCAAATTGATGCAGCCGAGCTTCTCCCAATCACCGCGATACTCTGCAGCAATGTCGAAATCGCTGAATTTGACGTCGTGCGGCGGACACTCCAGTTGCACAAAACCGCCGGCGCGGAAATTTACCACTTCGCCCTCAGGAAGTTTCAGCACCAACTCCTTGATGAAGGTAGCCACATTGTCATTGGAGACAACGGTACACTCCCATTTTTTAACGCCAAAAACTTCGTGTGGTACCTCGATTTTCATATCGTGCTTGACTGCCACCTGGCAACCCAGGCGCCAGCCGTCACGCATCTCACGCTTGCTCAGGTGCGAACCCTCGGTTGGCAACGGATCACCACCACCGGCGGTCACTTTCACCCGGCACTGGCCACAGGTGCCGCCACCACCACAGGCGCTCGACAGGAAAATTCCCTGATCGGCGAGCGTCAGCAGCAGCTTGCCGCCTGCTTTGGTATCGATGCTCTTTTCGGGATCATGATTTATTTCGATATGCACGCCACCCGAATTGACCAGCCGGGCGCGCGCCAACAGAATCATGGCCACCAGCGACAACACGATCAGCGTGAACATGGTCACGCCGGTGTAAATGGTTGTCATGTCAATCATTTTATTTTGCTCCCGCTCAGAGCTGAACGCCGGCGAAAGACATGAACCCCAACGACATCAGGCCAACCACAATGAAGGTAATGCCAAGACCATTCAGGCCCGCCGGAATATCGCTGTACTTCAACCGCTCGCGGATGCCGGCCAATATAACGATCGCCAACGCCCAACTGACGCCGGAACTCAGCCCATAAACCACACTTTCCGGTAGATTGTAGTCGCGTTCCACCATGAACAGCGAACCGGCCATGATCGCGCAGTTCACCGTGATGAGCGGCAGAAAAATACCCAACGCGTTGTAAAGTGGCGGAAAATATTTATCGAGTGCCATCTCCAAAACCTGCACGATGGCAGCAATCACGCCGATATAGGTCAGAAAGCCGAGAAAAGTAAGGTCGACCGCAGCAAAATCTTCGCCAAGCCAGGCGAGTGATCCGGGCTTGAGCAGGTGGCTCAACACCAGGTTGTTCACCGGAACGGTGATCGTCTGAACGATGATTACCGCAATACCGAGACCGATTGCCGTCTCAACCTTTTTCGACAGCGCAATGAACGTGCACATGCCAAGAAAAAATGCCAACGCCATGTTCTCGACGAACACGGCCCGCACGAACAAACTCAAATAATGTTCCATGATTACTGCTCCGATCCGTCAGTGCGCCGTTTGCGCATGCGAACTTTTCGCAATGACAAACTCGGCTTTCTCCTGCTGGTCAGCCTTCCACGTGCGCAGGGCCCAGATGAACAAGCCGATCAAAAAGAACGCACTCGGCGGCAGCAGCAGCAAGCCATTGGGTTCGTACCAACCACCATCCCTGGTCAGCGAAAACACTTCATAACCAAACAGCTTGCCGGCACCCAGCAACTCGCGAATAAACCCGATTGCAATCAGCAAGGCGCTATAACCAAGACCATTGCCAAGCCCATCCAGAAAACTGATACCCGGCGGATTTTTCATGGCAAAGGCTTCGGCACGTCCCATCACGATGCAGTTGGTGATAATCAGGCCAACAAACACCGACAACTGCTTGCTGATGTTGTAGGCGTAGGCCTTGAGTATCTGGTCGACCACGATCACCAGCGAAGCAATGATCACTACCTGTACGATCATGCGGATCGAACCCGGCACAATATTGCGCACCGTACTGACGAACAGATTCGAAAAAGCCGTCACCACTGTGAGCGCGATGGCCATCACCACGGCCGTATTCATGTTGGTGGTAACAGCCAGCGCCGAACAGATGCCGAGCACCTGCAGCATGATGGGGTTGTTCTTGAAAATCGGGTCGAGAACGACCGATTTCGCTGTCCGTGCTTCAGCCATCATCAGCCCCTCCGCTGTTTCAGATTCTTCAGGAACGGCCCAAAACCATGATCGCCGAGCCAGTACTGCACGAGCCGCGTAACGCCGTCACTGGTCAGCGTTGCCCCGGCCAGGCCGTCAACCTGGTGCAGCTTTTCTGCTGCGACATCTGCATTGACGCTTCCTTTTTTCAATTTCGCCGCAATCTTTCCGTGCTCGTCATAAATCTTTTTGCCAAGCCACTGCGCTTTCCATTTCGGATTGTCGATCTCGCCACCCAGACCAGGAGTTTCACCATGATCGGTAAACGTCAGCCCCACCACCGTGTTGAAATCATTGGCCAACACCAAGTATCCGTACATCGTTGACCACAGACCATAACCGGAAACCGGCAGCACGATTTTTTCCAGGGTGCCGCCAGCGTCGCGAATCATGTATACCTTGGCGTAGTGCACCTTGCGCTTCAGTGAGGCGATATCCTCATCGCCGGGAATCGCTTCCGACAGCATCGGATCCTTTGATGCGGATTTCTGATCGTATGCGTCAATATCGACAATACCGACGCTGCGTGCATCCACCACCGCCTCACCAGTTTGCAGATCGACCAACGTCGGCTCCACGCTGCGGGAAAACAGTTCAGCCACGTTGGCACCATTCCGATACAGGCCTGCGGCAACCAGAATATTGCGCTGCGTATCCAGCAACTTGTTCGCCGCCTGCACCGGCCGTAACGCAACCGCAGCCGTTGCAACGAAAACTGCGCACACCAGACAAACGATACCGGCCACCAGCAATACGCGACCCGTTGAATCCTTGTTGGGCGATGACGTATTGAACGATTTTTTATCGGATGGTTCTTTATCAAGCGCCATGACGTGCGACCCTCCGCCGTATGTTCGCCTGCATCACATAATAATCGATGGTCGGCGCGCACATGTTGCCGAACAGGATCGCCAGCATCATGCCCTCCGGATAGGCCGGATTGACCACCCGAATCAGCGTTGCCATCAGGCCGATCAACACACCGAAAATCCACTTGCCGGTATCGGTCATGGCCGCCGACACCGGATCGGTGGCCATGAACACGAGGCCGAAGGCAAAACCACCCACCGTCAGATGCCAGGTCCAGGTCATGGCGAACATCGGGTTCGTGTCGCTGCCGATGGCATTGAACAGCAGCACGGTGCCGACCATGCCGCCCAACACCCCGGCCATGATTCGCCACGAAGCAATTTTTGTTACCAACAGTACAGCCGCACCGAAGAGGATGGCCAGCAGCGAAGTCTCACCGATCGAACCGGGAATTGTGCCGACAAAGGTTTGCAGGTGAGTGATGCCTGCTGCCTCCACCGCTGCAACACCGCCGACCTTGGCAAGCGCCAGCGGCGTCGCACCGCTGTAGCCGTCGACTGCAACCCAGACGCTGTCGCCAGACATGAACGCCGGGTAGGCAAAGAACAAAAACGCGCGGCCGACCAACGCCGGATTCAGGAAATTCTTGCCTGTACCTCCGAAAATTTCTTTGCCGATCACCACCCCGAAGCTGATGCCGAGGAATACCAGCCACAGCGGAATGGTCGGCGGTAAAATCAGCGAAAACAGGATGCCGGTGACAAAAAAGCCTTCGTTCACCTCATGTCCACGCTTCCACGCGAACAGACCTTCCCAGATAAAACCGCCGATATAGGTAACCAGCACGATCGGCACGTAGTAAGCCGCCCCATGCAGGAAGTTCGCCACAAAACTGTTTGGATCGAACCCGGTCAGCATCAGTACCAGATCGGAGCGCCAGCCCTCGATGGGCAACGCACCGGCGGCAATCGCCAAGTTCGCCTGATAACCCACATTCCAGATACCGAACAGCATCGCCGGCCAGGCGGCAAACCACACGGTCATCATGATGCGCTTCAGATCCACCGCATCGCGTACATGGGCACCCGTGCGCGTCACGTCCGCCGGACTGTAGAGCATGGTGTCGAACATTTCGTAGAAGGTGTAGTGCTGCTCCCAGCGGCCGCCCTTGGCGAAATGCGGTGCGACCTTCGTATCAAGCCAATTGCGCAGGCCCATACTCAACCCTCCTGTTCAATGCGGTTGAGCACATCACGCAGCACCGGACCGTACTCGTATTTGCCCGGGCATACGTAGGTACACAGGGCGAGATCTTCCTCACCCAACTCCAATGCACCCAGTTGCGCGGCGCGATCGGTGTCGCCTACCAGCAGATAGCGCAGCAACAGCGTTGGCAGAATATCCAGCGGCATCACTTCCTCATAGGTACCGATCGGCACCATCGCGCGCGCACTGCCGTTGGTGGTGGTTGTCATGGCAAAACGAAAGGCTCCGCGCAATTTGCCGAAAAAGGCATTGGTTTGACTGTGCGCATCGAACCCCGGTCGCACATAACGCAACAATTTACGCTCACGGCCTTCGCGCAGCACCGTCAACTGCAGGGCGTAACGCGTGAGAAATGCCGTGTGGCCGGCGCAGATATGGCCGTGCAGTGCTGAACCGGAAACGATGCGACTCTCACCGGGTGCAAGCTCAAGGTGAACAAGGCCGGCGACGTCGGCACCGAGCTGCGTGCGCAACAAACGCGGGTTATCGACCTGTGGGCCGGCAAACGCGATCACGCGCGCAACGTCGAGCTCGCCGGTGAGAAACAGGTGGCCGATGGCGATTACGTCTTGATAGTTCAGGTGCCACACCGTTTTGGTCGGACCGACCGGATCAAGAAAATGAATATGCGTACCGACCAGCCCGGCCGGATGCGGGCCATCGAACTCCTGCTCCGAAACCCGGGCCAGATCGGCCAGGCGCGGTTGCCGGCTGCCGCTCTTGCGGCAAACAAATACCGGGCCGCCGGTGAGTGCCGTCAGCACCGTCACACCGGCCCGAAATTCCGCTTCGCGACCGGCCATCACCAGGTCCGGGTCGGCGGCAAGCGGATTGGTATCCATCGCGCTGACGAAAATCGAATGCGCGGTGCTGCCAGGCACCGGCACCTTGTCATAGGGGCGCGTGCGCAGCGCCGTCCACAGACCCGAGTCGAGCAGGTTGGCGGCAACCTCTTCGCGAGACAGGGCAGCAAGTCGCGCTTCCGGCCAGGCGCGAAAACGCACTGCCGCACCGCCGCCAGCCGCGGCATCAACAGCCGGATCGACCGCAATTTCCAGCGCCACAAATGCACGCTTTTCGCCGCGATGGATGGCGGCAACGGTACCCGCAGCCGGTGCGGTATATTTCACCGCCTCGTTTTTCTTGTCGGCAAACAGCACCTGACCACGCCTGACGCGATCACCCTCCTGGACGGCCATCGTCGGCTTGAGTCCGGGGTAATCGGCACCGAGCAATCCGACCCGGGTCGGCGGCGCGGCGACGTGAATTTTTTGTTCGGGCTCACCGGCAATCGGCAGGTCAAGACCGCGCTGGATATATCTCATGAAACCCGTTCCTGTCAGAACACTGCTGGAAAAACCCCGAGTCCGGTTATCGCACAGACACCTCAGTCGACCGGAAACTGCGGGTACTCGACCCCGGTGATATGCTGAACCACCCGCACCACCTGGCAACTGTAACCGAATTCGTTGTCGTACCAGACATAGAGCACCACATGCCTGCCATCCACGATGGTAGCCTCGGCATCGATCACACAGGCATGGCGCGAGCCGACGAAATCCGTGGATACCGCGTCCGGCGAGCGGATGAAGTCGATCTGGCGCTGCATTGGCGAGTGCAGCGAGACATCACGCAGGTACTCGGTGATTTCCTCGCGGGTGGTTTCGCGCCTGAGCGTCAGATTGAGAATTGCCATCGACACATTCGGGGTCGGCACCCGAATCGAGTTGCCGGTGATCAGACCCTTCAACTCCGGCAGCGCCTTGGCCACGGCCGATGCCGCACCTGTCTCGGTAATCACCATGTTGAGCGGCGCTGCACGGCCACGCCGGTTGCCCTTGTGGTAGTTGTCGAGCAGGTTCTGGTCGTTGGTATAGGAATGCACGGTTTCAACATGGCCGTGTTCGAGGCCAAAACGGTCGTTGATCGCCTTGAGCGGCGGCACGATGGCGTTGGTGGTGCAACTGGCGCAGGAAATAACGTTGTCGCTGTCGGCAAGCATGCCGTGATTGACGCCGTGCACGATATTTTTTACATCGCCCTTGCCCGGCGCGGTCAGGATGACCTTGGCAATTCCCGGGCGCAGATGCTTCGACAGGCCCTCGCGGTCGCGCCAGTTGCCGGTGTTGTCGATCAGGATGGCGTTGCTGATGCCGTACTGCGTGTAATCGACCGTAGTCGGGTCGTTCGCATAGATGATCTTGATCTCGTTGCCGTTGGCAATGAGCTTTTCATTTTCCTCATCAACCGAAATCGTGCCGTTGAACTGGCCGTGCACCGAATCACGGCGCAGCAGCGAGGCACGCTTGGCCAAATCATTGTCGCCGCCGCGACGAATCACCACGGCGCGCAGACGCAGGCCGTTGCCGGAACCGGTTTTTTCGATCAGCAACCGTGCCAGCAGGCGGCCGATTCGACCGAAGCCGTACAACACGATGTCGCGCGGGCCGTTGGTATGTACCTTGTTACCGCCGACGGCACCGACCACCGCCTTGCGCACGAAATCCTCAATCGACAGATTTTGCGCATTCTTGCGGTATGCAACGGCGAGCTTACCGATATCGATGCGCGACGGGCCAAGATCCAGCGACATCAGCGCCTTGAGGATCGGGTAGCTGTCGACCACCGACAGCTCCGCATTCTCGATCTGACGCACGAAGCGGTGCGTCTTGAGGATGGTGATGACCGACTTGTTGACCAGCGAACGACTGTAGACCTGGATGGTGACGTCGCGCTGGCGATACAGCTGCCCGATCATCGGGATCATCGCCTCGGCGATCTCTTCGCGGTTTTTCCAGCGGCTGAAATGGTCGTCGGCCTGGCTCACGGGCGGCATCCTCGGCAATGAATAAGGAACGATGGAAAAAAGGGCGCCGAACCCCGGAAAGATTCGGGCGCGGAAATTCTAGGGGTTGGACCCAATCCTGACCAGAATCCACGGACCAGGATTCGGCCTCTGGCCTTAGACTCCGGCCGCAGAGGTTCGAACGCGCTGCAACCCCTCCTGAACCACAGAGCAGACCAGGCGCCCGTCGTGCGACCATATCTTGCCGAAATTCAGACCGCGCGAGCCGACCGTGGTCGGGGACTCCATGTCGTACAGCAGCCACTCATCGGCGCGGAATGAGCGGTGGAACCACATGGCGTGATCCAGGCTCGCAGCCTGCACGTTCGGCATGAACCAGGTGATGCCGTGCGGCAGCAGCCCCGTGCCCATCAAACCAAAGTCCGAGGTATAGGCAAGGGCCGCCTGGTGGATCCGCGGATCGTCGGGCAAGCGACCCTCAACACGAAACCAGACCCTGTTGATCGGCGCGCGCTTCTGGGGTGCCAGAGGATTCTGCGGGTCAATCAACCGCATTTCCACCGGGAGGTGGCGCGTGAACAGAGCACGCACCTTTTCCGGCAAATGCTGCGTCCAGATTTCGCGCCATTCGCGCTCGGACTTCAGCGTCTGTGGTGCCGGCACGTCCGGCATGGTGCCCTGGTGCTCGGCGCCGGGCTCCGGCACCTGACAGGAAACCGCCATATTGAAAATGACTTCGCCATGCTGGATGGCACGGATACGCCGCGTGGTGAAACTCTTACCGTCACGAATACGGTCCACATCGTAAATGATCGGCACCCGCATATCGCCGGGACGCAGAAAATAGCCGTGCAGCGAATGCACGCTGCGGTCGACTCCGACGGTCTTCAGCGCCGCCGCCAGAGCCTGGCCCAGCACTTGGCCGCCAAACACCGCCTTACTGCCGATATCATGACTCTGGCCGCGAAACAGGTTGATTTCCAGCGGTTCGACATCGAGCAACTCAATCAGACCCTGCACGGTATCCGCCATCGGGTAGGTCTCCGGAAGTGGGGGCGCGCTACTATAATGCCCTCGCCTGCGCTCCACACCTCTGAATTTACGGTAACCACACCACCATGCTCCCGCGCCCCACCCTGCCCGTCCCCGTCGCCCTCGCCAGCCTCGTCGCCGTTGCCGTGCTCGTTGCCTGTGCGGTCTCCCCGACCGGCCGCAAGCAACTGCTGATCTTTCCGGAGAATGAAGTTGCCACCATGGGCGCCACCGCCTTCGATCAGCAGAAACAGGAGACGCCGATCAGCAAGGATGCGAAGACCACCGCCTATGTGCAGTGCGTTGCGGGCCAGTTGCTGAAAACCATGGGCCAGCGCCCGTCCGAATGGGAGGTTGTGCTGTTCGATTCGCCGCAGGCAAACGCCTTTGCGTTGCCCGGGCGCAAGATCGGCGTGTACAGCGGCCTGCTGTCGGTGGCGAATAACCAACACATGCTCGCAGCGGTCGTCGGGCACGAAATCGGCCATGTGATCGCCCAGCATTCCAACGAACGGCTATCCACCCAGTTCGCCACCCAACAGGGCATGGCCGTTGTGCAGGCGCTCGGCGGCGCGATGACGGAAAACAAAAAACTGCTCTACGGCGCGCTCGGGCTCGGCGCGCAGTACGGCCTGATCCTGCCTTACGGTCGCAAACAGGAATCGGAAGCGGATCTCATCGGCCTGGAATTGACCGCAAAGTCCGGCTTCGATCCGCAACAGGCGGTAACGTTGTGGCAGCGCATGTCGCAGGCCAATCCGCAACAGCCACCGCCATGGTTGTCGACCCACCCGTCGAACACCGCGCGCATCCATGAATTGCAGGCGCACATGGCAACGGCGCTCGCTCTTCAGCAACAGGCACGCGCCGGCGGCGCTGCGCCGAATTGCCAGTGACCGAACGCACGCATTTCCCCAGCCTCACGTCGCCGGAAGCCGGCGGCCGCGAAGTACGGGTCGGCGGCACGGCGGGCGCTGCTGCGGCCCTGTTCATTGTCGAGACGGCGCGGGCGCGCAGCACGCCAAGCCTGGTGGTAACAGCCAGCACCACCGACGCCTACCGGATCGAGGAGGAACTGCGTTTCTTTGCCGGCAACGCCGCCGACGCCTTGCCGGTACTGCATTTTCCCGATTGGGAAACGCTGCCGTACGACAACTTTTCGCCGCACCAGGACCTCGTTTCGCAACGCCTTGATACCCTGTCGAAACTGCCACGCCTCGGCAGTGCGCTGCTGGTCGTGCCGATCACTACGTTGTTGCATCGCGTGTGCCCGCCGGCATTCGTTGCCGCCGGCCTGCGCCTGCGCATCGGCGAGCGGCTGGCCCTCAACCGGCTGCGGCGCACCCTGGAGGAAACCGGCTACCAGTGCGTCGATACCGTCTACGAGCACGGCCAGTTCGCGGTACGCGGGTCGATCATCGACCTGTATCCGATGGGATTCGACACGCCGGTACGCATCGAGCTGCTCGACGATGAGATCGACACCCTGCGCGCATTCGACCCGGAAACACAGCGCTCCGGCGACAAGGTTGCGGCAATCGACCTGCTGCCGGCACGCGAATTTCCGTTCACGAAAGAAGCCCTCGATCGCTTCCGCGAACGTTTCCGCGAGCATTTTGATGTCGATCACCGTCAGTGCCCGCTGTATCAGGACATCGCGCGTGGCATCGCAGCACCCGGTATCGAGTACTACCAGCCGCTGTTCTTCGAGGCGCTGGCGAGCCTGACCGACTATCTACCGCCGGCAACCGCCGCCTTCCTGATGCCTGACCTGCATGATGCAGCCGACACCTTCTGGGGCGAAGTGCAGGATCGCCATGAGCAGCGCCGGCACGACCGGCTGGCACCGATCCTGCCGCCGACGGAATTGTTCCTGCCCGTTGAAGTGCTGTTCGCGACCCTGAAGAATCTGCCGCGCTATGTGTTTCAAAGCGACGCGGCAAGCGACGCTGCGCCGCAACTCGCTGCAATGCCGCCCTCACTGCCAGTCAATGCGCGCGCCGAAGACCCGATCGCGGCGTTGCGTGCCCATCTTGCCGCGCCCGGTCGCCGCACGCTGCTCTGCGCCGAATCCGCCGGTCGCCGCGAAGCGCTGCTCGAACTGCTCGGTCGCCACGGCCTGCATACTCAAGCGGCAGAAAGCTGGGAGGATTTCATCACCGGCAACATGCCGCTGGCAATCACTGTCGCGCCGCTCGAACGCGGTCTCGAACTGCCGGCAAGCAACATTTCCGTCATCGCCGAACCACAACTGTTCGGCGAGCGCGTCATGCAGCGACGCCGCCGCGAGCGCCAGCAGGCGCAGGCCGCCGAGAACACCATTCGCAGTCTCACCGAATTGCAGCTCGGCGCGCCGGTGGTGCACATCGATGTCGGCGTCGGCCGCTACCGCGGCCTCACCACGCTCACCATCGACGGTCAGTTACTCGAATTCCTCACCCTCGAATACGCCGAAGAAGCGAAGTTGTATGTGCCGGTGGCCAACCTGCACCTGGTGGCACGCTACGCTGGCGACGAGGACAGCGCACCACTGCACCGCCTCGGCTCCGATCAATGGGTGAAAGCCCGGCGCAAGGCCGCCGAGCAGATTCGCGACGTTGCCGCCGAACTGCTCGATGTGAATGCGCGGCGCGCTGCCCGCAAGGGTTTTGCCTTCGACATTGCCGAACTCGATTACGCCGCATTCACTGCCGGTTTCCCGTTCGAAGAAACTGCCGATCAGCATCTGGCGATTGAAAACGTACTCGCCGACCTCAAGACTGCCAAACCGATGGATCGACTCATCTGCGGCGACGTTGGTTTCGGCAAGACCGAAGTGGCGATGCGCGCGGCGTTCGTGGTTGCCCAGGCCGGCAAGCAAGCGGCGGTGCTCGTGCCGACCACCCTGCTCGCCCAACAACATTACGAATCTTTTCGCGATCGCTTCGCCGACTGGCCGGTGACCATCGAGGTGCTGAGCCGCTTCAATACCACGCAGGAGCAGGACGAGGTCATCAGTCGCCTGGCCGCAGGCAAGGTCGATATCGTTATCGGCACGCACAAGCTGCTGCAATCAGACGTGAAATTTGCCAACCTCGGTCTGCTGATCGTCGACGAGGAGCACCGCTTCGGCGTGCGCCAGAAGGAACAGCTCAAACAACTGCGCGCGGAAGTGGACATGCTGACGCTCACCGCCACGCCCATTCCCCGCACGCTGAACATGGCGTTGTCGGGCCTGCGCGACATCTCGATCATTGCCACACCGCCGGCGCGGCGCCTGTCGATCAAGACGTTCGTGCGCGAAGACAGCCCGACGCTGGTGAAGGAAGCGATCCTGCGCGAGCTGCTGCGCGGCGGCCAGGTCTATTACCTGCACAACGAAGTAAAAACCATCGAACAGTGCGCGGCAGATATCGTCGCCCTGGTACCCGAAGCGCGCGTCGCCGTCGCCCATGGCCAGATGCGCGAGCGCGAGCTGGAAGAAGTGATGAGCGCGTTCTATCACCGGCGCCACAACGTGCTGGTGTGCTCGACGATCATCGAGACCGGTATCGACGTACCCACCGCCAACACCATCATCATCGAACGCGCCGACAAATTCGGGCTGGCGCAGTTGCACCAGTTGCGCGGTCGGGTCGGCCGTTCGCACCATCAGGCGTATGCCTGGCTGCTGACGCCGCAGCGCCGCGCCATGAGCGACGATGCCATCAAACGCCTCGATGCCATCGCCGCTGCCCAGGAACTCGGTGCCGGCTTCGCGCTCGCCAGCCAGGATCTCGAAATCCGCGGCGCTGGCGAACTGCTCGGCGAAGGCCAGAGCGGCGACATCCAGACCATCGGCTTATCGCTGTACATGGACATGCTCGAGCGCGCCGTGAAGGCAATCCGCACCGGCAAACAACCCAACCTCGACCAGCCGTTCCACCACGGCGCCGAAATCAACCTGAACATTCCCGCGCTCATTCCCGAGGATTACCTTGGTGATGTGCATACCCGCCTCGTTCTCTACAAGCGCATCGCCAGCGCCGGCAGCGACAATGACCTGAAAGAACTGCAGGTGGAAATGATCGACCGTTTCGGGCTGCTGCCGGAACCGGTCAAACTGCTGTTTCGCGTTACCGGCCTGAAACTGCGTGCGGAAGAACTCGGCATTCGCAAGGTGGATGCCAACGCCGCCGGTGGCCGCGTCGAATTCGAAAGCGAAACCCAGGTTGACCCACTGGCTCTGATCCAACTGGTACAACGCCAGCCGCAACGTTACAAACTGGAAGGTGGCAGCAAGTTGCGCTACGTTGCTGCCACCACTTCGCACGACGAACGTATCACCGCCATCGAACGGTTGTTCGAGGCGCTGGCGGCAAAACCATTACCTACCAAGCCGCTGGCGGCAAAAATATCGCCGGCGCCCGGCACGCCAGCCAAACACAAACAGGGAATCCGCTGATGAATCTTGTGCGCTTTGCCGCTATCGCTTTCCTGGCACTCACTGCCGCAGCCGACGCCGCAACCGCTGGCGCTGAAGGCTCGAGCCTGCGCGTCGATATTCTGGTTTTTGCTCAACCGGCCGCAGACGGCGCGAACTACTGGCAGGACAACCGCACGCTGCCGCCGTGCCACGCCGTCGCGTTGCATGAGGGCGCCGGCGCTGAAGCGGCATTCACAGACAATGCCGGCTGCGAGCGCAAGGCTGGCCATGACCCCGCCTACGCCGGCTTCGCGGCCGCAGGCAATGCCGCACTCACCCCGCAGGCAGGCAAGCTGAAAACCGGCGGCTACTCACTACTGCTCAATCGCGGCTGGCGGCAAGCGTCGCTGGGCCAGTCACCCGTGCTGCTGCGTGGCGGCCGCACTGCCGGTGCGCGCCAGGAACTGGAGGGAACGATCACAATCGGCGGCACCGAAAAAACGCCGGAAGTCACCCTTGATATCACGCTTACACACATGGATGGCGAGCGGCCACAGTACGTCGCGCTCAAGGAAACCCGACGCGTGAAGAGCGGGGAACCGAATTACTTCGATCACCCGATGCTCGGCGCCATTGTGCAGATCACCGTGAATGGCACGGCGCCGTAACGCGAGTTGCTCAAACGCCCCCACTACCACGCTGCCCACTGCCAAGTTACCAACCATGACCCAGTCCCTCGCCCAACTGCAGACCCAGGTACGTGCACAGAAAATCCTCATCCCGTCGCTGTACGGCAATGTCGATTTCAATATCGTCCCGGAGCGCTTCACCACCGATTGGCGGGTGAAGAGCATGCTGCCGAGCCGCTTCGAGCGGAAATACCGCAGCCGGATTCTCGGCGACGAGAACAAGACCGCACGCGCGCTGGCCTACACCATGCTCGGCGACAATGTTGCCGACGCCTACGCGGCGCTGATACCAAAATACGGCTTCCGCCCGCTGATCCAGATGCTGGAAACCGCCTGTATCAAGGGGCTCGACGCGGTACCGGACGCACCCGCAGAACTCGTCGCGTTCATCAGGGCAATGGAACAGGTTCCAGACTGGCTGGATCGCGATCTCGTCGAGGAAGGCGCACGCGGCGGCCGGGTAGCGATGGCCAGCATCGTGCCTTTTGCCATTCGCGGCGCGTTCATCGCCACCTTCCTGAACAAGTACTCGGGACTGCCGATGGCACTCACCGGCGCCCTGTCGCAGGAAAATTCCGGGCAGCGCGTGAAGGAAACCGCGAGTTTCTTCACCACGGCAACATTGCCTGGCGCCTTGACGCGCTACGGCAGTGGCTTTCGGGCGGCAGCACTCGTCCGGCTCATGCATTCGATGGTGCGTTTCAATGTGCTCAAACACTCGACGCAATGGGATGTGGGCATCTACGGCATTCCCATTCCGCAGGTTGACCAGATGCCGGCCGGCACCATGCCATCGTTCCTTACCGCCTTCGCGGTGGTACGTGCGGGACGTGACCGTTTCACACGCCGCGAGCAGGGTATCGTCGAGTTTTGCCGATACCAGTGTTACCTGCTCGGCCTGCCGGAAGACCTGTTGCCGAATACGCCACGCGGCATCTTCGACGCCATGATGACTTACGCGGCAACCTTGCGCGACGGCTACGACGACGAGACCAACGGCGCGCTGGTGCGCTCCACCATGGCCGCCTACCTGCCACCGGACGAAACCTTGCGCAGCCGGGCATTCAATACCGTGGAAAAAGGTTACTCGAAGGTATTCTTCCGCCACACCTTCCAGGTGCCACGCGACAAGGCCAGGCAAATGGGTGTCCTGCCCTCACTGCTTGACTACGGGCTGTTTGCCGCCGGCAATCTCTATGTGCTGCCGCGCATGGCCGCACACCAGGTTGCCCAGCGCATCCCGGTAGTGAATCAGATCGCTGATTGGTGGCTGATCAACGAGATCAACAAGCTGCTCGTGGACTACGGTCACGCCGAATACACCACTGACGCGACTAAATACCGGAAGACCTGAGAAGCGCAGAAGATGGCGCACCGGATAGAGAAAAGGCCCGGCAGGAATACCGGGCCTTTTCTCTATCCGGCAGTGTTTCAGCTCACCGGAATCCTGCCGATCTTCGCCTGCCAGATTTTCGGCGCGGTGTCGTGCACCGACTCGCCGTGCACATCTACCGCCACCGATACCGGCATGTCCTGCACCTCGAATTCGTAGATCGCTTCCATGCCCAGTTCCGGGAAGCCGACTACCTTTGCCTTGCGGATTGCCTTCGACACCAAATACGCGGCACCGCCGATCGCCATCAGATAGACCGCCTCATTGTCGCGGATGGCGGCGATCGCGGTCGGACCACGCTCGGCCTTGCCGATCATGCCGATCAGCCCGGTTTTTTCCAGCATCGTGCGGGTGAATTTATCCATGCGGGTCGCGGTGGTGGGGCCAGCCGGCCCCACCACTTCATCACGCACCGGATCGACCGGGCCGACGTAATAGATGAATTTACCCGCAAGATCGACCGGCAACGACTCGCCCCTGGCGATCATCTCGGTCATTTTCTTGTGGGCGGCATCGCGGCCCGTGTACATCTTCCCGGAGAGTAGCAACGTCTCGCCGGTTTTCCAGGTGGCAATTTCTTTTTTTGTCACGGCGTCGAGATTCACCCGCCGCGCACCCGATGCGTTCCAGGTGATCTGCGGCCAGTCCTTGAGTTTTGGCGGTTCGAGTTCGGCCGGACCGGAGCCGTCCAGTTCGAAGTGCACATGGCGCGTAGCGGCGCAGTTGGGAATGATCGCCACCGGCAGCGAGGCAGCGTGGGTCGGGTAATCCTTGATCTTGATATCGACCACGGTGGTGAGGCCACCCAGGCCCTGGGCGCCGATACCCAGCGCATTCACTTTTTCGTAAAGTTCGATGCGCAATTCTTCAACGCGATTTTGCGCACCGCGCGCAATCAATGCCTGGATATCGACCGGGTCCATCAGCGATTCCTTCGCCAGCAGCATCGCTTTTTCGGCGGTGCCACCGATACCGATGCCGAGCATGCCCGGCGGGCACCAGCCGGCGCCCATGGTCGGCACCGTCTTCAATACCCAATCGACGATGGAATCGCTGGGGTTAAGCATCACGAACTTCGCCTTGTTTTCCGAACCGCCGCCCTTGGCGGCCACCTGCACATCGACGGTGGCGCCGGGCACGATGCTGTAGTGGATCACCGCCGGGGTGTTGTCTTTGGTGTTTTGCCGCGTGCCGGCAGGGTCTTTGAGAATCGAGGGGCGCAACAGGTTCTCCGGCAGCAGGTAGGCCCGGCGTACACCCTCGTTGATCATGTCGTCGACGCTCATGGTCGCGCCATCCCAACGCACATTCATACCAACTTTTACGAACACGGTGACGATGCCGGTGTCCTGGCAGATCGGCCGGTGGCCTTCGGCGCACAACCGCGAGTTGATCAGGATCTGCGCCATCGCGTCCTTCGCCGCCTGGCTCTCTTCACGCTCATAGGCGGCGTTGACGGCCTGAATGAAATCCACCGGGTGGTAGTACGAGATGTATTGCAGTGCGTCGGCGACAGACTGAATCAGATCATCCTGTTTGATGATGGTCATGGGTGGCCCTCAGAAAATGCCGTGCACAGTGCGCCGGGAAGGCGGCAATTCTAGCGCATCAGCGCTGCGCATTCCGGGCAGGCGCCACAGCTTGCGTTACGCGATGTGACCGGCGAGAAAATCCAGCAGCAGTGCGTTGACCCGCCCCGGTTGTTCCTGGTGCAGAAAATGCCCGGCGCCGTCCACCACCTCGACCCGGATGCCGGCAGCGAACTGCCCGGGCATCACCGCCACTGCCACCAGCCGTGCATCCATGCAACCGTCGGTGCGGCCATGCAGCACCAGCACCGGCACGGTGATTTTCCGGGCAGCCAGTTCCCGGCCGCGTTTGTTCTGGTGTGCGGACCACTTGAACATGTGGCGGTAGTAGCCCAGTGCCGCGCGCGGCACTCCCGGCTGCCGGAAGGCTGCCTTCACCTGTTCCATGCTGGCCGGCGGCCAGGCCCAGCCGGGGGACCAATCGCGCCACAGCCGCTCGATAAAGGCAAAATCGTCGCGCGCCAGCGTGCGGTCCGCGATGCCGCGCAACTGGAAAAAAAACATGTACCAACTCTTGCGCAGTTGCGACGGGTAACGGCGCATTGCCTTCATCATGCCGCCCATGGGCGGAATCGCGAGGCTGGTGAAGGTGATGAAACGCGCAGGTTGCTCGGCAATGGCGATCCAACCGATCACCGCCCCCCAGTCATGGCCAACCAGATGCACACGCGGCAACGCCAGCGCGTCGAGCAGCGCGATCACATCGGCGGCAAGCGTGGTGAGAAAATAATCGCCGTCATCGGCAATGGCGCTGGCCGCATAACCGCGCAGCGCCGGCGCGATCGCACGATAGCCGGCGGCAGCCAGCGCCCGCAGTTGCTCATCGTAGCTGTAATGACAGTCCGGAAATCCGTGCAGCAACAACACCGGTATGCCGGCGACCGGCCCCGCCTCGCGTACCGGCAACTGCAAATCGCCGACCCTGATCACCGTTTCGCGTACCCGCATGATGTCGTCCATTGTCACTGCTCCAGATTGCACGCATAACCGTGCTGCGCAAGACGTTGCCTATCCGTCACGGGCGCTCCCGGGGCACTGCCGGAGCAGCCGGTGCCTGTTCAAGCGACAACCGCTCAAGCGCAACCGCGACCGGCTCGTCCAGACAGGCATCAAAGGCGGCAACCGCCGCATGCAAGTGGTCAGCCACAGCCTGCGCGAAGGCATCCGGTTCGCGACCGCTGTCGGGCAAGCGATCCACGACATCCCAGCTCAGCACGCGGGCGAGATCGGCAAGGCGCGTTCTGTACAGGTCGCACGCCAGCAACAGCACGCCCGTTTCGGCGCGCTCGATGATCCGGCTGGCGAGCAGGCGTTCGCGCAGTTCGTGCCAGTTGTCGATGCCGGAATGGTGGGCAAGATGCCGGGCCTCGCGATCTGTCACGCCACCGCCCTGCTGCTGGCGAGCCCGAAATAACGCCAGCACCTTGAGCAGCGCCGGAAATGCCGTCGCCTTCTGCACTTCCTCGTCATCCCGGTTCACCAGCAAATAGACCAGCACAACACCGAACAGCGTGATCATCCAGGAAATGTAAATCCACAGCAGAAACAACGGCACTGCGGCAAAAGCGCCATAAACCAGTTCATACGACGAGAAACCGGTAACGAAAAAGGTGAATACATGGCGCGCAATCTCGAGCAGCAGCGAGGCAACAACGCCACCCATCACGCCTTCGCGCACCGGCACATGACAATTGGGTATCGCGATATAGGCGATCGAAAAAAACATCGCGCCGAGCACGAAGGGCAGGAATACCACCGCCTGTTTGAGCAGACTGAAATGACCGAGCGCCGCCGACACCGTCTGCGTCGACAAGACATACGAACTCACGGCGAGGCCGGAACCCAGCAGTAATGGCCCGAGGGTAAGCAGTGCCCAGTACACCAGCAGGCTGGACAGCAAACGGCGGCGGCGGTGCACGCGCCAGATGCGGTTGAACGCTCGCTCGACGGTGACCAGCATCATGCCGGACGTCACCAGCAGGAACAGGATGCCGAGCGTGGTGAGGCGGGACGCCTGTGCGGAAAATTCGACCAGGTAGTACCTGATCTGCTCGCCGGTCGCCGGAACGAAGTTCTCGAAAATAATGTTCTCGATGCGATCGCCAACCCCGGCCAACTGAGGCATCAGCTTCAAAATCGCGAAAGCAACCGTCAGCATCGGCACGACGGCGAACAGCGTGGTGTAGGTAAGCGACGCGGCGCTGTCGTCACAACCGGTATCCAGGTATTCGCGCACCAGCGCCCGCATGAATCGCCTGCCGCGACGAAAATCCGGAACCTTTGCCATTCGCCTTCCCTTACAATGTTGCCCTGACAATGTTGACGCGGGCAGCGCCACGCAACATCCGTTGCACAACAAGCGGTTGATCATACGGCCTGCTGCCAGCGCTCTTCCATCCCCGTGAACCCGACTCCGGCGGACAGCATGCAGCCCTTCGTACTGGTTCTTTACTACTCGCGCACCGGCGCCACCCGCGAGATGGCGCTGCGCATTGCGCGCGGCATCGAGTCGGTTGCCGGAATCGAGGCGCGCCTGCGCACCGTGCCGCCGGTTGCACCAACAACCGCGATGGCCGCGCCGGCAATTCCCGACAGCGGCGCGCTCTATGCCACACCCGACGACCTGCGCAACTGCAGCGGCCTGGCACTGGGCAGCCCGA
>JBMOOP010000040.1:0-2530 GCA_049324495.1 Pseudomonadota bacterium
GTAAGCGTCCGGCGAACCCATGTTGACATGCTGCGCGGCGCTCGGAGTCAGGCAGCCTGAGGTATCCAGCGATGGGGCAACAGTTCGCCAATGTGACTGGCTTTGTGCGTAGGCAGTCGCCGCAACACATCGCGCAGGTAGGCACTGGGATCGATCCCGTTGAGCTTGGCCGACTGGATCAGGCTCATGACGGCGGCCGCGCGCTGGCCTGCCAGCAGCGAGCCCGCAAACAGCCAGTTCTTGCGCCCAATGGCAATGGGCCTCATCTGGTTCTCGATCCAGTTGTTGTCAATGGGCAGCCTGCCGTCGTCGATGAAGCGCGTGAGCGCCTGCCAGCGCTTGAGGCTGTAGTCCAGCGCCTTGGCCGTGGCCCCACCGTTGGCCACCTGGCTGCGCTGCGCCAGCATCCAGCCGTGCAGCGCATCGGCGATGCACCGTGACTTGTCCTGGCGGATGGCCAGGCGATCTTCGGCGCTGAGGTCCTGGGTTTCTCGCTCGATGGCGTACAGCAGCCCAATGGTCTGCAGGGCTTGGCCCGCAATCTGGCTGCTCCCGTTGGCGTGCAGATCGAAGAACTTGCGCCGCGCATGGGCCATGCAGCCCACCTCGGTGATGCCGTTGGTGAAGCTGGCCTTGTAGCCGCCGTAGTCGTCGCAGACCAGGCTGCCTCGCCAGTCGCCCAGGAAGGCGCGTGCATGCTCGCCGCTGCGGCTTTCCGCAAAGTCGTAGACCACGGCCTTCATGGACTCGAACACCCCTGGGCTGTAGGCCCACAGGTAGGCCCTGTGCGTCTTGCCCGTGCCCGGCTTGAGCATCTCGACCGGCGTCTCGTCGGCGTGCAGCACGTTGTGGGCCAGCATCTCGGCCTTGAGTGCATCGACCAGGGGATGCAGTTGAACCCCACACTGGCCCACCCATTGCGCCAGCGTCGAGCGCGGCAGCGGCACGCCCTCCCGGGCATAGATCTCTTCGAGCCGGTACAGGGGCAGGTGGTCGCCATACTTGGCCACCAGCACGTTGGCCAGCAGGTTCGACGTGGGAATGCCCTTGTCGATGATCTGCGCCGGCATGGGGGCTTGAACCAGCTTCTGGCAGGCCGCGCAGGCCCACCTGCCACGCACATGGCGCTCGACCGTGAAGATGCCGGGCGTGTAGTCCAGCTTCTCGCTGACGTCTTCGCCGATGCGCTTCATCTGGCAGCCGCAGCCACAGGCGGTGCTCTCGGGCTCGTGCTTGATCTCCACGCGTGGCAGATGCGCGGGCAGCACCGTGCGACGGGGCTTGGCCTTGGCTGAGTCGGCGGTGTTGCCCTGGGCATCGTCCGGCTCTGCTGGCGCCGGACTCAGCGCCTGGAGTTCGGCCTCCAGCGCGGCCAGGTCGGCGCCCAGGGTCTCGTCCAGCAGGCTGCGCTGATCGGCGTGCAGCTTCTCGCTCTTGGCAGCGAACTGCAGGCGCTTGTAGCGGGCAATCTCGTGCGTGAGCAGCTCGATCTTGGTCTGCTTGAAGTGGATCTCCTGATCCTTGCTGACCAACTGTTGATCCTTGTCCTGCAGCTTGGCCATCAAGCCCTCGGCCAGGGCGCGCAGCTGCTGCGCGTCCATGTGCTGGAGTTCTTTGGGATCGATGACCATGGCCGTCATCATCGCTGCGATTGGCCCCGTTTGACTTCGCCCGCTTCAGGGATTGCGCCACACTTGCCGGGATGTGGGGCAGCATGATCCAGTCGCCTGTTGCGCACCGGATCACACCACCCGGATGGCGCCATCGGCACCCAGTCGCTGCCAGGGCAGACCCATGATCAAGGCGTGCCATTGCGCCTGGTTGAGTTCGATGTGCGCTGCCACGCTGCCCTGCGGCCACACGAATCGGCCTTGGTGCAGGCGCCGCGCCAGCAGCCACAGGCCCTGGCCGTCGTGCACCAGCACCTTCATGCGCGTGCCGCGCTGGTTGGCAAACAGGTAGGCGTGATGCAGGCGTGCGGCACCAAAGACCTCGACGACGCGCGCCAGCGCCTTGTCCGGACCGGCGCGCATGTCCAGCGGTGCCGTGGCCAGCCACAGCGTGTCGATGCGGATCATGTCGGTGGCCCCGTCTCATCGCAGCCACTCACGCAACCAGGCGCCGCACTCAGCGGCGGCAGAGGCCGGCCATTGCAGGCTCACGCTGCTGCCGCCTCGGCGCAACTCCAGGCATATGCGCTCGGCAACGGGTGTGCTGGCGCGAGCCATGGGCACCTCGACAAAGGCGCCTGATGGCGCGCTGACAACGGCCACCACACCCGTCGCCTCCTGATCGTGCCGAAGCCAACGGCGAACCAGGTTGGCATTGAGGCCATGTGCCAGCGCCACACCGGCCACCGACGCACCGGGCTGTTGGCAGGCCAGGACCACCCGGCGCTTCAGGTCTGATGCGTGGCGCCGCCGGGTGCGCTTCGTTGTAGTGCTTTGCATAGTGTCCACTTATCTCCTTGGTGGACACTATCCTGACGCTTCAGATCTGGGTTCTCAAGATGCCTTCACCGGACGCATAC
>JBMOOP010000041.1:0-22172 GCA_049324495.1 Pseudomonadota bacterium
TTGATCTGGAAGCGCTTCGAACCGTCGGTGTTGTCGACCACTTCGTACACGCCGGCCGGGCAGTAACGTTGCGCCGGCTCGTCGTACAGCGGCAGGTTTTTGGCGATCGGAATGGAAGGATCCTGTAGCTGCAGGTGGCAGGGCTGGTCTTCCTCATGGTTGGTGTTGGAGAGGAACACCGAGCCCAGCTTGTCGAAACTGATGACGCCATCGGGTTTTGGATAATTGGGCTTCGTGCACTCGGCCGCGGGCTTGAGAGTGGCGTGGTCGGGAATGGGATCCTGCAGCGTGAAGGGCAGCTTGCCCCTGAAGATTTTCTGGTCAATGAATGCATAAGCCGAACCGAGAAAAGTTCCGAACTTGTGCATCGCCGGGCCAACGTTGCGGGCGGCGAACAATTCCTCTGCGACCCAACTGTTGCGGAAGGCTTCCGGATAGGTATTGAGTTCCTTGCCGCCGGTGTCGCCGTTGCTTACGGCAGCGAAAACCGCTTCCGCCGCGAGCATGCCGGTTTTCATCGCGGTGTGGCTGCCCTTGATGCGCGGGAAGTTCATGAAGCCGGCATCGTCACCGGCGAGCATGCCCCCGGGGAATACCAGTTTCGGAATCGCCTGCCAGCCACCCTTGTTGATCGCGCGCGCGCCATAGGAAATGCGCTTGCCGCCGGTAAGGTATGCCTTGATGAGCGGATGCGTCTTCCAGCGCTGCATTTCGTCGAACGGCGACAGATGCGGGTTGGAATAGGACAGATCGGTAATGAGGCCGAGCGTGACCTGGCCGTTTTCCAGGTGATAGAGGAAGCCGCCGCCCGAGGCGCCGGCTTCTGTGAGCGGCCAGCCCATGGTGTGGATAACCAGACCGGGCTTGTGTTTGGTCGGGTCGATATCCCACAGCTCCTTGATGCCAAGAGCGTAATGCTGAGTACCCGAATTTTTCTCCAGGCCGAAGTGTTTCAGCAGTTGCTTGCCGAGATGACCGCGGCAGCCTTCGGCGAAAATTGTGTACTTCGCGTGCAGTTCCATGCCCGGCGCGTAGCCGGCCTTTTTCTCGCCGTTGTGGCTGATACCCATATCGCCGGTGGCGATACCCTTTACCGAGCCGTCGTCGTTGAACAGCACTTCGGTGGCGGCGAAGCCCGGGAACACCTGGATGCCCAGCGCCTCGGCCTGCTGGCCCAGCCAGCGGCAGACGTTGCCCAGGGAAATCACCTGATTGCCGTCGTTGTGCAGGCTGGGTGGCACGAAGAAGTGGGGCACCTCGATGCCTTTCTCTGGGCTGGTCATGAACCAGACCTGATCGCCGCTGACGGGCGCCTTGAACGGGCAGCCCAGTTCCTGCCAGTTTGGGAAGAGCTCGTGCATCGCCCGCGGGTCCATGACTGCCCCGGAAAGGATATGGGCGCCGACCTCGGAGCCTTTCTCGACGACGACGACGTTCAGTTCGGTGCCTTTTGCCTGGGCCAGCTGGCCCAGACGGCAGGCAGCGGCCAGGCCGGACGGACCGGCGCCGACGATGACAACGTCGACTTCCATTGCTTCGCGATGCGACATGGGGATTCCTCGACAGGTTTCGCGACGGGACGCCACGCCCGAAACGGGCGGGGGCAAAAAAACCGGCCGCGAGTATATCGAAAGGGTCGGGGGGCGCGCTATTGACCTTGGGGGTATCGGTAGTCAACATACGCGCGCCTTGCGGCCACCTGCTATCAAACACCGCGCGACACCGCGCGCGGGTCCGCTGCACCCGATTTCTCTTCGTGCGCCCCGGCTGCACGGGGCCGCAGGTTCCAGGCAACCTTTATTACCCGAGTTACCCGAGGTTTTCATGAAAGTGCTCGTAGCGATCAAGCGCGTTGTCGATTACAACGTAAAGGTACGCGTGAAGGCCGACCAGACCGGAGTCGATCTCGCGAACGTGAAGATGGCGATGAATCCGTTTTGCGAAATCGCCGTCGAGGAAGCGGTACGTCTGAAGGAAAAGGGCGTCGTGACCGAAATCATCGTTGTCAGCGTCGGCAGGAAGGAAACCCAGGAGCAATTGCGCACGGCCCTTGCACTCGGTGCGGATCGCGCGATTCTGGTGGAAACGGAAGTTGAAGTTCACCCGCTGGGCATCGCCAAGGCGCTCAAGGCCATTGTTGACAAGGAAGATGTGAAGCTCGTCATTCTCGGCAAGCAGGCTATCGACGATGACAACAACCAGACCGGCCAGATGCTGGCGGCCCTGATGGGTGCTGCGCAGGGTACTTTCGCTTCGAAGATTGAAATTGCGGGCGACAAGATGAAAGTCATCCGCGAAATTGACGGCGGCCTGCAAACCGTCGATCTGCAGCTTCCAGCGATTGTTACTACCGATCTGCGCCTGAATGAGCCGCGCTATGCGTCGCTGCCGAACATCATGAAAGCCAAGAAGAAGGATCTTCAAACCGTGACTCCGGCGGAGCTGGGCGTTGATGTTGCACCACGTACGAAGACACTCAAGGTTGAGCCGCCGGCGGATCGCAAGGCCGGCATCAAGGTGAAGACCGTCGACGAGCTGGTCGACAAGCTCAAGAATGAAGCCAAAGTCATTTAATCAGCCACTGGGGAATCGAAGCACATGGGCATCCTCGTCATTGCCGAACACGACAACACATCGATCAAACCGGCGACGCTGAACACGGTGACGGCCGCCATGAAAATCGGTGGCGACATCCACATTCTCGTTGCCGGTGCCTGTTGTGGCGCGGCGGCGCAGGCCGCTGCAAAAATCGCCGGCGTTGCCAAGGTGCTGGTTGCCGACGACGCGGCCTACGCCAACCAATTGGCCGAAAATATGGGCAAGCTGATCGCCGGTCTGGGCGTCAACTACTCGCATGTGCTCGCGCCAGCCACTGCCAACGGCAAGAATTTTTTGCCGCGCGTTGCTGCACTGCTTGATGTTGAGCAGATTTCGGAAATCCAGTCGGTGGAGTCTGCCGATACGTTCAAACGCCCGATCTACGCCGGCAATGCGATTGCTACCGTGCAGTCTGGCGACAAAATCAAGGTCATCACCGTACGCCCGACCGGCTTTGACGCCGCGAAAACCGAAGGCGGTTCGGCCACACTCGAGAACGTCGCCTCGGCCGGCAGCGCCGGTTTGTCCACGTTCGTCGGCGAAGAGCTGGCCAAATCGGATCGCCCGGAACTGACGGCGGCGAAGATTGTCGTCTCCGGCGGGCGTGGCATGCAGAACGGCGACAACTTCACGTTGCTGTATGCACTGGCTGACAAGCTCGGCGCCGGCGTCGGGGCTTCGCGCGCTGCTGTCGATGCCGGTTTTGTGCCGAATGACATGCAGGTTGGGCAGACCGGCAAGGTGGTCGCGCCCTCGCTGTACATCGCGGTGGGTATTTCGGGTGCGATCCAGCATTTGGCCGGCATGAAGGACTCGAAAGTCATTGTCGCCATCAACAAGGATGAAGAAGCGCCGATCTTCCAGGTCGCCGATTACGGTTTGGTGGCAGACCTCTTCCAGGCAGTGCCGGAGCTGACCGGCAAGCTTTGAGATCTGATTTGCATTGAGCGCACGCAAAAACCCTGGCTTGGCCGGGGTTTTTGCGTATGGCTGGTAGGATTGCTTTCGGGGATCAAGGGGTTGCGCTATATTCCGGTACTGCCGTTGGGTCGCGTTGCGACCCCGGTGCGGGGGTGCCATGAATAACAAGAATGCGTTGCCGCCACAGGCGCTTGCCGGGCTCGAGCCGTTTGGGCGTCGTGGCTTCCTGCGTACCGCTCTGATCGCCGGCACCACGGTGCTGGCCGGTTGCGCCAATCTGCTCGGGAGCTTTGGCGGCAAGAAGGCCGAGTCCGGGGTGCTGCCTGCCGTTGATACCTCGTTGGCTCCGGAGCGTGCCAACGCCGACCAGTCGTTGAGCCCTGTCGAGCGTGCTGTGTTCGAGAAGCTGGTGCGGGTGATCATGCCACTTGAAGCGCATGGCTACCTTGACGCGCAGACCGTACCGGTGATGGAAAACATCGAGAATATGATTCGCGCGATGCCTCCCCAGCTTCGTGATCGGCTCAATCTTGCGCTCAACGCCTTTGACGCTGCCGCCATTCTGGTCAGTTTCAAGTTCCGGCGTTTTTCAATGCTGTCTGATACCGAAGCACTTGCCTATATCAATTCCTGGCATGAGGGCACCTTCATCCAGCGTGGAGCCATGACCAGCCTCAAGGTAATCGTGTGTGTGAACTACTGGCGCGATCAGCGTGCGGCAGCGAAGATCGATTACGACGGCCCGGTTACCGAAAAGTGGGGTGTGCCGCGATTGGGTAACCAGTTGCTGCCGCGCGCCTAGGTGTTGTAATACCACTTTTCGCAACAAGAATAATAAAGAACAAGAAGAAGACCCATGACCTCGACACGGCTCCTGTTCAAGGAAGTTCCCCGCGACGGCATTCCGGTCACTACCAGCAAAGACATTGCCGCCGATCCGACCCGTGGTGGTGCGGTGGTGCGGGTGTCTGCTGACGTGGTGGTGGTTGGTTCGGGCTCCGGTGGTGCCGTGATGGCCTATGAGCTTGCGCGCACCGGCAAGCGTGTCGTAGTCCTGGAAGCAGGCCCTTATGTGCCGAGCTCAATGTTCAACGAGAATTTCTCCGATGCATTGAGTCGTATGTATGTATCAGAGGGCGCGCAGGCTAATACCTGGGGAGATCTGCTGGTCGAGCAGGGCGGTTGCATTGGTGGGTCCTCCAACGTCGGCGCCACTATTTCCCAGCGCGCACCGGCCTGGAAATTTGCCGAGTGGGCTGATCGTTTCAATATCAAGGAAATCAGTGCAAAGGCGCTGGAACCGCACTATGAAAAACTCGAACGACGCCTTTATGTGCATGATAACGAAGCGCACGAAATCAACGAATGCGCCAACAAGATTGTGCAGGGCTGCGAGCGTTTGGGGTACGAGTGGAAACCAGCTCGACGCAATGTAAAACAGTGTGCGCTCACCGGTTTTTGCCTGGCAGGTTGCCCTTCCGATCGCAAGATGTCGATGTTGGTAACCTATCTGCCATGGGCAATTGCCGAGGGCGCAAAGCTCTATGCCGATACGCGGGTGACGCGGGTGCGCACAGTCAACAGCCGTGCAACGGGTGTTGATGCTGAGGTAATCGACCGTGAGAGTGGTCGCAAGGTTGCCGATCTGCGGGTCGATGCGCAGATCGTGGTGCTGGCATCAGGTGCACTGCAAACACCGCAGATACTGCAACGATCGAACTATCCGGATTATGGCGATCAGGTCGGGCGTAATTTTGCCGGCCATCCGATGGTGCAGGTGGTTGGGAAATTTCCGGAACCTGTGTATGGCTGGCGCGGCGCGCTCACTGGCGTCGTCATCGAGCAGTTTCTTGAGCCGGCCCAGGGTGGTTACATGTTTTACTCAGGTCTGTCCGGCCCGGAGCAGGTGTTGACAGCGCATGAACACGGTTCCGGCGAGGAACACATCGCTTTCATGCGCGACTTCAAAATGTACTCGGGTCTCAACGCTTTTGTGCAGGACGACAATCACGGCCGTATTCGTTGGGTGGACAAGGGTAATGGCCAGGGCGAGCAGCGTGTCCAGTGGCAGCTTTCCCGCGAAGACGTCGAGAATCTCAAGAAAGCGTCAGCCATTGCTGCACGCATCTACTTTGCGGCCGGTGCGCAAAAGGTCTACCTGCCAACATTCCAGAAGCTCGTCGCCAGCAGCGTGTTTGAGCTTGATGATCTGATCAAGAAGATCGAGTACGGTGTGCAGGGGATGTTCACGTTTCGCACAATATCCATACACCCGCAGGGTACGGCGCGCCTCGGCGCTGATCCGCAGTACTCTGTGGTCAAGCCAACCGGTGAGACACACGAAATTTCCGGATTGTTCATCGCTGATGCCAGCCTGATTCCGTCGGGTCTGGCTGTCTCGCCGCAGATGACCGTGCATGCGCTGGCGAGTTACATCGCCGAGCACATCAACAGCAACGAGCGTAATTACTTCGTCTGATTTTGTATTGGCGCACTCGAGCCGGGCTGATTCGCAGCCGTTGTTGAGGCGTTTTCTGCGGGAAAGAGCGACTGCAGCAAGTGTTCCAGGTCAACAAGACGTGCCGGCTTGGCGAGGAAGCTGTTCATGCCAACGGCCTCTGCGGCGGCTTGGTGTTCCGGCAGGACATTGGCGCTGAGCGCGACAATTTTCGCTTTGCCACCGGCCTTGCGGATTTCCTGAGCCGCTTCAATGCCACTCATCTGCGGCATCTGCAAATCCATCAGCACCAGATCGTAATGATCGCCGCGCGCGCGGGCGACGCCCTCGCGGCCATCAGTGGCGATATCAACACGGTGGCCGAGCGATTCCAGCATGCGCCGCGTCACCATCTGGTTCACCGGGTTGTCCTCGACGACCAGAATGTGCAGGTTCTGGCGCGATCGATCCGTTACGGCACTGGGGGGCATGGCTGTCGTGCTTGCGGGGCCGGGAAGTTTTAGCGGCAGATGCAGCATGAACTCGGTGCCTTGGCCGGGCACGCTGCGTACAGTGATATCGCCTTGCATCAATTCGACGAGTCGGCGGGTGATGGCCAGCCCGAGGCCGGCACCGCCATAGGTACGCATGATTGAACTGTCTGCCTGCGAGAACGGCTGATAGATCGCATCGATTTTTTCCGGTGCGATGCCGATGCCGGTATCGCGCACACGGATGACGAGCTCGCTGCGGTCGGTGATATCGATATCGAGCGTGACCTCACCTTCATGGGTGAACTTGATTGCATTCTTCAACAGATTGGCAAGAATCTGCGAGTAGCGCGTGCGGTCGCCGAGGATGTGCAATGGCAGATCGTCCCCGAAAGAGACATCAAGCGTTACGTCCTCGTGGATATCGGTGCGCAGAAGGGCAATCATCTGTGTGGTAAGTTCACGCAGATCAAACGGCGACTCGATGAGCGGAATACGTTCGGCTTCGATACTGGAAAAATCGAGAACATCGTCAATGATGCGCAGAAGATTGTTGCCGCTGTCGCGGATCAGATTGACATACTCGTGCTGGGTCTCGTCGAGACGGGAGCGGTCAAGCAGGTCAGCGAGGCCGATAACGCCGTTCAAGGGTGTGCGCAGTTCGTGGCTCATAACGGCAAGGAAATCGCTTTTTGCGCGCGTTGCGCGTTCGGCGGTATCGCGTGCCTGGCGCAGCTCCTCGACGGTACGGCGCTGGTTTGCATAAAGCCAGATCAGGCTGCCGTACAGCGTCAGTAGCAACAGCAGTGTTGCCCTTACTGCCCATTCGTAGCGCTGCTGTTGTACGGCAAGACGGGTGTAGACATCGAACACCGTGCGCTCATGGCGGACCTGCAGCTCGCGGAAAGTGATGTAGAGCACATCGAGACGATCCGATATCGATGTCATGCTCGGCAGCGGCTTGTGCGCTGCCAGCGAAGCAGCAGCGGAATTGATGGTGCTATCAAGCATTTCAATGGTGCTGATCTGCTCGGCAACATTGAGTGGCTCGAGCAGCTGCGCCCGGGTACCGGGCGCCAGCCACATGCCTTCGCGCAACAGGCCAAGGCTGGCATTGAGCACATCGCTGGCGTGATACATCAAGTCGACGTCATGTTTCTGTATCGCGATCTCGACGGCTCGACGCGCCTGAACCATCGACAGCGCGGATTTTTGCAGTACCGAATTTGACTGGTAAAAGTTGAATTGAGTCTCAATCAGCATGTTGCTGGTGCTGGAGAGCCCCAGATGCAAAATGAACAGCACAACGATCAACGGAATGCCGAGCATCACCTGAATGCGGGCAATGCGCCGCAGCAGGCGACGCCAGGCGGGATCGTTAATGCGCATTGAACTCGACATCGATCACCTGCCAAATCCACTTTGGCGCATGCACCTGCATCCGCAGTTCATTTTCCCTGGTTTGTCGATAGATGATGCGTGCCGGCCCCTTGTTGGCAACGATCATGCGCGCGCCTTCGTTGCGGGTGGCCAGCAGAATTGGCAGCTTCTCCCACTCGTCGCGCTCGAACACCACGATGTAGTCGTTGATGGCGCGCATCCGTACCTGCTGGGCGTTCGGTGCCAGGGAGTTCACCAGATCCCGCAGCGCAATGCCCTGGTAATGGGTTTTGCTGCCACTGTAGGGGTCGTCGATCAGCCACTCGGTTGCGGGGGCAAGCGTATCGAGTTCATCGACCGACAGTGCCCGTTCCTTGCCGGTGAGTGCGCTGCCGTGCAGATGGATACGCGGCAGGCGGGCAGGCTGGGCCGTGGCCGCAACGGCTGGCGGTGCGGCCACTGCGCGCGCAGTAGCCGGCCCGGAACCTGCGGCAATGGCCGGCAGGCTGGCGAGGGCAAGCAACAACAGGAAAATAAGGTCAGGTCGCATGCGTATTGTTCTTGTTTTGTATCTCGCTGATCTGGCATGAAGATACCAGAAGGTACTCGCCTGTGGCGGTTGTCTTGTAGCAGAGGCCCGCAGAGGAGGCTGCCTGCTGCAGGCCAGCCACGGTAGAGTACGAGGACTTGTCACAAAACTGCCAGGAGCGACATATGAGGGTAATTGGGTTTCTCAGCAATATGGCCGCGAGCAGCATTAGCCTGGGGCGCGGTGTCGCCTGCAACCCGGGAGCACACAAGCCGGCATTGCCATTGCTGCTGTACGACATGGAGGGCTGCCCGTTTTGCCGCATCGTGCGTGAAGCACTCACGGCGCTTGACCTCGACGCGATGATCCAGCCGTGCCCACGCGGCGGTCGACGTTTTCGGCCACAGGTGCGCGAGATGGGCGGCAAGGAACAGTTTCCCTATCTGGTTGATCCGAATACCGGCGTGTCGCTGTATGAAAGTACGGACATCATCGATTATCTCTACGCGACATATGGCGGCCGTGCCGTGCTGTCGCCGCTGCAATTGAAACTGGTCAACTTGCCGACATCGTTTGCCGCTTCCGTGCTGCGGGCCGGTAACGGCTTGAAGAAACGCCCGGCGAGCGTGCCGGACGAGCCGCTGGAATTATGGAGTTTTGAAGGCAGCCCGTTTGCGCGGCCGGTGCGTGAGCGGTTATGCGAAATGGAAATTCCTTATCTGCTGCACAATGTCGGCCGCACGGTCTGGCAGGACTGGGTGCCGCCGCCGGTGCGCACACGACTGATTCCCGATTACCAGCCGACTGAACACAACCGTGTCGAATTGCTCGCCCGTGCCGGCCATGTTCAGGTGCCATACCTTTACGATCCGAATACCGATTACGGGCTATTCGAATCTGCAAATATCCTCGCGTATTTAGATGAAGTGTACGGCTGAGTTGTTGCGTATTGCGGCGGGTATTTCCGTGTATGTGTGGGAGCCTGTCTCGTCCGGATGATTTCCGGCGCAGGCAGGCTCATTCGGCAAGATCGGGAATTCCCTGGAAATATGTCAGCGACTGCGGATTGGCCAGCGCATCGGTATTTTTCACCGGTTCGTTGTGGATGACATTGCGTACTGCCAGCTCCACGAGCTTGCCACTGAGTGTGCGGGGTATTTCCGGTACCTGCACGATCTTCGCCGGCACGTGGCGCGGGGTAGTATTGGATCTGATGGTGTTGCGGATTTTTTTCCGCAGGTTGTCATCCAGCATGATGTCTGGCCGCATGACCACGAACAGTACAACCCGCTCGTCGCCCTGCCACTGCTGACTGCAGGCGATCGCTTCGACTACTTCCTCGATCTTCTCAACCTGCCGATAAATTTCGGCGGTGCCAATCCTTACGCCACCGGGATTGAGTACGGCATCGGATCGGCCATGGATGATGACGCCGTCGTGGGTTGCGTGCGCACACATTTCACCGTAGTCGCCCTGCGCCCAGATGCCCTGTGGAAACCGTTTGCTATCGAAGCGGGAAAAATAGGCTCTGGTGTAATTGACACCGTCCGGATCATTCCAGAAAAATACCGGCATCGATGGAAACGCAGCGCGGCAGACCAACTCGCCCTTGCCGGTGGCGAGGTGGGCGCCGTCGTCGTCGACGATGTCGACGTCCATGCCCAGACCGATGCACTGCAGTTCGCCGCGTCGGACTGGCAGGGTCGGATTGCCGGCCACAAAGCAACTGACGATGTCGGTGCCGCCTGAAATTGATGACAGGCAGACGTCCTGTTTGATGTCGCGGTAAACGTAATCGAAATTTTCGTGTAGCAGCGGTGATCCGGTGGAGAGGATGGTGCGCAGCTTTCCAAGTGCATGTGTTTCCCGCGGTTTGGCGCCGGATTTTTCCAGCGCAGCAATATACTTTGCACTGGTGCCGAAGATCGTGATTCCTTCGGTTTCTGCCATATCCCACAGCACCGACGACGTGGGCGCGAATGGCGAGCCGTCGTAGAGCACAACGGTGGCGCCGGTCATGAGCCCGGACACCAGCCAGTTCCACATCATCCAGCCACAAGTCGTGTAGTAAAAGAATACGTCGTACTCGTGCAGGTCTGTATGTAGAAATAATTCCTTGGCATGCTGCAACAGTGTGCCGCCGGCGCCATGCACGATGCATTTCGGCACGCCAGTGGTTCCGGACGAATACAGAATATAAAGGGGATGCCCGAAAGCCAGTTGCGTGAAGGCAAGCGGTGTGGCGGGCGCGTCGGCGAGGTATTCGTGGTAATGCACGGCGCTGACACCGCGTTGGGAGTCGGCGAGGCCATCAAGCACCGGCATGGCATCGCGATATGCCACCACGACGATTTTTTCGAGCGATGGCAGTTGCGCGCAAATTTCCCGCAGCCGTTGCAGGGTATCGATTTCCTTGCCGTTGTACAGGTAACCGTCGGCACAGAAAAGCATGCGTGGTGCAATCTGACCGAAGCGGTCGAGCACGCCGTTGCTGCCAAAATCCGGTGAGCAGGATGTCCAGATGGCACCGAGGCTGGTAGTTGCCAGCATAGCAACCACGGCTTCGGCGATGTTCGGCATGAAGCCGGCAATGCGATCGCCAGGCTGGATGCCGTGCGTGCGCAACTGTGCGGCGAGCCGGCGAACAGCCTCGCGCAACTGGTCGTGCGTGAGCGTGCAATGGCGGCCCTGTTCGTGGCGGCTGATCAGGGCGAGCCTGTCACCGCCATGCCGCAACAGGTTCTCGGCGAAATTCAGGCGTGCGCCTGGGAACCATTGTTGCTCGCGCAGTTTGCTGTTTTTGTTGCAGATGGCTGTGGGTGGCATACCGGCGATGATGCCGGCATCGGCCCATATTGCCTGCCAAAACGCATCAGGATGCTCGCAGCTCCAGCGATGGAAAGCGCGATAGTCGGGAAAGCGCACCCCTGCGGTTGCTTCGATCTGGCGCTGTAACTGCGTGATGCGGCTGGCGGCGATGCGGGCGGCCGCAGGTTGCCAAAGGACGGGATTATTCATCGATCGATCGTCAAGGACTCTCAAGAGGCAAGTTCAAAGTCCAGCAATACAACGCCCTCATCGACGAGCGCGCCTTCGGCGCAGAGAAATTTGCGCACCGTGCCGTCGGCTGGTGCGCAGATCGGATGTTCCATTTTCATCGCCTCCATGATCACCAGCGGCTGATTGCGTTTTACCTGCGCGCCAGCTGCGACCAGCAGGGCAACGATGCGGCCGTGCATGGGTGCCTTGCAGTCGCCGCCTTGGTCGGCATCAGTGGCCTCACCGGCAACCGGTGGCATGACCAGCGCGTAATGCTCGCCGCGCAGCCAGACATGTACAACGTTGCCCAGGCGCTGCGTCCAGGTTTGATCGTGCCGTTCGCCGAGTTCGACCTGATAGTGGCCATCGTCACGCGCGGCAAGACGTATCGACAGTGTTTGCTTGCCGAGAGTGACGAGCGATCTGCCATCTGTTGTCGGTACGACCGACTGCCGCAGGGTCTTCCCGCGATATGTGAACACGACCGGCTGGCGTCGCGCGCCGGTGGGCTCCCAGGAATCCAGCGCCTCCCACGGTGACCAGGGATCGCTGGCATGCTGGCGTGGCGTTGCCGCCGTCGGCGAGGCGGCAATCTGTACGGCGGCGATTGCGGCGGCCACCTGCAGGCCGGCAGGATCGGCAGTGAGGATGTCGGCGTGCCGTTCAAGAAAACGCGTGTCGAGATCGGCGTCGAGGAACGGCGCGCTGGACACGATGCGGTGCAGGTAAGGGACGTTGACCGTGATGCCGGCGATGCGGGTGTCACGCAGTGCCTGCGCGAGGCGGGCGGCGGCCTCGCGGCGATTGACGCCGTGGCAAATCAGCTTGGCCACCATCGGGTCGTAGAACGGGCTGATGGTATCGCCCTCGATGACGCCGGTATCGAGGCGAACATCGTCGGCAACAGCCGGGGTGCGCATCACCGTGATGGTGCCGGTCGATGGCAGAAAGTTGTTATCGGTATCCTCGGCACAAATACGCACTTCGATGGCGTGCCCGTTGATCTGTAACTGGTCCTGGGTGAGCGGCAGTTTTTCGCCACCGGCAACACGGATTTGCCATTCGACCAGATCCTGGCCGGTAATCAGTTCGGTTACGGGATGCTCCACCTGCAGACGGGTGTTCATCTCCATGAAGTAAAAATCACCGGTCACATCGAGCAGGAACTCGACGGTGCCTGCGCCCTCGTAGCCGATGGCCTGCGCGGCTTTCACAGCGGCATCGCCCATTTTCTTGCGCAGGGCTGGCGTTATGCCCGGCGCTGGCGCTTCTTCGACGATCTTTTGGTGGCGGCGCTGGATGGAGCAGTCGCGTTCGAACAAGTAGACGCCGTTGCCGTGCGTATCGCAAAACACCTGCACTTCAACATGGCGTGGGCATTGCAGGTATTTTTCGGCGAGCATGGTGTCGTCGCCAAAAGAATTCATCGCTTCACGGCGCGCGGCGGCGAGGGCATCGGCAAACTCCGCTTCAGAGAGCACCGCGCGCATGCCCTTGCCGCCGCCGCCGGCAGCGGCCTTGAGTAACACCGGAAAGCCAATGCGTTTTGCCTCGACGAGCAGACGGGCGTCGTCCTGCTGCTCGCCGTGATAACCAGGCACCAGTGGGACGCCGGCATGTGCCATCAGCCGTTTGGCGGCAGATTTCGAGCCCATGGCCTCGATGGCCGCCGGCGGCGGGCCGATGAAATTGATGCCGGCATTGCGACAGGCTTGTGCAAATTTTGCATTTTCGGACAAAAATCCGTAGCCGGGATGGATCGCGTCAGCGCCGACACTTTTTGCTGCAGCGATTATTTTTTCGATGATGAGATAGGTTTCGCGCGGCAGGTTGCCGGGCAGATGCACCGATTCGTCGGCCTGCAGCCGGTGCTGGGCGTTGCAGTCGGCATCGGAATACAGGGCGACCGTGGCAATGCCGAGCCGACGGCAGGTGCGAATGACGCGGCAGGCAATTTCGCCGCGATTGGCAATCAGGATTTTCTTGAACATGAGTGGTGGCCTTACATTCGAAAGATGCCGAAGCGCGTGTCCGGAATGGGTGCGTTGAGCGATGCGGAAATTGCCAGACCCAGCACGCGCCGGGTGTCGGTCGGGTCGATGATGCCGTCATCCCATAGCCGGGCGCTGGCGTAGTAGGGGTGGCCCATGCGGTTGTAGTCGTCGACGATGCCGGCCTTGAGTGTTGCTTCCTCCTCTGCCGATAAACCGCCGCCTCTTTTGGCTGCTGCGGCACGTTTTACATCCAGCAACACGCCGGCTGCCTGCTCGCCGCCCATCACCGAAATACGGGCATTTGGCCACATGAACAAAAAGCGCGGATCGTAGGCGCGGCCGCACATGCCGTAGTTGCCGGCGCCAAAGCTGCCACCGATGACCAGCGTAAATTTCGGCACCTGCGCGCAGGCCACGGCCGTTACCATTTTTGCCCCATGCCGGGCGATGCCACCGTGCTCGTATTTCTTGCCGACCATGAAGCCGGTGATGTTCTGCAGGAACAGCAGCGGGATTTTTCGCTGTGCGCATAGCTCGATAAAGTGCGCACCCTTTTGGGCGCTTTCAGAAAACAGAATGCCGTTGTTGGCAACGATGCCTACCGGGTAGCCGTGCAGGCGGGCAAAACCGCAAACCAGGGTGGTACCAAACAAGGCCTTGAATTCGTCAAACTCACTGCCATCGACCAGGCGAGCAATGATCTCGCGTACATCGTAGCCATGGCGTGAATCACGCGGGATGATGCCGAGGATTTCCCTGGCGTCGTACAGCGGTTCCACTGGTTTCGCGATGTCCAACTCGACACGCTTCACATGGTTGATGCGGGCAATGGCATCGCGTGCCAGTTGCAGCGCGTGTTCGTCATTCTGGGCAAGATGGTCGGCGACGCCGGATATTTTCGTATGTACTTCCGCGCCACCCAATTCTTCGGCGGTGACTTCCTCGCCGGTGGCCGCCTTCACCAGCGGTGGGCCGGCGAGAAAAATCGTGCCCTGATTTTTTACGATGATCGATTCGTCGGCCATGGCCGGAACGTAGGCGCCGCCGGCGGTACAGGAGCCCATCACCACCGCAATTTGCGGAATGCCTTTCGCACTCATGTTCGCTTGATTGAAGAAGATGCGTCCGAAATGTTCGCGATCCGGAAAAACTTCGTCCTGTCTTGGCAGATTGGCGCCGCCGGAATCGACCAGATAAATACACGGCAAGTGGTTCTGATCGGCAATGGTTTGCGCGCGCAGGTGTTTTTTCACGGTGAGCGGGTAGTAGGTACCGCCTTTCACCGTGGCATCATTGGCGACGATCACACACTCAACACCCGAGACGCGGCCGATGCCGCCGATCGTGCCGCCGGCAGGCACGTCCTCGCCATAGACCTCGTGCGCACACAGCGGCGACAATTCAAGAAAGGGCGAGCCCGGGTCGAGCAGACGGGCGATGCGTTCGCGTGCCAGCAGCTTGCCGCGTGCAGTGTGGCGTGCCGAGGCCTCGGCGCCACCGCCTTCCCGAATTTTTCCCAGTAGCCGGTGCAGGTCATCGACCAGTGCCTGCATCTGCGCCGCATTGGCGTGGAACGCGGCGCTTTCTGTGTCGATCCGAGATGTGATGACGGGCATCAGGTGGATTCCTTGAACAATTCGCGCCCGATCAGCATGCGGCGAATCTCGCTGGTGCCGGCACCGATTTCGTAAAGTTTGGCATCACGCAGCAAGCGGCCGGTCGGGTAATCGTTGATGTAGCCGTTGCCACCCAGACATTGAATTGCGTCGAGGGCCATTTGCGTGGCGTTTTCGGCGGTGTAGAGAATCACGCCGGCGGCATCCTTGCGGCTGGTTTCCTTGCGGTCGCAGGCTTTCGCCACTGCATAGAGGTAGGCGCGCGAGGCGTTCAGCGTTACGTACATGTCGGCGAGTTTGCCCTGCATCAACTGAAATTCGCCGATGGCCTGACCGAATTGCTTGCGTTCATGCACGTAGGGCAGTACCACGTCCATGCAGGCCTGCATGATGCCGATGCATGCGCCGGAGAGCACTGTGCGCTCGTAATCGAGGCCGCTCATCAGCACGCGCACGCCATCGCCGACCTTGCCGAGTACGTTTTCCTCAGGCACCTCACAATCCGTGAAGACCAATTCGCAGGTATTCGAGCCGCGCATCCCCAGCTTGTCGAGTTTTGGCGAACGCGAAAATCCTTGCCGGTCACGCTCGACAATGAAAGCGGTGATGCCGCGCGGGCCGGCATTGATGTCGGTCTTGGCGTAGATCACATAGGTGTGGGCATCCGGGCCATTGGTGATCCACATCTTGTTGCCGTTGAGCACGAAGCGGTCGCCCTTGCGGTCGGCACGCAACTTCATGCTGACCACATCGGAGCCGGCCCCAGGCTCGCTCATCGCCAGCGCGCCAATACATTCGCCGCTGATGAGTTTCGGCAAGTATTTTGTGCGCTGCGCCGGATTCCCGTTGAGGAAAATCTGATTCACGCACAGATTCGAATGGGCACCATAGGACAGGCAGACGGAAGCAGACGCGCGCGAGAGTTCTTCCATGACGATGGCGTGCGCGAGATAGCCCATCGCCACGCCGCCGTACTCCTCGGAGACGGTCATGCCGAGCAGGCCCAGATCGCCCATCTTGCGCCACAGATCCATCGGGAACTGGTTGCTGCGGTCGATCTCGGCCGCGCGTGGTGCGACTTCCTTTTGGGCGAACTGATACACGGTGTCGCGCAGCGCGTCGATGGTATCGCCGAGGTCGAAACGGAGCATGGGGTAGCTGGCGTTCATCACGGGTCTCCAGTGGTGTGGGACGGTTCGGGTGGCCGGGGGATTGCGGGTGTGGCGCCGTGCTGTGGCAACCGGTCAGAGCCAGCACGCCTGCAATGCGGTAGCGGATGCCGAGGAGGCCGGATTATGGGTATCGTTTACCGCAGCGTAAAGTATGGCCGGCGATCTGTGGCGGGCCTGTTTGGCGCGGCACTCGCGGCAGACCGACATACCCGATCATCGTGCCAGCCCAGCCGCAGAGCCCGGCACGGATACAGGAGAACGCCATGACGCGCGCAAACCCCCGGCCTTGCCACGCCCTGCTGTTCGGCGCCACTGGCCTGGTCGGCGCGCACTTGTTGCAGCAACTGCTGGCCAGTCCGGGTATTGCCCAGGTCACGGCGGCCACGCGCAAGCCGTTGTTGGTGCGCGACCCGAAACTCAACAACCTGGTGACCGATTTTTTCCGCTTCGAGCAGCGCGAGTGGCCCGCTGCGGTCGACGTCGCCTTCTCCTGTCTCGGTACGACCCTCAAGCAGGCCGGCAGCCGCGCCGCCTTCCACGCCATCGATCACGATCTCGTGCTGCGTTGCGCCGGCTGGGCGCAACAACTCGGCGCACAGCATTTTCTCGCGGTGTCAGCAATCGGCATCAGCAAGCACTCGCTGGTGTATTACAACCGGGTAAAGGCCGAGACCGAACAGGATCTCGCGGCGCTTGGATTTTTGCGGCTCACGCTGATGCAGCCATCCTTGCTGCTCGGTGAGCGTAGCGGCATGTACCGTCCCGGCGAGGCACTGGCCACTCGGCTGGCGCCGGTACTCGGCCCGCTGCTGGCCGGGCCGCTGTCGGCTTATGCGCCGGTGCAGGCTGCCGACGTTGCGCAAGCCATGCTGGTGCGCGCGCTGGCACCGGCAGATGCAGGCATTGAGCGCCTGCGTTACCGCGATATCATGCGCCTGGCGCGCTGATTTGCTCGGCTGTCCATCCCCTTTCTGCCCAGGAGACTGCTTTCGTGAATTTTGTGACCTGTGATCTCTGCGACGAGAATCCGGAAGATGTGCATGTGTGCGAGCCGATGTTCAACCAGTTCGGCGGTCGCGAGTGTTTCGGCGGCGAGATCGTCACCGCCAAGTGTTTTGAGGACAACTCGCGGGTGAAGGAAATGCTCGGCACGCCTGGCACGGGGAAGGTGCTGGTGGTTGATGGCGGCGGCTCGCTGCGCTGCGCATTGCTCGGCGACATGATCGGCGGGGATGCCGTGAAGAACGGTTGGGAAGGGGTGATCGTCTATGGCTGTGTGCGCGACGTCGACGCACTGGGCACGCTGGATCTCGGCGTGCAGGCCATTGCTTCGATCCCGATCAAGAGCAACCGGCGCGGCGAAGGCCAGCTGAATATCGCGGTGACTTTCGGCGGCGTCACGTTCCGCCCGGGTGACTATATTTACGCGGACAACAATGGCGTGATTGTCTCGGCAAAAAAATTGCTCTGATGCGTTTTGGGTAAATCCGGTCAGATGAGGTACGGTTTCAGGCGCTCCTCGATCGTCTTCTGGATGCTGCGTTTTTCCAGATCCGACTGCTTGGTCAGTATGGGCAGCACGACGCGGTGCAGGTGCAGGGCCGGTTGTGATTTTTTGAACTCGCGCAGGTCGCCCTTGGTGACCACGGGCAGGAACGGGTCGTCCGGGCGCTGGCGTTTGCGGATGGCATTGAGGGCAACTTTCAGCGGCACTTCCTTGCTGCTGCCATCCTTGAGCGGGATATGCAGAAACAGCGCGCCGCTGTTGTTCGGCAGGATCAGGAAGCCGGTTTGCTTGACCGCATTTTCCGGAATGTGGTTGAAGGTATCGTGGAAGGCGTAGGGGTTCGGCAGGATCAACAGCTTGCGAGCGTTGTCTTCCGGCACAATGATTTCATAGTTGCTATACAACTGCTGCACCGGCCCCGAGTAGACGCACAGCGTTTTCTGGAACTGCATTACAAAGCGGGTGGCGCGCTGATGGTCGGAAACCTTCTCAAGGCTCCAGACTAGGTGTTCATTCTGGTCCGCCGCGCTCGTCATCTCATAACCCCGTGTGTCTCATGCAAGATAGCCCCGATTGTGGGGGACAGGCGCACTCAAGGGAAGGCGCTACAGCCCTGCAAATGGCCTGTACATCGCAGCAGCCACTGCGGTCTGAACACGCGGGCGCTGTTGCCCGGCAATGAAAAGGCCCGCATTGCGCGGGCCTTTTTGCATACTGCGTGCTTCAGGGCAGCAGGTGCTGCACGGCGTCACGCTCTTCCTGCAGTTCCTTCTCGGTGGCCTTTATCCTGGCACGCGAAAATTCGCTGATTTGCAGGCCCTGAACAATTGCCCAGTCACCACCTTTGCAGGTGACCGGGAAGGAGTAGATCAGGCCCTTGTCGATGCCGTAGGAGCCGTCGGAGTAGACGCCCATTGATACCCAGTCGCCCTCGGCGGTGCCCAGCGCCCAGGTACGCATATGGTCAACGGCGGCATTGGCGGCAGACGCAGCCGAAGATGCGCCGCGCGCCTTGATCACGGCGGCGCCGCGCTGCTGCACGGTCGGGATGAACTCCCGTTCGTACCAGGCGTTGTCGACAAGGCTGCCGGCGGCCTTGCCGTTGACGACAGTGTTGGCGATGTCCGGGTATTGCGTGGAGCTGTGGTTACCCCAGATTGTCATCTTTTTGATGAGATTGATGGAGGTGCCGGTTTTCGCGCCAAGTTGCGACAGCGCACGGTTGTGATCCAGACGGGTCATGGCGGTGAAGTTGCGCGGATCGAGACCCGGTGCGTTGCGCTGGGCAATCAGTGAGTTGGTATTGGCCGGGTTGCCGACCACCAGCACCTTGACGTTGCGCGAGGCAGCTTCGTTCAGCGCCTTACCCTGCACGGAGAAAATCGCGGCATTGGCTTCCAGCAGATCCTTGCGCTCCATGCCCGGGCCGCGCGGGCGGGCGCCGACGAGCAGGGCGTAGTCGATATCCCTGAAGGCCACTTTCGGGTCGTCGGTGAGCACCATGCCGGCCAGCAGCGGGAAGGCGCAGTCGTCCAGTTCCATTGCCACGCCCTGCAACGCGCTGAGCGCCGGGGTGATTTCCAGCATCTGCAAAATCACCGGCTGGTCCGGGCCGAGCATTGAGCCGGAAGCAATGCGGAACAGCAGGGAGTAGCTGATTTGGCCGGCGGCACCGGTTACGGCCACGCGTACGGGCTTCTTCATCGGGGGAGGTCTCCACGGGAGGGCGATTGGGCGGCGCGGATTATAGGGGGTAGAGGGCGGGGGAGTAACTGCGAAATGGGCAGGGCATGTTATAGCGGCCTGGCTGCGAGCGCCGGCTGGCACGGGTGGTGTCCGGGCTCCGCTCGCTTTCGCTCGGGATCCGGATCATGCCACCCGGCTGCGCCGGGGAGGGCAGGTGCGTGATCAGGTTATTGCTGTGCTCTGTGGCGGTGCGTTGGGTTTGGTGTGTGCTCGGGGGCGTGCATGATGGCGGGTATTTATGCGTCAATTTACTTTAACTATAGCTAATAACTAATTGAATAATAACGATTCATGTGGTTTGGCAAGCTTCTTGCCCTGGTTTTTGTGTGCGCTTGCCGTCCACCGTGGCCTCGCGGCCCCTGGACTTACAGAATTCGCAAGGCCTCCAGGGTTCCGGCCGATTCGAGATGAAGCGGTGCTGGTCTGAGAAATGAGGTGCGCAAATTCTCGTTCGCCAAGGGTTTGCGGGGCAGCGGGGCGAAGGACGTGGATGCCATCGGTATTGTCTTCCCGGGCGGAAGGTGCTGGGTAATCCGAAGAACATCAAGCTTCGCTACGACGAGACGTACGTGAAGGTGGCAATGGACGGCAAGCTGTAAGGGTGTTACTTGCAGGCAAGCACGATAGGCGGCGGATTTTCCGCCGGCAAACCCGTCATGAAAGGTTCACGGAGGCAGTGCAGAGTTCACCAGTCAAGGAAATCGGCGTTGTATTCCGGTCAACGCACGCAGGGAAGCGTGGCGATGGCGAGTGCCGGCTCACGGGCCTTTGCGCCCCAGGGAATGCAGCGACGCGGTTCACCGGGAACCGGACAGGGACGAGCAAGCAGCGAAGGGGCGCCCATGATGGGCGCCTTTTTTGCTTAACGTTACGGCTGCCCATCCGGCCGCCACGCCTCCAGCACCATCCGGCACGATTCAGGTGTTGATCGGCTTCGCAGGCATCGTTTTCATCTGCCGGACCGTCGGCGAGTGGGATCACGGAGTCTGTTGGCTGGTTTTTCGCAAAGATTTTTGTTGCCAAAGGCGTTCGTCGCATGATTTGAGCAACAGCGCGCCACCATCCACGCTCGTTTGCGGTTCGTCAAAATGAACGAAAACCGGCTTGCCGGAGAGGCCGCTGAATCCAGCGGTGCGGTATGGAACACCTGCTGCATCGGTGGCGCGTAGGTGAACAGGAGCTGGAAACTGACCAGCAGCATGCTGACCAAGATGCCAGGATCGCTCAGGGCAAGCGAATGATCGTCGCGCTTTGTAGTACGTCTGCGAGCAATTCTGGCCAGATGCCGATGCAGAACACGGCAAGCAGTGCCGCTGCGACGGCGATTCCACCCATCCGTTCGACGCCTATTTTACCGAGGCCCGGCTCTGCAGGCTGGCAGATCGCGGCGATGACGCGCAGGTAGTAATAAAGCCCCATGGCACTGCCGATCACCACCATCAGCAGCAGCCCCCAGAAGCCGGCCGACGCACCGGCAGTGATGACATAAAACTTGCCGAGGAAACCGGCAGTGAGCGGAATGCCGGCCAGTGACAACAACATTACGGTGAGTACGACAGCGAGGAAGGGCGAGCGCACGGCAAGCCCGCGCACTGCGCCCAGAGTATCAGCATCGCGATCCTCGTTATGGTTGCTGCCATGACGCGACAACAGGCTCAACACACCGAAGGCGCCAATCGTGGTGGCGACATAAGCCGTGAGGTACATGCCTGCTGCTTCGCGTGCCAACTGACCGCCGACCACGATGGCGATCAGCAGATAGCCGAAGTGAGCGATCGACGACGCGGCGAACAGCCGCTTGAGATTGTCCTGGCGCAGGGCGAGCAGGTTGCCCACCAGGATCGATACAGCGGCAACGGTGGCGAGCACGGTTGGCAGGCTATCGGCCGCCGCATCGGTTGGGTGCAGGCCGGACACACCACTTTCTTCCAGTAATCGCAACAGCACGGCCACCACGGCGACCTTGCTGACTGTCGCCAGGAATGCGCCTACCGGCGCGGGCGCGCCTTCGTAGACATCCAGCGTCCACTGATGAAGCGGTGCGAGCGAGAGTTTGAAGGCGATGCCGACCAGCATCAGCGTCAATCCGGCTTGTGCAAGCCAGGCGTCGGCTGTGTGGCCCGAGGTGAACAGCGTGGCAATGCCGGCGAAATCGAGTCGGCCGGACTGGGCATACAAGAAGGCCATCCCGAACAGGAGGAACGCCGTCGCAGTGGCGGATAACACGAGATATTTGGTCGCGCTTTCCAGTGGCCGACGCTGCATGAACAGATAGCCGGCCATGCCGTAAAGTGGCACGGTCATCAGTTCCAGACCGACAAAGAAACTGGCCATGTGGCGACTGATCACCAGCACCAGCGCACCGTTCACCGCCAGCGTCAGCAGCAGATACATCTCTTCGCGGTTGCCGGCAAAATTTTTCAGGTAGCCCCACAGTAGCAGCGTCGTACCGATCGCAGCAGCGAGGATCAGCCCGCTATAGAAGAGGGCCTGGCCGTCGACGATGAACAGTGCCGTTACCGCTTGCGGACCGACGCTGGCGGCATAGGGAATCGAGACCAGCGTTGCTGCAAGACCCAGCACCGTGGTGGCGGCAATCGTTGCGTGACAGCGGTGAATGGCAGTGAGGCCCATCACTACCAGAATGAGAATGCTGCTGAGCAGTTGTGGCAGCAGGGCGATGAACTGGTCTTGGTTGATCATTGCGCAATGCTCAGGGCGGCGACTGACGCGGTAAGGTCG
>JBMOOP010000042.1:0-21943 GCA_049324495.1 Pseudomonadota bacterium
CATAGAGCGCTGGCGGCGCGAGACCTATCCTGCCATTGCGCGCCGGGCCAGGCGGGAAAAAGCCGATATTTACTTCTGGGACGAATCCGGTTTCCGCGCCGACGCGGTACAGGGCACAACCTGGGGCCTTAAAGGGCAAACGCCGGTGGTGCAGGTGCCCGGGCAGCGGCAAAGCATCAGCGCCGCCTCAGCCGTCAGCGCCAAAGGCGCGTTCTGGTTTGCGACGTATAAGGGGGCGCTCTCGGGCGAGCTGTTTATTGAACTGCTCAAGCAGCTGATGTATCGCCGCAAGAAGCCGCTGCATTTGGTCATCGATGGCTTGCCAGCGCACAAGAAGGCGGTGGTCAGGGACTACGTCGCGAGCACGCGAGGAAAGCTGACGCTGCACTTTCTGCCGGGTTATGCGCCGGAGCTGAATCCGGACGAGCTGGTGTGGAGCCACGCCAAACGCACCGGTAACGCGCGCAGGCCGCTGCAGGCAGGCGAGAAGCTGGAAGAACGCATGAGCGCGCAGCTTGCCGAAATCGGCAACAACCGTCGCCTGGTGCGCTCGTTCTTTAAACACCCAAGTGTCGCCTATATTACTGACTTATGAGTAAATTTCTGGCCCGGCATCTGCCGGGCCCTTTGTTTCTGCGCTTTGACGCTGTTTCCCCACAACCGTTGGATTGCACTTCCACGCCCTCGACGCCACGTCGGCTGCAACGATTGCCAGACTGCATTTTTCGTAAACGGTCTTGTTGAATGTGCGAACTTGCCGTATTCGGACCACTGTATAAACCGCACCCGGAGGCCTCATTACCCGGAGGCATTTTCCGTCAGTGTCGCCCGCAGGCTGCGCGCGGCATCCACCATGTTCACCAGCGCCGCGCGGGTTTCCGGCCATTGTCGTGTCTTCAGGCCGCAGTCGGGGTTGATCCACAGGCGCTGCGGGGCAATGACACTGGCCGCGCGGCTCAGCAATTGCTGCATGGCAGCGACAGTGGGCACCTGCGGGCTGTGGATGTCATACACGCCGGGGCCGACGGCGTTGCGGTAGTCGAAATGCGCGAAGGCAACGAGTACTTCCATGGCCGAGCGCGCTGTCTCGATGGTGATCACGTCGGCATCCATGGCGGCAATTTGCGCGATGCAGTCGTTGAATTCCGAATAGCACATGTGCGTGTGTATCTGCGTGTCATCACGTACACCGGCGGTGGCGACGCGAAAGGCGTTGATGGCCCAGCGCCAGTAGTCATCCTGGGCGCTACGGCGTAGCGGCAGGCCTTCGCGGAAGGCCGGCTCGTCGACCTGAATGATCGCGATACCGGCATTTTCCAGATCCTGCACTTCGTCGCGCACCGCGAGGGCGAGTTGGCGCGCCACCTCGGCACGCGGCAGATCGTCGCGGACGAATGACCAGCACAGCAGCGTCACCGGCCCGGTCAGCATGCCTTTCACCGGCCTGCTGCTCAGGGATTGCGCATAGCGCGCCCAGGTGATCGTCATCGGTGCAGGACGGCTGACATCACTGACGATTACCGGCGGCTTCACGCAGCGGCTGCCGTAGCTTTGGACCCAACCGTTGCGCGTTACCAGCACGCCCGCCAGTTGCTCGCCGAAATATTCCACCATGTCGTTGCGTTCGGCTTCGCCGTGCACCAGTACATCGAGGCCGATTTCTTCCTGCCACTGCACGACCTGGGCAATTTCGGCACGCATGGCCTGCGCGTAACCGGCTTCGTCGAGCCGACCGGCACGGTGTTCGGCGCGCGCGTGCCGAATTGCCGGTGTTTGCGGAAACGAGCCGATCGTGGTGGTTGGCAGCAGCGGCAATCCAAGACGCTGTTGCTGGGCAGTTGCGCGCAGCGGCCAGGCGTGGGCGCGGTTGGCGGCAGCGGCATCGAGTGCGGCCAGGCGCGCCCGCAGGGCGGTGTCGGGGTTGCCGAAGATGCGGCGGCGGGTTTGCTGTGCGCAGGTTGACGTTTTCAGTGCGCGCACCACGGTCTCATCCCGCGGCGTCAGCACGGCATCGCGCAACAGTGTCACTTCGTCGAGTTTCTGGCGGGCAAAGGCAAGTACGAAGCGCTGTTCGACATCGAGTCCGGTTTCGTTGTCGAGATCCACCGGTACGTGCAGCAGCGAGGCAGAGGTTGAAACCCACAGGCGTTCGCCGAGTTGGGCATGTGCTTTGCGCAGTAGTGTTGCGGTGCTGTCGAGATCGTTGCGCCAGATGTTGCGGCTGTCGACGACGCCCAGCGAAAGCACCTTGTAGGGGGCATGGCGGTCGAGCACCTGTTGCCATTCGCTGCCGCTGCGCGTGACATCAATGTGCAGGCCGGCCACCGGCAGTTGCGAGACTGTCCACAGGTTATTTTCCAGCGGGCCAAAATAGGTCGCCAACAGAATATTGATGTCGCGTCGTTGCAGTTGGTTGTAGGCGCGTTCGAAGGCATTCAGCCAGGCGCGCGGCAAATCAAGCGCAAGAATCGGTTCGTCGATCTGCACCCAGGCAACGCCCAGCGCAGCAAGCCCGCCGAGCAGTTCGCCGTAAACGCGCAGCAGCTGCTCCAGCAGGGTGAGTTTGTCAAAGTCACCCTGCGGTGTTTTGGCCAGCCACAGCCAAGTCAGTGGCCCGGGCAGCACAGCCTTGGGGGCGAAGCCGAGTTGCTGCGCTTCGCGTACTTCGTCATACAGGCGCGTGCAGGTCAGCCGGAACTCCTGTGCCGGATGCAGTTCCGGGACGAGATAGTGGTAGTTGGTGTCGAACCATTTGGTCATCTCGCAAGCGCCGGCATTGGCGCCGCTGTCGTGGCGGTGGCCGCAGGCCGGGCGGCCTCTGGCCATGCTGAATTGCAGATCGAGACCGGATTTGGCGCGGGTGTCACCAAAACGGGCCGGGATGGCGCCCAGCCGGATGCTCTGGTCGAGCACATGGTCGTAGAAAGAGAAGTCGCCGGTGGCCACGAAATCCAGCCCGGCGTCGGCCTGCAACTGCCAGTGTCGGGCGCGCAGGGTTCGGCCGGTGGCCTCCAGTTCGGCAAGGCTGGATGTGCCGGCCCAGTATTGTTCAAGGGCGACTTTCAGTTCGCGCCGGGTACCGATGCGGGGGAATCCAGAAATATGGGCTTTCACGATCGCTCCTGTCTTGCGGTGAGCTACCCAAGTTCCGGGGCTGGAGTGGGCGCGAGGCAGTGTCGATCTGCTATATTTATGAATCAATCTCAACTAAATCACATGTCTTATGAATAAGATTCATGAATAAGATATCGACCCCTGATCTACGGGGCTTGCGCACCCTGCGAGCCATCGCCGATACCGGCTCCCTCACGGAGGCCGCAGCCCGCCTGCACCTGACCCCGTCGGCGCTGTCGCATCAGTTGCGCGAGATCGAGGCCGGCATCGGCATGCCGGTGTTGGTGCGCAAGACCCGGCCGCTGCAATTCACCCGTGCCGGTGAGCGCTTGCTTACGCTTGCGGACGTACTGCTGGCGGCGAGCGCAGAGGCAGAGCGCGAGCTCGGTCGCCTGCAGTCGGGTACCGCCGGGCGTCTGGTGCTGGCGATCGAATGCCACAGTTGTTTCGACTGGCTGATGCCGGTGGTCGATGAATTCCGGCGCCATTGGCCTGATGTCGAACTGGATTTTCGGGGCGGCATGCATGAAGACGCGCAGCAGGCGCTGCTCGCCGGTGAACTCAGCCTGGTGATTACTTCGGACCCGGAGGCACGTGCCGGCCTCACGGCGCTGCCGTTATTCGAATACGAGTCGATGCTGCTGGTGGCGCCAAACCATCCGTTTGCGCGGCGGGCGTTTGTGAATCCAGCCGATCTTGCCGACGAAACGCTGATCGCCTATCCGGTGGATGAACATCGCCTCGACCTGTTTCGCACCTTCCTGTTGCCGGCGGGTGTCCGACCGGCGCGCGTTCGTCATGCCGAGCACACCCAGTTGCTGGTGCAGCTGGTGGCGAGCGGGCGCGGCGTAGCGGCGCTGCCGAACTGGGTGGCGCACGATTACCTGGCCCGTGGCTGGGTGCATGCCGTGCCCCTGGGTGGCGGCACATGGTGCACGCTGTACGCAGCGTTGCGCGAAGAGGATCTGGCGCTGGCCTATGCGCGCGATTTCGTTGCCACGGCGCGGGATGCCTGCCTGGCGACATTGCGTGGTGTGCGGGCTGTCACCAGCACCGCCTGAGCAGTGACGATCAGTTGCGGAACACCACGTTCTCGGCCAGTGGTGCGCGAGCGACGCGCGTCCGGTTGGCGGCGACGGTGGCATCTTCGTAGCCAAAGGAAATGCCAACCACGATGGCGATCTCCGCCGGCAGGCCGAACACTTCGCGTACGTCGTCCGGGTAGTAACGCATCGCGCCCTGCGCACAGGAGGCGATGCCGTGCGCGGTCATCGTCAGCAGCAGCGTTTGAATGTACATGCCGACATCAAGCGCCACGGTCACGTCGAAATGGCGATTCATTCCGATGAACACCACATGCGGTGCATCGAACAGTTCGAAATTGCGCATCATGGCCTTCATGCGACCCATGGAATCATCGCGGGTGATGCCCATGTTGTTGTACAACTCGACGGCGCAATCGATCTGCCGCTGGCGGTAGACGCCTTCGAATTTCGCCGTGTGCGCGAAGTCGGGATTCATCGGTTGGCCTTTCGAGACGCGCTCCATCATGCGGCGCCTTATCTCATCGCGGGTGTTGCCGGAGCAGACGTATGCATACCAGGGCTGAATATTGCAGTTCGACGGCGCCTGCTGCGCGAGTGCGAACACCTGTTCGAGCACATCCTGCGGCACCGGCGTGGGCAAAAAGCCGCGCACTGAACGGCGTTCGCGAATGGCCTGTTCGAGGCTCATGGTGGCGGGGGAGGAATGCTTCTTTTTTGCGGTGTCGCTCATAGTTGTGCTCGCGGGTGTTGGCAGCGAAGGGGGCCGTCTGCGGCAGGGTAGCGCCACCGCCGGGATCAGCCTGTGGGCGCTACAGTAAGGCGCTTTTGCCGCCCCGTCACGCGCGGAAGACGCCCGGGGAGCAGTGGCCATTCGCAGGCGAGTCCACGACAGGTATTGCGCTCTGCTGCTGATCAGGCATCCATAACCAGCACATCCATGCAGATCACGCACTGGCCGTATTCCTTGTGCAAGGTGGCGCAGGAAAAGGTCGCACACAGCCGTTGTTCGGTAAGCGAGAGATAGGGGCGCGTTAACTGGATGCGGCCGGGCTGCTCCATGGCGTTGCGGAAATAATGCCGGCGCGCCCAGCATGCACCCTTGGCATTCGACAGCGGGTGCTCGATGCCCGGCAAGGCGTGACAGGTTAGCGCCGTGTCGCCGATCTGAAAGCCGTGGCCATTGATGACATAGAGCCGGGTTATCTGCGGTTCGGTGATTTCCCCGGCAATCGAATCGATCGGCGCGCCGTTACGAAACGCCGTCCAGACATCGAGAAAACGACTGCGAAAACGTTCGGTATCGTTGATGGTTCGTTTGCCGCCCAGGCGGTTGAACAATTGTGTAATCCGCAGTTGCCAGGGAGTGTTTGCATCCAGCAGTGCAGTTGGATGGGCGAAGAACCAGCCCTGCAGTAATTCGGCGTCGGCATCGATGGCAATGTGTGCCTGCGCTTCGGTTTCGACGCCTTCAACCAGGACCAGCGAGCCGGATTCGCGCAACAGCGCGACCATGTGAGGGAACAGTCGCTGCGCGCGCGATGACGCCGAGGCGTTGGTAATCAACGAGCGATCGAGCTTGATGATGTCCGGATGCACCGCCAGCACGCGATCGTAATTCGAAGTGCCGGCACCGAAGTCGTCGATGGCGATGCGAAAGCCCGCGCTGCGGTATTCGGCGACAAATGCGGCAAGTTCGGTATCGGTCAGCGGTGCGCTTTCGACGATTTCCAGCACCATGCGCGCCGGAGTCATGTTAAGCGCAGCGAGTTCATTCGCCAGCGTTTCTGCCGAGGCGCGGCGTTGGCGTATGGATTCAGGGTGCACGTTGAGGAACAGCCATTCGTTGCCGTTGGCTGTGGTCGGGGTGTTGAGTACATGAAGGGCACGCGCCAGTCGGCAGGCATCGACCACATCGTTGCTGTCGAGGTTGGCGAAGAAGCTGGCGGGATCGGTGGCGCCTGCCGGTGAGTCGAGGCGCAACAGTGCTTCCATGCCGACCATCCGCATCAGTGCGGGGCTCACGATCGGCTGATAGACGCTGCGGCAGGTGAAGTTGCGGAAAATACCGGTGGCGTGGCCATCGACGCGGGCAATCTGGCCGTGCGGGATAAGGCTGAACGGGTGGTTCATGGGGCAAGGCTCCGGGCGGCGGAAAGGAGTCCGGCGTCCGAGCCGGCGTTGCACTCATCCCCGGTTCGGGTGAGGCGACGTCGTGTCGGTAGGAGGCAAGTTTGATGCCAGCAGCTGAAGGCGGTTTTTCCGGTTGGTTGTGCGGGTTAGCGCACCGGGTGCGTGCGGCGCCGGGTTTATCCGGGCGGCGAATCGTTTCGGTGCGGCTGTGTTGCCTGCGACATGCGCATAAGCCCTGTTGCACGCCTTGCGAGCAATCGTAAGCGGTCAGTTGTCAAGATCGCGGCGTTTTTGCTCATACTCTTCACGCTCGATTTCGCCCCGCGCATAGCGCTCCTTGATTATTTCGATCGGTGTTTTGCGGGGTGCTTCCTTACTTTCGTTGCAGCCGATATCCATCCGGCGTATCAGAACGACGACTGCCAGGATGATCAACACCCAAAAGAGAGCCATGAAAATCCAGCCCCCGCCCATCCATCCATCCATGCCAGTCCAATGCATCATTGCTGTCTCCCTGAAGGGTTGCCGGCCGTATGTACAAACACAACCGGGTTACTGCTTCGCCGGCGTTTGGGGATGATGTACCGCATGGTCGGCGGCGTCACCAGTCGTTTTTTCCTGCGCGGTGGTGAGGGTGAATGCGGCAACAAGCGCCATCAGGATTGCTGCTTTCATGGTCTCCTTCGGGAGATGTTTGTGGAACGAGTTGTACACTATTTTGGCAGGTGATGCTGCGCAGTCGTGCCGATACGCGTGCCGCGCAGGCGCAGCGCATTGGAAATCACCGACACCGAACTTAAGCTCATCGCCAGCGCAGCAATCAGCGGTGACAACAGCCAGCCGGTGAGCGGATACAGCACACCGGCAGCAATCGGCACTCCAAGTGCGTTGTAGATCAGCGCAAACATCAGGTTTTGTTTCATGTTGGCAACCGTGGCTTGCGACAACCTGCGTGCGGTGGCAATGCCACGCAAATCACCTTTCACCAGCGTTAGTTGCGCGCTGTTCATGGCCACGTCAGTGCCGGTGCCCATGGCAATGCCAACGTTTGCTTTTGCCAGTGCCGGTGCATCATTGATGCCATCACCGGCCATCGCCACGATGCAGCCTTCACGCTGCAGTTTTTCCACCAGCGCAAGTTTGTCGGCAGGTTTGACCTCGCCATGGACCTCATCGATCCCGAGGCGGCGCCCGATGGCGTTTGCCGTAGTGACGCCATCGCCGGTGGCCATGATGACGCGCAGGCCGGCGGCACGCAGAGCGGCAAGTGCATCCGGCGTCGTCGCCTTCACCGGGTCGGATACCGCGAGCAGGCCGGCCAGTTTTCCGTCGACCGCAAGGTGCATGACGCTGGCGCCTTCCACGCGCAATGCTTCAGCCTGCGTGTGCAGCGGCGCGACATTGATATGTTCCTGCTCCATCAAGGCCATGTTGCCGAGCGCCAGGCTATGGCCCTCGATGTGGCCGCGCACGCCGATGCCGGAAGCGGACTCGAACTCGCCGGCTTTCGCCAGCGTCAGATTGCGTTCGCGCGCCGCAGCAACAATTGCGGCAGCCAGCGGGTGCTCGCTGCCCTGATCGAGACTGGCGGCGAGCCGCAATACTTCATCCGCAGAAAAACCCGGTGCCGGAATTACTTGTTCGAACGCGGGCTTGCCGTCGGTGAGGGTGCCGGTTTTGTCGATGATCAACGTATCGACCTTGCGCAGGTGCTCGATTGCCGCCGCATCGCGAAACAACACGCCGGCGGTGGCGCCGCGCCCGGTGGCCACCATGATCGACATGGGTGTGGCAAGGCCCAGCGCGCAGGGGCAGGCGATGATCAGCACTGCCACCGCGTTGATCAGGCCGTAAACCCAGCCCTGTGCCGGGCCGAACAGCCCCCAGGCAAAAAACGTCGTGATCGCAATGGAGACGACGCCAACCACAAAATAGCCGGCGACGACATCGGCCATGCGCTGCATGGGCGCGCGCGAGCGCTGCGCCTGCACCACCATCTGCACAATTTGCGCCAGCACGGTCTGCGAGCCGATGCGTTCTGAGCGCATCACCAGTGAACCGCTGGTGTTTATCGTTGCCCCGATGACTTTGTCGCCAATGCGCTTGGTGACCGGCATTGGTTCACCGGTGAGCATCGATTCGTCGATGGCGCTGCTGCCTTCCACCACGATGCCATCCACCGGCACTTTTTCACCCGGACGGATGCGCAGCAGATCGCCGACATGCACATGCGTGATCTCGATATCCGCTTCGCTGCCATCGGCATTGATGCGCCGCGCAAATTTTGGCGAAAGGCCCAGCAGTGAGCGTATCGCTGCCGATGTTTGCGAGCGCGCCTTGAGTTCCAGTATTTGTCCGAGCAGCGTCAGGGAAATGATGACTGCTGCTGCTTCAAAATAGACTCCGATGCGCCCCATCGACATAAACGATTCGGGAAACCACTGCGGCGCAATGGTTGCGGCCACGCTGTAAACAAACGCCGCGCCGGTGCCCAGACCGATCAGCGTCCACATATTCGGACTGCGGTGGAGCACCGACTGAAAACCGCGCACAAAAAACGGTTGCCCGGCCCACAGCACGATCGGCAATGACAGCACCAGTTCGATCCAGGTTTGGGTGGCCATATCAAACAGGTCAAGCCGGTGGCCGCCCATGGCGAGCGCCGTTACAACAACAGTGAGCGGCAGCGTCCACCAAAAGCGGCGACGAAAATCGGTGAGTTCGGGATTTTCCTCTTCCTCTGCCGACGGCATTTCTGCCTCCAGGGCCATGCCGCATTTCGGGCAGGCGCCGGGGTGATCCTGACGAATCTCCGGGTGCATCGGACAGGTATAGATGGTGCCAGGCGCGGCGGCTTCGTTTGCCGGTGGTGGCGCTTGTTCACCCTGCGCGCCCGCCGGCGCGAGATAACGCTGCGGATCGGCCTGGAATTTCGCGACGCATTTCGGATTGCAGAAAAAATAATTGTGGCCGTCGTGTACGTAACGGTGCGGTGTATTTTCCTGCACGGTCATGCCACACACCGGATCCTTGTGTTCGGTGGCCTTCGCCGGTGCTGCGTGCTCATCGTGTTTCATGATGTTCTCCGGTTTCATTTTTGCGTGTGCGTGTGACTTTTATGTGGCAAGTCGCGCCCAGGGAACCACTGAATAACCCATGAGTCGGCTCATGGGTTATTCAGTGGTTCCCTAATACACCCAATCGTCGTGCCTTACCGGTAACCGATTGAGTTCATCCCGATAAAACTTCCACTTCGGCATGAACCTGTCCATCAGCGCCACAAAGCGGGCGTTATGGGTTGGCTCCAGCAGATGTACGAGTTCATGCACGACGATGTATTCGCGGCATTCCGGCGGCTTCTTCGCCAGGTTGGTATTGATCCGGATGCTGCGGGCGACCGGGTTGCAGTTCCCCCCCACCTGGTTTTCATCCGCTGCATAAAGAACCGCGTAGCTTTCACGCCAATGACCGGCTGCCATTTCGCAATCAAGGCCGGCACGGCCTCCTGGAGCCGCTCCCGATACCACGGCTCCAGCACCAGCGCCCGCTGCCGCTCTGTTGAGCCCGGGCGAACCGCGAGCACCATGCGGCTGTGCTTCAACGCAACAGATGGCGGCGCATCCTGCTCGATCACCTTCAGCAGGTAGCGCTTGCCCCAGACATAGTAATAGGCCACCAGCAGGAAGGCGCGGCTGTGCGCCAACTTGATGTGCGCCAACTGCAGGTTCCGCCGGATGCCGCCGATCACCGCGTGGTCGCTGCTCCAGTCGAACTGGAACGCATCGCCCGGCGGGAACAGCAGCGGCACGAAGGCCTGGCGGGAGGGCTGCAAACCGCCCGCAGCCTTCCAGTCGCGGACGTAGGCCGCCACCCGGCCATAGCAGGCGACGAACCTTGGCTAACATGCTCACACTGATCACTCCATTCACCCCTGCTCATAAAATGCGCAGGGTATTGTTTGGGGTGGGTCAGTTTTGGATGGGAATTACCCCCGGAAGCGGGTCAGTTTTGGGCGGACATCAACACGCGAGGTCCGGTTGCGGGCGGTAACGGCCGCTGACCAGTTTCTCGGACACGCCAGATTCGGAGCCTGCGACCCCCGATCGTCCCAATAATTTGGGAGTTAAACATCCCGTTTATATTGACTATCCGATAGTTATAGTTCACGTTGTTAATAACATAATGTGAGTCATACATCCCAATGAATACTCGCTTTCGACAACTGCGGCTGCGTCAACTCGATGCGACCCTCGCCCGGTGGCAAGAAGCAGCGCTGCCGCCCAGGCCCGCCACCGGCTGGATCCGGGCGATTCGCGATGCGCTGGGCATGAGTTCGGAAGCGTTGGCACGCCGCCTTCAGGTGACGGGCTCGGCCGTGCGCAAACTGGAAGAGGCCGAAGCCACTGATGCCATCACTCTGGGCTCCTTACGCCGGGCCGCGGCCGCCCTGGACTGCGAGTTGCAGTACGCCCTGGTGCCCAGACAAAAACTCGAAACCACCCTGCAGGCGCGTGCCCTGAAAGTTGCGCAGGAGCGCGTGGGCACGGTCGCCCACAGCATGGCACTGGAAGATCAGGCCGTGGACAGCAGCCTCACCCGGTCGCACATCGAGGAGATGGCCAACGCACTGATCGCCAAACGAACGAAGGATCTGTGGTGATGGATTTCCACTGTGCCCCAGGGGCCACGTCACCGGATCCCGATGAAGCCGCAGGACTGATTCCCGGGCACATCGTCACCCAGGGTGCGCTCAATGAGTGGGAACAAACCAACATCCTGGAAGGCGCGCAATGGGTACTCCGGCAGAATAAACGCGAATTACCGGATGAAGCTTTCGTGCGTGAACTGCATCGCCGCATGTTCGGCAAAACCTGGAAATGGGCAGGCAGTTTTCGGCAGACCGACAAGAACATCGGTGTCGACTGGCGGCAGATTTCCGTGCAATTGCGGAATCTGCTGGATGATGTCGGGGCACAGATCGCAGGCCAGACCTACCCGGCCGACGAGTTGGCACTGCGCTTCCATCATCGGTTGCTATGGATACATCCCTTTGCCAACGGCAACGGCCGGCACGCGCGCTTGATGACTGATTGGTTGATCCGGCGCCTGGGGCAGCCCGCGTTCACATGGGGTGGCGCATCACTGATGACTGCCGGTAATACACGCCAGGCGTATCTGGAGGCATTGCGGGCAGCGGATGGACGGGACTATCGGCTGCTGCTGAAGTTCGCGCGCGACATCACGGGCGACGGCGAATTTTCACCTGCACTTTGAATCGCCGCGGGCACTGTTCGCCGAACTGACACCCGCAGGAGTGCGCCCATGCTGGGCGCCCAGGGAAAAGCCCCGGATTCCCGGGGCTTTTTCGTTTCCGGCTCGCTCCTACGGCGTGATCACCGCGATCTCGTAGATTGCCGTGGTGCCGCTGACTTCGTTGCCGACCAGCAACAACGGCTTGCCGTTCGGGCTGTTCGCCGCCGCGATGAACTGCATGCCCTCCGGGCCCAGGTCGCCGGCAGCCGGCGTGTCGACATCGGCAGTGAAGTCGCGATCGATCACGTACTGCATGAAGCGCGGGCTTTCAGGGTTGGTGATGTCGTAGATCATGATCCCGCCAACACGCTCGAGGCCGATGAACGCAAAGGTGCGCCCCTCGATTTCGCCCAGCGTCAGCGCTTCCGGTTCCGGCCCCTTGTTGTCGGAGCGGTTGTCGAAATCGTTGTCGTCGTTGTCGGCATTGAAGTACATCGGGATGCGCTGTGCGGTGATCACCTCGAAGTCGTCACCACTGTCCCAGACCAGATTGCCATCGGTATCGCGGATCGAGAACGAGCGTCCGCCCGGCACGTAGAGCGCATCGAAGTCGCCATCGCCGTCGGTGTCGCCGAGCGTATTGGTGACGGTCAGGCGGCCGATGGCGTCGCGCAGGTTGTTGCCTGCAGCATCGGTGAACTGGTCGAGGATCGGATCCAGCACGAGGCTGCTGATGCGCGCTTCTTCGTCGATCGCCTCTCCGCTGTCATCGGGATAGACGCGCGTGTCGCCCTCGTTGGCCATCACCAGCCAGGTGCGACCACCCTGGTCGTAGCTGGCGATGCTGTCCGGCGAATAAATGCCGAATACCGGCCAGTTCAGGATACGGATCGCCGAGTCGTCGCCACTGCCGCCGAAGGGTGCGTCGTCGTCGATATCACGGTCGGTGGCGTCGAAACCGAAACCCGGGATCATGTGATCCTTGAAACCCAGGGCGGCGATGCCCTCGATGCTGGCGTTCGCGATGTCGATGCGGGCGATGGCGTTGGCCTCCTGCAGCGTGACCCAGGCCGTACCGCCGTCGCTCGACACGGTGATGTATTCCGGCTCGAGATCCTGCGCAACACTGGCGCCCGGGCCGTAGATGCGTACCGCTGCGGGTAACTCGGCATGGCGCGCGTTGCCCGCGTTGAAGGCGGTGAAATCCAGCGTGGTAACCGACGGGTTGGTCGCGCCGGCGGAAACATCGATGAGGCTGACGCTGCCTTCCGGATCCAGGCTGTAATCCTGGCTCGGCTCACCCTCGTTCGCGACCAGCACGCGGCTGCCATCGGGGGTGAACGTCACCATGTCCGGCAGGGCGCCGACGCTGACCGCGTCGATGAACGCCAGGGTCGCGGCGTTGTAGAAGGCCACGTAGCCGCTGTCCTGTTTCGGGTCCGCCTCGATGGCGACGGCGACCAGATCCCCGTTCACCGCCACACTGTTGGCGGCACCGAGGGCCGTCGTGGCGATGCCCTGATTGGTGGCGACATCCGCGCCGACATCCAATGTATCCGCCAGCGTCGGTGTCGCCAGATTGGCAATATCCAGCACATCGACCGTGCCGGCAGCGGCATTCACCACGAAAGCGCGCCGACTCGCCGGATGAAAACTGAGAATCTCCGCCGCCCCGGCATCGAAGACGCCGCTCGCATAACGGCCGACGAGTGACGCGCGGATCTCGAAGGATTCATAAGTGGTGATCTGCGTGGTCGTCTCGTCACAGCCGGCAATCAACGTGCAGGCAATCGCGAGGGCAAACGGGTGGCGGGACAGACGCATGGCGTGGCTCCGAAGGCAAACAGGAGCCGGCAGGATGCGACGCTCCGGTGCCAGTCCGGTGACATCGCCATGACGGATGCGTGAAAGAAGACCGCGTCGCCGACATCGTCGTACCCAGAACTGCGCCCGGTGGACGCTGTTCCCGTACCTCCCTAGAATCCGAGCCGCCATGACCGCCTTGCCCCGCATCCGCCATTCTCCCCAAGCCGCCCTGGCGCTGTTGCTGATGGCGCTGGCCGGCAACTGGCTGCAGAACGCATGGCACAAACCCATGGCACTGGCCGCCGCCGGCAATCCGCTGCTGGCGGATGCGGTCTGCGGTGGGCCGCTGTCATCCGGCGACATCGCGCAACTGGTCGCTCTGGGCATCCTGCCGGTCGGCAGCGACGATCGCGGCGCTGCCACCCTTTGCGATCTGCTGACCGTACCGGTCGCCGACACGATGGCTCTGCCGGTCGTGCCGGCCGATGCTCTACCGCCTGCCGTTGCAGCCTCTTTCCCGCCCCTGTCTGCGGTCGCAGCAGCGCAAACACGCCTGCCGCCGGCGCGTGCGCCGCCGCGCGCCCTCTCCGTCTGAACCTGCGCCGTCTTTGCGACGGCCATTTCCTTCCTCATTCATTTCGGCGCGCGCGCTGCCTGTGCGTGCGTGCCGGCGGGGCCTGTATGAAACCTTCTACGTTCTATATGCGTATTTTTTCATTCCTCTTTTTTATATTCGCAACCCTGTCAGCCGCAGCGGAAAAAGCTGTCCACGATCACGCCTCTCTGGCGGCGCCTGCCGGTGTCATGGCCGGCCACAGCCTGCCGGCCGGCAGCTGGATGCTGGGCTATCGCTGGATCGGCAGCTTCGCCGACGGTATTGCCCGCGGTGAAGACAGCATCAGCCTTGCCGAGGTGACCGCTGCCGGTTTTGACGATGCCGCCATCCACATGGACATGCAGATGAGCATGCTGGAGCTCATGTACGCGCCCACCGATCGCCTGACTCTGATGCTGATGCCGCAATACATGCGCATGGATATGACCATGGCGGCGTTGCCAGCCGGCACGCCGCAGCGTTCGCACGATCACGAAGGCTTGGGCGATACGCAGCTGGCGCTGCTGTGGCGCCTGGCGCAACACGACGGGCATGTCTTCAGGCTCGGCATCGGCGCCAGTGCACCGACCGGCGATGCGGCGCGCAAATCCGATGGCCGTTACCTGCATTACGGCATGCAGAACGGCAGCGGCATCTGGGAAGCCATGCCGTCGCTGACCTGGAACTGGCAGGCGGCAACCTGGGCTGCCGGTGCGCAACTGGCTGGACGCTGGCATCTGGAAGAAAAAAACGAGGCCGGTTTCCGTTTCGGTGACACGCAGACAGCCACCGGCTGGATTTCCAGGACAGTGGCATCGTCAACACAGTTGTCGCTACGACTGGCCTGGCAGACACAGGGGCAGGTGGAGGGCCATTACAGCGGCGCCCACCATCATCACTCGCCACCGGATTTCCAGAAAAATTACGGTGGCCGGGTGTGGAGCGGCGGCATCGGCGTGAACACGACGCTGGCCGGTCTGCACATCGCCGGCGAATATCAGGTGCCACTGCAGGAGGATTGGAACGGCATCCAGAATTCGCTGACCGAAACCGTTGCGGTTTCGGTCAGTCGGGGCTTCTGAGCCGGGCGTTGCCGTTACAGATCCTCGCCGGGATTGCGCCGGCTCAGCCGGCGCAATCAACTCGGATGCGGTTGGCGGTCCCCTGGTGCCTATAGAGTAAGTTGACCGAAACTTTCGCTGATCAGGTCGGTAGTCTGTAGCCATCCTCCTCACACTTTGTAAGGAAGTGTTGACCCCGGTACCTGCCGCCTGGTGTCGTGAGTTAGAAATTCGCATACAAAATCGTTCAATGCTGGCAAGAATGTCGTCTGCGGTCTTCGGCCAGGCGAATGGCTTCGAGGTTTTGTTGTGATTTTCGATGTACTGCTTGATGGCTTGTTCCAGTTGTCGCGTTGAACGATGTGTGCCGCGCCGGATGTATTGCGTGGTCAGCGTTGAGAACCAGTGTGGTTGAATGTCCCGGCCAGCGACAGTCTGTAGGGGCTGCTTCCGCCGTTTCTGCAAAAGGCGCTTTCTGGTATTGCACGTACGAATGTGCATTGACGGCGGAAATGTTCATTGACTGCCTGAAACATCTGGTGCGAAACAGGAAGACGAATGTATTTTTGGTTCTCGACAATATTCCGGCACACAAAAAGGCAAGTGTGCGCGAGTACGTTGAATCTACGAAAGGAAAAATATCGCTGCATTTCCTGTCGTGTTACGCGCTGGAGTTGAATCCGGACGAACTTGTCTGGAGCCACATGAAACGCACGGGCGTTTCCCGCGCACCACTGCGCAAGGGCGAAAAACTGCAAGAAAGGGTGAATGAGCAACTCGCCAGCATCAAGCGTTCGCCGAGGCAGTTGCCAGCGGATGAATTCGGTTCGGTTTCATGGCAACAACTCCCGCACGCCCGCCGCGATGGCCGGCGCCAACACAATGCGATTGGAAGGGTGAATAATCGTATCGCAACTGACAATGTCGGCGACACCAGCTGCACGCAAATCATCATAAGCCGTTTGCGCGAACACTGCATGTACGGCAACACACACCGGCGCCGCGAGGCCGGTATGGCGCAGATGCGTCACGGTTTCGATCATGGTTCGCGCCGTCGAAACGATGTCGTCGATCAATACCGGCGTGTGGGCGCGCCAGCGTTCCAGGTCGGGCACCGACACCATCACATCACGGTCGCCACGACGGATTTTGTTCAGCACGACGAACGGCGCGCCGGCACGCTGCGCCACGTCGCGTACCCATTGGGCGCTTTCTTCATCAGGGCCAATCAGCAACGGTTGGGGAATGTTTGCGCGCAACCACTGCGCCACGCTGTCGGCAGCATGCACGACCCGCGACGGAATGCCGTAGACCGCAGACAACCCGGTGATGCGGTGCAGATGCGGATCCACCGTCACCAGCCAATCGACATGCTGCGAGATAAGAGCGCCGATATGGCGGGCACTGATCGTCTCGCCCGGATGGAACTGCCGGTCCTGGCGCATGTAGGCAAGATAAGGCGCAACCAAACCTACCGACAGCGCGCCGGCATCACGGGCTGCAGATGCCAGCAACAACAGCGGCACCAGTTTTTCATCGGGCCGATCGAGTGTGCAGACGATCAGCGCATGGCAGCCGCCGATGGCCGCTTCGATCCGCACATGCGACTCGCCATCGGGAAAATGCCGCACCCTGGCCGCAATGCGCTCCAGTTCCAGCAACGCAACCAGTTCGTCGGCGAGCCGCTCGTTGCCGGGCATGGCGATCACCACCGGCTTTTTGACGACATCAGTGACGGGGTTGTTCACGGCCTCATTCCTCGTCGGTCAGCGTGAACACCGCATGCGTGGCCAGATACCGCTTGGCATAGGCGAGTTCGCCGGGCGTTTCTGCATGCAGGGTAAACAGCGGCATGCCGCGCTGCACGTGATCACCCGGCCGCACATGCAGCACCAGGCCGGCAGTCAAAGCACCGGGCGCACCGGCCAGTTTCGCTGCGCGTGCCAGCCGGCGGTTGTCGATACCGGCGATGTGCCCGGTATGCGTCGCCAATACCGCTTCCTGCAGGGGCGCAACGCCGGGTTCGCGCAAGCCGCCCTGCGCCTCACAGATCGCCTGAAACTTTTCCCAGGCGGCGCCACTGGCCAGCAGTCTTTCGGCTGTTGCATAACCACTGCCGGGTTTGTCGTGGCCACAAAATTCCAGCAACTCGCCGGCGATTGCCAGGGCACGTTCGCGCAGATCCGGTGGTGCCGCGACATCCCTGCGCAACACGGCAAGCACATCCTGCGCTTCCAGTGCCGGGCCGATACCGCGACCCACCGGTTGGGTACCTTCGGTGCGCAACACGTGCACATTCAAGCCATGCGCCAGCGCCACCTTTTCCATCAGCGTTTGCAGATGAATGGCATCTGCTTCGCTGCGTACCTTGGCAGTGGGGCCGACCGGAATATCGATTAATGCATGCGTGGCGCCGGCCGCAATTTTTTTCGACAGTACGGATGCTACGAGTTGCGCATCGCTGTCGAGATCAAGTGGCCGTTCGACGCGGATCAAAATGTCGTCGGCCGGGCTCAGGCTCATCCGGCCGCCCCAGACGAAACAACCGCCCTCGCGCTCAACCACACGCCGCATGGTTGGCAGATCGAGATCGACGCATGTCAATGTTTCCATCACATCAGCGGTGCCGGCCGGCGAGGTAATGGCACGCGACGAGGTTTTCGGCATCGTCAGACCGGCCGCCGTCACGATCGCCACCACGATCGGCGTGGTGCGATTGCCCGGCAAACCGCCGACACAATGCTTGTCGGCAATGGGTGTGCTGCCCCAATCGATACGATCGCCTGCATCAACCATCGCACCGGTCAGATCAATCGTTTCCTGCAGGTCCATGCGGCCGCCGGCACAGGCGCCCAGAAAAGCCGCCAGGTGGATGTCCGAGTAGTGGCCGGCAACCACATCAACGACGATTTCGCGCAGCGCCGACGCGTCGAGCCGATGGCCATAAATCTTGGCACGTATCGCGCCCAGCGAATCGAGCGTGGGCGGATGCGCAACGGTAATGTAATTGCCGGGCACAGCACCCAGTGCCTGCCACGCACTTATCGACAGACTCGCTTCGCCGGTAGTCAGCAAATCCGAGTGCACCATATTGAGTGTGGCAATGATGTGTCTGTCACCCAACGCCACTTCAAGACGAGCGCGCACATCAAAACCCTCGGCGCGACATACCGCGCAGTCGCGCCGCATATAAATCACATATTCCTGCTGGGTATCGATGCCCAACGCACGCAGGCGCAGCCCGTGATTATTCATGACCGGATCACCTGTGGCATTGCCATTGCCAATCATTCATCGCCAAGCACAACGGAATCGAGATAAGTTGGTACGGAACAACGCCAGCCGCGTTTGTCCTGGATCTGCCAGCGCAACGCATCCGCTGCATCCGGTTCACCGTGGGTGATGAACGTACGCCTGGGCGCCGTCTTTGCACGGCCCAGCCACGCCAGAATCTCGCCATAATCGGCATGCGCGGAGAGCGCGCTGATCGCCGCCACTTCGGCACGCAGCGGCACGTTCTCGCCGTGGATACGAATGGCGGCAGCATGCGCCAGCATGGCCGCGCCGCGCGTACCGCCGGCCTGATAGCCGGCAAAAACCACGGTGTTGCGCGGATCGGGCGCAAAGGCCTTCAGGTGATGCACCACCCGGCCACCGGTCGCCATGCCGCTGCCGGCAATGATGATCATCGGGCCAGGGCGTTCATTGAGAGCACGGGATTCCTCAATACTGTTGATGTAGTGGGCGGCATGGCACATGGCATCACATTGCTCCGGCGTCAGGCGATGTTCGCTGCGGTGTTGGTGGTAGATGGCCGTGACATCGATTGCCATTGGGCTGTTGAGGTAAACGGGGAGCTGTGCCGGAATGAGCCCCTCCGATTTCAGTCGATGAATGCACCACAGCAGGCTTTGCGTGCGCCCCACGGCAAATGAGGGCACGATCACGACACCACCGCGCGCTGCAGTACGCCGAATGATTTCGCCGAACTGGAGATGTGGATCCTGAGTATCGTGCAATCTGTTACCGTAGGTGGATTCGATCACCAGATAATCCGTTTCCGGCATCTCTGCCGGCGACTGCATGATTGCATCGTGCGGGCGCCCGAGATCACCGCTGAACAAAATGCGCGTTTTGGCATCGTGCAACCGAATCATCGCGGCGCCGAGAATATGGCCGGCGGGCAAAAAGCATGCACGAAAATCGTTTGCAACCCTGAGTTCTTGATCGAACGGTATTCCCTCAAGGTGCTCAAGCGCGCGCAGTGCATCTTTCTCCGTATACAGCGGCAGCGCCGGTATGTGTTTCGACTGTCGGTGGCGGTTGGCACTTTCCGCCTGCTCTTCCTGCAGCCGTCCGCTGTCGGGCAGGAGAATGGCACACAGCGCCCGGGTGGCTTCCGTGCAGTACACCCGCCCTCGGAAACCGTTTTTCACCAGCAATGGCAGATAACCGCTGTGATCGAGATGCGCGTGCGTCAACAGGACAGCATCCAGCGAAGTCGGATCGAACGGGGGTTCCGCCCAGTTTCGTTCGCGCAGTTGTTTGTAACCCTGAAACAATCCGCAATCGACCAGGACACGGGAATTTTTTGACTTCACCAGGTAACGCGAGCCGGTCACCGTGCCGGTGGCACCGAAAAAGCCGATTTCCATCTTGTTGTCCCTGTTGAAATTTCAGCGGGTAAACCAGGTCCCAAGGAGTGCACGCGTACGGTCACATGCCCCCTCTCCCCCGCCCCTCTCCCGCAAGGGGAGAGGGGAGTTGCGAACCGCTCACTCTCTCCCGCGAGAGGAGGGGAAAAGGCAGGGCGCATTGATGCAGGTTCCCCCCTCTCCCCTTGCGGGAGAGGGGCGGGGGAGAGGGGGTTGCAACCTGCTCAAATTTCGCTGGAGCCATAGTATTTATCCACCTCACTGCGGAGCAGGCGTCAGACCGTTTGCTTCACCTGCCTGCCGACCTGTGGAAAGAATGCCGGAACATGGCGCGCATAGCGTTCGTATTCCTCACCGAATGCCGCGCGCGCTTCCTGCTCTTCGCGCTTCGCCAGCCGGACGTACATGTAGACAAGTATCGGATACATCGCCAGCGTCAGCAGCGTCGGCCATTGCAGCAGAAACCCCGTTAATACGAGAACGAAGCCGATGTATTGCGGATGACGGAGACGCGCGTAGGCGCCGGAGACTGCCAGGGTACCGGTTTTCTGCGCCCGGTACAGCACACGCCAGGCGGAGGCGATCAGCCAGAATCCAGCGAAAATCAGGATGTAGCTGGCAACGTGGAAGGGCCCGAAGTGCGGATTGACGCGCCACCCGAACAGCATTTCGAGTAAATGGCCAGCGTCGTGCGACAACCAGTCGACCCCTGGATATGCTGTTCCAAGCCAACCTGAGAGCAGGTAGATGGTCAACGGAAAGCCGTACATTTCCGCGAAAAGCGCCACGAGAAATGCGGAGAAGACGCCAAACGAGCGCCAGTCACGCGATGTTTTCGGTGGCGCAAAACTGTACGCGAACATGATAAATATCGCCGCGTTGATGAAGGCAATGCCCCACAAACCATAGGCGGCAGGTTCGTGATTCATTTGTCGCCTCTCTGGTGGTGAGGCCCGCCATGGCCGCGATGCATGAAAATGTGCATCAGCGGGCAGGCAAGCAGCAACAAGAATGGCAACAAGCCGAAAACGTGCGCCCGATGTTCGGTGAGCAGAAAAAATGCGGCGATGGCCAGGAAACCCCAGAATACCCAAGTGACACGCCCGCCGCCGGCAGGCGCGTTGCACGTACCCTGTGGTACACGATCGGTCGATATGTCTTCTTTTCGGCCTTGCTCGATGTCATTCATGGTTGCGCTCCTGAATTTCATGATCCGCAAGCTGACTGGCTTTTTGCAATGGACGGGAGTGATGTCGGTCAATGTTGAGCGGAAATCTCAACTCTGTCGTGCATCTCTGCGTCGGCATGCCCCTGCATCAGGCACGCGAATGCAACGCTGCCAGGGTAGTCAAGGCACCATCTGCGCGCTGTCAGCATCCCGTGCCGTCAGGATCTGATACTGCGCCGGCGTCAGCATCGGCAGCCGCTGCAGGAACGCGACCATGGCCCAGATACGCGGGTCGTCGTGGGTCGCACCCCAGGCCGGCATGCCGGAAGCCTTGAGGCCGTGCTTGATGACCCAGAACTGTCGCGCAGCTGCGCGTTCACGATCTTCTGCGTTGTTGTTACCGACAGCGGCCGCAACGGCAGGGGCCGCCAGGTTCGGCGGCACCGGATACAGGCCCAGACTCATATCCGAGCGGGTTTTGCCCGGTTTCAGGTGACAACCGGCACACATGTCGTTGTAGTCGGCACCGCCCGACAACAGCATCTGCGGATCATCGAGTGGCGGCACTTTGATATCCGCGCTTTGCGCGGCAATGGAGCGTTTTCGGAGTGTTTCCAAAGCCCAGTGCGTCAGCGCCGTGTGGCGGTCGTCAGCACCGACTGGATACGCGCCTGAATAAATAAATACCACGCCACCGAGAATCGCCAGTGCGCCAATCAACAGCACTGATGTGATGAAGGTTTTCATCGGGTTGTCTCCTGCGGAAAATTATTCGCCGTGCCCGGCATGCCCCGTGCCTGACGCCGGTGTTGTTGTCGGTGCCGCCGACGCCGTGCTCAGGTCGTTCATCGTGCCATAGGGATTTTGTCGCTGTGGGCTGCCGAAATTCGGATCATTGCTGATCCGTCGCGCGATTTTGTCCGGTGGATAGGTATACCAGCCCGGATCTCGGTAATCGCCGATCCTCAGGTCGTTGCGCACTTTGACGACCGTGAACATGCCACCCATTTCGAGCGGGCCGAATTGTCCTTCTCCGGCCATCATCGGCAACGTATTTTCCGGGCCGGGCAACATGCCCATGGCCACATGGCCGGCGTGCTCGGCCATGCCGTTTT
>JBMOOP010000043.1:0-2427 GCA_049324495.1 Pseudomonadota bacterium
AACAGCGCAAATCTCATCAATGGCAATGATGCATACGAAGCCTCCATTTTGTCGCACTGGGGCGATATCACCCTGTTTGCGGATACCGCGATCTACAACAACGGTTCAATCATTCAGGCCACCAATGGCAGCGTGCAGTTCGGCAGCGCCGAGCGGCCGGTACCGCTGGTGGAGAATGTGCGTGTGGGGTTGAATGTCGGCGTTGTTGAAAGCACGGCCCTGGTGTGGAGCACGAGTTGGGAGGGCAACGATTACCGGTTTCCCGACGACGCCTGGTGGCTGGAGCATTGTTATCATCAGCACGGCTATTGCGGTGATCCCTATCGGATCGATGAAGCAGTCGCTACCGAAAACGCCCGCCGCGAACAGGAAAATATCCAACGCCTGGCCGATGGTCTGGCGCCCCTGGCGTTGATCGACTACAGAGCTTTCGATCCAGCCGATTACGACGGGGTGACGGCGTATCTGGACGCTGAGCTTCCCGAACTTGCCTGGAATTACCAGGCCATCTACCGCGCCGACCATGAAAATCGGCGTTTTATTTTGCGCACAGACACCTACGGCACCGACACTGTGCTTGCGCCGGGGCGCGCCGGGCAAATTGTTTCCGGCGCCTCCAACAATATCGTTATTTACAGCGGGTTGCTGCTGAACAGGGACAGTGTGATTTCGGCGGGCGCGAGCTTGGTCGTGCCGCAAGGTCAGAGCGTCAATGAAGAGACGCAACTGTATCAAACCCTTGTCTGGGACTGGTGGGCACGAGGGTACTGGTGCAATTCGTCGGGCTATTGTCTTTGGTTTGATAGGGTGCCGGAGGGTCATCCGGCAACCGAGGAACAGCCAACAGCATGGATTGGCGCTGTGCCGTCGGTACTCGAGTCGCGGGCGCCCGGCCATCAACTCACGGTGGCCGAGGCGGGCGTCAGCGGCGCGGCGTTCGATGCGGGTGACTCTGCGGTGCCGCTCGACGCGCCCCTCCCGACGACTGTTGCGCTAGACCCGACCAACACCAGCGGTTTGACGCTACCCGGGTTCACCGTGTCGGGTGTTGCCGGGATGGACGTGGTGTTGCCCGGTGCCGTGTCCCTGTCCGCGCCGACAGAACCCGGCGCAGCATCGACGGTGATATCGGCCAGTGCAACATCCCCCGATGCCACACTGTCGACGTTGAATCTTCCTGCCAACGGCATCTTCCGTCTCAACACCGATCCCGCGCATCCCTATCTGATCGAAACCAATCCGCTGTTGACCAGTTATGACGCATTTTTGGGTTCGGCATATCTGATCGAGCGTCTCGACTGGGCGCCAGGCATCACCCAGCAGCGCCTGGGTGATGGCTATTACGAGTTGATACTGATTCGCGAGTTGCTGCTGGCGAGTATCGGTTCGCCCTTTGTCGATTCGTCGATCACCGATGAGCGCAAACAATTCGAATACATGATGGCCAACGGTGTGGCCGCCTACGAAGCACTGCACCTGACGCCCGGCATTGCCTTGAGCGCCGCACAGATCGACGCGCTGCAATCGGACATCATCTGGCTGGAAGAAAAAGTGGTTGCCGGCCAAACCGTGTTGGTACCGGTGGTGTATCTGGCGCAGGGCAGCATGCGGCTGCTGGATACCGGTGTAATCACCGGCGGCGTGTTTATCGGTGGTGAGTCGTTCACCAACACCGGGTCGGTGCTCTCACAAGGCAGCATGCAGATCAACGTGGCGGGCGATCTGCAAAACCTCGGCGGCAATATTCAATCCGTCGGTGACATGATGCTGAAAGCCGGCGGCGACCTGGTGAACATCAGCGGCACCATCAGTGGCGACAACGTATGGATGCAGGCCGGCGGGGACATCATCAACAGCACCTGGTCGGCACTGAGCAGTGTGGGTGCCGACAACGCCGGCACTGGCAGTGCCGGCCTCTGGAGCAGCGATGCCTGGACGACGCAGGTCGGTGCGATCGCCACGGTAACGGCGAGCGGCAATCTGGTGCAGATCGCTGGCAACGACATTATTGTCGATGGTGCGAGCCTCAGCGGCGATACGGTGTGGTTGAGCGCTGGCCAAAACGTGCTCATCAACACCGTGGAGGTGAGTCAGGGTTACAACTATGCCGACGCGAGCCGCCAGCAATCGGCAGAGAATGTCTATCAGTTGCGCACCGAGATTGCCGCCATCACCGACTTGCTGATCGAGGCCGGTAACGACATTACTGCCACGGCCGCGCAGCTCAGTGCCAACGGTGATATCGCGCTGTATGCGGGCAACGATATTACGCTGTTGGCCGCTGCGGACAGTACCTCTGCCTACGCGCACAGCGAATCCGCCGGCAGTTCCGGCACCTCGTACGTCACCACCGCCAGCGCCTCGAACAGCGTGCTGGGCACCACGCTGACGGCCGGCGGCAGCATCCGGCTGGATGCAGGCAACAAC
>JBMOOP010000044.1:0-21919 GCA_049324495.1 Pseudomonadota bacterium
TTAGTTATGCGTCCCAACACCCCCAAGGAGCGACGGCATGGCCACCATTCTGGTGCTGCACGGGCCGAACCTGAATTTGCTCGGCACCCGCGAGCCGGACACCTACGGGCATGACACGCTGGCAGAAATCAATGCCCGCCTCGCCGCCAGCGCCCGTAAAACCAATCATCACCTGATGACCCTGCAGAGCAACGCCGAGTACGAACTGGTTGAGCGTATTCACGAAGCACAAAAGGAAGGCGTCGAGTTCATCATCATCAACCCGGCGGCCTTCACGCACACCTCGGTGGCGATCCGTGACGCCCTGCTGGCCGTACAGATTCCATTCATTGAGGTGCACCTGTCCAACGTCCACGCGCGCGAGCCGTTTCGGCAGCACTCGTATTTTTCCGATGTCGCTGTCGGCGTCGTCAGCGGGTTGGGCAGCATCGGCTACGAGCTCGCGCTCGACGCAGCAATGAAGAGACTCTCGCCGCCGCCCTGAACCGATTGCGCACAAAACCACGACTTCACCCCGGCGGCTGCCGGCCAAATCCACAAAAACAGTTCTCAAGGCAACCCAGGCATGGACATTCGCAAAGTCAAAAAACTGATTGAACTGCTCGAGGAATCCGGCATCGACGAGCTGGAGATCAAGGAGGGCGAGGAAACTGTCCGCATCGCGCGCAACCGACAGCACACCGGCCCGGTGACCTACCAGATGGCGCCGCCGCAGTTCGCCGCGCCGGCCCCGGTCGCCCCCCCTGCTGCTGCACCTGCCGAGAAAAAGGAAGACGCCAACCGCAACGGCCACGTGATGCGCTCGCCGATGGTTGGCACGTTCTACCGCTCGCCGTCACCAGGTTCGCCGCAGTTCGTCGAAGTGGGGTCCGCCGTGAAGGTCGGCGATGTGCTCTGCATCATCGAAGCCATGAAAATGATGAACCAGATCACGGCCGACAAGGCCGGTGTGATCGAGGCAATCCTTGTCGACAGCGGTCAGCCGGTTGAGTTTGACCAGCCGCTGTTCACCATCGTCTGACGCCCGACGGAACCTACTCATGCTCGACAAGATCGTGATCGCCAACCGAGGCGAAATCGCGCTGCGCATTTTGCGCGCGTGCAAGGAAATGGGTATCCGCACGGTGGCCGTTTATTCGAAAGCCGACCGTGATCTGATGCATGTGCGGCTCGCCGACGAGGCGGTCTGCATCGGCCCGGCTTCGTCGAAGGAAAGCTATCTGAATATCCCGGCAATCATCAGTGCTGCCGAGGTAACCGACGCCCAAGCCATACACCCAGGCTATGGCTTTCTGGCCGAAAACGCGGATTTTGCCGAGGCCGTGGAACGCTCGGGCTTCACCTTTATCGGCCCGCGCGCGGAAACCATCCGCCTGATGGGCAACAAGGTGTCGGCAATCGAGGCGATGAAAGCCGCCGGCGTCCCGACCGTGCCCGGCTCCGGCGGCGCAGTCGCCGAGGAAAACGCCATCGAGACGGCGAAGCAAATCGGCTACCCGATCATCATCAAGGCCGCCGCCGGCGGCGGCGGCCGCGGCATGCGCGTGGTGCACAGTGAAGCCGCGCTGTTGAATTCACTGTTCGTCACCCGCTCGGAAGCGAAAGCCGCGTTCGGTGACGACACGGTTTACATGGAAAAATTTCTCGAGCATCCGCGCCACGTCGAGGTTCAGGTGCTCGCTGACGGCGAAGGCCATGCCGTCCATCTGGGTGATCGTGACTGCTCGCTGCAGCGGCGGCACCAGAAGGTGGTCGAAGAGGCGCCGGCACCGCATATTCCACAGAAATTGCGCGACGAGGTTTATGCCTCCTGCGTCAAGGCCTGTGTTGATATCGGCTACCGTGGTGCCGGCACTTTCGAGTTCCTCTATGAGAAAGAACGCTTCTACTTCATCGAGATGAACACGCGCGTACAGGTTGAACACCCGGTCACCGAAATGGTGACCGGCGTCGATATCGTCAAAGAGCAAATTCGCATCGCCGCAGGTGCCGGCCTGTCGTTCCGTCAGGCAGACGTGAAGATCAAGGGCCATGCGTTCGAAGCGCGCATCAACGCTGAGGATCCGGCCACCTTCATGCCCTGCCCGGGCAAAATCACCTATTTCCACGCGCCCGGCGGCAATGGCGTGCGCGTGGACTCACACGTCTACAGCGGCTACACCGTGCCGCCGCACTACGATTCGCTGTGCGGCAAGGTGATCACCTGGGGCGACGACCGCACCACGGCGTTCCGCCGCATGCGCAACGCGCTCGATGAGATCGTCGTCGACGGCATACGCACCAATATTCCGCTGCACAAGGAGCAGATTTTCCGCGACACGAACTTCGAAAACGGCGGCGTCGACATCCACTATCTTGAAAGCAAGCTGGGCATCAAGAAATGATGCGCTCATCCGGGCAGACGCAGTGAGGGCCTGGCTCGAACTGAAAACGGAAATTGCGCGCCACGATGTCGATATCGCCGAAGAGCTGTTGCTCGCACTTGGCGCGCTGTCGATCACTGACCTCGACGCGCAGGATCAACCGCTGCTTGAACCTGGCCCGGGTGAAACGCCGCTGTGGGATCGGGTCGTCGTGGTCGGGCTGTTCCCCGGCGATCTTGATCCCGATACGCTGCGCGCCGCGTTCGCCCGCGCCTGGCAGGCTGCGCAGGGTAACAACCCGCCGGGCTTTCGCGTCGAAGGCCTTGCCGACCAGCCCTGGGAGCGTATCTGGCTTGAGCACTTCAAGCCGACGCGCTTCGGCGAGCGCCTCTGGGTAATCCCGAGCTGGACCACGCCGCCGCAACCGGACGCCGTGAACCTGCACCTCGACCCCGGACTCGCCTTCGGCACCGGCACCCACCCCACCACGGCCCTGTGCCTGCGCTGGCTCGATGGGCTCGCCGTCAGTGGCGCACTGCGCGACGCGCGGGTACTCGACTTCGGCTGCGGCAGCGGCATTCTCGCCATCGCTGCCGCACTGCTTGGCGCGAAAACGGTGACTGGCGTCGACAACGATCCACAGGCGATCATCGCCACAAACGAGAATGCGCAACGCAATGGCGTGACGGTCACCGCCCTGCTGCCGCACGAATTCGACAACATCAGCACAGTTTCAGCCACCGGATCAGCAACGCCGCACGGCTTCGACGCCGTCATCGCCAACATCCTCGCCGGCCCGCTCATGCAGCTCGCGCCACGGCTCGCCGCCTGCGTAACACCCGGCGGCGCGCTTGCGCTGTCCGGCATCCTGCGCGAGCAGGCCGACGAAGTGGCCGCTGCCTATACCCCCTGGATAGACTGGGACGCACCCGCCGGCGACGGCGACTGGGTGCGGCTTTCCGGCGTTCGCCGCCGCAGCGCACGCAACCTGGCGTGACGCCATGACACCGGCATGCGCATAATCGTCCGGTCAGATTTCAGGGACAGGATATGGCCGACAAGTATCAGACCCAGTGCCCGCACTGCGGTGTCAAGTTCCAGATAACAGCTCAGCAACTGGCCCTGGCCAACGGCACCGTACGCTGCGGCTCCTGCCTGCAGGTCTTCCATGCCAGCCAGAACCTCATGGCACTGACAGAAAATGCGCCGCCCGCCGGCGTTGGCTCGGCACGCGGCGGCGGTGCGGCCCACCGACCGAGCCCGCCCCCGGCAGGCTCTGCCGCGCCGCAACCGCCACGGGCACCCGCACGCCAGGCGGCGCCGCCCCGCGCAACCCCACCGCCAGACGCTGATCTCGCCGACATGATCCTGCGTGAATTTGACGAGAAGAAGACACCACCAGCAAAACCGGCTCCTCCGGCCACGCCAACCGCCACCCCAACACCTCCTCGCGCTGCGGCCGGCTCGTCCTGGGCGGCGCCACCGCCGGCAAAATCCACGACAGCGCCCGGGCAGTCCTGGGGCGCGCCACCGCCACCGCCCCCACAAAAACCGGCCGCGCCGCGCTACACCATTGAGGAGAATAAAACCAGGATATCCATTGGCGCCGCCGAGATGAACAACCAGCTGCTGGACAGTACACACGATCCCTTCGGCATCTCGGGCTCGACCTTGCTGGCAGATCACGAACTGGGTTCCGACTCTATAGACGAGTCCTGGGCCAAAACCCTGATTGGTGAGGGTCCGGTCGGTGAAAAAGACGAAATGCTGCGCAAGTTCCAGATCAAAGCCGATGAGTTGTCGATAGCCGAGCAAACCGGCGTGCAGAAGCGCTCGGCGCTTGCCGATCACCTAAACCGGCTGCCTGACAGTGGCGCCACCAACAGCGCCAGTAGCGCCATGCCGGCCCCCCAGAATCGCACCGCGCAGGACAGTATCTCCGACGACGAACTGGACTTTCTCAACGACTCCGACCTGACGATGCAGGATGTCGAGCTACCCGAGCTTGATACCGATGTTGACGTCAGTGCCAGTGCGGCCTCGCATCAGGTCAGCTGGCAAGGCGATGTCCTGTGGGGCACGCTCTCGGCCGTTTTCACACTTGTTTTGCTCGGCCAGTACTTCGTGTTCAACATGGACACCCTGGCGCGCGATGAAAGCTGGCGCGGCCTCTACGCGGTAACCTGCGGTGCCATCGGCTGCCAACTGCCCGGCAGCAGCGATATCTCCCGGTTGCAGGGCGCCAATCTCGTCATCCGCAGCCACCCGAGCGCCGGCCAGGCATTGATAGTCGATGCCGTGGTCTATAACCGCGCGCCATTTGCCCAACCCTTTCCGCAACTGGAACTGGGTTTCAACGACACAAACGGACAACCCGTTGCCGGCCGCGTGTTCACACCAGCGGAATACCTCAAAGGTGAACTCGCCGACACGACGATGATGCCTCCCGACACCCCCATCCACCTGACGCTCGAACTCGTCGATCCGGGCCCTGCGGCCGCGAATTACGAAATGCGTTTCCTGCCGCCGGACGCATCCTGAGCGGCGGTTGCGGGCGCGTTGTTGAACGACAGAAGCCCGGCTTGGCAAGCATTTTTTCTGCGTCTTTTATCAAGCGGGCCGCTTCAAGGATGCTCTTGTCGCCGCTATGATTGCTCACTCTTTGAGCAATTCACCAATAAAAACAGCACCGCCGGCGAGCACGTCCTGCCCGCCGACGTTTTTTGCGCTGTCATTCAACAAGAGCATCGGCGATGCTCGTCCAACCGTACATCGACATGCGTATCGGCCCATACCAACTCGACAACCGCGTCGTCCTCGCGCCCATGGCGGGCGTGACCGATTTGCCGTTCCGGCAACTGTGCCGGCAGCTCGGCGCGGGTCTTGTCGTCGCAGAAATGCTCACCGCCGATACCGGGTTGTGGCACACCCCAAAATCACAGCGTCGCCGCCTGCATGCCGATGAGCCGGCACCGCGCACCGTACAAATTGCGGGCGCCGAGCCGGCCATGCTCGCCGACGCCGCCCGCCGCAGCATCGACGACGGTGCGCAGATTATCGATATCAATATGGGCTGCCCGGCCAAAAAGGTCTGCAACAGGGCGGCCGGCTCTGCGCTGCTGCGCGACGAGGCGCTGGTTGCCGACATCCTGCGCACGGTAGTCGCGGCGGTGAACGCACCGGTTACCCTGAAAATTCGCACCGGCTGGGCCCCCGATGCCCGTAACGGCATCGCCATTGCACGTATTGCCGAAGATTGCGGCATCCAGGCGCTCGCTGTGCATGGCCGCACGCGTGCCTGCCGCTTCAACGGCAGTGCCGAGTACGACACCATCGCGGCGATCAAGCAGGCCGTACGCATCCCGGTAATTGCCAATGGCGACATCACCACTGCGCAACAGGCTGAAGCCGTACTCGCGCATACCGGTGCCGACGCCGTGATGATTGGGCGCGCCGCGCAAGGCAACCCGTGGATTTTCCGCGAGATCAATCACTTCCTTGCCACCGGCGTCTTGCTGGCGCCGCCCACGGCGGCCGAAGTGGGCGCCGCCATGCGCGCACACATCAATGCCCTGCATGCCCATTACGGCGAAGATACGGGTGTGCGCATCGCCCGCAAGCACGTCGGCTGGTATCTCGATCACCGCGATGGATGGAATCGCGCCGCTTTCAACGCGGCAACGGACGCGGCCCAGCAACAGGCACTGATCGCATCATTCTTTTCACACAGCAGGCGCACTCACAACAGCCGCATGACCGCCGCTGTCGCCGCCTGAATCAAGCCAGGAGTCCATTGCACCATGAGCACTGCCCCCCTGAAAACATTCAACAGAGCCGCCGATCTGCACCGGGGTGCGCACCTGGCCGTCACTACCGGCACGCAAACATTGCGCGATGCCGTCGCCCAGGCCATCGGCAATTATTTCCAACAAATTGGCGACGAGGAAGTCGCCGGCATCTACGACATGGTGCTTGCCGAAATTGAAACGCCGTTGCTTGAGCGCGTACTCGAACACACGCGCGGCAACCAGACCAAGGCGGCCATCGTACTCGGGCTCAATCGCGGCACGTTGCGCAAGAAATTGAAGCGATACAAGTTGATCTGAGCCAATCTCAGGAGCATAGCCCCGCATGTCCCGCCCCGTCACGACCGCGCTCATTTCCGTTTCCGACAAAAACGGTATTGTCGATTTCGCTTGCGAACTGGTGCGTCGCGGCGTCACGCTGCTGTCTACCGGTGGCACCTGGAAACTGCTGCACGACCATGCCATCGCCGTCACTGATGTGTCGGCATACACAGGCTTTCCGGAAATGATGGATGGCCGGGTCAAAACGCTGCACCCGAAAATACACGGCGGCATTCTTGGCCGGCGGGGCCAGGATGATGCAGTAATGGCCGAACATGGCATTCACGGCATTGATCTTGTCGTGGTCAATCTCTATCCATTCGCGCAAACCATTGCCAAACCAGGCTGCACGCTCGAAGACGCGATCGAAAACATCGATATCGGCGGCCCGGCCATGGTGCGTTCGGCGGCGAAAAATCACGCATATGTCGGCATTGTGGTGGACGCTGGTGATTATGCGCGTGTGCTCAACGATATGGACGCCAATGCTGGCGAGCTCACTACCACACTGCGCTTTGACCTCGCAGCCAAAGCCTTCGAACACACCGCGATGTACGACGGCATGATCGCCAACTGGATGGGCTCCATTCGCCCGGAAACAGCTTACACAAACGAATTTTCCCGCGAAGAATTCCCGCGCACCATGAACCTGCAGTTCCATAAGATGCAAAACATGCGTTACGGTGAAAATCCGCACCAACGCAGTGCCTTCTATGCGGAGGCGCAACCGCAGGCTGCGTCGATTGCCACTGCGAAACAATTGCAGGGCAAGGAACTGTCCTACAACAACATCGCCGACACGGATGCCGCACTGGAATGCGTGAAATCGTTCGTCAAACCGGCTTGCGTGATCGTCAAGCATGCCAATCCTTGCGGCGTCTCGGTATCGCTCGAGGGCATCGGCAAGGCCTATGAGCTTGCCTACGCCACGGATACGGAATCTGCATTCGGCGGCATAATTGCCTTCAACCGCGAACTTGACGCCGCCACTGCACAGGCGATCATCGACCGCCAGTTCGTCGAAGTCATCATCGCGCCAAAAGTGTCGAAGGACGCGCTGGCAATCACCGGCACCAAGCAGAATATCCGCGTACTCGAATGCGGCTCCTTGCCTGAATATGGCCCGGATGAACAGCCCCGACGGTTCGATTTCAAGCGCGTCAATGGTGGCCTGCTGGTACAAGACGCCGATCTCGGCATGATCCGCGAATCCGATCTGAAAATCGTGACCAGCCGCGCGCCGACAGAGGCGCAAATGCATGATCTGATTTTTGCCTGGAAAGTCGCCAAATTCGTCAAATCAAATGCCATTGTCTATGCAAGAAATCGCCAGACCATCGGCATTGGCGCCGGCCAGATGAGCCGTGTCAACAGCGCGCGCATTGCCGCCATCAAGGCCGAGCACGCCGGCCTCGATGTGAAGAATGCCGTGATGGCGTCCGATGCGTTCTTTCCATTTCGCGACGGCATCGACAATGCGGCAAAAGCCGGCATCGCCTGCGTGATCCAGCCGGGCGGTTCAGTGCGTGATGCCGAAGTGATTGCTGCGGCGGATGAGCACGGCATGGCGATGGTGTTTACCGGCATGCGCCATTTCAGGCATTAACGGCATGAAAATCCTGATTTTGGGTTCCGGTGGTCGTGAACATGCCTTTGCGTGGCAGTGCGCGCAGGATGCTCGCGTAACGAAAGTATTCGTGGCGCCAGGCAACGCCGGCACGGCAACGGAAGAAAAATGTGCGAATGTCGCGCTCGACATCCTCGACAACGCGGCACTTGTTGCCTTTGCACGAGCGAATGTGCAATTGACACTCGTTGGCCCGGAAGCACCGCTGGTCAACGGTGTGGTCGATGCATTCCGTGCTGCGGGCCTGCCCATCTGGGGGCCAACGGCAAAAGCCGCGCAACTGGAAGGCTCGAAAGCATTTGCCAAGGATTTCCTGGCACGGCACAAAATTCCCACTGCCGAATACCAAACCTTCACCGACACCAACGCCGCCCTCGCCTACTTGCGCAATAAGGGCGCACCCATCGTGGTAAAGGCCGACGGCCTCGCCGCCGGCAAGGGCGTGATTGTGGCGATGACCTTGCAAGAAGCCGAGGACGCAGTCACCGACATGCTCACCGGCAATGCTTTCGGCGCTGCCGGTTCCCGCGTCGTGATTGAGGAGTTTCTCGACGGTGAGGAAGCGAGTTTTATCGTCATGGTCGATGGCAAAAATGCGTTGCCTATGGCCACCAGCCAGGATCACAAGCGCATCGGCAATGGCGATACCGGCCCTAACACCGGCGGCATGGGCGCATATTCGCCGGCACCGGTAGTGACGCCAGAGGTGCATGCACGGGTGATGCGCGAAATTATTGAGCCAACCGTGCGCGGCATGGCAGCCGAGGGCAATATCTACACCGGTTTTCTTTATGCCGGCTTGATGATTACACGAGACGGCGCACCGAAAGTCATCGAATTCAACTGCCGGTTCGGCGATCCGGAAACGCAGCCCATCATGCTGCGGCTGCAAACATCACTGGTGGCCTTGATGGAAGCCGGCATCGCCGGGAAACTTGATACGACCCGCGCCGAATGGGATCCGCGTGCCGCCATCGGCGTGGTGATGGCGGCCGGCGGCTATCCGGGAACTGTGCGCAAGGGCGATGTCATCAAGGGCCTGCCGGCGGCGGACACCCCAGGCGAAAAAATCTTCCACGCCGGCAGCGCCCTGCAGGACGGCAAGGTCGTCACTCAGGGCGGCCGCGTACTTTGTGCAACGGCACTCGGCACAACCGTCCGCGCCGCGCAGCAGCGCGCCTACAGGCTACTGGAAAACGTGAGCTGGCCGGACGAATATCATCGCACCGATATCGGCTGGCGCGCCATCGAACGCGAGCGCAACCGCTGACTGTCGTCACTTTTACTTTTCTTCGAGTATGAAAACGCCATCCCAGGTTGCTGCCGGCGGCATCACGCGCATCGCGGCAACGCGTTCGAGAAATATCTGGTAAAGCCGGCATTCCGGCTCGGCCGCCAACAACTCGCCGAGCTCGTTCTCGGCATCGTCCCAATGCTGATCGAAATAGCACTGCAACGCGCGATCCCACCTCGCCAGCCGCGCCAACAGTTCCGGGGTCGCCTGCTCCTTGCGGCACAGCGGCTCGTACACTTTTACCGGCTCGGTCTTGCCTTTCACCTGCAGCCGGTCGACCAGGCGCAGCACATGGTTGGGCGCCTGTACTGCCGTCGCCTCACCGACCAGCAACCGCAAACCATACTGCTTGGTCGCGCTCTCCAGCCGGGAAGCGAGATTCACTGCATCACCCAACACGGTGTATGCGCGGCGGTAACTGGATCCCATGTCGCCAACGTTCATCGGCCCGGTATTCACGCCAATGCCAACGTCAATGCGCGGCAGCCCGTCGGCACCGAATTCGTCCTTGAGTTCATCGACCTTTTGCAACATCAGCAGCGCGGCATCGAGCGCATGTTCGGCATGTTGCGGATCGCCAAGCGGCGCCCCCCAGAATGCCATCACCATGTCACCAACATATTTGTCGATCGTACCCTGGTTGTCGAAAATGATTTTCGTGATCGGCGTAAAGTAGCGATTGAGTAACTGCTTGAGGCTCTGCGCGGAAAGTTTTTCCGAAATTGTGGTGAACGAGCGCACATCGGAAAACAGCACTGTCATTTCCTTGGACTCACCATCGAAAGACGCCTGTTCCGGGTGGTCGAGCAACCGGTCAATATGCCCCGGCGCAACATACTGACCGAACATGCTGTGAATCTGCGCACGTCGCTGTGTTTCCTCAAGGAAGCCCAACACCATGTAGAACAGATTGAGCATCAAGGCGACGATGAGCAGCGGAACCAACGGAAAATCGAGGTGCCCCCAGGCCCAGAGAAGATAGTTGCCGCCAACCACGCAGGTGATTACCAAAGCGCTGAACAGCACCTGCCCGGCGGCAGCCAGGCGCGGCTGCACCACCACGATAACGATGCCCAGCAACAGGATCATCAGCACGGTGGCACCCACTTCGTAGTCCGGCCGGTACCAGAAACGATTGTCCGGTGGCACGCTGCCGATGATCGCGTCGAGCAGATTGGCGTGTACTTCAACACCGGGATAACCGGTTTCCAGTGGCGTCGAACGCAGATCCTTCAGGCCCAACGCCGAAGTGCCGACCAGCACAATCGCACCATCGAGCACATCGCGATCAACCGCGCCGTGCAGCACATCGGTAGCCGAAACATACGGAAAACTGTGTGCCTTGCCGCGATAGGGCACCACGGCGCGACCGCGCGCATCAACCGGAATCAGATGGCCATCAAGCGCGACCGATTCCATCACCACCGTGTCGCCCTGCATCGCCGTCGTGACGGTGACGTGTTCAGCGCCGAGAAAACGCCGCGCGACGGCCAGCGACAGTGATGGATACAGTTGATCAGCGACCCGGTAGATCATCGGCGAACGACGCACCACACCATCGACATCAGGCTCGGTAGTCAGGCTGCCGGCACCAACCGCAGCATCCTGCAGCACCGGCTGGTTGCCGGCGTAACCGGTGGTTTCCGGCATCAGCCACAGACTACCCTCCCCCGGCGGCAAGGTGAGGATGGGCTCCGGCAACGCGCCAACATGGCCGTCGGTGTCGTTGTGCAGAAAGAAACCGAGCACGGTCTCACCGCGGGCAATGTCCTGCGCGAATTTTGCGTCCGCATCGAAACGCGCGCGCGCGGCACGCAACGTATTGCCGACGTGCGCCGCGATGACCGGGTCGGTAAGCACTTCATCGACCGGATTGCGCTCAGACTCGGAGAAAGTCACGTCAAAACCGACAATGATCGCGCCATTGTCGTAAAGCGCCGCCAGCATGTCGCCCATCCGGGCCCGCGACCATGGCCAGCGACCCTCGACGCCGATACTGGTTTCGTCGATATCGACAATGACTATCTTGTGCGCCACTGGCGGTGCCTCAAGGAGCACGCGAAAGCGCAGGTCGTAGAGCAGGGCCTCAAGGCGCTCCAGCATTGGCGGGGCATACAAGCCAAGGTAAGCATGGTAAAACGCGACGGCAATGGTGAGAGCAACACCGAACGGCCGGGCGAGCCGGCGCAACGCACTTATCAAGGTTTGGCGCATTTGTCATAATGGCCCGTCGGTCACGGGCCCCCTTGTTTGGTTGTGGCATGTCCCCAGGCGGCTGCCTGCCGCTACCCGCGAGTCCACGTTCTTCGTCGATCAGGATGCACGATGACAGACCCGAATCAGGACATCGACCTTGAACGGCTCAAGGAGTTTACGCCGTTCGACTCCCTCTCGAATGCCCATCTGCGGGATCTCGCCCCCAAGCTCGCCGTATCGCGGCCGGGCAAAGGCAAGGTGCTGTTCAAGCGCGGCCAGCCGGACGCGCAGTGTCACTTCCTGCTCAAAGGCACCGTTGACCTGGCCGACGCCGCTTTCGTCGTCCGGCCGCTCAATGCCGACGATCCGGAGAACTACCTCGCCGTCGATAACTATCCCGAACACCGGGTGTCCGCGATCACCGCCACGGACTGCCTGATCGCCAGCATTAGCCGCGACCACCTCGACCTGGTGCTCACCTGGAGCCAGGCCGCCGACTCGCTCGACGAGGATGACCAACCGGATGACGGCAACACCGACTGGATGGAAGCACTACTTTCCTCCGAACTATTTGCGTCCGTACCGCCAGGAAACATCCAGCAGTTATTTGTGAAGTTCAAGGAAAAGGCAACCCATCTGGGCGAGGTGATCATCCGGGAAGGTGACGATGGCGATTGTTTCTACGTCATCAAGGAAGGTCGGGCGCTGGTCACCCGCGGCCAGGGCAGCAACCAGAAAACCCTGGCGGCGCTCAAAAACGGCGCCTGCTTCGGCGAAGATGCACTCATCGGCGACACCAAGCGCAATGCCACCGTCACAATGACCACCGACGGCACGCTGATGGAGCTCGACAAACAGAGCTTTATCAAGCTGCTGAAGGAGCCGGTAATCCAGCAGATCACCGAGCAGCAGTACGAAAAAATGATGGACGAGGCCGACGAGGGTATCGTGCTGATCGACGTACGCCTGCCGCTGGAATTCAAACACGAGCACCTGCCGCACGCGCAGAACATTCCCCTGCCGGAATTGCGCAAGGAAATCCGCAGCCTTGAGAAAGCATTCACCTATGTCATCACCTGCGACGGCGGCCGCCGCTGCGAGATCGGCGCTTACCTGCTGAACGAAGCCGGCCTGCGCGCTCTCGTCCTCAAGCGCAAAGCCAAAACCGCAGAGCAAACACCCGAAGTCCGGGAAGAAGATGCGCGGTGAGCAGGGCGCACTCCCGGCTCACCCACCCCTGATCCAAACGACACTGATCCGCACGTTCCGTCAGCTACTTTTGCTGGCATTGCTGCTCTCTCCGTACGCTACCGCCTACGCCCCGCCTTACCCGATCATTGATACGACCGAGCCCGTCTCACTCGGCTTGTTTATCGCCTGGTTCGAGGATTCTGCCGGCCAACGGTCGCTCGACCAGATACAGGCACTGCCTCCTTCCGAGTTCACCGTCTCCGAAAGCGAATTACTGTATTTTGGCTATACCCGCAGTACGTACTGGTTCCGCCTGGCATTGCAGAATACGCGCGACACCGACGAAACCCTGCTGCTGGAAGTACCGCATCCCGGATTGTCGCTGATTGAATTCAACCGCCCCGTTGCCAACGGCTACGCACTGACCAGCAGCGGCACATCGACCGACCGTATCGTCGGAGATTTTCAACACCAGCATTACTTGTTCGTCGTGACGGTTCCGGCTGGAACCACCGCAGTGTACTGGGTTCGGGTTCAATCGAACCTCGCGCTCGACTTCTCGCTGCAGCTTAAGTCGCCAGAATCACATATGTACGCGCAAAGCATGTTGCAGATCGCGACCGACATCCTGATCGGCATCCTGATTGGCCTGCTGCTGTTCAACGCCATCGCCTGGCTGGTGTTACGAAAGTCGGTGCATGCCTGGTACCTGCTGTTCCTGCTCGCCGTCATCACTTTCCTGCTGGCGAAACTCGGCTATATCGGCGTGCTGTTTTTCCGCGAACCTGGCCTGCATTCGCTGGCAGAAAGTATGGCCGCCATCGGCGCAACACTCGCCGCAACACAATTTGCGCGGATACTACTAAATACCCGCCTGCACCAGAGTGCGCTGGATCTGTGGTTAGGCTACCTGCTGCTCGCCGGCATCATGGCACTGCTTGCTGTGCCTTTCATCGAGCCATGGCATCGCGGCCCGATGTACACCACGTTTGCTGCGCTGGCGATACCGGCAGTGCTTTATGCCGCCTGGATCGCGATGCGCGGCGGCTGCCCGGACGCACCCCGCTACTTCGGTGCCCGACTGGTAAGCGCCGCCGCCGGCGGGCTCGCCGTTGGTGCCGAACTGGGCCTGCTGTCACTGCCACTGCCAGCGGTCCATCTGCTGCTGTTAAGCGCCAGTACCGAGGCTTCACTCATCGCCTGGATGCTCTACGCCCGTCAGGCACGTGAGCACCGGGCCACTACCGACGCCCGCCTTGCAGCGGCAGTGACCCATGCCGAACTTCAGGCGCGCACCGAGTTTCTTGGCCGTTTCAGCCACGATGTGCGTACACCACTCAATAGCATTCTCGGCATGGCCGAGTTGCTAGCCGATACCTCACTTTCGCCGCGCCAACGCGAATACACACTGACCATCCGCAACAGCGGCGAAAATTTGCTGCTGCTGCTCAACGAGGCGCTCGACTGGTCGCAGCTTGAGTCCGGGCAACTGGAAATCCAGCACACCGACTTCGACCTGCCGCAACTGATTGCCGACAGTATCGAAACGGTGCAGTTGCGTGCCGAAGAAAAACACATCGAACTGATCGTCGATATCGACCCCTCACTGCCCGTGCGCGTCAACGGCGATCCATCACGGTTACGCCAGGTGCTGTGCAACCTGCTCGGCAACGCAGTACGTTACACACATCGTGGCGAAGTGCAGGTGCAAGTCTTGCCGGCCGGTGCTCCGCACACGATACGCATGGAAGTGCGCGACACCGGCATCGGAATTCCGCGCACAAAACTCGCCACGCTGCTCGAGAAATCGCCCGCCAAACAACCGGCCGAAACAAGCGGCCACCAGGGTTTCGGCCTGCTCATTGCCCGCCAACTGATCGAACGGATGGGTGGCAGTATCGGCGTACAGAGCGAAGAGCATCGCGGCAGCATGTTCTGGCTTACGCTGCCCCTGCCTGCCACACCGGAACAACACACCACGGTCGAGATCAGCCTGCTGGCCGGCAAACGCATTCTGATCGTCGATGACAATGCTGCTGTCCGACGCATCATCGAAACCCAGGCCGTCAGCTGGGGCATGTTGGCGGCGGTGGCTGCCAACGGCCAGGAGGCTCTGGCCATCGCCCGCACCCAGGCCAACCTCGGTGCTTCGTTCAATATCGTTGTCGTCGATCACAACATGCCCGGCATGAGCGGGCTGCAACTCGCCGCCCGCATCAAGGAAGACCCGCTGATTCACCATGACGCCCTGATCGTCATGCTCACCGGTCTCAATATCGCGCCAAGCGAGGCTATGGCGCGCAACGTCGGCATCAGTCGCGTACTCACCAAGCCCGTATCCGGCCGCACGCTGCAGGCCGTGCTCGCGGAAGAACTTGCCCGCCGCGAAAAGTTCGAGCCGGAGGGATCGCACGCCAACCACCCGTTGGCGAAAAACATGCGCGTACTGGTCGTAGAGGACCATCCCCTGAGCCAAAAGGTAATACGTGGGATGCTCGCCAAGCTCGGCGTGCGCAGCGACGTGGTGAGCAACGGTCAGGAGGCGGCCGAGGCCGTGCAGCACCAGCGTTACGACCTCGTCCTGATGGACTGTGAAATGCCGGTGCTGGACGGTTATGCGGCCACTCGACGGATCCGCGCCTGGGAAATCGACAATGCCCGGCAACGCACGCCGATCGTGGCGCTTTCGGCGTATATCATGAACGATGTCAAGGAGCGTTGCCGCCAGTCGGGTATGGACGCGCACATGGCGAAGCCTGTCGACCTCAACGAGTTGCGCGAAACGCTGCGCATTTATGCTGGCGACGCACGCTGACCTTCACCTTTGCAAGCGGAGACGACCGATGAATTGCCTGTTCTGCAAAATGATCGCCGGTGATATCAAACCGGACGTGGTGTATGAGGACGATCAGGTGCTCGCGTTCCGCGACATCTCGCCGCAGGCCCCAACCCATGTGCTGCTGATTCCGAAGAAGCATATCGTCAACTTCGATGCCCTGGAGGATGCCGACGCGCCGCTGCTCGGGCACCTGCTGCTCACGGCAAGGAAACTTGCCCGCGATCTCGGTATTGCCACCGATGGCTACCGCCTGGTCAACAATTGCAACCGCAACGGCGGCCAGACGGTCTACCACCTGCACTTCCATCTGCTGGGTGGTCGGCAGATGATCTGGCCACCCGGCTGAGGATTGCTGAGGATTAAAGCGATGCCCCGCCCCCGCCGTCTTTCCACGCTCGACCGGCTCGTGCTGCAGGCCGATCAGGCACTGCGCACACTGACGCCAGGCACTACCGCCGCCAGGCGCACGTCGCCAGCCGAGCAACAACCTGCTGCCCTGCTGGATGAAACACAACGGCGCCACGCCGCCGGCCTGATGCGCATTAACCACACTGGCGAGGTATGCGCGCAGGCGCTCTACGCCGGGCAGGCGCTGACCGCCAAACTGCCGGATGTCCGCGACGCCATGGCCCACGCGGCCCGCGAAGAGGAAGACCATCTCGCCTGGTGCGAAGACCGCCTGCGCGAACTGCACAACGGCCCCAGTCTGCTCAACCCGCTGTTCTACGGGTTGTCGTTCGCCGTGGGTGCCGCCGCCGGCATCGCCGGCGACAAGTGGAGCCTGGGGTTTGTCGAGGAAACCGAGCGCCAGGTGGTGCGCCACCTTGAGACGCATCTGGGCCACCTGCCGCACAGCGATGTACGCTCGGCGGCGATCCTCGACCAGATGCGCATTGATGAGCAGAAACACGCCGACATGGCGCAAGCTGCGGGTGCGGCACCGCTGCCGTTTGTGGTGCGGCAGATCATGCAGGCAATGGCACGAGTGATGACGACGACGGTGTATCGCGTCTAACGATTCACGACGCTTCGCGTATTTCGTGACTGTGCGTTACCTCGGTACCACTGCGGCTGAGCATGATCGACGCCGAACAATATTTCCCCGCCGACAGCTCGACGGCGCGCTGCACCTGGTTTTCCTTGAGGTTGCGGCCGGTCACCACAAAATGCAGATGCAGTTTCGTGAACACCTGCGGCGGCTCGGGCGCGCGCTCGGCGGTGAGTTCGGCAATGCAGCCGGTCACGTCCTGGCGGGCCTTCTTCAGGATGTAAACAACATCGACGCTGGCGCAACCACCCACGCCCATCAGCAGCGTCTCCATCGGGCGCGGGCCGGCATTCACACCGCCAATATCCGGTGGGCCATCCATGAGGACATCGTGACCGCTCGCTGCAGTCGCGCGGAATTTCGCCTCACCTTCCCAGCGAACGGTAGCCTTCATCGTGCACCTCGTTCCGGGACCGCCCCGGGCAAGGCGGCGACGTTACCACATGGCCTTGGAGCCATCATGCCGTAGCCGGCCTGAATCGGGCCGCGCCCGGCAAAGTGGTATCCGGTCACGAATCGGGAATGCAGAAGCATCCGAATTGCCGCCGCCAGAGCGCGCCGCTTGACAGGCCGGATCGCTGGTGGCACAAGAGAGAACTATTGGGTAGTTACTGCGGGTATGTGCTGCAACCTACTGAAACACCGAGAAGTATTTATCCCAGGACGGGCATAAGGGAGCATGAACGCTGTGGTGGCAAGCAAGTTCTTTCCAAACATTGACAAGTTCCTGGTGCACTGCCATCGCCGGAAGTATCCGGCGAAGAGCACCATTATTTATGCTGGCGACGAGTCGGATGCTCTTTATTACATACTCGCCGGCGGGGTGACGGTTGTTATCGAGGACAACGACGGCCGCGAGATGGTCGTCGCCTATCTCAATGAGGGCGATTTCTTCGGCGAGATGGGCCTGTTCGACAAGGATGCCAACCGCTCGGCCTGGGTGAAAGCCAAAACCGAGTGTGAAGTGGCGGAAGTGAGCTACGGCAAGTTCAAAGAGCTCGCCCACGAAGACGCCGACATCATGTTCGCGCTTTCCGCACAGATCGCCGGCCGCCTGCGCGCCACCACCCGGAAAGTCGGCGACCTCGCCTTCCTCGACGTTACCGGTCGCGTTGCCCGCACCCTGCTTGAACTCTCCAAGGAACCGGATGCGATGACGCACCCGGACGGCATGCAGATCAAGGTCACCCGGCTGGAGATCGGCCGGATTGTCGGCTGCTCGCGGGAAATGGTGGGCCGCGTGCTCAAATCACTGGAAGAGCAGGGTCTGGTTTCCGTAAAAGGCAAGACCATGGTGGTCTACGGCACACGCTGACTTCAGCGCCAGATCAACAACCTCTGCAGCACTTCGAAAAACCTCACGCGAAAAAAAGCTCGCGCAATTTCGCGCCCGGCTCGGGCGCACGCATGAATGACTCACCGACCAGAAATGCGTTGACGTGCCGCGCACGCATCGCCACGACATCCTGTTTGGTATTGATGCCGCTCTCGGTGACTACCAGCACCCCGGGCGGAATCATCGCCAGCAGGTCGTAGGTCGTCTGCAGCGAAACCTCGAAGGTGTGCAAGTCGCGGTTGTTGATGCCAACCAGATCAATGCCGAGCTTCAGCGCGCGTTCAAGCTCCCGGCGATTATGCACTTCCACCAGCACATCGAGACCCAGGTCACGCGCCTGCGCATGCAGGGCGGCGAGCTGCGCGTCATCAAGCGCAGCAACTATCAGTAAAATGGCATCGGCACCGAGCGTGCGCGCCTCAAGTACCTGGTATTCATCGACGGTGAAATCCTTGCGTAATACCGGCAACGCACAGGCAGCACGCGCGGCGACGAGAAACTCATCTGCACCCTGGAAGAAATCAACATCGGTCAGCACTGACAGACAGGACGCACCACCGGCTGCGTAACTGCGCGCAATGGCAGACACATCCCAGTCGGCGCGGATCAAGCCCTTCGAGGGCGATGCGCGCTTGATTTCAGCAATCACCGCCGACTCGCCGGCTTGCACACGCTGGCGCAGCGCATCAACGAAACCACGGGGCGGCGATTGCATCGCAGCAAGATCGTGCAGGCGTGACATCGGCACGCGCGCAACACGCTCGGCAATTTCTTCGCGCTTGCGACGGACGATACGATCGAGAATGGTGATGCCGCAACTCATGATGATGTGAACCCAAATGCTTCTTGACTACTTTTCACAGGCTATCAGGAATGCTTTTTCAGTAATCGGGTGACGTGCAGGTATTCCTCGAACTTCTCGCGCGCCATGCCGGTCGCTATTGCATCCTGCGCCATCTCGACACCCGCCCTGAGCGAAGCGCACAGGCCGGCAGCGCAAATGGCAGCGCCGGCATTCAGTGCGATGATATCGGCGGCCGGGCCTTTGCCACGATCCAGCGCCGCCTGAATGATGGCGAGACTCTCCTGCGCATTATGGGCGCGCAGCCTGTCGATCGGGCTGCGGACCATGCCGAAATCCTCCGGTCTGATGACGTACTCGTGGATTGCTCCGTTGTGCAGCTCGGCCACGTGCGTCTCGGCGGCAATCGAAATTTCGTCAAGTCCGTCTGCGGAATGCACGACAAACACATGCTGCTGGCCAAGCTCGTCGCACACATCGGCAACCGGACGCAACCACTGCCTGCCGTAGACACCCAACACTGCATTCGGTGCGCCAGCCGGATTGGTGAGCGGGCCCAGTAAGTTGAACACCGTGCGCACGCCGAGCTCGCGCCGCGGGCCGACGGCGTGCTTCATGGCCTCGTGGTGCTGTGGCGCAAACATGAAACCGAAACCGACCTCGCGCACACAGCGCGCAACTTCCTGGGCCGTCAGTGCCAGATTGGCGCCGGCTGCCTCAAGCAGATCGGCGCTGCCGGAACTGCTGGAGACCGAACGATTACCGTGTTTGGCCACATGCCCACCAACCGCCGCAACAACAAAGGCCGATGCTGTCGAGACATTGAACAGGTGATGGCCATCGCCGCCGGTACCGCACGTATCGACCAAATAAGGAATGTCGCCACAGTCGACCCGTTTCACCAGCTTGCGCATGGCGCGGGCGGCGCCGACGATCTCCTGCACCACCTCGCCCTTCATCCGCAGGGCGACCAGAAAACCGCCGATCTGCGCCTGGGTTGCCTGGCCGGTCATGATCAACTCGATCACGTCTTCCATTTCGTGCGCGTCGAGCGATTGCTGATCGAGCAGCACGCGGATCGCGGTTTGCATGTCCATCGGCATGGTTTTCTCCGTATGCTGCTGTCGCAATTCCTATACGGACATCGCGAGAAAATTTTTCAATAACGCATGCCCATGCTCGGTGAGAATGGATTCCGGATGGAACTGCACGCCCTGAATCGGTAGCGATCGGTGCTGCAAACCCATGATCTCATCGACACTGCCATCGGCATGAGCCGTCCACGCGGTGATTTCCAGGCACTCCGGCAATGAAGTGCGCTCCACCACCAGTGAGTGGTAGCGGGTGGCATTGAACGGGCTCGGCAACCCGGTGAATACGCCCTGGCCTGCGTGGTGGATCGCGGAAATTTTCCCGTGCATGACTTGCCGCGCGCGAATCACCTTGCCGCCAAACACTGCGCCGATGCTTTGGTGGCCAAGACAAACGCCAAGTACTGGCAATTTCCCGGCCCACTCCCCGCTGGAGAAATGTTTTATGGCCGCCATCGAGATGCCCGCCTCGTTCGGCGTGCACGGCCCCGGCGAAATCACCAGCCGTTCGGGCGCGAAGCGCGCAATATCCTCGATCGTTACTTCGTCATTGCGCACCACCTTCACGTCAGCGCCGAGCTCGGCCAGATACTGCACGATGTTGAAGGTGAAGCTGTCATAGTTGTCGATCATCAGGAGCATGTTGGCATCCCCCGGAACTCTTGACGAGGAATCATGGTTTAAGACCCGACTGCGCCATCGCCACCGCGACGAACATGGCGCGCCCCTTGTTCATGGTCTCTTCCCACTCCAGCCGCGGCACCGAATCGGCGACAACACCGGCGCCGGCCTGGATGTGCAGCTTGCCGTCCTTGATCACCGCGGTGCGGATCGCAATCGCGGTATCCATGTTGCCGTCCCAGCCGAGATAACCCACGGCGCCACCGTAGATACCGCGCTTGACCGGCTCCAGCTCGTCGATGATTTCCATGGCGCGGATTTTCGGCGCCCCGGAGAGCGTGCCGGCCGGGAAGGTGGCACGCAGCACGTCGAGCGCGCCCATGCCCGCCTTCAGTTTTCCTTCGATATTCGACACGATGTGCATCACATGGGAATAGCGCTCGATCGCCATCTTCGCCGTGACCTCGACGCTACCGGTGTCGGCAATACGGCCGACATCGTTGCGACCCAGATCAATCAGCATCAGGTGCTCGGCAATTTCCTTGGGGTCAGCAAGCAGCTCTTTCTCCAGCGCAACATCTTCCTCTTCCGTAGACCCGCGCTTGCGGGTGCCGGCGATCGGCCGCACGGTGACCACTTTCGCTCCTTCAGGCGCATCGGCAAGTCGCGTAAGGATTTCCGGCGACGAGCCGACGATGTGAAAATCACCCAGATCAAGGAAATACAGATACGGCGACGGGTTCAGGTAGCGCAGCGCACGGTACAGATCGAGCGGCCGTGCCGTGAACGGCACCGTCATGCGCTGGCTGAGCACCACCTGCATGATATCGCCGGCCAGCACGTAGTCCTTGATGCGCCCCACCGCCTTTTCGAAATCCGGCTGCGGGAAACTGGAAACGAAATCGCTCTCGGCGTGTGGCGGCTGCACCGGCGCCTTGTCCGGCAACGCGGCGCTGCGCAGTTGCGCGTGCAGTTCATCGAGCCGCGCCTGTGCGGCTTCGTACGCGCCGGCCACGGCCGGATCAGCGTGCACGATGAAGTACAGCGAACCGCGCAGGTTGTCGAACACGACCACTTCGTCGCTGACCATCAGCAGGATGTCCGGCGTGCCGATCGGGTCAGGCAACAGCTTCGCAGCGAGTTTTTTCTCGACGTAACGCACCGTTTCGTAGCCGAAATAACCAACCAACCCGCCGGTGAAACGCGGCAGGCCGGTAACGTGCGGCACGCGGTAGCGCTGCTGGAATGCCTCGATGAACGTCAACGGATCATCGGCATGCAGGGACTCGACCTCGCAGCCGTCGATCGTCACACGCACGGTATGGCCGCACACTGTGAGCAAGGTTTTCGCCGGCAGGCCGATGATCGAGTAACGCCCCCACTT
>JBMOOP010000045.1:0-2374 GCA_049324495.1 Pseudomonadota bacterium
TGCCGGTGGGCTGTATGATCGCGACACGAAACTCGTGCGATTCGGAGCCAGAGATTACGACGCAGAAACTGGTCGTTGGACGACGCGAGATCCCATCGGATTCGCAGGTGGTGATTTCAACCTGTACGCATACGTCGGAAATGATCCGATTAACTCGATTGATCCCCGTGGTACAGACACGATCAATCTAGGGATTCAGGTTGGTTTTGGTCCAGGCGCGGAGTTGGGCGTTAAGGTCGACCCTTGCACTGGCGACGTTTACTTCTACTACGGCATTGGCGTTGGGATAGGCGCTACAGCAGTCGCTACGTATGAGTACGGTGATTCGCCTGCTCCGGGACAAGGTTGGGAGTTCTCAGCGGGAGCGGTTGCGGCAGAGGTGAACGGAAGTTGGGATGCGACCCACTACAGCCAGACGGGAGAGCATAAGGTCGATGCTGGCGTTGGTTTCGGCATAGTTGGTGGCGCAGGAGTTGGTGCGCAATATCAGACGACCAACTACCTTGGGAATATTCGGTAGTGATGATGAACATGAAAATTTCCCTGACTCCACCGCAATGGATTGGCCTATCTCTTTTTCTGGTGGCCATCTTTTCATCGATGCTTGGTGGAAAACAGTTCGCGCATGTGGCGGTTCTTGCTGTTTTCCCAGTGGTTATGGCGCTGATGTATTTCGATTTGGAACGCGCTAGGAAAAGCAATCAGGTTCCTGCGTATCTGCGGTTTATTGCGACGCTCCGTGGCGATCGGCGCGCCTTACGTTGGGGGTACATAATTCTCGGATTGATTGCTCTGGGGTGGCTTCTGGAAGTGTTTGTGCTAATTGCTCGGCGGTGATGTTCACTTTGGTTTTCTGAAAGAAAACCCCGCCCAACCCCGCGTTGCGCGGGGTTTTTCATTTTTAGCGGCTGCTTGTTGCTCTCAGCGGGCCTGCTGTTGCAGCACCCCGTCGAGCATCTGCATCACCACTTGCTGCCGCGCGCGCGGCAATTGCGCGATGCGTTCGAGCTGCTGCTGGATCTTCGGCGACGGCCCGCGCTAAAACTACACCTATGATGTTTACGGCAACCTGAAAACCGCCCACATTTGCCCGGAATCCCCCCTCTCCCCTTGCGAGAGAGGGGCCGGGGGAGAGGGGGCTACCACCCGCATCGACTACCTCACCGACGCCAGAAACCGCCGCATCGGCAAACAAGTGAACGGCGTTCTGGTGCGAGGCTTCCTGTACCAGGATCAACTGCGCATCGCCGCCGAACTCGACGCCGCCAACACCGTCGTCAGCCGCTTCGTCTACGGCACCAGGATCAACGTGCCCGAATACATGGTCAAAGCGGGAACCACGTACCGGATCGTGACGGATCACCTCGGTAGTGTGAGACTCGTCGTGAACACCACGGATGGCAGCATCGCCCAGCGGATGGATTACGACAGCTACGGCAATGTCACCAACGACACGAATCCGGGGTTCCAGCCGTTCGGTTTTGCGGGTGGTCTCTACGACAGAGACACGAAGCTGACGCGGTTTGGTGCAAGGGATTATGATGCGGAAACCGGAAGGTGGACGGCAAAGGATCCGATTGGGTTTGAGGGAAAGCAGGCGAACTTTTACATCTACGGATATGCCGATCCCGTAAATTATGTTGATCCTGCGGGTCATTTCGGAATACCTGGTGCTGTTGCAGGTGCAGTGATTGGCGGTATTACCGGTGCCGTAGGTGCTCTAGCAACAGGTGGCGAGTGGGATGACGCACTTCTTGCCGGTGCTGTGGGTGCGGGCGAGGGGGCGCTTGGTGGATTTTTACCGGGCTCTGGTTTGCTTGGAGAAGTGGTGAAAGGAGCTATCAGTGGGGGAATCGGAGATGCTTTGGGTCAGGCATACGGCATATGGCAAGACCCTTGTCAGCAATTCAATTACGGTTCGCTAGTTGGTTCGATTGTTGGTGGAGGAAGTGGTGGGGGCAGGGCATCGGGTGTGGGAGATGATGCGCTGGATCAAGTTGCTGGTGGCATATTGGCAGCCACACCCGCTCTAGCGGGAAGTGCCATTGGTACCGCTTTAGGCGGTGGTCTTGAGTAGAGGCAGATTACGGCTGGTGATGAAATGACTCATGTTGATGTCATTTATGGCGACGAGGGATATGGAATATGGGTGGCGCCTATTGGGCTTGTTGCGTCTATTGCTGCTGCTTTTTTTCTGAGCAATGCAGCGATAATTTTCTATTCCCGCGACGACCTGTCTGTCGCAGTCATCTTTCTTGTGGCACTTATCTATACATGTTTTTTAATATTCTTATCGGCAGTTATTTTTTTTCACGGGATTAAAACAATGCGACGCGTAGATATTGATGCCGTGTCAGAGCTCGTGACGGCGCGG
>JBMOOP010000046.1:0-21151 GCA_049324495.1 Pseudomonadota bacterium
GCGAAATAATTGCCTTGGATGAACACCGGCTGCTCATCCGCATCATTGCGCTCGATGCCGCACCACCGCCTGTCTTACCCTGCACTCTGGTGATTGCCCTGCCGCGCCCGAAAATGCTCAAGCGCATCCTCGTCGACGCCACGTCACTGGGCATCAAGCGTATCTGCCTCATCAATGCGTATCGCGTGGAAAAAAGTTTCTGGTCAAGCCCGATGCTGGCGCCGGCAGCACTCACGGAAAAATGCCGTTTCGGGCTTGAACAGGCAATCGACACAGGGCTGCCGAAGATCAGCCTGCACCAACGCTTCCGTCCCTTCGTGGAAGACGAATTGCCTGACATCATCGGCGACTCGCTGGCACTGGTCGCCCATCCGGCGGGCGACGCAGAATGTCCCCGCAGCCCAAGGCAGCCGCTCACCCTGGTCATTGGTCCGGAAGGCGGTTTTATCCCGTTTGAAATCGAACTGCTGCGCACTGTCGGGTGCACGGCCGTCACGCTCGGCCCGCGCATCCTGCGGGTGGATACAGTGGTGCCCGTGTTACTGGGGCGATTGTTCGGCTGACTCTGCGTTGTCGATCTTGCGTTGCCGATCTTGCGTTGCCGATCTTGCGTTGCCGATCTTGCGTTGCCGAATTGGCACGACATCTCTCCGGCGCGACCGGGTGTCGTGCGGGTCGCCCCCCTCTCCCCAGCTCCTCTCCCGCCAGTGTCGTGAGTCAGAAATTTATTGAATGAATTTCCTTTCCCCATGGTCCACCGTTTACCCCCCCTGGAGTAACGAGGATGACCATGAGAGGGCGGCCCAAAAGAGAGTTGGTCTTGATCGACGCAGAACGCGAGCAATTGCAGGCTCTGGCCTTGCGTCGCAAGACGGCGCAAGGGATGGCCCGGCGTGCCCGGATCGTTCTGAGCTGTGCCGACGGCCTCGACAACAAAACAGTCGCGGCCCGCCTGCGTGTTTCGCAGCAAACGGTGTGCAAATGGCGCGCAAGATTCATCGGGTTTCGTCTGGACGGCCTGCAGGATGCGCCGCGCCCCGGAACATCACGCAGCATCCGGGACGCGCATGTAGACGCGGTCATCGCCAGAACGCTGGAAAGCACGCCGGAGAACGCCACGTACTGGAGCACGCGTTCGATGGCATCCGCGATGGGCATGTCGCAGAGCGCGATCAGCCGCATCTGGCGTGCGTTCGGTTTGCAACCGCATCGCCAGGAGACGTTCAAGCTCTCCACCGACCCGCTGTTTGTCGACAAAGTGCGCGATATTGTCGGTCTTTATCTCGACCCGCCGTTGAAGGCCATGGTTCTCTGTGTGGACGAGAAAAGCCAGATTCAGGCGCTGGATCGTACGCTACTCACAAAACGCCATCGATCAAAGCCTGGTTCGCGCGCAACCCGCGCTTTCATGTGCACTTCACGCCGATATCGGCATCATGGCTGAATCAAGCAGAGCGCTGATTCTCAACGCTGACCACGCAATACATCCGGCGCGGCACACATCGTTCAACGCGACAACTGGAACAAGCCATCAAGCAGTACATCGAAAATCACAACAAAACGTCGAAGCCATTCGCCTGGTCGAAGACCGCAGACGACATTCTTGCCAGCATTGAACGATTCTGTATGCGAATTTCTAACTCACGACACTAGGGGAGCGGGGAATAATCCACCTCAACGCGCACTTCCCGGCGGCAATTCCAGCGGCATCAAATCCAGACGTGCGTCATTGAAGATGTTCATTTCCGGCGCCAGGATCTGCACATAACGGTCAAAATACAGGAACTGCTTAACCAGCAAAGCAAACGAACGCGGAAAACGAATGCCATGGTTCTCCCCGATCGCAATGATATCGGTGAGCAGCCGGTTGATCTCGCTGTCATTGCGCGCGGCTTTTGCCACAGTCATCGGATCAATGTCGATCAGGCGTGAGTAGAGTTTCTCGATATCCTGTGCCAGGCGATCAACATCCACTGCTTCGCAGGTCATACCGATTTTCGCCATCGACTGGGCCATCAACTGGAAATTGGCGTTGGCAATGGCCTCGAAGAAGGTAAACATCGCCTGCCAGGCCGTGCGCTCGATTCGGCCGACGATGCCGAAATCAATGAAACCGATGCGGCCATCCTCCAGCACCATCAGATTGCCGGCATGGACATCGGCGTGAAAGAAATCGCAGAGCATCAGACTGGAAAACCAAGTATTGAGTGCAGCCACCAGCGTCTCGGCCGGATCCTGGGTGTGCGTGCGGATGGTCTCAAGATCGGTCAACGGCACGCCGTAGAACCGCTCCATGGTCAAGACGCGCAACGTTGTCGCCTGGTGGTAGGGCCGTGGCGCGACCGCACGTGTATTCTGCGTCGCCAGCAGGAAGGCGTTGAACTGATCGAGATTGCGCGCTTCCTGCAGGAAATCGCACTCTTCCAGCATGCACTTCTGAATTTCCTCGACCACGCCGGAAATTGACGACTTCGACAACCCCGGCGCCAGCAACTCGAAGACCCGTGCCGCCACATAGAGGAAATTGAAATCGGTGAGCAGAACATCCTGCACGCCAGGCTTCTGCACCTTGATCACCACGTCCTCACCGGTCAGCAACTTCGCGGCATGCACCTGGGCAATGGATGCCGAAGCCAGTGGCCGTGGATCGACCCAGGCATAGACCGCACCGAGTGGTCGACCGAGTTCCGTCTCGATCACCCGGCGCACCCGGTGAAAGGCCATCGCCGGGGTGTCATCCAGGCAGTGCTGACACTCCTCGACGTATTCGGCCGGAAACAAGGAGGGGCTGGATGCAATGAACTGACCCAGCTTGATGTAGGTAGTACCCAGTTGCTCAAAGGTGCGACGCATCAATCGTGGCGCTGGCGGACGGTCACCCAACAGCCAGCCAAAGCCGGCCCGGGCGAGGACTGTTGCCGTGAAGCCCAGTCGGGCTGCGCTCTTCAGGCCAGTGCGGGCGTGATTGAGGCTACGGCGGGCAGTCGCCAGTGAATCCTCGAAATTGGCGCTCATTGCGATCCTTCAGCGGAGTGGTACGGGCGGAATGTCAGGCGCGCAGGGAGGATACCCATCAGGGCCAAGGGGCCAATAGCCCCTTCGGCTGAAATTGGGCAGATCGGGCGAACAGCGCAAAAAATGCGAACGCGAGTTGCACCACCGTACCTTGCGACAGCCGCCTTTTTTCCTGTACTTTAATCGCCGCGGTCTGCCTGCCGACCGCGCAGAACAATATCAACCACCCATGTGACCGACGTTTCCCGCCGCGTCAGCACACCCAAAAAAAGAAAGGAGAACCCGGTGATGACAACGATTTTCAGGCCAGCCAGCCTGCTGCGTCTCTGCGCGTTGATGCTGGCCATCAGCACCATGATGTTCACCGCTGGTTGCTCAACGTTCTATACAAAGGCCTATAAAATAACCGGTAACCAGGTATTCCGGTTCGGCGAAAAAGAGATGGTCCCCTATCTGCTCGCCTACGACGATACCAACATGGCGTGCGCTGCAGGCGTAGCACTCACGCCACTGCTGATGTCGTTCGAGGCAGTGGGTGCCGATCCCAATCAACTGGCGATCATGGTGTATACCGCTGCCGGCCTGTGCGCCGAGAATGAGGGGCTTAATCAGGAGCTGCGCTACCTGCGTGCTGCCCAGCAACAGAATATCCCCGAGGCGCAGGATGCCCGCATTGCGCAAAAACGTTGGCATGGGCTGGCCGCAGCCCGTCAGTACATCGGCTACCAGCGCTTCGTGGCACATTACGGCGAAATGCCGAAAGGCCGTTGCCCGAAAAACCTTGACAGTGATTTTGATCAGTTGATGTACCTCGTCGGCATCCTCGCCGGCGTCCAGGCAGTACTCAATGATTCCATGTCCGAGCAGTCTGTTGGAGTGCCGCGCGATATCGCTGCCAAGGTTGAGCGCATGGCAGTCTGCGTCAACAGCGCGAAATGGTGGGGCTTGCCGCAGGGCCTGCGTGCCGCCCTGTGGAGCATTATGCCGATGCTGGCTCCTGAGGGAGCAAAGCCAAGAGAAACCCTTGCTCAGGTCGCCAAGCAGGGCGAGCGCAGCGGTGTCCGCCTCGGTCACGCAATCTGGGCCCTGGTTGCCGTGGGCGATGGCGACAAGGAACTCACCAAAAACATCATTCGCGATTTCGCCAGCGCCGGCCGCACGGCGAAACTGGATCCCAACTTCAAAATGCTCGACGCCATGGCCGCGCAGATGATCCTTGCCGTGAGCGACCGTCTCTGGACCGAAGCCACCGGCACTCGCACGCCGATGGGTGGCCTGGGCACGTTCTGGGACGACAAGCCGAAAAGCGCCGGGAACATCGACGACCTGTTGTGACCCGGGAAGCGGGGTGTGCCGTGCCTTGATTGGCATGCCCCGTTTCTACTTTCCAGTACGGCACTGCCGCACTGGCCCGCCATACCTCGAAAACAATACCTTCAATACAAGAGAGGCGCCCAGCCCATGACCCTCCGCAAATCCCTTGTCGCTCTGGCAACCGCAAGCCTGCTGGCTGCCATTGGCCAGGTCCAGGCCGCTAAACACACCATGTGCGTATGGGATATTGCCGGCCAGCATGGCGACGGCTTCAATCTCATGAAGGACTACAAGATTGCGGCCATGGGATGGGGCGAGGAGTTCGAACTCAAGGCCTATACCGACGAGAAAATTGCCGCCGAAGATTTCAAGGCCGGCCAGTGCGACGCCGTACTGGTGACCGGCATTCGTGGTCGCCTGTACAACACTTTTACCGGCAGCCTCGATTCAATCGGTTCACAACCAAGCTACGCTTCGGTGCGCCTGGCCCACGAGGTGATGTCGAGCCCGAAGCTCGCTGCAAAAATGAAGAGTGGCCCGTATGAGGTCGTCGGCATTGCCCCGCTGGGTGCGGCCTACCTGTTTGTGAATGACCGGAAGATCAACAACGTTGGCGCCCTGTCGGGCAAGCGTATTACCGTGCTCGACTTCGACAAGGCGCAGGCCAAGATGGTGCAAAACGTCGGGGCCTCACCGGTTTCTTCGGACATCACCAATTTCGCCGGCAAATTCAACAACCATTCCGTGGATATCTGTGCCGCTCCGGCCGCCGCCTACAAGGCACTGGAACTTTACAAAGGCATGGAGCCCAACGGGGGGGTGGTCCGTTATGCCCTCGCCCAGGTAACACTGCAGATGCTGATCCGCGGGGACAAGTTTGCGCAAAATCCGGGCTTTGGGCAGAAGTCGCGCACCTGGTTCTTCTCAAAGCACGACCGGCTGATGGACCTGATCAACAAGGCCGAGAAGGAAATCGACCCAAAGTACTGGATCGAAATTCCGAAGGCGGACCAGGCCAACTACGACGAGCTGTTGCGGCGGTCGCGCATCGCCCTGCGTGACGAGGGCATCTACAATCCGGAAACCCTCACCTTGCTTCGCAAGGTTCGCTGCAAACTCGACAACAGCCGCGCCGAATGCACTGAGAAAACCGAATGATCAAGACCCACCGGGCATATTACCGGCCGTGCCCAGGGCACTTACGGGCGTCCTGATCGTTTTCGGTACGCACGGGCCGCCGATGGTATGCAAGCCCCCTGCGGCTCCTTTAGTATCGGCCCGTTCCGGCCGAGCCGCCCCGTCTGGATCCACAACAAGAACACCCAGAACAATGACATCCACGGATTGCCCCCATGCACGCACCGCAGAAAATCTACTTCGCTAATCGTTCCATCGGTGAGTGGCTGGTATCACTACCGACCATCCTGATTCTCCTCACCGTACTTTTCATCGGCACCGGCGAATACATCCACAGCCAGTTGCTGAAGCTCGGCGAGTCGCAGTGGGATCAGTATTTTATTCTGCGCGGTGACATCCCCAGCCCGGACTGTCAGCCGGACATCAATGTTGACGCCGAGGTCAACCGACTGCTGGCCGACGCCGAGACCTCATCGGCGGACGAACTGGACATGCTGTCGGAAACCATTGATCCGGTCTCGATCCGGCAATCGGTGGAGCGCTCCCGTGACATGTGCCGGGAAAAATGGTCCATCGCCAAACAGAACCAGGAGCGCGTAACCGATGACGTGCGCGCCTTCCGGTTCTTTGAGACCGGGGTTGCCAAATTGGTGACATTTCTCGGGCAGCAGAAGCAACAACTGCTCTGCTGGCTGATCCTGATCTGCGCCGCCACGACCACCCTGACGCGCCAGCACATTGCCCTGCGCAACATCACGACCCGACATGATTACTACATTGCCACCACCTTCCAGCTGGTTGCGCATGCGACCCTGCTGTTCGCGGAACTCTCCTATCGCGCTGCCGAGCAGGAATCGGCGCGCGAAGGCGTCCAGGTGCAGTTATTCGAGCTGCATGCCTGGTGGATCGCCGGTTTCGGCATGCTGACACTGACCAGCATCTACCAGTTGCTCCGGGCACCAAAAGATCTTGAGCCAGGCGGCGATACCGGCCACGCCCTGCTTTCCGTACCGCTCTATGCGTATATGGCAATCATCGCCTCGGCGCAGTTCTGGATCGCGCCGGCGATCGGGCAACTCGGTGGCGGCCAAGTAGCGCAGGCTCCCTACTACCAGGGTATCGGCGTCTATCTGTCGCAGATGATGGAACTGTCCGGCATGTTCCTGTCGTTGTCGCTCTACATCTGGATCGGCATGCTGCTCAAGCAGACGCGGGTCACGGAAATGTTCTTCGACGTGATCAGGCCCTGGCATCTGTCGCCGGAACTGATGTGCTTTGTGGTGCTGCTCATGGCCGCCTGGGCGACGGCCTACACCGGCGCCTCGGGCATCTTCGTGATTGCCGCCGGCACCATTCTCTATGCGGAATTCCTGCGCAGCGGTGCACGTCGCGGCCTGGCGCTCGCCAGTACCGCCATGTCCGGCTCAATGGGCGTGGTACTGGCACCCTGCCTGCTGGTTGTCGTCATCGCCGCCCTGAATAAGAACGTTACTACCGGCGAGATATACCACTTCGGCTTCCTAATCTACCTGATGACGGGGATCCTGTTTCTGATCGTCACGCAGATGACCCGTACCGAACCTGCCCGTATCGCACCGATTGCCACGGCACTGCCGGAAAGCCTGCGCAAATTGGGCACCTTCATTCCATACATCGTCATCATCATGGCGACGCTGGGCATCTACACCACGGCATTCGACCAGAAATTTGATGAATTCTCGGCACCGTACATCCTCCCGGTCATTCTTCTTGCCACGCTGTTGTACGACAAGACGGGCGCCTGGGTCGCCAACCTGTCATCCGGTGTGCTGATTGTCGGCATCGCCATCAAGGCCTATGTTCTGGTAACCGGCAACACGCCGCTTTCCGGCCTCGACATCACCTTTGAAATCATCCGCATGGCAATTGTTGCCTGGTTGGCCTGGGCATCGATGGATCATGCGAAGCAATGGGATCGTCAGCGCAATGCCGAGAAAGCACCCGCAATCGAGCGTCGCCGACCCTTGGAAATCGCGATGCGCGAGGGTACCAACCTGACCACCGGCAACGTCGGCGCCCTGCTGATACTGATGGCGCTGTCGGTTTCGGTCGGCGGCGTCATCGAGCGCTCGCACATGATGGATCTGTTCCCGCAGGTCGACAGCGTCTGGGGCACGATGACCATTCTGTTGGTCGTGATGGTCATCATCGGCATGATCATGGATCCGTTCGGCGCCACGATCCTGGTGAATGCGACGATTGCGCAGGTTGCCTTCGCGGCCGGCATTGATCCGCTGCACTTCTGGATGTTCGCGCTGCTGTCCTTCGAACTGGGCTACCTGACGCCGCCGGTGGCATTGAACCACCTGCTGACCCGACATCTGGTCGGTGACCGGGAGATCCAGCTCGCCAAGGGCGAGGCAGCCGCTGCCGGCCTTGGCTGGTGGTACCGGCACGAGCGTTATGTGATGCCGCTAACCATCATGTTCATTGCGCTGATCATCGTCGCCTATGGCCCGCTGCTTTACCCGGACATCAAGGCTGATCTGCCTGACTGGGTGCAGGCAATATTTACCTATACCAAGGAGTAACCCGGGGAATTGTCGCCAATGCAGAACAAGCGTCGATTCCCGCGTCAACCGCGCGCCGAGAGCCTTTCACTCACGGTGGTCTCCTCTGCACATCTGATTGGCCAGGGTGAGCGGATTTATTGCGAGTCGGTCGATATCTCCGCAGTCGGACTGCAGGTGATACTCGACCGGTTCGTGCCTGGCGACAGTCGCGTCGATATCTGGCTGGTGCTGCTGGAAAATCGCCAGACCCTCCACCTGAAGGGAAGGCTCAGTTGGGTCGAAGGCCGGGACGAAAACGGCCGCACGCGCTTTCATGCGGGCATTCAGCTGTTGCCGGCGCCAGACAGCGACTTCGAGGTATGGCTGAGCCTGTTCAAGGAAGAGTAACGACTACCGCCTGCATGGCCGCTGCCAATCGGCCAGCCAACGCATCAAGCCGCTGCCGGCGAGTGTCCATGCCGAACGGGTTGAGAAAACGCGTTGCAAACCGCAAACCGACCTTGCCCAGATCGCCGCCGTCACGTGGTATGAGGTGAATGTGTACGTGCGGCACATGCTGGTTGGCCGGCTTGCCATCGTTCACCAGCAGGTTGGCACCATCGGCGTGCAAACCGAGCATTTTCTGTGCGGCAATCACGCGGCAAGCAACGCGAAACAGATGATCGCGGGTGCTCACGGGTAAATCGTTGAGCAACGGCGCATGCGTGCGCGGCATAACCAGCACATGCCCTTCGTGCAGCGGAAACAGATCCATCAAGGCAATGCAGGTGTCATCCTGCCAGACGATGCTGGCCGGAACCTGACCAGCAACAACCGCACAGAAAATGCAGCCTGTACTCATGCCTCTGGCCCGGGAGGAACAATTGGTTGGCTGAAGCGGCCCCGTGCATCCACCAGAGCACACTTCGTACGCCAGCGGGTCCAGGCCCAGTCGGCGCCAAGCACTACCGGGATCACGACAACCGTGAGAATCAGCATCGGCTCCAGCACGCGCGCTGCAATCTCGTAGCCTTGCAGCAGATCGAACATCAGCACTACGAATGCCGGTGCCAGCGATTCACGCGCCGCACCAGGCTCGACGACCGCCGGCATGAACAGCCAGACGGCGCCGATCGCGCGCAACACGATACGAAAAGCAACAGGTCGCCAGCCGCGCGTCATCCTGAACAGCACCAGCATCAAACCGCCGGCCGCCAACAGGTAGAAAATCCAGGCCATGAGGTAAGCGTTTGTCGTCAGCATGTCAGTGGCCTTCTCGCTCAGCGCCGGCCCGCCGCCAGCTTCTCGTTGGCAGCGATGATCGCATATGCCTCGTTGTCGATCACCGGCGGCAGCTGCAGGAAAAAACCCTGTTCGTCCAACTGCCGCAACACCTCGACGACATCCACCCGCGCCAGCGGGCGTGTTGCGGTCAACAGCAGATCCATGGCGTGCTGCGGCCGCCCGAACAACGCAAGCAGTGCTTCCGGCACGCGTGCCAACCCTTCCCTGCGGTCAACATACAGGTACATGCCGTCACGCTGCGGGCTGCGAAAAACACTCACCAGTCGCCGGCTGCCATTGAGGTAATCCTCAGTCGCCATCAACCGTCTCCAGCGCCCAGCCGCGCACCTCAACGCTACGCGCTTCGGCCGCTGCCAGCAGGCGTTCGCCCACCAGCGGGCGACGCCAGCCGTCAAGCATGGGTGGCAGCACCGCCGCTCCGTTGCGCACGCTTTCGAGGAGGGCTTCGAGATAGCGCCGGCGTACCAGCACTTCGGTCTCGACGCCGAGTTCGCCAGCTACTTTCGTGGCGACATCGCGCAGCGCCGACAGCGCCCCTTTCGCTTCGCGCGGCAGCGGCGGCGGCAGCGGCAGCGGCAGCGGCGGTACGGTCTGGGCAAGCCCGGTTGTTGCGGAAGTTTCCTGGACGATACGCAACAGCGCATCGCCGTATTTGCGCAAGGCCATCGGGTGGAAATCGGGAATCGTGCGCAAGTGCTGCAGAGTTTGCGGTCGGCGCTGGGCGACCCACCAGAGGATGTTGTCGGGGACAACATGCGCGCGCGGCTTGTCAACCTCACGCGCCGTCACTTCACGCCAGCAGGCAAGTGTGGCGAGCAACGCCAGCGAGGCAGGTCGCAGGCGCCAGGCATTGGTGATGCCGCGATAGTAGTCCTCAACAGAATGCTCGCGCGCGGCGTCCCGCAGGAGGCGCGCGCAGTCTTCCTCAAGCCAGGGCATCCGTCCGCGTGTGTCAAGATCGGCAGCAAGCCGCTGCCAGACCGGCAACAAATGGCGCACATCCAGTGCCGCATAGGAGAGCTGCGCTTCACTCAACGGGCGCGCCGTCCAGTCCGACTGCGTTTCATCTTTCGGCACGTCGATGCCCAGCATCGTCTTCACCAGCTTCTGGTAACTCAGCTGCAACGGGTGGCCGAGCATGGCCGCCGCCACTTGTGTGTCGAACAGGCTGCCGGGCACCGCGCCGAACAGACGCTTGAGCACTTCCAGGTCCTCGCCGCACGAGTGCATGACCTTGAGCGGCTGCGCCGCAAGGAAGATGCCACGCAACGCCGAGATATCCGGCAGAACAACAAGATCGACCAGAAACTCGCCTGTACCGTCCGACAACTGCAGCAAGCCGGGTTTCGCGTAAAACGTGGTGCGGCGCACAAACTCGGTATCAACGGCAATCGCCGGCACCGAGGCAAGCCGGGCCGCGACTTCACCCAGCCGGTCGGTATCGGTGACGAGTTCGTAGGCCTGATGCGGCATGAGAGGCAGGGTACAGCGGTTGCGTAATTACAACCCCATCTGCTTGGCGATCACCTCGTTCATGATCTCGTAGGTACCGCCACCGATCGAGAGAATGCGGTTGTCGCGGTACAGCCGCTCCACCACCGACTCGCGCATGAAACCCATGCCGCCGAAGATCTGCGTCGCCTGGTAGGTAACGTAATCGCTGACATCGGTGGAGAAATTCTTCGCCATCGACACTTCCTTGACCATGCTCTGCCCGGCCGCCATCTTTGCAGCGACACTGTAGTTGAATTCGCGGCTGGCCTCGATTTTGGTCGCCATTTCAGCCAACTTGTGCTTGATGACCTGGAAATTGCCAATCTTGCGACCGAATGCCTCACGCTCCTTCACATAGCGCAGGCATTCTTCCAGAGCGACTTGCGCCGTCGTGGTGGCGAGCACCGCAAGATTCAGTCGCTCCATTTGGAAGTTGGTCATGATGCAGAAAAAGCCGCCGTTCTCCGGCCCGATGAGATTTTTCACCGGCACACGCACATCCTGGAAAAACAATTCGGCCGTGTCCGAGGGCCACCAGCCCATCTTCTTGAGACTCCGCCCAACGGTGAAACCCGGCGTGCCCTTTTCAATCAGCAACAGCGAGACACCACCATAACCGTCGCCACCGGTGCGCACAGCCACCGTGTAATAATCAGCGCGCACGCCACTGGTGATGAACATCTTGCTGCCATTGACCACGTAGTGATCACCGTCCTTCACCGCACGCGTTTTCAGATTGGCAACATCAGAGCCACCGGAGGGTTCAGTAATCGCCAGCGCGGAAATTTTCTCGCCGCGCAATACTTCGGGAACAACGCGCGCCTTCATTTCTGCCGGACCCCATTTCGCAATGGGCGGCAAACCGATGCCGTGCGAACCAAGCGACGCGACCAGCCCGCCGGAAGTCGAACGGATGATTTCCTCGCTGAAGGCGACGGCCATGAACACGTCTTCACCCATACCGCCGTACTCTTCCGGGAAACCGATTCCCAACAGCCCGGCCTCGCCGGCCTTGCGGTACAGCTCCCGGGGGAAAGTACCCTCCTCCTCCCACTGCGCGACATGGGGCAGGATCTCGCGCTCGACAAATTTGCGCACGGTCAGGCGCATCTGTTCGTGGGTTTCGTTGAAGTAGGAAAGGGGCGCGGCCATGGGCAGTCTCCGTGAGCAGGGGTGGGCGCACCTTAGCAATCGGCGCGGGTACCAAGCAAGCGCTTGGTCTGCGAGCTGCCAAGCGTTGCAGGCCAGGACGGATCACCCGGAAACCCGGTCCCTGTGTGCCCTGCCAGGCAGCGTCTGCGCCGGTAAGTTCTGATTGCTGGCATACTTGTCAGTATGTTAAATACCGATGGGTATGTCACTGCTATCGGAGCCCTCACCCATGCCTCAGCCGCGTCCCGAGCCTGCCGATACCCGCGAGCGCATCCTGGCTGCGGCCAGTCACGCCTTTGCCCGGAAGGGCTATATGACTGCCTCACTGGATGCGGTTGCCCAGGCGGCCGGCATGACCAAGGGCGCCATCTATTGGCACTTCCGCAGCAAGAGCGACCTGTTCTTTGCCCTGCTCGACTATCAGTTTCAGCGCCACATCACGCCCGTGCCGGACGACCTGCGCATCGCGGCTGCTGCGGCCGATCCGCGCCAGGCGCTGGCCCGGTTGCTGCAGACTGTTTTCGACCGGCTGCGTGCCGACGAGGATTGGCCACGGCTTTACCTCGAATTCATTGGCCAGGCGCGCGACAACGAAATGCGCGAGCGGCTGGCACGTTTCCATAGCGACGGTATGGCGCAGGTAGCCGAGCACATACGCACGATGCAGCGGGCCGGGCTTGCGCCGGCAGATCAGGACGCCGCGACGCTCGCCGCCTTCTGGAGCGCGCTGTTCGACGGGCTGATGCTCGCCTGGATCATCAACCCGCAAGCCGATCACGACGCGCTGGTAGCGCGCATCGTCAACATGCTCTGGGATGGCGTCGCACCGCGCAGCGCTGCAACACCATGATCAACATAAGCAAAAAATTCCGCGCGACCGCATTACGAGGAACACTCTCATGAAAGCACCCTATTCCCCCGTCTTCCGTTACATCGCCGGTACCGGTATTGGTCTGCTGACAGTCGTCGCAGTGATACTGCTCAACAGCACCCCGGCCGCCAACAGCGCGGAGGCAAAGCCGGCTGCTGTGGAACCTGCCCTGCTGCTGGTGGCTGCCGACCTGGTGACGGTCGATATCGGCAGCGTCGCCCAAGGCATCAGGGTCACCGGCACGCTCGAACCGCTCAACCGCACCACCGTCAATGCACGGCTGAGTGCCGTGGTCGACAGCGTGCTCGTACGTGAAGGTGAAAGTGTGCGTAAAGGACAGGTATTAATGCGCCAGAACAGCGCCGATGTTGCTGCGCAATTGCAGCGGGCCGAGGCGCAACTGGCCAGCGCCCGGGTCGAATTGCGGCTGATGGAAGAATATGAGGCAAAGAAAGCTGCACTCTACGAGAAGAAATATCTGTCCGAGTTCGACTGGTCCACTGCCAGGGGTGATACCGAGCTCAAGCGCAGTCTGGTCAAAATCCAGGAAGCAAATGTCGTGATCGCCCGCAAAGCTGTCGACGACACAGCCATCCTCGCACCCATCGGCGGCATCGTCGCCGAACGTTATGTGCAGCCAGGCAGCAATGTCATGCCCGGCCAGGTGCTCATGAGCCTGGTCGACCTTTCCCAACTCGAACTCGCCGCCGACATCCCGGCACGCGACATCAATCAGATTCATGTCGGCGGCGATGTCACATTCACCGTCGATGGCCAGCCGAACCGCACCTTCCATGCCAAAGTCGTGCGGATCAATCCAATGGCTAACGGCGGCGCGCGCACCATCACCCTCTATGCACGTGTCGACAATCGTGACGGTGTACTGAAAGGCGGAATGTTCGCCAACGGCCGCGTTGTCACCGGCAATGCAGCCAGGGGCAAGGTGCTGCGCATTCCCGCAAGCGCCGTGCGCGACATCGACGGCAAGCGCCAGGTTTGGGTGATCCGTGACAACAAACTTGCCCTGCAACCCGTTACGCTCGGCATCCGCGACAGCGGCACCGGCCTTATCGAGGTAAAACAAGGGCTCGCCGCCGGCGAGCGCGTGATACTCACCAACATCGGTCAGCGCATCGCCGGCATGCCGGTGTCCGTTGCCGACGCGCGCTGACGGAGTCGCATCACCATGTGGCTCACCCGCATCAGTATCAATAATCCCGTCTTCGCCGCAATGATGATGCTGGCGCTGATGGTGCTCGGCGCGTTCTCGTTCAAGTCCTTGTCGGTTGAGGAGTTTCCCAACGTCGAATTACCCTTTGTGGTGGTTACCACCAGTTGGCCCGGCGCATCGCCGGAGTCGATGGAAACCGATATCACGCGCAAGATCGAGGACGCCATCAACACCGTCAACGGTGTCAAGCGCGTGTTCTCGACTTCCTACGAAGGTTCGTCGATGGTGATCATCGAGTTCCATCTCTCGGTGAACCCCGATGCTGCCGTGCAGGATGTGCGCGACAAGATCGCTGTGGTGAAGGCCTCGTTTCGTGACGAGGTGAAGGAACCCATCATCCAACGCTGGAACCCCGGCGCGACGCCGGTGCTCTCCGTAGCTTTTGCCAGTACGACTCTGCCAGCTCGCGAACTGACCACCTTTGTCGATCAGCGGGTGCTCAAGAGTCTGCAAACCATACCCGGGGTCGGAAAAATCGATCTCATCGGCGGCGTGAAGCGCGAAATACGCGTCTTCCTGCGCCCGGCAGACATGCAGGCCCGCGCCATCGGTGTCGAGCAGGTGTTGCAGAGCATCCGCGCCGACAACCAGGACTTGCCCGCCGGCAGCATCGAGTACGACAACCGCGAACAGATCGTGCAGATCAAGGCGCGCCTTGCCACCGCCGCCGACTTCGAACGCATTGTCGTTGGCACCCGCCAGGGTGCAGCGGTGCATCTGGGCGATGTCGCCGATGTCGTTGATGGCGAGCAGGAACTCAACTCGCGCGCGCTGGTAAACGGTCGTCACGCCGTCGCTCTGGACGTGGTGAAAATATCCGGCGCCAACACTATTGCAGTGGCCGAAGCCGCACGCGCCAGGCTCGACGAAATGCGCGATCAATTGCCGGCCGGCATGGAGATGACTATTGTCGCCGACAGCTCGGTCTCGATTCGGGCCGGACTTGAGGATGTCAAGAAAACGCTGCTCGAGGGTGCGCTGCTGGCGATTCTGATCGTGCTGCTGTTTCTCGGTTCCTGGCGCAGCACGGTCATCACCGGCCTTACTCTGCCGATTTCATTGCTGGGCACCATTTTCTGCCTCTACGTATTCGATTTCACCATCAATATGATGACGCTGATGGCAATGAGCCTGTGCATCGGCCTGCTGATCGACGACGCCATTGTCGTGCGTGAAAACATCGTGCGCCACGGCGCCATGGGCAAGGACCCGCGTACGGCGGCACTCGAAGGCACGAAAGAAATCGGCCTGGCGGTACTGGCGACCACCCTGTCGATTGTCGCCGTATTCCTGCCGGTGGCCTTCATGGGCGGCATCATCGGCAAGTTCTTTTATCAATTTGGCGTCAGCGTCACCTGCGCGGTGCTGCTGTCGATGTTCGTCAGTTTCACGCTCGACCCAATGCTGTCTTCCATATGGCACGACCCGCATGTGCAGGGAAAACGCAGCCATAACGCGGTTGCGCGATTTCTCGACGGTTTCTCCGCATTGCTCGAAAAAGTGCGCGACATCTACATGCACATTGTCCGTTGGGCACTGGCGCACCGTAAATCAACGCTGGCGATTGCCGTCGCCAGTCTGTTCATCGCTTTTGCGCTGCTCCAGTTCATTGGCAAGGAATTCGTACCGGAACCTGATTTGTCGGAAATCAACGTCAAGTTCTCGACGCCGGTCGGCTCCAGCCTTGCCTATACCGAAGCCAAGGCAAGGCAGGTTGACGCTCTGATCCGCGAACACAGTGAGGTGATCGCCACCTATGCAACGATCAACGGTTCCGGCGGTTTCGACACCGGCAAAAATGAGGCGAGCTTCCGGGTGGCCCTGAAACCGAAACGCGAACGCACCCTCAGCCAGAAGCAACTGGTCGCCCAACTGCGCAGCGAGCTTGCGCAGGTCGGCGGAATCGACATCAAGTCAGTCGCGGCAGCGAAGGAGGCGGTATCCGGCGGCATGAAACCGATCATGCTGTCGATCCAGGGTGCCGATCTGCGCGAGTTACAACGCATTTCCGATCAATTCACCGCCAGGCTGCACCTGATCCCCGGGCTGGTCGATATCGAATCGTCATTGAAAGCGCCGAAGCCGTTGTTCGCGGTGGAAATCGATCGCAATCGGGCCGCCGATCAGGGCCTGAACGTTGGCCAGATTGGCGCGGCACTGCGGCCATTCCTGGCGGGTGACGCCATCTCCACCTGGCAGGCACCGGACGGCGAGACCTACGACGTCAGCGTGCAATTGCCCCCGAGTGGCCGCGATTCGCCCGGCCAGCTCGATAACCTCTGGTTCGCCAGCAGCAGGATCGATCCGCAGACCGACGCGCCGCGCATGGTCGCGCTGTCACAGGTGGCCGAGGTAACCGAGGCCGTCGGTGCCGCGCAGATCAAGCGCCGCAACCTGTCCCGCGAAGTGCTGATCCAGGCCAACGTTGATGGTCGCCCCGCTGGCGATGTCGGCACCGATATCGCCCGGGTGATGGCAGACATGACGCCCACGCTGCCGGCCGGCTACCGTTTCGCCGTCGAGGGTCAGAACAAGGACATGCAGGAGTCGATCCACTACGCCAACATCGCGATCGCGCTGGCGGTGATTTTCATCTACATGGTGCTCGGCTCACAGTTCAACAGTTTTGTGCATCCGGTGGCGATCATGACCTCCCTGCCACTGTCGTTGATCGGCGTGTTTCTGGCGCTGTTCGTTTTCCGCAGTACCCTGAACATGTTCTCGATCATTGGCATCGTGATGTTGATGGGCCTCGTTACCAAAAATGCCATCCTGCTGATCGATTTCATCAAGGTGGCGACGGAAAAAGGCATGGAACGTACCGAAGCGATTCTCCAGGCAGGTCACACACGGTTGCGGCCGATCCTGATGACAACGACGGCAATGGTGTTCGGTATGCTGCCGTTGGCCCTTGGTCTTGGCGAAGGTGCCGAACAACGCGCACCGATGGCGCACGCGATCATCGGCGGCATCATCACCTCGACGCTGCTCACGCTGGTGGTTGTGCCGGTGATCTACACCTATCTGGATGACCTGACGCGGTGGTTGAAGCGGGTGTTGCGGATGGGGGGAGCACCCCAGTCCATTTAAAGCAGGCCCGCAGCATCAGCTGTAGAAGTTCAGAGCCAATCTGAACTTCTACAGATCAGCAGCCCGAAGAAACAGCACATGCCCGGTTGAACCGGGTCTATACCGGCCTTCTGCCGGCGAACGCATAGGCGAGCGTACCGGAGTCGACAAATTCAAGTTCGCCGCCCATCGGTACGCCGTGGGCGATGCGGGTCACACTGACACCCAACGGCGCGAGTGCCTCGCCGATGTAGTGCGCGGTCGCCTCGCCCTCCACGGTGGGATTGGTGGCAACAATCACCTCTGCAACGCCATCGCGGACACGCGCCACGAGTTGTGGCATGCCTATCTCATCCGGGCCCAGACCATCGAGCGGCGAAAGACGCCCCATCAACACGAAATAACGGCCCTGAAAGGTGCCGGCCTGCTCAATGGCGATCAGGTCCGCCGGCGTTTCCACCACGCACAGCAGCGCGGCGTCGCGTGCGCGATCGACGCACACCGGGCAGAGCTCTTCCTCGGTGAAGTTGCGACACCGCATGCAGTGCCTGACGTTGTCCATCGCCGCCAGCAAGGTGGCCGCAAGCCGTCGACCACCGTCGCGATCGCGCTCCAGCAACTGCAAGGTCATGCGCTGGGCGGATTTCGGGCCGACACCAGGCAACGCAGTGAGTGCGCGCACCAGATCATGGATCAGCGGGGAATGTTTCATGTGGCGCGCATCAGCCTGAAAAATGCCGGCTGATCGCCGGGCCTAAAGCCTTCATCAAAACAACTTCATACCTGGCGGCAGCGGCAAACCACCGGTCACCCCGGACATTTTTTCTTCCTTGTATTTTTCGATCTTGCGAACGCCATCATTCATGGCTGCCGCGACAAGATCTTCAAGCACCTCACGCTCCTCCTGCATCAGCGCATCATCGATGCTGACACGCTTGATCTCGAAACGCCCGGTCATCAGCACCTTTACCAAGCCCGCACCGGCTTCGCCGGTGACCTCGTGCTTGAGCATTTCCTCGTTGGCCTGCTGCACCTTTTCCTGAAGCATCTGGGCCTGTTTCATCAACTGATTGATATTCATCCGGTCTCCTGATGCCTGCACTCAATTCACGGGTTTGATACTGCCCGGCACGATGCGGGCTTCGAAAACACTGATCATGTCACGCACGTTGTCATCGCTGCGGATGACCTGCTCGGCATGAGTCAGTAGCTCCTTCGCACGCCGGTCGGCGGCGAGGCGCGGCGTTTCACCGAGCACCGCGCGATTGATCAGCTTCAGCTGCAGGGGCGCACCGATTTGCGCCGAGACCGCCACCTCCAGCGCCCGGATCGCGGCTTCCTTGGCCAGAATGTCACTGCCCGGCGCAATAACCAGTTCCCACAAACTGCCAGCACGCGATTCCAGCGCACAGTTGCGCGCTAGCGCCAGCACATCCTGCGGCAGGCCGGTCAGCCGCGCGACGACCTGATCCCATTCGCGCGACAGTGGCGCCAGATTGCCGCCCGGCATCGGCTCGGCACTGGCCGCCAACGACGCAGCCGGCATGCTACGCGGTGTGATTGGCACCACGTTCGTCAATGGCCGATCGGCAATACGCGGCGCCGGCATGACGGCGGTGACGACGCCTTGCTGATTTGTACTGCTGTCATTCACCGGCAGCAAAGCTGCAGACCGGGTTGTCGTGGCACCCGACACGTTCACGGCGGCAGTGGCGGCACTGCCGACAGTCACCGCCGGCGGCGTGCCGGCCGGACGAAACGCGAGCATGCGCAGCAGCGTCATCTCCAGAGCGGCGCGTGCATCCGGTGCGAGCGGCAGATCGCGACGGCCGATCAGCGCGGTTTGATAGTAGAGCTGGATGTCGGCAGCAGTGATGCGCTCCGCGAGCGAAGTGACCACGGCACAATCCCCGCGATTGTCGTCAATCGCCTCCGGCACCACCTGCGCCACACTGACGCGGTGCAACAGCGAAATCAGGCCGGCGAGCAAATCACTCCAGTCCGGGGCGTTTTCCGCAATCGTGTCGATGGCCGCGAGCACGGCTTTTGCATCAGCCTGCGCCAGCGCCTCACCGAGTTGCCAAACATATTGACGATCGACCGTACCGAGCATGGCGCGCACTTCGGCGTCATTCAACACACCGTTGCCGTGCGCGATCGCCTGATCGGTGAGCGACAGTGCATCGCGCATCGAACCTTGTGCGGCGCGCGCCAGCTCCCACAGCACCGCCTCGTCGAAACCAATCGTTTCGCGGCCGAGGATATCCCTGAGGTGGGCGACGATACGATCAGCCGTCATCGCCTTGAGATTGAATTGCAGGCACCGAGACAACACCGTCACCGGCAACTTCTGCGGATCGGTGGTGGCGAGCAGAAACTTCACATGCGGTGGCGGCTCTTCGAGAGTTTTCAGCAGGGCGTTGAAACTGTGCGCGGAAAGCATGTGCACTTCATCGATGAGATACACCTTGTAGCGGCCACGACTCGGCGCATATTGCACGTTGTCGAGCAGCTCGCGGGTGTCTTCGACTTTGGTGCGCGAAGCAGCATCGACCTCGATGAGGTCCACAAAACGGCCTTCGTCGATCTCGCGGCAGGTGGCGCAGGTACCACAAGGATTTGAGCTGACGCCGGTTTCGCAATTCAGACAGCGCGACAGGATGCGGGCGATGGTGGTCTTGCCGACACCGCGGGTGCCGGTGAACAGATAGGCATGGTGCAGGCGATCGTTGTCCAGCGCGTTCTTGAGTGCCTTTTGCACATGCTCCTGCCCGATCAGCTCCTCAAAGCGGCGCGGTCGGTATTTGCGGGCGAGAACCTGGTAGCTCATGCAGGGTAAGGTAGCCTGGGGAACAGGGGATCAATGCTACCGGAGCAGCCCCCGGCTGGCACGATTTCGAGAAGCCATCAGGCGGCGTCGGGTGGCTCTGGCACGAACAGGGGTGGTGGACCCTGCCAGCCACACCCCGGCACACGCATCACTGCTACCGTTGCTACCTTCCGGTCCTGGCGGAGTTCACAGCTAAGCGTTGCGGGGGAACCAACAGGGCCACCATAACGAGGGCATCAAACAAAGTAACTGACACGCCACTCACAAACGCACTCTGCACCAACGCATCACAAACGCACTCTCCATTGCGGAGACCCCATCGCGGGGAGCGGCATTGTCAGGGAATCGGGCCGCCGTATCAACGCCCGCTACGACTTTTCAGGCAAGGCTATCTGAGCGCCCCCTACAGTTGCCGCCCCCTCTTCTGTCAGCAGGCGGATCGGCAACTGCAGACGCAGGCAGAGCCCACCAGGCGTTACCGTGGCGGTATCGGCTTCGAGCGACCCCCCCAGCGTCAGCGCCAGGGCACGAGCCGTCGCAAGACTAAGACCGTAGCCATTCAAACCGTGCAGCGAACCGCAAAAAAAGAACGGCTGAAAAAGCTGTTCGATCGTGGCGGCATCCGGCACCCGGCCACCGTTGTGGACTTCAATGGCCACGCCGTCGGCGGTTGCTGTCGCGCGCACCACAACTGCCGGCATATCGCCACTGCGCAGCGTATGTGCGACTGCGTTCTCGAGCAGGTGATCGAGAATTTCCGCGAGCAACCCGGGATCAGTTTCCACGCTCAAGCCCGGCGGTTGCTCCAGGTGCAGGGAAAGGCCGCCAATATGCTGCCGACGCAGCAGGGCGACCTTGCCCGCCAATAACGCCGTGATATCAACCGGCTGCGGGTGCACGCGCAGATCAAGCCCCGCCCCCTCAAAGTAGCGCAGCACAGCAGAAACCAACCCGTAAAGGCGCTCGCGGCCCTGATCGACGTACTTGAGCATCAGTGCGGTCTCGGCACTGAGCGTCACCCGGTCGATCACCGTGGTCGCCGCCAGCCAGTTGAGTGGCGTGTTGACCTCGTGCGCCAGATAGCGCAGAAAAGATGTCTTGGCCTCGTCCAGCAGGGCGAGCTTCTCGTACGACTGACTCAGCGCCGCGACCAGATTCTTGTTGTCCTGCTCCAGCTGCCAGGCCTCGCTGGCGCGCAACAG
>JBMOOP010000047.1:0-2322 GCA_049324495.1 Pseudomonadota bacterium
GCAAACAAGTGAACGGCGTTCTGGTGCAAGGCTTCCTGTACCAGGATCAACTGCGCATCGCCGCCGAACTCGACGCCGCCAACACCGTCGTCAGCCGCTTCGTCTACGGCACCAGGATCAACGTGCCCGAATACATGACCAAAGCCGGCACCACATACCGGATCGTGACGGACCACCTGGGTAGTGTAAGGTTGGTCGTGAACACCACTGACGGCAGCATCGCCCAGCGGATGGATTACGACAGCTACGGCAATGTCACCAACGACACGAATCCGGGGTTCCAGCCGTTCGGTTTTGCCGGTGGGCTGTATGATCGCGACACGAAACTCGTGCGATTCGGAGCCAGAGATTACGACGCAGAAACTGGTCGTTGGACGACGCGAGATCCCATCGGATTCGCAGGTGGTGATTTCAACCTGTTCGCGTACGCGGCGAATGACCCGATCAACTTCATTGATTCAAACGGCTTATGGACTAACCCGACTGGTGGCGGCGTAAGGAGCGATCAGTATGGAAGCGGTCAGTACCAATCTAGTCGCGACGGCGGTGCTAGGCAGCATGCAGGAATCGATTACGCAGGAGCTATGGGTCAATCTGTAGTGGCACCCATTAGCGGGACTATCGAAGTTCTTCCGAATCACACCGTAAGAATTACAACGCCGAAAAATTCAGCGGGTGAGCAGTTTGTATGCCGGATTAAGCACCTAGATCCGACGGTGGCGAATGGGCAGGTTCAGGAGGGAAGTCAAATTGGCGTTATTCCTGACCCGGCCACGGAATATCCGAACGCGCCTGGGATGGTCCCGCATGCTCATCTTGAGCTGTACAAAATCAAAGATGGAGTGACTACGCGTGTTAATCCGACTGATTACATTTCTCCGGCGCAGTAGTTCAGTTATTTCAGCGCTCGCGGCTATGCTCGTGTGCTCGTCCTGTGGGGGCGGTGGAATACCGGATCCTGCGGCTACGATCCGGAGCTATTGTGAAAGTAAAGGTGGAGAGGTTGGGGAATTCTTCGCATACCCAATCGATGAGAAAGTTATGGGTAACCACCCGTGGAAGAATTGCGTGATTGTTGGCTCGGAAAAAACCCGAAGAGTCGGTGAAAGATTTTCGGATCGAATTACCGTTCTGCCCGATGACTATGAGGTTGTGTCTGAGGTCACCTTAGTGGGTTCGAGCGGGTCCGAATTTAAAACTAGGTTTTGGTATTTGCTCCGCCTGATTGAGGGAAAGTGGAAAATTATCGAGTACAGCCACATTTCTGATGAGAATGTTCCTGCTTACGACTGATGCTTTAAGAAAGAAAGCCCCGCCCAACCCCGCGTTGCGCGGGGTTCATTTTTAGCGGCTGCTTGTTGCTCTCAGCGAGTCTGCTGTTGCAGCACGGTGTCGAGCATCTCCATCACGAACCGCTGTTTTGGCTTGGGCAGTTCCTGAATGCGTTCGATCTGCCGCTGGAGTTTGGGGGCGGGTCCGCGTTTGGCCGGCCGTGCTTCTTCCCCGATCAATTCCTCGATGGACACGCCGAGTACGCGAGCCAGGGCGGGCAGCAGCGACACGGGCACCCGGCGGCGTCCGACCTCGTAGGAGGCGACGACCTGCTGCGAGACGGTGAGCGCGTCGGCCAGTTGCTGTTGCGTGAGGTTGTTGTCGATACGCAGCGCGGCAATGCGCGCGCCGAGCGCTTTGAAAAAGACTTTTTCGTCCTGCGTCATCGGGGCGATCACTGAGTCGAGGTGCCCCATACCGTATCCCCGCTTTGGCTGTTGGGCGTTGACACTACGCCAATATGGCGTAACCATGCGCCCTGCGGGTTAACATAATGCACGAAATTATGCGCATCGCTTGGCACGCGCTGCGCGCCCGCCAAGCGCTGTTCGCGCTGTCGCGCCGCATAATTTGCATTATGTGTAAATGCCGCTGGCGCTCTGAGGCCTCGCGTGCTGCGCACGCGAGAGGCTCTTTACCTTGAGGCTTCGTTAGCGAGGTTCTGCGATACGCGCGGAGCCAGGCGCTACTTCTTCCAACCCCTCACCGCCGCGCGTCGACGGCTCAGCCAGGCGGCCGCTGCGCGGCCCCCCGTCTTCGCCGTCCCGACGAAAAGCGTCTCCAGGGAGCACAAAGTGCTGGCCGAAAAAGTGCCTCTAGGGGCAAACTCGGCCGTGGCCTATCGCATCAAGGGAAAACAGTCAGCAACCTGTTGAGGCGTCTGGGAAAAAATGGGTTGTGCACAGGACTTTGCGTCAGGGCGAACTGTTCCCGAATACATGACCAAAGCCGGCACCACATACCGGATCGTGACGGACCACCTGGGTAGTG
>JBMOOP010000048.1:0-2272 GCA_049324495.1 Pseudomonadota bacterium
GAAACTGGAAGATGATCCACCACTGGAAGCCGGCACTTCAGGTGTTCCAGACGATGTTCGGCGAAGAGCGCGTGCCGCTGGCTGCGCTGTGATGAAACCCAGTTACACGGTTTGATTGACAGACCCATGATGGCCAGGGCCTTCGGGTCCACCCAAAGGCCGAATATACGAATGCAGCCCGCCGTCAGGTCACGAAAGAAACAGCGTCGTCGCTACTTGTGGGAGGAGTCCATATACGAATGGTTGGGCGGCAACACTCCGAAAGATCTATTTCTTCCAGCCGGTTTTAAAGTCCAACTCCCGCAGGAACTGGAAGGTGTTGATACACCTAACGCCCATATCGCGACAAACATCGGGCACTTTGCGATTTGCTCGCTGCTTGGCGGGCCGTGAAACTTCCGTGGTTACAACCACTCGATTTTCCGGATCTCGAAGAGCATGCGCTATAAGGAATGGGTCCCTACCCATCTTCTCGATTTCTTGATCGGTAGGATTCTGGCAGTAACCTTGGGAAATCACCCGAGAAACAATTTTCTGATCAACGTCTTCGCCAAGGAGAAGAGCCTTCCTGACATCTTCATCAGACGCCCACTCAGATAACGCATCTCTGCCACCCTCTGCGTTCTTGGATTCCTCAAACTCCTCGTAGATCTCAATTGGGATCTTTACGTTACCGAGCCCACCATTGTGCTCGAGCCACTCCCAAAATTCAGGCACACGCTCAAACTCGAAGTAGTCTCTCTTCGCGTCAATCAGCGTGTTTGCATCCAGCAGATAGATCACTTCTAGCACCAACTTAGGCAGCACTAGACTGAGACAGCAAACTCCCAACCTTGAGCGCCCTAACGCCCAAGACGATGGCAGCCTGCGTAGTAGACAACTCACCCGAGCGCATGAGTCGCTCCGAGGCTGCCATTAGCGCCTTTCCATTCTGCATACGCTTAACTACAAAATAGGAAGGGCCGCCTTCATTCTCCTTGGCCTTTTGCTTCTGACTTTCCTTATGCGCCCTCCACTTTTCGTAGAAGTAGGCGCTGAGCTTTCTGAACATGTCCTGGCTCAGAGCCCCGCGATTCATCAAACGGAAGGCCACCAAAGTGGAGCTTACTTTTCTCTCACCGGCGAAGCGCCCAATGACTTCCGACGCAGATTCAAACGTTCTTAGAGATGCCGCAGAAAATTCATTTGCGATTTCTGCCTCAGGCACCAAGAGTTCAGACGCAACACCGTCACAGAATCGCTCCACTTCCCGCTCAGCCGCCGCGCCACTTATACCCGTCTGACCAAGCCAAAGGTGAGACACCTCATGCAGCAGCGTAACTGGCCACGCAGACTTCGCATCTTGGTTGTTTATTACAACGAATGGCGCAACGGGATCCGCTATTGCAAATCCACGAAATATTTCGGCGCTTAGGTTTGTATGATGACTGCCGAGATTGCCAATTAGAACCGTAAATACCCCAAGATTCTCTATCCGCTCCCGGAGATATTGGAACGCCTCTTCTTGACTATGCTTGGATCTATACATAGCCAAATCAAAACCAGATTTGGCTCGAATTTGACCAACAAGTCCTTGCGTACCCTGCTCCAACGAGTAGGAGCCAATGAATGCCAACCTCTCATAATCCTGCTCAGAGGCCAGGGCCTCCTTAAGCACTTCCTGCCTAGCTTTAATTCTTCGAACCAGAGCATCGACCATTCCATTCTCAGATGGATCAACCGCACGATGTATTGTTCGAAAATCCTCTCCCCGATCAGCTCGCCCGGGTGGTGCATCTAAGTAGAAGGTAAGGAGTGGGCGCCGATATTGCTTCGACATTTTGAGGAGCAGCGGCCGAGAAGGCTCTTTCTCTCCACGCTCATACGCTGCAAGTTTTTCCTCCCCTGTAGCTGCCTTCCCATCAACCAAGCCGAGCCGACGGGCCGCCTCGGATAGTTCATATCCGGCCGTCTCCCTTGCCCAAACTAGAATTTCTGGATTTATGGCTGGCATTGTCGTTGCAATATTTCGGACGAATCAGTTGAAAATCTTACTGTAGAAGCGCATTCCGCACCACGACTCTCGCCTTGCCGCCCAACGTTCGAGTTCAGGGGCGCGGCGGTAGCTGCCAGAACAGTGCGCACGCCCGTTTCCGACGTCCCCTGCAATGATGTAATGGACTCCTCCCGCACTCTTACGGCATCTATGTGCCAGAGGTGCAACCCGTCGGGAGCACAAGAGGGGGAGGAGTCGTCATGGATCGTAAAACGATAGCGATTGATCTGGCAAAGG
>JBMOOP010000049.1:0-20306 GCA_049324495.1 Pseudomonadota bacterium
GCGCCGTCGTCCCGCCAAACGGCAGTACTGTGCGGTCGAAACCGGCATTCGCCCGAGTTTCGCTAGCTGATTTCGAGGGCAGCCGTCACCGACATGGCCTGGCGATTGGGTACGTGCCCGGACTGCTCTACGCCAGGCAGGGTACGAGACCCCCTGAATAATTGCCGAACTCCGGCGCGTTTTCCAACTCCCCTGGGCACGAACAACGGGCTCTTGGCGGGAAAATTGTCACCGATCCCGGCACGCCCGGAAGCAGGAAGTCATACAACTTCCGCCTCCGGAAGACATCGACATTATTGTACGGGAATATGGTTGAGTTTTTTTGCCTGCCTCTTTGGCAACAGCAACTCCAAGATACCGTCTTTATAGGTGGCTTGAATCTTGTCTTCCTGCACCGGCTGCGCGAGCGTAAAAGTGCGATAAAGGCAGCCATAATATCGCTCGCTGTGCAAAACTCTGCCGTTCTGTTTGTCTTCCTTCGCGCGATTGATTTCAGCGCTTATCGAAACCTGATTACCGTCGGCGGTTACCTTGATGTCTTCTTTTTTCATGCCAGGCATTTCGGCATGAACAGTGTAGGCCTCATCGTTCTCGGAAACATCCATCTTGATGTATGTGGTTTTTTCTTCTTCCGTGAGTACGGATCTCCCAAAAAAACTTCTCAGAAGATTCTCAATGGAATTATTGACAGGATAAAGTTCCATAAAATTACCCATGGCACACTCTCCGCAGTTAGGGAACACTCGCACCACCCACCGGATGCCGATGCGACAACAACAGTATCAATACTTCCGCGTCTACCGGAATTGATGCATGTCAAAGCAAAGTAGAACGTTTTTACGCACCATCAGCACGCACATTCCGAAGCGCACGCCATCATCACATGAGAACGCCCAATTCGCTGTCGTGCTGATAAAGATCCACTTCCGACATCGTTACTTTTTCGCGGGAGCGGCCGGCTGCTGATCCAGCATCGTCTGCATCATCATTTCCATCATATCCATGCGCTTCATCATGGCGCCGTGCCTGTCCATGCACTTGCCCATGTCCATCGCCATCCCTCCCTGGCCGGCCTGGTCGCCCTGCGGCACCACGCCGCCTTTACCCATCATGCCCATTCCCATGCCGCCCGATGCACGCATGCCTTGCATCAACTCCATGCCTTCTTCCATGAGCTTCCTTCCCTCCACCCTCAGCCTCTCGCGCTCGGCCGGAGCCTTGGTCGCCGTCATTTTCTCGTGCAAATCGCGCATGCGTTGCATCAAGTCACCCGTATCAGTGACGCTGACAGATGCAGCGGCCGAGCCTTTCTGGCCATGATCGTGGTCATGCTCGGCTGCAGGAGCCGCGTTGGCGCCGGCAGAGAGGGTCAGGAAAATGGCGCAGAGCAGCGTCGTGACAAGGGTGCGGGATTTACTGGACATGGGCCTCTCCTTTACAGGTTGACGGAATACCGCTACGAATTTTAATGACGTAGTCGAAGGATCTGATTGACCCATATCAACCAGACCCCCACCCTCCAGGCTCAGGGGTCCGCGAGGCGACCGGGCTGGCGCCGACTTTCCAAACCCCTACCCACCAAAGACGCTCACCCGAGACGCCCCCCCCAGAGATGCAGACGGCATTCCAGACGCCTCGGCCTGTATAATTACCCGCTTTCACATGCCAACTGCGGGAAATGCCGTGAACCTCGACACCGCCGCGTACGTGCAGTGGTTCCGCAACTCGTCGCCGTACATCAACGCCCATCAGGGACGCACCTTTGTTGTGTACGTCCCCGGCGAGGCGGTGGCCGGCGCATGCTTTGCGACCCTGATCCACGACATCGCCCTGCTCGACAGCCTCGGTATTCGCCTGGTGCTGGTGCATGGCGCGCGCAAACAGATCGGCGATCACCTCGCCAGGCACCACATCGAAACCCGTTTCGAAAAGCAGACACGCGTCACCACCGCCGAGGCGCTGCCGTACATTGAGGATGCCGTTGGCCGCGTACGTATCCGCATGGAGTCACAGCTTTCGCTCGGGCTTGCCAACTCCCCGATGCACAATGCACGGCTACGCGTCGTTTCCGGTAATTTCGTCACGGCCCGCCCGCTCGGCGTGCGCGATGGCTTCGATTACCAGCACACCGGCGAAGTCCGTCGTGTCGATGTTGCCGCGATCACCGCCGCGCTCGATGCCAGCTTCATCGTACTGCTCTCGCCGCTTGGCTACTCACCAACCGGGGAAGTGTTCAATCTCGACAGCGAAGATGTGGCAACTGCCGCCGCCGTGGCACTGAAGGCCGACAAGCTGATCTTCCTCGGCGAGGACGACGGCGTGCGCCTCGGCAAGAAAAAACTGGTGCGCGACCTGACGCCCGCGCAAGCATCCGAACTGCTGGCCGGCAACAAGGTGAAATCCGAGAGCGCGATCTGGCAACTGGAGGCCGCCGCGCACGCCGCGAGTCACGGCGTCGGCCGCGTACACCTGATCGGCTACAACCGCGATGGCGCCCTGCTGCAGGAACTGTTCACCCGCGACGGCTGCGGCACGCTGGTCACGGCACAAACCTATGAACAGTTGCGCACCGCCGGCGTCGAGGACGTTGGCGGCATTCTCGAGCTGATCCGCCCGCTGGAAGATGCCGGCGTACTGGTGCGTCGCTCGCGTGAACTGCTGGAAACGGAAATTCGTCGCTTCCATGTGATCGAACGCGATGGCATGGTGATTGGCTGCGCGGCACTTTATCCCCTGGCAAGCCAGGCCGGTGAGCTGGCCTGCGTTGCCGTACACGAGGACTATCGCAACAGCGGCCGTGCCACCATGCTGCTCGACGAAATCGAAAAGCGCGCACAGGCGCAAGGCATGCACCGCCTGTTCACCCTCACCACGCAGACCGCGCACTGGTTCCAGGAGCGCGGCTTCGTTGCCGCCAAACCCGATACGTTGCCAGAGCCGCGTAAATCGCTTTACAACTGGCAGCGTAATTCGAAAGTTTTTGTGAAGAATCTCTGAAGGGAATACAAGCATGCCGCAGTATCGTTCGAAAACCTCCACCGCCGGCCGCAACATGGCTGGCGCCCGCGCCCTGTGGCGCGCCACCGGCATGCAGGACGGCGATTTCGGCAAGCCGATCATCGCCGTCTGTAACTCCTTCACGCAGTTCGTGCCAGGCCATGTTCACCTCAAGGACATGGGCCAACTGGTGGCGCGCGAAATCGAGCGGGTCGGTGGCGTGGCGAAAGAATTCAATACCATTGCCGTGGACGACGGCATCGCCATGGGCCACGACGGCATGCTCTATTCGCTGCCGTCGCGCGAACTGATCGCCGATGCCGTTGAGTACATGGCCAACGCGCACTGCGCCGATGCACTGGTCTGCATTTCTAACTGCGACAAAATAACGCCCGGTATGCTGCTTGCGGCGATGCGGCTCAATATCCCTGCCGTGTTCGTCTCCGGCGGCCCGATGGAAGCCGGCAAGACCAAACTCGCCGTCGATCACAAGCTGGATCTGGTCGATGCGATGGTCGCCGCCGCCGATCCCAATGTCAGCGACGCCGATGTCGCCGAGATGGAGCGTTCAGCCTGCCCCACCTGCGGCTCCTGCTCGGGTATGTTCACCGCCAACTCGATGAACTGCCTGACCGAAGCACTCGGCCTGTCGCTGCCGGGCAACGGCACGCTGGTCGCCACACATGCCGATCGCGAACAATTATTTTTGAAGGCAGGCCGCGTGATTGTCGAGATCACCAAACGCTATTACGAACAGGATGACGAATCGGTATTGCCACGCTCAATCGCTTCGTTCAAGGCATTCGAGAATGCGATGACGCTGGACATCGCCATGGGCGGCTCGACCAATACCGTGCTGCATATCCTTGCTGCCGCAGAGGAAGGCGGCATTGCTTTCACCCAGAAAGATATCGATCGCCTGTCGCGCCAGGTTCCGCAACTGTGCAAGGTCGCGCCCTCAACACCGTACGTGCACATTGAAGACGTGCACCGCGCCGGTGGCATCCCAGCAATTCTCGGCGAGCTGGCACGCGCCGGTTTGTTGCACACCGACGTAGCGGTCGTACATGCGAAGACGATGGGCGACGGGCTGGCGCAATGGGACATCGCCGGTCATGTCAGCGAAGAAGTACAGACATTCTTTCGCGCCGGCCCGGCCGGCATCCCAACGCAGGTCGCTTTTTCGCAGTCGACACGTTTCGATACGCTCGACATCGATCGCGCCGCAGGTGTGATCCGTGACAAGGCACATGCCTTCAGCCAGGAAGGCGGCCTCGCCGTACTGCACGGCAATATCGCCCCCAACGGCTGCATTGTGAAAACTGCCGGCGTCGATGACAGCATTCTGGTGTTTACCGGCCGGGCCCGCGTGTTCGAGAGCCAGGACTCGGCGGTAGAGGCGATCCTCGCCGACCAGATCGTCGCCGGCGATGTCGTCGTCATTCGCTACGAAGGCCCGCGCGGAGGGCCGGGCATGCAGGAAATGCTTTACCCGACCTCATACCTGAAATCAAAAGGCCTCGGAAAAGTCTGCGCATTGCTTACCGATGGCCGTTTCTCCGGCGGCACCTCGGGGCTGTCGATTGGCCACGTTTCGCCGGAGGCGGCCGAGCATGGTCCGATTGCGCTGGTGAACGAGGGCGACACCATCCACATCGACATCCCCAAGCGCACGATCAGACTCCAGGTCAGTGACGAAGAGCTGGCAGCCCGACGCGCGAAACAGGATGCCCGCGGCAAACTCGGCTGGCAGCCGACGAAGCTGCGCAAGCGGCGAGTCAGTGCTGCGCTGCAGGCCTACGCGGCAATGACCACGAGCGCGGATCGCGGAGCGGTGCGGGATGTGTCGCAACTCAAACGCTGAGGCGGCGACGCCTCACTTCAGCGGGGGCTCATCCCACCAGGGATAGCTCGACGGCAAATCCGTACTCACCCGCGCCTGAAATACCGGTGCGCGCTTTTCAAGGAATGCAGCGAAACCGTCTTTGCCGTCCGGCATCTGGTAGGTCTGGTACATCAGCTTCGAATCGATGATGTGCGCCTGCATCGGATGCGCGAGCGTGACATTACGCCACAGCATCTGCCGGGCAATTGCCACCGCGACCGCCGAGGTACGATTGCGGATACGCCGGGCAAGTTCCTGCGCTGCCGGCAATAGATCGTCCGACGCATGCACCGAACGCACCAGACCCCCGCGCAACGCTTCGTTGGCGTCGAACAGGTCGCCGGTGAGCATCCATTCGAGCGCCGTCTGCATGCCGACCAGGCGCGGCAGGAACCAGCTTGAGCAGGACTCCGGCACAATGCCGCGCTGAGTAAAAACGAATCCGAAACGCGCCTTGTGCGAACAGAGGCGGAAATCGAACGGCAACGTCATGGTCGCGCCCACGCCCACCGCAGCGCCATTGATGGCGGCGATCATCGGTTTGCGGCAGTTGTAAACTGCCAGCACCACTTCGCCGCCAGAATCGCGAATCTCGTGCAGGTTAAGTGTGTCCCCCTGCGGAATGTCGTAGCCGAAGATGTCGCCTTCGGCTTCCAGCTCCATGCCCGCGCAAAATGCCTTACCGTCGCCGGTGAAGATGGCAACGCGTACCGCATCGTCACGATCGATACGGCCGATCACGTCCACCAGCTCGTTCTTCATGTTGATGGTGAAGGCGTTCATCCGCCCGGGCCGGCAGAGCAGCACTTCGGCGATGCCATCCTTGACGGTGTAACGGATGTCGCGGTATTCGGTCATGGCGCATCTCCAGTCCAGGGCGGTCCGCACAACCTGTGCGGCATGCCAGTGTATGGGGGTTAGACAAATAGCGGCAGTTCGTGAATAAAAAAGGCGTTGGGCCAACACGTTGCGGCCACAATGGCCAACAAATTGTGCGCACCCCCAGCAACCGGCCGCAAGGCTGGGCCATAATCGTCCTGCCCGTACCCCCAGCCCCCGTGGGGTCGGCGCTCCCGGACAACACCGCACCGACAACGCTCCTCTCCACAACACTGGCAGGAAATTTTCACGTGAAGAAGGTCCTTGTCACTGGCGCCGCCGGCTTTATCGGTTCCCATGTCGTCGAGGAACTGACTCGCCGCGGCATCGAAGTGCGCGCCGCCGTGCTGCCGAAAGAGTCGACGAAAAATATCGACCGCTTCAAGCCGGAAATAGTCACCGGCAATGTGCTGGGTAACGCCTTCGTGGAAAAGGCGGTCAAGGGTGTCGATCACGTCTTCCACCTTGCGGCCATCTACAGCACCTGGATGCCGGACTGGAAACCACTGTGGGAAGTGAATACCCAGGGCACCCGCAACATCTGCTGGGCCTGCAAGCACTCGGACACTGTGCAACGTGTGGTCTACACCAGTTCGCTTTCTGCGGTCGGCATCAGACCCGGCAAGGAGATTTCGGACGAGAACACGCCGTTCAATCAGTATGCCGCCACGCCCTATGTACTGTCGAAATATCTGTCGCAGCAGGAGGCGCTCGGCTTCGCACAAAACGGCCTCGATCTGGTGGTGGTAAATCCCTGCTTCCCGTTTGGCCCGGGCGATGTAGCACCCACACCGACCGGCAACATCATTCTGCAGATGATGAAGGGTCTCACCCGTCTGAAAGTGGAGGGTGGCTTCAACGTTGTCGACGTGCGCGATGTCGCACTCGGTCACCTGCTGGCGGCCGAAAAAGGTCAGCGCGGGGAGAAATACCTGCTGGGCAACGTCAACATGACCGGCGAAGAATTCTCGAAACTGGTTGCCCGCTCGCTCGGCTTCGAGCACGCTTTCATGATCCCGGTGCCGGCCAAGGCCATGAAGGCGGTCGCCTTTGCCGCTGAACTCGTCACCGAAAATCTGCTCAGGGACAAACGCCCGATTTTCACCCTGGGAGAAATCAGGTACGGCACCCAGCATGCGTTTATGTCGGTCGACAAGGCCCGCCGCGAACTCGGTTACGCCCCGCGCGATGTCGGTGTTTCGATCAGCGATGCCATCCGCTGGTTCCGCGACTACGGCTACGCGGACTGATGTTGTCGTGCAAACGAACCCCGGCCACAGCGGTACTGCGCACCATGACCCCGCTTAAAAACCTGCTCGATCACCTGGCCGCCTGTCAGCCGCGCAATCTGCTGTATCTCAGCGCGCACCCGGCGCTCGCGCTTGAGTCTGACGAACTTGCGCTGACCATACGCAGCGACGTCACCGCCGTCGCCAGCCTCGAACACGAAGGCCATTACGACTGCGCGCTGGTCGCGGATTTCCTCGAACACCTGCCGAAAGCGCAGGGGCTTGCAATCCTCGGCCGGCTGCGCAACCTGCATGCCGGTCGCCTGCTGGTGTTCATCGACCACGACGCAGCCGTTGAGCCTTGGTCGCTGGATGATTTTCTGGGTCTCGGCTTTCGCCTTGAGGCAACGCTTGCCGATAATACCCCGACCAACTCAGTACGTACTCTGACCTTCTACAGTTACGATATCGCCACCTACAACCACGAGCGCGAATGGAACAACCCGCGCTTCTGGGCAAACCCGCAGATTTGGGGGAAATATTTCTGGTGATACACACACGCCTGGGTGAAATATTCTTTTTCTTTCGCAGCAACATCATGGCACTTTTGGCCGTGACGTTGCCGTTTGCCATCGCCACCTCGCTGATCGTGCATGGGGTCGGCGAGCCCATCGTCGCCGACGGCAAATCATTCGCCGTCAATTCAACCAGCGCACTGCTGTTGTCGCTGCTCTATCCGCTGGCGCTGGGCGCGAAGGTGATCGCCATACACCACCTCGCGCGTGGCGAGGGCATCAGGTTCGCAGCCCTGCTGGTCGATACGCTGCGCGCCTGGCCGGTGCTGGCGGGCATCAGTCTGCTGATGGGGCTGGCCGTGGGCAGCGGCCTGTTTCTGTTTATCGTCCCGGGCATCTGGTGCTACGCCCGCCTCGGCTATGCTCCAATTCTCGCCGTGACCGAAAAGCTTGGCGTTATCGCAGCGCTCACCACCTCCTGGCAACGCACGCAGGCGCAGCAACTTGAACTGTTTACGCTGGCCATGCTGATCGGCGGTGTGCTGGTGATGATCATGCTGCTGGTACTGAACCTCATCTCCCACACCTGGGCTGATACACCACTGGCTGCCGACATCGCGGCGCGCAGCCTCGATGAACTGCTGTTCTGCCTGCTGACTATCGCGTTTTACCGCTACGGATCGCTCACTGTACGCACCCCCTGAACCGATACCACACCTACGACTTATGTCTGACAATCCCCTCTGGCCCATGCTGCAAACCTGCTAAGGTTCGGCCAGCCCTGCGGGCTGATGGGTCGATAAATCCGCGACGAGGTTAACTGCATGGCGCAATACAACATCAAGGTTGGCTGGGATGCCGCGTCAGGCAGCGAACACTATCGCTGGACGCTCGAGAACGGCACGGAAATCGTCGGTGTACCGCCGGCCGATCCCGGGGAGGCACCGTGCTTTCTTGATCCCGAAGAGGCCTTCGTCGGCTCGCTCGCCAGTTGCCATCTGTTGTCGTTCCTGGCGTCGGCGGCCAAGGCCGGCTTCCATGTCGCCCGCTACGAAGACGAGGCCATCGGCCTGCTCGACAAAAACGAGCAGGGCCGGATCGCCATCGTCCGCGTGATCTTAAGCCCGCTGGTGAGCTTCGGCACGGACAAGAAACCGACCATTGATGAATTGCGGGCACTGCACGAAAAAGCCAACTACGATTGCTTTATTGCCAATTCGGTGAAGACGCAGATCATCGTTGAACCGCGCGTGGCCTGATCAGGCTTTTTCATACACCACGAAACTGTAGTCGTACGGATTCGCAGCGCTGGCGACAAAGCGCTCGCGCCTGGCTTCACGCCATTGCGCATGATTGAAAGCCGGAAAGAAAGCATCACCTTCGACCGTCGCATGTACTTCGGTAAGATAGAGCCGGTCACATCGCGGCAGCGCCAGCGCATAGATTTCCGCACCACCAATCACCAGGCATTCGTCGACGCCATCCAGCCGCGCCACCTGTGCGGCCAACTCCAGTGCGTCATCAAACGACCAGACGACGCACGCACCGGCCGGTGTATAACCCGGCCGACGGGTAATTACGATGTTGGTGCGGCCCGGTAACGGCCGGCCCAGCGACTCCCAGGTCTTGCGCCCCATGATCACCGGCTTGCCGAGCGTGACCGCCTTGAAATACTGCAGATCGTTGGGCAGCCGCCAGGGCAGCATGTTGTCGCGGCCGATAACGCGGTTTTCCGCGAGCGCGGCGATGAGCGAAATTTTCATGGGCATGCCGTCATGCCCCGTACCCCAAACCGAGTGACTCGCCCACCGCAGCGCTGAGCAACTTGCCAGCACGCACCGACAGGCCGGCACGCAAGCACGGATCTCGTATCAGCGCCGTCTTGATGCCATGGTCGGCAAGCGCCAGCACGAACGGCAGCGTCGCGTTGGTGAGCGCGCGCGTGGATGTGCGCGGCACCGCGCCCGGCATGTTCGCCACGCAGTAATGCACGATGCCTTCCTCGACATAAACAGGATCGGCATGCGTCGTCGGCCGGCTGGTCTCAAAACAACCACCCTGATCGATGGCAACATCGACAACCACTGAGCCCGGCTGCATCGATCGCAACATGGTGCGATCGACCAGCTTCGGCGCACCGGCGCCCGGCACCAACACGGCACCGATCACCAGATCCGCACGCTGCACGAGATGCGCGATCGCCTGCCGCGTGCTGTGGCAGGTTTCGCTGCGATGGTCGAGCGCGACCGAGATTGCCTGCAACTGTGACAACTCCTTGCCGACCACCGTGACGCGCGCGCCCATCCCCACCGCAACCTGCGCCGCTGCAGTGCCCACCACACCGGTGCCGATGATCACGACGTGTGCCGGCGCAACACCGGTAGCACCGCCGAGCAACATGCCTTTGCCGCCGTTCGGTTTGGTGAGGTAATACGCGCCGGCCTGCACCGCCAGCTTGCCGGCAATTTCGCTCATCGGCGCGAGCAGCGGCAGGCGGCCTGCAGCATCGGTCACGGTTTCATAGGCGATATACGTCGCCCCGGTTTTCAGCAGCGCTTCGGTAAGCGCACGCGATGCGGCAAGATGCAGATAGGTGAACACCGTGTGCCGTGGCGCGATCAACGCGTATTCCTGCGGCTGCGGTTCCTTTACCTTGACGATCAGAGCAGCTTGCGCAAAAACTTCAGCTGCGGTATTGAGTACGGTCGCACCGGCTTTGCGGTATTCGTCATCGCTGAACCCTGCACCGGCACCGGCATCTTTCTCGACGAACACACGATGGCCGTGGTGCACCAGTTCCGCAGCACCGTAAGGCGTCATCGCAACGCGGAATTCCTGCGTCTTGATCTCCTTTGGAACGCCGATATCCATGCGCGTCTCCTGCTTGTTTATACGGCCACCGGCGCTTTGATATGGGGGTGTGACTGGTAACCCTCCAAGGTGAAATCCTCGTAACGGAACCCGAAAATATCCTTCACATCCGGGTTGATTTTCATCACCGGCAGCGGCAACGGCGTGCGCGAGAGCTGCAGATCGGCCTGCTCAAGATGGTTGCTGTACAGATGGCAGTCGCCGCCGGTCCAGATGAAATCGCCCGGCGCCAGCTCGCATACCTGCGCCACCATCATGGTCAGCAGCGCATAGCTGGCGATGTTGAACGGCACACCGAGGAAGATGTCGGCGCTGCGCTGGTAGAGCTGGCAACTCAACTTGCCATCCGCAACGTAAAACTGGAAAAACGCATGACATGGCGCCAGCGCCATATTCGGAATGTCGGCAACGTTCCAGGCGCTGACGATCAGCCGGCGCGAATCCGGGTTGGCCTTGATTTGCGCGATCACCTGCGCGATCTGGTCGATATGCCCGCCCGACGGCGTCGGCCATGAACGCCACTGGTATCCGTAAACCGGCCCGAGCTCACCGCCCTCCTTCGCCCACTCGTCCCAGATGGAGACACCGTTTTCCTTCAGGTAGCGGACATTGGTCTCGCCCATCAGGAACCACAGTAACTCGTGGATGATCGATTTCAGGTGCAATTTCTTGGTGGTGACGAGCGGGAAACCCTGCCCGAGATCAAAGCGCATCTGGTAACCAAACACACTGTAGGTGCCGGTGCCGGTGCGATCGGATTTGCCGGTGCCGTGCTCACGCACATGGCGCATCAGATCGAGATACTGTTTCATGCAGACATTCCCGAAAATATTCCCACAAGCTGCCTTACTTTCCGGCCGGCATGATCCGTTTGCGATAAGCGAGCAGCAGCAAAAATACGCCCACGATAATCAGCGGAATGCTCAAAAACTGGCCCATCGTCAGCCAGTCGAAGGCGATATAGCCAAGCTGCACATCCGGTTCACGGAAAAATTCCGTACCGAAACGGAACGTGCCATAGCCCAGCGCAAACACCCCGGACACTGCGTATCGCGGGCGCGGCCGCTGCGAGAAAAACCAGACGATAAGAAACAGCACAATGCCTTCGGTAAAGGCCTGGTACAACGGCGAGGGATGCACAAGAAAATCGACCTGCGGCCACTGCATCGCCCAGGGCAACGAGGCGTCGGCCGCGCGGCCTGGCAACTCACCGTTGATGAAATTGCCGATGCGGCCGGCGAACAACCCGGCAGGCACCAGCGGCGCCGTGAAATCGACCACGTCCCAATACGCCTTTTTGTGCTTGCGACAGAACAGCCACACGGCAACCATCACGCCGAGAAAACCACCGTGAAAACTCATGCCGCCAGCCCACAGCTTGAGTATCCACAGCGGATTTTCAACGAAGGAATCGAAGTTGTAGAACAACGTGTAACCGATACGGCCGCCGAGGATAACGCCCAGTGCCGCGTAAAAAATCAGGTCGTCGATCTGTTCGGCCGTCCAGTTGCGCCAGGCCTGTTTGACCCGTTGACGGCCCAGCCACCAGGCGGCGACGAAGCCAATCAGGTACATCAGGCCATACCAGTGAACCTGCAAGGGGCCAAGGGCGATGGCGACGGGGTCGGGTTGCGGATGAACGAGCACGGCAGGTCTCCTGGGGATCGTGCCGCATTCTAGCGCCTGCCGCGCGTATTCGCTGGCCGGCCCCGCGAGGCATAATCGCCGGCATGTGCGTCCTGTTTATCGCCTGGAAATCACACCCCCGCTATCGCCTCGTGCTCGCCGGCAACCGCGACGAGTTCCGCGCCCGGCCGGCTGCACCGCTGGCCCGTTGGAGCCAGCACCCGGACGTCGCCGGCGGCCGCGATCTCAAGGCAGGCGGCAGCTGGCTGGCGGCAACCACCACCGGCCGGTTTGCAGCCGTCACCAACTTCCGGCAAGTGCCGCTGACCGCAGGCCGTCACTCACGCGGCGCGCTGGTCAGCGACTTCGTTTGCGGTGCCGACACGCCCGCCACCTTTGTGCGCAAGCTGGCAATCAACGGCGCGAATTACGGCGGCACCAACCTGTTCGCCGGTGACCATGACAGCCTCTGGCACTGGTCCAATCGCGGTGAAGTCACCCAGTTGATGGCGCCGGGCCTCTATGGTCTGTCGAACGGCATGCTGGAAGACGATTGGCCGAAGATGCGACGTGGCCGCGCGGCACTGCTGCGCCTGATCACCGCCGACACGCTCGATGAAGACGCCCTGTTCGCCGTGCTCGCCGATCGCACACCAGCGGCCGACCATGAACTGCCCGACACCGGCGTCGGCCCTGACATGGAGCGCGCGCTGTCGCCAATCTTCATTGCCGGCGATGACAGGGGTCTGAACATGCCGAATGCCTACGGCACACGCGCCAGCACCCTGCTGCTCATCGGCCACGACGGCCGCATCCGGATGCGCGAAAAACGCTGGGGCGCCGGCGGCAAATCCGAAGGCGAGAGCAGCCTCACGCTGTAGACCGGCAGATCATGCCGGCATGCGCATGCCGCGCATGGCCCTACGGGCCGAGGCGAACGCGGGCGCGCCAGCGGCGGAAACTGTCCGAATGCGTCGCGGCGCGCAATACCGCAACGCGTTGCGCACCCAGCAGACGCCGCCAACCACGGCGTTCGATGAACACGAATACCGCGCAGCTGCCAAACAACGCATAGCCGGCATAGCGGCCACTGCGGGTGCGTCCATCAGCGTAATGGAGCAGCACCGTTTCCCCGTCACCCGCCAACTCAATACGGCGCACGCCCCGGGCAATCTCGTCCAGCCAGACTTTCAGCAGCAAGCCGGCCATGGCCAGCAGCAACGCAATGCGCAACACCAGCGGGTGATTCGACACCCATGCGGCAGCGGCCGCACACAGGAAGGTGGCGATCAACACCGAGGCCAAAAACGGCCCAGGCCGCAACTCAGCCGACAGCTTCGGCATGGGCCAGCACCTGATCGACCATGGCCGCGAGCGCCGCATCATCCGGCCGCTCGCAGCGGGTGAACCAGGCAAACAGGTCTGCGTCCGGGCAATCCAGCAGATCAAGGAAAACTTCCTGAGCGGCGCGATCGAGCGTATCGAAGCGTTCTGCGCGGAATGGCGTCAGCAACACTTCCGTTTCCTTCATGCCACGCCGGCAATCCCAGGACAGCCGTTGCAGGCGGTAAGCAAATTCAGCGGCGGGTCGCATGGCGCCTCTCGGGGTGCGTCTCTGACGAAAGCGCCTCGGCAGGCGCGCGACGATTATAAGGCGCGCAGTCGGCCCGCGATTTCCCTTGCATCGCGTGCGGCTGAAATCATTCGCTGGTATTCGTATCATCCCCGGGCCGACCAGCCCGTCAGCCATTGCCCACAGAACCCTTGCCGCCATGAAAATCGCTGCCAGCACCACCTTCAGCCGCCTGCCTCACCTCGGTGTGCTTGCCATCGACGGCGCCGACGCCCTGACCTTCCTGCAGGGCCAGGCAACCTGCGACTGCCGCCAGTTGTCTGCCACCCGTGGCGCGCTCGGCGCCCTGTGCAATCTGCAGGGACGAATGATCGTTTCGTTTTATGTGCTCGCCGTGGCCGATGGCCTGCAGCTGGTGATGCCGCGTGATCGCATCGCGGCCATACTCACACACCTGAAAAAATACGCGGTTTTTTCCAGGGTCACCCTGCGCGATGAGTGTGAATCACTGATTGTGCTCGGCATGCCCGCTGCTGACGCAGCCTTTACTGCCGAGCCCTTCACCATCACGGCACAAGACGATATTTTCTGCCTGCAATTACGTGCGCAACGGGTTCTGGGACTTGCCCCGGTTGCGCGCTTTGCCTCAGCCATCGACGGCAGCGATGCCTGGCGTGCGGCGGCGATCGCTGCCGGTGAATTGCTGATTGATACTGCCAATGCCGATCGCCTCCTGCCGCAGGCACTCAACTATGACGTGATCGACGGCGTCAGCTTCAACAAAGGCTGTTACACCGGACAGGAAATCGTGGCGCGCATGCATTTCAAGGGAAAGATGAAAGAACGCTTGCGCATTGCATCAGCCAACGTTGCCGCCGCACCGGGCGCAAATACCGCAATTGTCAACGCGGATGACAAGCCCGTAGGTGAAGTGATCGACGCCGTCGTCAGCGAACGCCATTGCACGCTTGCTGCGGTCATCCGCCACGACGCCGCCCGCACCGGGAACTTGCATCTGGGTGACGCACAGGGCGCGCCGATCGTCTTGCACGCCATGCCCTACCTGCTGCCGGATGCAGGCTGAAGCAACCCTTCGTGACTATTTTGCAGAAGGCTTCGTTACGGAAAGTGTTGCGAACAGTTTTTGAATACTCGAAAAATCGAGATCGTCGGCACCGGCACGCCCATGCATGGCATACAGATTGCGCGCCAGCGCACCCAGCGGCGTGGTTGAACCGGAGGCCTGCGCCGCCTCCATGGCCAGGGAGAGATCCTTGTTCATCAATCGCGTCTTGAAGCCGCCATCGTAGTGGCGCGATGCCGGCACGTTGTCCATCACGCCCGGATACGGGTTGTATAGTTCCAGCGACCAGTTACGGCCGGAACTCTTCATCATGATTTCGCTGAGCGTTTTCGGATCAAGGCCGTTATCAACACCGAGTTGCAGCGCCTCGGCAGTGCCGATCATGTGAATGGCGAGCAGCATATTGTTGCAGATTTTCGCCACCTGACCCGCACCGTGACCGCCGGCATGAAACACATTCTTGCCCATATGCAACAGGAACGGCCGGGCGCGCTCAACGGCATCGTCGTCGCCGCCGCAGATGAACGTGAGCGTACCGGCCAGTGCACCCGCAACACCACCGGATACCGGCGCATCAATAAAGGCGAGGCCTTGTGCCTGCGCCGCTGCTGCCGCCTTGCGCGGCGCCTGCGGTGCGACCGTGGAGGAATCGATCAATAACGCTGTCGGCGCAACCAGCGCCAGAAGATTGCCGCTGCCAAGGTAAAGGTCTTCCATCGACTGCGTCGTCGGCAACATGGTGATCACCAGCTGCGCGCCCTGCACCGCCTCGCTGACTGTCGTGCAACCCATGCAACCACCTTCCTTCGCCTTCTGCACGGCAGCCGGCACCACATCGAACGCGCGCACGGTATGGCCGGCCTTCACGAGGTTGTGCGCCATCGGGCCGCCCATCTGGCCAAGGCCGAGAAATGCGATCGTGGTCATGATGCTCTCCTTTTTTCTTCTCAAAGATCCGCAAGCGGATGCGGGTCGAACGGGGCGCTGAAGAATTCGTCGAGGTATTTTTGTGGCACCGATGCAACATCGCTGTGCTGCCACTGCGGGGTATTGTCCTTGTCGATCAGCAGCGCGCGCACACCCTCGGTAAAATCCGGGTGCCGCAGGCACTGCACGGCGACAACGAGCTCCATACGGAACACGTCGGCGAGCGACAAATACTTAGCGCGGCGAATCTGCTCCCACACCAGCAGCGCCGTTGCCGGGCAACCGCCACGCAGCGTTTTTTGCGCGCGTTGAATCCAGGGGTCTGCGCTGTCGCAGGCAAGTATCTGTGCAACCACGGCGTCGCAATCGTCAGCGTCGGTCAACCGCCCGATCAATTCGAAATTCGCGCGCACATTCGATAACGGCCGTTCAATGCTGTTAGCACGCTCAAATCGCCTAAGCAGGTTGCCTGTTGTTGCGCGATTGAGCGGCACGGATTCCGTCCAGATCGCGGCGACCAACGCATCAAGCACCGCCTGCCGCTGCGCATGTGCAATAAAGCGATCAGCCAGACCAAGAAACAACACGTCGGCGGCATTGCAGTGCGCGCCGGTGAGGCCGAGGAACAGACCAGTACGGCCCGGCATGCGATTGAGAAAAAAACTGCCGCCGACATCCGGAAACAGGCCGATGGTGATTTCCGGCATGGCAAAGCGAGTGCTTTCAGTGACTATACGATGTGATGCACCCGCAAACAGGCCAACGCCACCGCCCATGACCACACCATGCCCCCAGGCCACAATGGGTTTCGGATACGTGTGGATGCGGTAATCGAGGCGGTATTCCTGCCCAAAGAAAGATTCCGCGTAGTCGTTGCGTTTGGTCATGCCGCATTCGCGCGCAGACTCATACAGCTTGCGCACGTCACCACCGGCACAGAAGCCCTTGTCGCCCGCGCCGTCGAGCACCACACAAGCAACCTGTGGATTGTCCTGCCAGGCGATCAACTGGCGATCAAGCAACCCGATCATTTCCAGTGTCAGCGAATTAATTGATTTCTCGGCATTGAGTGTGGCGTGCGCAACGACATAGCCGTCGGCAGTAGGAATTTCCTCGAACAAAACCGGTTGCGTCATGGTGCAGCTTTCCGTCAGCGGATACGGGATGCGGCGTCAGCGTCGGCGAGCAGCCGTCGGGCGACAATCAGCCGCATGATTTCGTTGCTACCTTCAAGAATCTGATGTACGCGCGTATCGCGCACGTGCCGCTCAAGCGGATATTCGCGAATATACCCGTAACCACCGTGCAGCTGCAGCGCCTCGTTGCACACATTGAAGCCGACGTCGGTGGCGAAACGCTTCGCCATGGCGCAGTAGGTCGTTGCTTCCGCGTCGCCCTGGTCCAGTTTCGAAGCTGCCATGCGCACCATCTGCCGCGCCGCAACCAGCTCTGTTGCCATGTCGGCAAGCCGGAACTGCAGCGCCTGGAATTCCGCCAGCGCCTTGCCGAACTGCTTGCGTTCGTTGAGATAGGCCGCCGCGCGCTCAAGTGCTGCCTGGGCCGTGCCGACCGAGCAGGCGGCGATATTCAGCCGGCCGCCGTCGAGGCCTTTCATGGCGATGCGAAAACCTTCGCCCTCGGCGCCGATGCGCAAGCGCGCCGGAATGCGCACGTTATCGAACGAGATAAGTCGCGTTGGCTGCGACTTCCACCCCATCTTGTCCTCGTTGCGACCATAGCTGATACCTTTCGCGTCGGCCGGCACGAGGAAACAGGTAATACCTTTCGGGCCATCGGCACCGGTGCGTGCCATCAGCACCAGCGCATCGGTGGCGCCGGCACCGGAAATGAATGCTTTGGATCCGTTCAGCACATAGTCGTCGCCATCCGGCACGGCACGTGTTTTCAGCGCCGACGCATCGGAGCCTGCGCCGGGTTCGGTGAGCGCGTAGGACGCCAGTTTTTCGCCGCTGGCAAGCAACGGCACCCATTCGGATTGCACCGCTGCCGAGCCGAAGCTGCTCGCCATCCAGGTGGCCATGTTGTGGATGCTGATGTACGCGGTGGTTGAAGTGCAGGCAGCAGAGAGCTCCTCAAACACCAGCGTTGCATCCAGCCGCGACAGCCCCATGCCGCCAAAATCCGGTGGGCAGTACAGTGCGCAAAAACCCAGTGCGCCGGCACGGCGGATCACGTTCACAGGAAAGTGGCTGGTTGCGTCCCACTCGGCCGCAAAAGGTGCCATCTCCTTCTGCGCAAAGGTTCGCGCGGTGGCGCTGATCGCGCGCTGGTCGTCAGTGAGATCGAAGTTCATTGCCACTTACTTCATCGCGATCGTCAGGTTCGGGCCACTGACGATATCGGTATCGAACCAGCGCGAGGTGATGGTTTTCGTTTCCGTGTAGAAACGCACGCCCTGTTTGCCGTAGGAATGCAGATCGCCCATGAACGAGCCCTTCCAGCCGGTGAACGAGAAGAACGGCAGCGGCACCGGAATCGGCACATTGACGCCAACCTGGCCGACGGTGATTTCGTGCGTGTACTTGCGCGCCGCTGCACCGCTCGCGGTGAAGATCGAGGTGCCATTGCCGTAGGGGCTGTTGTTGATCAGCTCAATGGCCTCTTCAAGCGTATCGACGCACACGACGCACAACACCGGCCCGAAGATTTCCTCGCGATAGATGCTCATGGTGGGTTTGACATCCGTAAACAGCGTCGGGCCGATCCAGTTGCCGTCAGGGTAGCCCTGCACCTTGCACTGCGAGCCGTCGAGCAGACAGGTTGCGCCTTCCTTCTTGCCCTGCTCGATCAGCGTTAACACGCGTTCCTTTGCGCGCTTTGAAATCACCGGGCCGTACGCGGCACCGTTGTCATCCCATACCCCCGGGCGCAACGCCGACATCTGCTGTTGCAGCGTGGGAATGATGCCCTTGGCACTGCCGACCAGCAGCGCAACGGAAATCGCCATGCAACGCTGGCCTGCCGCGCCGCAAGACGCGCCAACCAGTGCGCTCACCACCTGCCTGGGATTGGCGTCCGGCATCACCACCATATGATTTTTTGCACCGGCAAATGCCTGCACGCGCTTGAGCGCATTGGTGCCGGTACGATAGATATGCTGGCCGACGGCCACCGAACCGACAAAGGAAATCGCCTGAACGTCCGGGTGCGTCAGCAATTGATCGACCTGCTCACGGCCGCCGTGCACGACGTTCAACACGCCGGCGGGAAAACCAGCCTCGACCGCCAACTCGGCGAGTCGCGTCGGTGTCATCGGGTCCTGCTCAGAAGGTTTCAACACGAAGGTGTTACCGCAGGCGATGGCCAGCGGATACATCCATAACGGAATCATCGCCGGAAAATTGAACGGCGTAATGCCGACACAGACGCCCAGCGGCTGAAGCACCGAATGCGTATCGATGCCACCGGCAACGTTCTCGAGTGTTTCGCCCATCAACAACGACGGCACGTTGCAGGCATGTTCAACCACTTCGATGCCGCGCCAGACATCGCCTTTGGCATCAGCGAACGTTTTGCCGGTTTCCCTGGCGAGAATTTCACCCAGTTCATCATGATGTTTTTTCAGCAGATGCTGATAGCGCAACATCACCCGCGCCCGCTCCGGCACCGCGACATCGCGCCAGGCATTGAACGCATGCTTTGCACTTGCCACCGCCGCCTCAACCTCGCCGGGCGTGGCCATCGGTACTTCGGCAAGCACCTGCTGCGTCGCCGGGCTTGACACCGGCAGGTATTGGGCGCTGCTGCTGGCAGTGAACTCGCCATTGATAAACAGGGGAATCTTGCGGGTCATGAGCGTCGGTCTCCGCCGGGGTTCGGCATCCGGGTGAACAGAGTATCGGGCACCGATTTTGCCACCGTCCGGGCGGTTGGGCGATTGATATTCTGGCCGCCATCCAATTGCCCGTGGCCCCATGCCCGCCGGATCCCGGCCACTGCCCGCCGGCACGGGCACGATATGGCGCGTGAGCGGCGCGCGGAGCGTAAACTCGCTCACGAGCGAATTATCCGGAGCATGCGTGGAACTCGTCGTCGTCCTCGTCGGACCGAAATATCCCGGCAACCTTGGTGCCGCCGCCCGCGCGCTGAAAACCATGGGCTTTACAACGCTGCGCCTGGTGAATCCCTGTGAGTTCCGTATCGACCCGGCACGCGCTCAGGCATACCAGATGGCGATGTACAGCCACGACATCCTCGACAATGCCGGCATCTTTTCCACGCTGGCGGAGGCCGTTGCTGATTGCGACCTAAAAATCGCCACCACCGCGAAGCTGCGTCATCACCGCCACAGCGTGCTGACACCAATACAACTGAAGAACATGCTGCTCGACAAGCAGGAGATGCTCAGACGCGTCGCGCTGGTATTCGGCCCGGAAGATACCGGCCTTACCAACGAGCATCTTGGTAACTGCGAACTGCTTACCACTGTGCCGCTCGCTGCCGTGCAGCCGAGCATCAACCTTGCACAAGCAGTGATGATCTACACATACACCCTGAGCGAACTGCCGGCGCTGGCGCGCCATGCGCGAGCAGAAAAAGAGACATCCTACACGGCTGCGACAGAAGAAGTCGGGCGCGTGGCGCGGCAGCTGGGCATTGCGACCGACGAGCGCGTCGTTGCCTGGCTGCGCGAGCGCTTGCCACTGTTGCCGGCGCGCGATTTGCAGATGCTGTTCAACCTGCTAAAAGCACCGCATGG
>JBMOOP010000050.1:0-20279 GCA_049324495.1 Pseudomonadota bacterium
CCTCCTGCCACAGTGAAATTGCCTCGTCGGTGCGCTGCGCGAATGTCTCCGTCCGGGCCAACTCACCCGCTGCTGCCACACGCTCGGCGCAGTAGGCATCCGGAGCACGGCGCGCATCGGCAATCAACGTCCACGCCAGCGTCTGCATCTGGGTATCGGTACACAGGACAATACGCGGGGCGACTATTCGCCAGCGGCGAATAGTCGCGACGGAGAACAACAGCAATAACACAAGCACAAAAACAAGAGAGGCTAGCGCCGCCAGCAGCCACACCAGGAGCTTCATCGGTGCAATCGTCATTACGTCGCCCCTCCTGCCCCCCGCATCGCCGTAATCACCGGTGCCGTTTCTGGCCGCTTGCCGCGCCAGACGAAAAATGCCTCGGCAGCTTGCTCAACGAGCATGCCAAGACCATCAACGCATACCGCGGCACCCTGCTTGCGTGCCCAGCGGTTGAATACGGTTTCGTTGCGCCCGTACATCATGTCGTAGCAGCGCGTGTTGGTATCGATCGTATTCGGTGGCACGGCGGGCAGGCTGCCGCCAAGACTGGCCGACGTGCCGTTGATAACAACATCGAATGGATGTGCATCGGCCAGCGCCTCAAAACCGTCACCACTCACGACACCTTCGTTGGCAAACAACGTGGCCAGCCTGGCGGCCTTGGCGGCGGTGCGGTTGGCAACAGCCACCAACTGCGGTTGCTCGGCAAGCAGCGCGGTGAGAATGCCGCGTACAGCGCCGCCAGCACCGATCACCAGTACGCGCTGACCGCGCAACGGCCAACCGAGGTTCTGCGTGAGATCGCGCACGATGCCAACACCATCAGTGTTGTCGCCGGCAAGGTGGCCGTCATGCTCGACGCTCACCGTGTTCACTGCCCCGGCTTTTTCCGCCCGCGGCGTGCGGCGGCGCGCCATCCGCCACGCCTCTTCCTTGAACGGCAGGGTAACGTTGAAGCCGCGGCCGCCATGACGAATGAAGGCGCGCACCGCGCCGGGGAAATCCTTCAGCGGTGCCAGCACACGCTCATAAACGATTTCCTCGCCCAACTGCTGGGCGAACAGCGCATGAATTTGCGGCGATTTCGAGTGCGAAACGGGATTGCCGAAAACGGCGTAGGTGTCGGTCATGTTCTGGCACCGCTTTTTGTGGGCGGCGCAATGTTGCTGCTCAAGACCATGTCTGTCCAGTCGCGCGGCCGCAGGTAGCGTTCGTACAACGTGGCCTCCGGTGAACCGGGTAACGGTTGAAAATCATAATCCCAACGCACCAGCGGTGGCAGTGACATCAGGATGGATTCGGCACGACCACCGCTCTGCAGGCCAAAAAGCGTGCCGCGATCATGGATCAGGTTGAATTCAACGTAACGACCGCGCCGGTACAGCTGAAAATTACGTTCGCGCTCACCGTGCGGTGTTGCTTTGCGCCTCGCCACGATCGGCAGATAGGCTGCTATGTAGGCGTCGCCGATGCTGCGCAGGAAAGCGAAAGCATGCGCGAACCCGCCCTCGGTGAAATCGTCGAAAAACAACCCGCCGATGCCCCGTGGCTCGTTGCGATGCTTGAGAAAAAAATAATCGTCGCACCATTTCTTGAACCGTGGATGTATCGCCGGCCCGAAGGGTGCGCAGGCATTGCGTGCAGTGCAATGCCAATGCGCGCAGTCTTCGTCGAAGCCGTAATACGGGGTCAGATCAAACCCGCCACCGAACCACCATACCGGCGCCTCGCCGGGTTGTTCAGCAACAAACAACCGCACGTTGGCGTGCGACGTGGGCACGTAGGGGTTGCGCGGATGAATGACCAGTGACACGCCCAGCGCCTGCCATGTGCGCCCGGCGAGCTCCGGGCGGTGCGCACTTGCCGACGGCGGCAACTGCTCCCCGTACACATGCGAAAAACCCACGCCGCCCTTCTCGAACACCGCGCCCTCGGCAAGGATGCGGGTGCGACCACCGCCACCTGCATCGCGCGTCCAGTTATCCTCGCGAAAACGCGCGCCGCCATCTTCCTGCTCGAGCGCTGCGCAGATGCTGTCCTGTAAACCCAACAGGTAATTCTTCACGGCGCTGACATCAATGGCGCCAGCATCGCTCGCGCTCATGCCGCTCTCCGTTCGTTCGTTCATGAAGGCCGCAACACCTGGCCCGTGGCAAGGTCGCGTATCTGCGTCGGGCGTTGCAATTTTCCCACGTCGCCGGGCATCAGGTAATCGATCGCATCGCCAAATTGTGCCCGCACCGCCAGCGCCGTGCGCGCCGGCAGATGCCCGGACAGATTTGCGGATGTCGATACCAACGCACCGCCGAACGCATCGCACAGTGCATGTACAACCGGGTGGGCCGAGACGCGCACCGCGATCGTGTCCTTGCCGCCGGTGATCCATGCCGGGAACAGACGCCGGTTGGGCAACACCCAGGTGTTCGGCCCCGGCCAGCTTGCGGACAACAACTTCCGCTGCGCCGCAGTCAACGGTGCCAGCAGCGCCGCCAACTGTAGCGGTGACGAAGCGACGACAATCAGCCCCTTCGTCACCGGCCGGCGCTTGATTGCCAGCAGGCGATATACCGCAGCGCGGTCGAACGGGTCACAGCCAAGCCCGAACACTGCTTCGGTCGGATAGGCAACCACTCCGCCTGCCCGCAGCGTGCGCATCGCAAGTCGCAGGTGGAAATCATTGATGGCGGGGGTGCGCACGGGTTCAGGCAAACCGGTTCTGACACGGGGGTATGAGTATAGGATTGCGTGGCGCCGGCGGCGACCACTCCAACAGGAAACTCTGCCCCGCTCGGCGGGATCATGCCGACATTGCGTGCTGTCAGCAGCGCGTCTCAGCAGTGGCTGTCGATGCCGGTTGCCACATTCCCCCCGCCAGGGAATGCACCTGGCCACGCAGAGCCAACCCCGTAAGCAACGCGCCGACCGTTGCGGCCGGCATACCGCTGCGCAACACCAGCTCGTCAATACCGTTGCCCGCTGCCGACAACATCGACATGACGCGCTGCTCGTCCGGCGACAGCGCGACAGCCGAACCTGCTGACCCGTGCGCTGTTGCCTCCCTGTCAGTGCGCAAAATTGCAAAGTGCGACAACGCATCCACCAGTTGCGCGCTGGTTTCGATCAGCGTCGCGCCTTCCCGGATCAGCTGGTGGCAACCACGAGCCAGCGGCGAGTGGATGCTGCCGGGAATCGCAAACACTTCCCGTCCTTGCTCAGCAGCGAAACGCGCCGTGATCAACGATCCTGAATCCGGTGCTGCTTCCACTACCAGCACCCCGAGTGACAACCCGCTGATGATGCGATTGCGCAGCGGAAAATGCGGTGCCAGCGGTGGCGTGCCCGGCAGAAATTCACTGACGATGCAGCCCTGCGCGCGAATGTCTGCCGCCAGCCGGGCATGGCGCCGCGGATAGATCTGGTCGGCTCCACAACCGAGCACGGCCACCGTGCGTCCGCCCGCCGCCAGCGCACCTTCATGCGCCATCGCGTCAATACCCAGGGCCATCCCGCTGGTAATCACAAAGCCGGCAGCGGCAAGATCAGCCGCGAATGCACGCGCGGTCGCCAGCCCCGCCGGGCTGGCATTGCGGCTGCCGACGATCGCGATTTGTGGCGGCAACAACGCGGCAATGTCGCCCCGGCAAAACAGCAGCGGCGGTGGCTCGCTGATCTCGGCAAGCAATGCCGGGAAGCGCTCGTCATCGTGCGGCAGCACAACGCCATCGTCGAGCCCGAGGAAACGTTCATCAAGCGGGCCGAGCGTACCGCCCAACAGGTTTGGCGCGCACAGCGGCGCGAGCAAAACTCGCACTTCGGATGTCTGGCGTGACATCTCCATTACAGCTTCCGATAGCGAAGACAGCTGCGCCAGCACGCGCCGCAACGGTCGCGGATTACCTGCGTGCAAGCGCAGCAACGCGAGCCGCAATTGCAGTTCGCGCGCCGGCAAATCACGCCTTTCGTCGCGCATTTTCCACTTCCTCCCTGAAGCAGTACCGGTCAAGCCACCGGCAACAAAAAGGCCGCCCCGGATCAACCGGGGCGGCCCATTATGAGCGACGAAAGGATTTATTCGATGTCGAAGCGCGGCTGCTGAACCAGATCGCCTTTGCCGATCTGGCGCGTGGAGCGCGTAATCAGCGCGTATGAAACCTTGTCGAAAGCGCGGAAAACGATGAGCAGACCAGCGCGCGTTGGCGGCAGGGTGATCGCATCGCCCGCCGTGCGGTCCCGAACCTTTTCGCCCTTTTGCATGATCGCGAATACCTGGCCGGCATCAACCTTGTCGCGCAGGCCCTTATTGATGGCCACGACGTCGTTGCGGGCGGCAAAGCCAATTGAACCGAAGATATGGATGATTTGGCCCTCGACACCATCGGGCGACGGCCGTGGATAGAAAATCGACTGGACCTTGCGCTGATCCGTGTAAAGCAACCGGTCATCAACGCGCATATCTTCTGCGGAGGCCAACACCTTTAAAGTGGCGATGTCGCCGTCGGTTGCCAGCACACGGGTGCTGCCGATTTCTTTCGCCTCGTAGCCCAACACTTCGCCGGTAACCGGATCAACATAGGGGCTGCCGGCACGATAGATACCATACTCGGGATAAGCGTGCGCCCAACTGCCGTCGCGCGAGCGCGCATACACGGTGTCGTCGCGCCCCATCACAATGCGTCGCTCCGGACCGGCAACGATATACGGTGCCGCCTTGAGCTCAGCGAGGCTGACAACACGACTGCCATTGAGGAAAGCCTCGATGTTTTTGAGCGGTATCGCCGGAATCGCGGCGGCAACCGGCATCTCGCGAATGCGCGGATGCAGTTTCACCGTTTGCGCATCAACAACTTCAACGCCGGTATTTGCCGAGCCAATGCCGGCGGTACTGGTAACCGCGCCATCGACAACCAGTGTCGGCCGACCATTGCTCCAGACGAGGCGTAGCACGTCGCCCGGATAAATCTGGTGCGGATTGCCGACCTTCTCGTTGATGTGCCAAACCTCGGGCCAGCTCCAGGGATCCTGGAGGAATTTCTCGGCGATGCCCCACAGGGTGTCGCCGGGCTGCACAGTATAGGTATCGGGACGATCCGGATTGAGCCGCACCGGGTTGGCAGCAGGGGCGGCATCGGTTGCCGGTGCGGCCGGCACCGATGCAGTTACCTCGTCAGCCGCGAAAGACGCGCTGATCAGGCAGGCGCTGAGGACGAGAGTCCACCCGGCGAGTCGTTTGATCATGGGGCGTTTCCCTTTATCATTCTTCGAGTTAGCCAGCAGCGGCAGCCGGGGCGTGGATTGCACGGGACACCCCTTGAGGACTCAAGGCCCAACCCCGATATTATCAATGCGATCATTGCGTTAGCAAGCAAATCTCCAGCGTCTTCTGAATAGACAGGTTCACTCGCAGCCATGGCCATCCTCGATATCCTCGAATTCCCCGACCCGCGCCTGCGGATCGTCGCCACCCCCGTCGAGCGAGTGGACGACGCGTTGCGCCAGGTGATCGACGACATGTTCGAGACCATGTACACGGCGCCGGGCATCGGCTTGGCGGCAACCCAGGTCAATCTGCATAAGCGCTTGCTGGTCATGGATATTTCCGAGGAAAAGAACCAGCCTCTGGTGCTGATCAACCCGGTCTTCGAACCGCTCGGCGGCGAGCAGGAGTACAACGAGGGCTGCCTCTCCGTTCCCGGCTATTACGACAACGTGACCCGCCACGACCGCATCCGCGTACAGGCCCTCGACCGGCTCGGCAAGCCCTTCGAGCTTGAGGCCGATGGTCTGTTGTCAGTCTGCATCCAGCATGAAATGGATCACCTCGAAGGCACGCTGTTCGTCGACTACCTCTCCCGCCTCAAGCGTGAGCGGGTGAAGGTCCGTCTCGAGAAAGAGCGCGCCCGCCGCGCCTGAGCTACAAGCCACCTCAACGTGACACCCTCAACGGGCAGCGCCCCCACCGTGACATTTCCCCCGTGACGCAACCCTTGCGCATCGTTTTCGCCGGCACCCCTGATTTTGCCCGGGCCAGCCTCGGCGCCCTGCTTGCCTCGCGGCACCGGGTGCTCGCCGTGTACACCCAGCCCGACCGGCCGGCCGGCCGCGGCCAGAAGCTGGCGATAAGCCCGGTAAAGGCAGCCGCGCTCACCGCCGGCATTCCCGTTTTCCAGCCGCAGTCGCTGAAAACCGCCGAGGCGCAAGCGCAACTGGCTGCCCTCGCACCCGACCTCATGGTGGTGGTGGCTTACGGCCTGCTGCTGCCCAAAGCCGTGCTCGATATCCCGCGTTTTGGTTGCGTGAATGTTCATGCCTCCATTCTGCCGCGCTGGCGCGGCGCGGCGCCGGTGCAACGCGCGATTGCTGCCGGCGACAGCGAGACCGGCGTCACCCTTATGCAGATGGACGTCGGCCTTGATACCGGCGACATCCTGCACATTGTGCGCACGCCGATCACTGCCGACGACACCGGCGGTACATTGCACGATCGGCTTGCCGTGCTCGGCGCCCAGGCGCTCGTTGCCGTACTCGATGATCTGCCACGATTTTTGCGCACACGCAGGCAACAGGGCGACGCTCTCGCCACTTACGCACACAAGCTGAAAAAGGATGAAGGTGCAATCGATTGGAGGTGCAGCGCGCGCGAAATTATCGATCTGGTGCGCGCATTCGATCCGTGGCCGGTCGCCCAAACATCCCTGCGCGGTGAAATAGTGCGTATCTGGAGCGCGGTACGCGACGACGCGGCACGCGGCACCGCTGCCGGAACCATCACCGGCGTGGCGCGTGATGGCATTCGCGTCGCTTGCGGCGCGTACGGCAACGAAGGCGGCGTGCGCATTACCCGTGTGCAACTGCCCGGCAAGAAAGCCATGTCTGTTGCCGCTCTGCTCAACGGCCACCCCGACGCCTTGCGGGTGGGCGATGTGCTCGGCACCTCATGACGCAAGCCCGCAGACAATCATCAGTGCGCCACCACCCACAGGAAAAATCACCCATGAGCAAGCAGGCATGAATGCCCACGGCGGCAACGTCCGTGCCGAAGCCGTACGCCTGCTGATTGAGGTGTTGCCGGCCGCCGGCAGCGCGCGCGGCGGAAAATCATTGTCAGATGTGTTGCCGCCGGCGCGCGAGCGCAGTTGCGATCCGCCGCTGCTACAGGAAATCGCCTACGGCGTCTGCCGCTTTTACAGCGAACTTTCCTGGCTGGTGAATCGCCGCCTGCAAAAACCGTTCAAGCCGGAAGACCGCGACATCGAGTTGCTGCTGCTGATCGGCCTGTTCCAGTTGACGCACACGCGTATTCCCGATCACGCCAGCATTGCCGAAACCGTTGCGGCGGCGCGCCTGCTGCGCAAGGAATGGGCTACCGGCGTCACCAACGCCGTGCTGCGCCGGCTGCAACGCGAGCGCGACGGTCTGGCCGACGAAATTGCTGCCGCCGGCGCCGCCGTGCGCTGGTCGCATCCGCAATGGCTGGTGGACATGATCGCCGCCGACTGGCCGGCCGAACATGAAATGATTTTCGCCGCCAACAATACCCGACCGCCGTTTTGCCTGCGCGTCAACACGCGACAGGGAACGCGCGACGATTACCTCGCGCAACTGCGTGCGCAAGACCTGGCGGCAGAACCAACCACACTGTCGCCGGACGGCATTCGCCTGGTGCAGGCTGTTGATGTCCATACACTGCCGGGGTTCATGTCCGGCACCGTCTCGGTGCAGGATGAAGCTGCGCAGTTGTGCGGCCATCTGTTCGGGGCACTGCCGGCCGCCGCGCGCATTCTCGATGCCTGCGCCGCGCCGGGCAGCAAGACGGCGCACCTCGCCGAACGTTTCCCCGACGCGCAGATTCTGGCACTGGATATCGACGAACGCCGGGCGCGACGCATCACGGACAACCTGGAGCGTCTGCACCTCCAGGCGCAGGTGAGGGTTGCTGACGCCTTGCAGGAAGATTGGTGGGACGGCATGCCGTTCGATGCCATCCTCGTCGACGCGCCCTGCTCGGCAACCGGCGTGCTGCGTCGCCATCCGGACGGCAAATGGTTGCGCCAGAAGGGCGATATCGCGCGCCTCGCCCGCCGGCAGCAGACCCTGCTCGATGCGTTGTGGCCGAAGTTGCGTGTTGGCGGCACCCTGGTCTACGCGACCTGTTCGATTCTGCGCGCGGAAAACGAGCAGGTGATCGCAGCTTTTCTCGCGGCGCATCCGGATGCCACCGCCGAGGCCGCACCATCGGCGTGGGGCGTGCCCTGCGGGAAGGGGCGACAACTGCTGCCTTCAGTACAGGGCCCTGACGGTTTTTTCCTCTGCCATCTGCGGCGCATCGGCTGACAGCAAGCACACAAGCGTCGCCGGGCTCAGCGCCCCAGAATCGAACGCGCGATGATTTCCTTCATGATCTCACTCGTGCCGCCGTAAATACGCTGCACGCGCGCATCGACATAGGCACGGGAGATCGGATATTCCTTCATGTACCCATAACCGCCGAACAGCTGCAGGCACTCGTCGGCAACTTTGCCCTGCAACTCGGTCGCCATGTACTTGGCCGTGGACGCAGCGACTGCGCTCAACTCGCCACGGTCGTACTGGTCGTTGCACTGATTGACGTAGGCGCGATTCACGTCGACCTGCGCCTTGAGCTCTGCCAGCTTGAAGCGCGTGTTCTGCTGACTGGATACCGTGACGCCGAAGGCTTTGCGCTCGGTCACGTACTTGATTGTCCAGTCAAGCATGCCTTCGCAGGCGGCGATCGCGCCGACGGCAAGAATCAACCGCTCGCGCGGCAACTCGTTCATCATATTGGCGAAGCCTCTGCCGAGGCCGCCGAGTATCTGATCGGCACCCACCTTCACATCCTGGAAGAACAGCTCCGACGTATCCGCTGCGTGATGACCCATTTTTTCGAGATTGCGGCCACGCGCGAAACCCGGCAGCGTGCAATCGACCGTGAACAGGGTGATGCCTTTGGCGCCGGCATTCGGATCGGTTTTCGCCGCCAGCATGATCAGATCGCAATGCTGACCATTGGTGATAAAGGTTTTCTGGCCATTGATGGTGTAGGTGTTGCCGTCGAGCACGGCACGCATTTTCATGCCCTGCAGATCGGAGCCGGCACCCGGCTCGGTCATGCCGATGGCGCCGACGGCCTCGCCCGTCACCAGTTTCGGCAACCACCGCTGCTTCTGCGCTTCACTGCCCAGATGCAGGATGTACGGTGTGACGATATCGCTGTGCACCGAAACGCTGGTGGCCAACGCACCAAAACCCATGCGCGACATTTCTTCAACTATCACTGTCGATAACCGAAACGGCGCGCCAACGCCACCATACTGTTCCGGCACGTCCACGCACAGAAAACCGTTCTCGCCGAGCGTGTTCCAGATGCGGCGCGGGAAAATCTCGTCTCTTTCCCACTGGTCGTAGTGGGGCGCCACTTCTTTTTCAAGAAACCTGCGAACATTGTCGCGGAACAGTTCGACCTCTGCGGTATTGAGAGGGGCAATCGCGTGGGCTTGGGTTGGCGTGGTCATGCAGGCAGCTCCGGTGCGGGCAGGCAAGTACGGTAAAGAACGGACGAAAAACGCCTGCATTCTACCTGCCAAAGCCCATCGGCGCTCACCGCACAGGTTGTGTTGCCGGATGACCCACCAACGAGCCCTGCGTCACGGCACCTCGTGTATTCTCCTGCCGATATCCTGCCTGGTTGAGCCGGCCAGGGCTCTGACGGCCATTCGCCGGAGATAAATCATGCGCGAGAAAATACTCATCAACGAAGTCGGCCTGCGCGACGGCCTGCAGAATCAATCGGTGATCGTGTCTACCGCCGACAAACTGCGCCTGTTTGATGCCCTGGTGCGCGCCGGGGTGCAGCATCTTGAACCGGTGTCCTTTGTGCATCCGCGCGCGGTGCCGGCGATGGCCGATGCCGCAGAACTCACCGCCCGGCTGCCACTGCACGACCGCTCGCTGCACCTGACTGCACTGGTACCGAATCCCAAAGGCTACGAACGCGCCCGCGACAGCGGCTACCGCACCGTCGCGCTGGTGCTCGCAACCACTGACACGTTCAATCAGCGCAACCTCAACATGTCGCTGCCACAGGCGACGCAAAACTGCATCGACATCTTCGCCCACGCAAAGCGGGACGGCGTGCAGACGCGCACCTACATTTCCGGCGCGTTTGCCTGCCCGTATGAAGGCACCACGCCAATCGCCGTCACGCTCGACATCACGCGGCAGATGATCGCGGCAGGTGCCGATGAAATCGCCATCGCCGACACCATCGGTGCCGGTAATCCGCAGCAGATGAAGCGCATCCTGTCGCCGCTGATTCGCGAGTTCGGCGCGGATCGCTTCTTCGTCCATTTACACGACACGCGCGGCACGGCAGGGGCGCTGGCGTGGACAGCCGTGGAGCTCGGCATCCGCAAGTTCGACGCCTCGATCGGCGGCCTCGGCGGCTGCCCGTTCGCGCCGGGCGCCACGGGCAATGTCGCCACCGAAGACATCGTCTACCTGTTCGAAGCCAGCGGGTTCGATACCGGCATCGATCTGCCGGCGCTGCGCGAAGCTGTCGCGATCGCCGCGCGTGCTACCGGCAAGCCACTGGGCGGCCGCATCCTGTCATGGCTGCGTGCGCAGGAACTTCGCGCGCGCAGCCTGCAGCCGAACCGCAATCAAAGCAGCGCTCAGGGCGAATAGACGTAGAACCACAAATCGGCGTGGTCGTCACCGCCAAACAGCCAGAGCGTGCGACTGGGGATATCGATCCACGACGCCGCGCCGCTCCTGCCGCCGGGCTGACCGGATTCGCCAATACCCGTGTAACTGCCGGCAGGGTTGTCGGTACTCTGGCCACCCACCCAGGTCCAATAGCCGCTGTCGTAGCGCCACAGATCGTTCGGGTGCGTAATGGTGCCGTTCACTGCTTCGACATCACCGCCAAACAGCCAGAGCGTGTTGTCGGTTGTCCAGGATGTCGGCCGGTAACGGCTGCCGGGTGAGCCGACCAGACTGACCGTGCCGCGCGCGCCGTAGGCAGGCGCCACATACTGAGCCTGGGTGCCGGAAACCCAGGCCCACCGCCGGGCAGAGCCATCGGCGGGTTTGGCCAGGCTCCACAGTTCGTCGAAAACGACCCGGTCGCCGTTCGCGTTGTTGCCCGTGCCGCCGTAGACCCAGGCACTGCCATTGCTGTCGAGCCACGCCGTCATGCCGTAGCGGCCGCCCGGTGTATTGGCGACCTCGGCGACGGCCTGGGTGCCGTAGACGGCAACTGCATTGGCCGTGTTGGCACCATGCATCCAGCTCCACTTGCCGGTAGCGGTCGAATAGACCCACAAATCGTTCAGCCAGCAACAGCCAGTGTTCCCGTCCATACCGTTGCCGGCAAACAGCCAAAGGTTGTTGTCGGCGTCAGCCCAACCCACGGCATCGTAACGGGCACCGGGCCCGTTGGCGCTATCGGCCACGCCTTGCGTGCCATACACGCCGCCAGCATCAACACTGCCGGCGCCACCCACCCAGGTCCATTGCGTACCGTTGAATGTCCACAGGTCATTCAACCGGCCACTGGCGGCCACGCCGTCGCGACCCAGCCCGCCGAACAGCCAGATCTTGCCGGTTGCATCCACCCAGCTCACGGCATAGGCGCGCCCGCCCGGCATGTTGGCGGCATCGGCGATGCCCTTGGTGCCATAGGTGCCCGCCGCATTGGCGATGCTGCTGCCACCCATCCAGATCCAGTTGCTGCCGTCGTATTGCCACAAATCGTTCAGGCTGCCGAGCGTGTCGTTGGCGTCGTGACCATAGCCGCCAAACAACCAGAATTTGCCGGCTGCATCGCGCCAACTGGCAGCGCCATCCCGCGCCCCGGGGTGGTTGGTACTCGCCGCCACACCCAGCGCGCCGTAAACGCCGCGCGCACCGGTCGTGGCCAACCCGCCCTGCCAGATCCAGCTGATGTCATAACGGGCGCTGTTGTTGTAATCGACCTGCTCACCGTCACAGGCAGCAAGCAGGCAAGCCGCCATGAGCGGCAGGAGGAGGGCGAGTGAAACACGGCGCAACATGGGCAATCACCAGAGCAGCAGGGTAAGTGGAGGGGCAGGGTATGCCCGGGGCGGCGCCCGCTCAAGTGTGGCGGTGCGTAACGCTTCAGCCGGCCCCTGCCAGTCGCGCGAAGCGGCGCAGCATCGCCACCCCGGCAGGGGCATCCCGAACACCCGCCCGCACGCCAGCGACATCCATGCCTTCGCCGAGCATCCGCTCGCCGAGCACATCGAGATAGGCACGCATGATGTCGGCGGTGAATTCCGGATGGAACTGCACGCCCCACACCGTTTCGCTGAACCGAAACGCGTGATGCGGCTCAAGCGCACTCGACGCCAGGTGGATCGCGCCCGGCGGCAACTCACTCACACTCTGCAGATGCGTGACCTGCGCGAGGAACGGGAAGTTGATCTCGCCCAGCAGCGGGTCGCCGGCGAGTGCTGCCGTTGCACAAATCTCGACGGTGCCTATCTCGCGACCACGCGGGTTGTACTCGACCCGACCGCCGAGCGCGTGCGCGAGCAATTGATGTCCGTAGCAGATGCCGAGCACCGGCACGCGCGTTTTCCGCTCCAGTAATTCAAAAGCAAGCCAGCGGGCAACCGCTTCACTCCACGGCAACCGCTCGGTCACCATCGCCGGCGAACCGGTGATGATGATGCCGCCGACCGTATCGAGATGGGTTGGCAGCAGACCGCCCTCGAACACACTCACCACATCGACATCTTCGCGCGATACACCCAGGCCGGCGACCAACCAGTCCTCGAAACAGCCATGGCGCGTGCGGATACTGTCCCAGGTCTTGCCGGTCTTGATGAGCAGAAGTTTCTTCGTCATGCGCGTTTTGTGCGTGGGCGCGCACCGCCAGCAACTTGTTTTCCGGGGTGCTGTTTTTCAGGATGAAAGTCGCACCCCACAAGATGATCATTCACCACGCCAGTTGCCTGCAGATGCGCGTAGATGATCGTTGAGCCAACAAAACGAAAACCGCGTTTTTTAAGGTCCTTGCTGATCCGGTCGGACAACTCTGTGCGCGCCGGCACGTCCTGCATCATTTGCGGGCGATTCACCACCGGTTTGCCGTCAACCCATTGCCAGATATAGGCAGCGAAACTGCCAAACTCTTTCTGGATGGCGATGAACGCACGGGCGTTACTCACCGTGCTTTCAACCTTGAGCCGGTTGCGCACAATGCCCGCATCGAGCAGCAATTTTTCAATCTTCGCCGGCGTGTAACGCGCGACTTTTTGCACGTCGAAATTATCGAAAGCGCGACGGTAATTTTCACGCTTTTTCAGAATGGTGATCCAACTGAGGCCAGCCTGCGCGCCTTCGAGGGTAATGAACTCGAACAGCACCCGGTCATCGTGGACGGGCACGCCCCACTCCTGATCGTGGTAGGCGGTATAAAGCGGATCGCTGCCACACCAGGGGCAGCGGCTGGGCTCGGACATCGGCAAACCTCGGCAACAAGGGCGCGGACAATGATGCCAGGAAGTATCCCACGGCCCTGCGGATTCCTATACTTGGCAGCTTTCCGCGCGCCCTTCGGCGCGGGTTCACCACGGGACAGACGCCATGACCGCAAAGGTCAACGCCGCTCATGCAACACCGAAGACGTTCCAGGATCTGATCCTGGCCCTGCAGCGCTTCTGGGCCGACCAGGGCTGCGTGCTGTTGCAGCCCTACGACATGGAAATGGGCGCCGGCACCTTCCATACCGCCACCTTCCTGCGGGCACTCGGCCCGGAGACCTGGCACGCGGCGTATGTGCAGCCCTCGCGACGCCCGGCCGACGGCCGCTACGGCGAGAACCCGAATCGCCTGCAGCATTACTACCAGTTCCAGGTGGTGATGAAGCCGAACCCCGACAACATGCAGGAGCTGTACCTCGACTCGCTGCGCGCGATCGGCGTCGACCCGACGGTGCACGATGTGCGCTTTGTAGAAGACAACTGGGAATCGCCGACGCTCGGCGCCTGGGGCCTCGGCTGGGAAGTGTGGCTCAACGGCATGGAAGTCACCCAATTCACGTATTTTCAGCAGGTCGGCGGGCTGGAGTGCTACCCGGTCACCGGCGAAATCACCTATGGGCTCGAACGCCTGGCAATGTACCTGCAGGGCGTCGATTCGGTTTATGACCTGACGTGGACCGACGGCCAGTTCGGTCGCGTGACCTACGGCGACGTCTTCCACCAGAACGAAGTGGAAATGTCGACATTCAATTTCGAGCACGCCAACGTCGAAAAACTGTTCGGCCTGTTCGACTTCTACGAAAGCGAAGCCAATCGCCTGATGGCGGTGAGTCTCGCGCTGCCGTCGTATGAAATGGTGGTAAAAGCATCGCACACCTTCAACCTGCTGGATGCGCGCCGCGCAATTTCGGTCACCGAGCGCCAGCGTTATATCCTGCGCGTGCGAACCCTGGCCCGCGCCGTGGCGCAAGCCTATTTCGATTCACGGCTGAAACTCGGGTTCCCGTTGGCGCCACCGGCGCTACGCGCTGAAGTGATCGCGAAAGCAGAAGCCGCGAATAAGGAGTCTGCGTGATGTCTGGCGTCCTGAATAGCCGTGATTTTCTCGTCGAGCTGGGCACAGAAGAACTGCCGCCGAAAGCGCTGCGAAAATTGCGCGATGAATTTGCTGCCGAAGTGGTTGCGGGCATCGAGAAGGCCGGTTTGCCGCACGGTACTGTGCGGCCGTTTGCTGCGCCGCGGCGCCTTGCAGTGATGGTCGAGGCGGTTGGCGTCACGCAACCGGATCGCACCCTCAGCATGGATGGCCCGCCGGTGAAGGCCGCGTTCGACGCCAATGGCAACCCGACGCAAGCCGCGCTCGGTTTTGCGAAAAAGAATGGTGTCGACATTGCCGCTCTCGATCGCGCCGGAGAGAAGCTGCGTTTCGTGCGGCAAGTGAAAGGCGAGCCGGCGGTCGCGTTGCTGCCCGGCATCGTCCGGGATGCGCTCGACAAGCTGCCTGTGCCCAAGCGTATGCGTTGGGGTGCGCGCCGCATCGAGTTCGTACGGCCGACGCAGTGGCTGGTGATGTTGTTCGGCAACGAGGTAATCAACGGCGAAATTCTCGGCCAAAAAGCGGGCAACCAGTCGCGCGGCCACCGTTTCCATCACCCATCTGCAGTCCCCATCAGCACGCCAAAACAATATATTCCGGCATTGCGCGACGCCCGGGTAATCGCCGATTTCGATGCCCGCCGCGAGCAGATCCGCGACGCCGTGCAGGCGCTTGCCGCCAGCCATGGCGCTACCCCGCTGATGCCAGACGCCTTGCTCGACGAAGTCACCGCTCTGGTTGAGTGGCCGGTGCCGCTGGCCTGCACTTTCGAGAAACGCTTTCTCGATGTGCCGCAGGAAGCACTCATTTCCACGATGCAGGACAACCAGAAATATTTCTGTCTCGTGGACGGGCAGGGCAAGTTACTGCCGGTGTTCATCACCGTCGCCAATATCGACAGCCCGCATCCGGAATACATCGTTGCCGGTAATGAAAAAGTCGTGCGGCCGCGCCTCACCGACGCCGAATTTTTCTACCGGCAGGATCTGAAAGTACCGCTCGCACAACGCAATGAGCGCCTGAAAACCGTAGTGTTCCAGGCAAAGCTCGGCACCACCTACGCGAAAGCCGAGCGCGTTTCGCATCTGGCTGCCGGCATCGCGCGGCGCATCGGCGGCAACCGTGACGATGCTGCTCTCGCGGGCCTGTTGTGCAAGGCCGATCTCGCCACGGAACTCGTCGGCGAATTCCCGGAGCTGCAGGGCATTGCCGGGCGCTACTACGCCAGCGCCGAAAAGCTGCCGCCAGAAGTTGCCGCCGCACTCGACGAGCAATACCTGCCGCGTTTTGCCGGTGATCGGCTGCCACAGACGAAGACCGGTGCCGCCGTCGCGCTCGCCGACAAGCTCGACACGCTGGCCGGCATCTTCGGCATCAACCAACCCCCTACCGGTGACAGGGACCCGTTTGCGTTGCGTCGCGCCACGCTCGGTGTGCTGCGCATTATCATTGAACGAGAGCTCGATCTTGATCTTGCCGATCTGGTGGAAGACGCCGTGCAGTTGCTCGCGGAAAAACTCGAGAACCGCAATACCCGGGAAGACGTGCTCGCATTCATCGCCGGCCGTTATTTGGCTTACTTTGCCGAGCAGGGTATTGCGACAGATACCGTCCAGGCCGTGCTCGCGGTCGGCGCCACGCGACCACTCGATGTCGCCAGGCGCGTGCAGGCCGTGCAGGCGTTTCGCGCGTTGCCGGAAGCGGCAGCGCTGGCCGCCGCCAACAAACGCGTGGCCAATATTCTGGCGAAAGACGGTGCGGCCGCTGCGACATGTATCGACAAATCGCTGCTCATCGAGGCTGCCGAGCAGGCGCTGGCCGCCCGCGTCGCCATACTCACCGTTGAGCTGGAACCGCTGTTCGCCAAGGGGAGCTACGCTGCCGCACTCGGCGCGCTGGCCGGCCTGCGTGCGGAAATCGATACCTTTTTCGACAAGGTAATGGTGAATGCGGAGAATCCGCAGGTGCGCGCGAATCGTCTGGCACTGCTGGCGCAATTGCGCGGGTTGTTTTTGCGCACGGCGGATATCGGGTTGCTGCAAGGGTAAAGCAATAACCGTGCGCTACATCAATACGCCGACTGCACCGCCTGCAGGTACGATGAATCCCCTTCTTTGCTGGAAGCTACGCTCATGTTTAATACCCAGAGTTATGCCGCCAACTCCGTTGCCCTCGTGACCGGGGCCGCCACCGGCATCGGTCACGCCGTCGCGCTATCGTTCGCACGCGCCGGTTGCAACGTCGTCGTTGCTGATCGCGACGCCGAACGCGGCGAACAGGCTGCGGCGGAAGTTCGTGCGCTCGGCCGCCGCGCGCTGTTCGTTGCCTGCGATGTCACTGATCCGCAACAGGTACACCTGCTGCATGAGCGCGCCATGAGTACCTTTGGCGCCATTGACGCTGCCTGCAACAACGCCGGTATCGAAGGCGAAACCGCACCGCTCGCCGAGTGCACCCTGGAAAACTTCGATCGCGTTATCGCCGTCAACCTGCGCGGCCTGTTTTTGTGTATGCGCGAACAATTGCGCATCATGGCGCCACGCAAGCAGGGCGCGATTGTCAATATTGCGTCGGTTGCCGGGCTGGTTGGCTTTACCGGCCTGCCGGCGTATTGCGCATCCAAGGGTGGCGTAGTGCAACTGACGCGCACCGCCGCCATCGAGTACGCAGAAATCGGCGTCCGGGTGAACGCGGTATGTCCGGGCGCGATCAAGACTGAAATGATCGATCGCATCACGCACAAGGATCCCGCTGCGGAAAAACAATTCGGCGCACTGCACCCGATGGGCCGCATGGGTACCGCGCAGGAAATTGCCGATACCGTCGTATTCCTGTGCTCGCCACAAGCCAGCTTCATCACCGGGCAAACACTGGCTGTCGACGGTGGCCTCGTCGCTCGCTGACAACTGCGTTACAACCATGCCGTACGGCAATACCGCCTCCAACTGGCATACTCTTTGGCGCAGACCCCACGGAGCCTGACCCATGACCCAGACCGTCATCATCACCGGCGCTTCCAGCGGCATCGGGGCAGCACTGGCCCGCGAATTCGCGCAGCGCGGCTATACGATCGGCCTTATGGCCCGCCGCATCGACCGTCTCGAGGCGCTCGCGCAGGAACTGCGCAAGACCGGCGCGAAGGTTGAAGTGGCCGTGCTTGATGTCACCCGCGACGAAACCGTCCATGGTGCTGTCGATGCGCTGCGCGAAAAACTCGGCGGCCTTGACATCATGGTCGCCAATGCCGGCATTACCGCCATCAATCGCACCGGATCCGGCGACATCTGCAAGGACAAGAACGTGATGGCGGTGAATTTTATCGGCGCCATCGCCACTCTGGATGCCGCCGCGAAACATTTTCGGGCGCAGAAAAAAGGGCATTTGGTCGGCGTCTCGTCCGTTGCCGCGATGATGCCGATTCCCGGCAGCGGCACCTACTCCGCAAGCAAGGCGGCACTGTCCATGTGGCTGCGCGCCGCCCGCGCTGAACTTGCCAAACACGGCATTGCGGTTACCGCCATTCACCCGGGCTTTATCCGCACCGAGCTCGTTGCCGGCATGGAGAAATATCCGTTCGTGATCGAAGCCGATGCGGCCGCCCGCACCATGGTCGACGCCATTGAAGCCAAGCGAGCCAGCCTGATCGTGCCGGCCTGGCCGTGGAAGGTGATGCTGGCCTTCGGCAAGCTGGTGCCGGACGCGCTCTTTGTGAAGATGTTCTGAGTTGTTCCGGCGCGTCTGCGCTATGGTCGGAGTATGACTAACCGCCTGAGGTGGCCCCGTCTGTTCCTTCCAGTGCTGCTGCTCGCCTGGGTGCCGGTATGGCTGCCGGCAAAGGAAAAGGCCGCAGCGGACCACGCGGCGATCATCGACGCCTTCGTCACAGGGCAACATACCGACGACCTCGACGGCATGATCAAACAGCGGCAAATCCGCGCCGTGGTCGCCTGGAACCGCACCGATTATTTTATCGAAAAGGGCCGGCAATACGGTATGGCCTACGAAGCCATGCGCGAATTTGAAGCTTGGCTCAATCGCCGCTATCAGCGCACACTGCGGCGTATTCATGTGGTTATTATCCCCGCGTCGCGCAGCGAGCTGATCGGGATGCTCGTGGCGGGCAAGGCAGATATTGCCGTCGCCGGCCTCACCATCACGCCGGAGCGCGCACAGCAAATTGATTTCAGCCTGCCGATCCACGACGGCGTCAGCGAGATTGTGGTGAGTCGCCGCAACTCACCGCTGCTGCAACATCGCTACAACCTCGCCGGGCAGGAGTTCTTCGTGCGCGAATCGAGCAGCTACCGTGCCAGTCTCAACGCGCTCACCAGCAGTTTTGTGCTCGCTGGCCGCGCGCCCATCACCGTGCGCCGTGCCGACGAGCACCTTGAAGATGAAGACATCCTCGAGCTGGTCAATGCCGGCATCATCGAGCACACCGTGGTCGATGATTACAAGGCTCACCTCTGGGCCTCACTGTTGCCGGATATCCGCATCGAACCGGTGACGGTGCGTGACGGCGCTTCCCTTGCCTGGGGGTTGCGCAAGGGCACACCGAAACTGCAAACCGTGGTGGACGACTTCATCCGCGGCCACCGCATCGGTACCGAGTTTGGCAATGTGCTCGTCAAACGCTATTACGGCAACAATCGCTGGCTGCGCGCACCGTTGTCGCGACAGGAAGTGGCGCGTTTCGACGCCGTAGTGGATATCTTCAACAAATACGCTGCGCAATACCGCTTCGATCCGCTGCTCGTCACTGCGCAGGGCTTCCAGGAATCCGGGCTCGATCAGCGCGCGCGCAGCGCCGAGGGCGCCGTGGGTATCATGCAGTTGTTGCCGCGCACCGGCAAAGCGATGCAGGTGGGCGATATCCACCAGACCGATGCCAATATCCACGCAGGCATCAAGTACCTGCGCGCGCTGGTCGACGATTATTTCAGCGCGCCGAACATAGACCCTTACAACCGCACGCTGCTGGCTTTTGCCGCCTACAACGCCGGGCCGGGGAATATCCGCAAGATGCAGAGACTCGCTGCAGCACGCGGATTGAATTCAGGAAAATGGTTCGACAATGTCGAACGCGTGACCGGCGAGCGCATCGGCCGCGAACCGGTGCGCTATGTGGCCAACATCACCCGGTATTACATCGCCTACAGGCTGCTGGAAGAGCAGCGGCAGGCAAGAGAAAAGGCGATGGACACCGCCGGTCAACAGCCCATGTGAGGGGGCCGAAAAATTACCGGGGTTTATGCTGCGTCAGCAGCTGTTCAAGCTCATCGTCACGCAAATTTCGCCAGTGCCCCTGTTTGAGCCCGCCGAGCCGGATACTCATGATCCGCACCCGCTGTAAGCGTTGCACTTCATAGCCGAAGTGCTCGCACATGCGGCGAATCTGCCGGTTGAGTCCCTGGGTGAGAATGATGCGAAACGTATGCCGATCGACTTTCTGCACCCGGCAGCGCCGCGTTACCGTCTCAAGGATCGGCACGCCACCGGCCATGCCGGCGACAAATTCCGGCGTTACCGGTTTATCAACCGTGACCAGATATTCCTTCTCATGGTGATTTGCAGCGCGGAGGATGTCGTTGACGATGTCACCGTTGTTGGTGAGCAGAATCAGCCCGTCGGAGTCCTTGTCGAGACGGCCGAC
>JBMOOP010000051.1:0-2257 GCA_049324495.1 Pseudomonadota bacterium
TCATGGATGAGTTACCGGAATTCGACCGCCGCACACTGGACATGCTCCGCGAACCGCTCGAATCCGGCGCTGTAAACCTGACCCGCGCCGCAGCGCAGGTCACGTTCCCCGCGCGCTTCCAGCTGGTCGCCGCCATGAATCCCTGCCCCTGCGGCTTCCTTGGCGATCCGCAGCGTGGCTGCGGCTATACCTGCGAGCGCGCCGAACGTTACCGCACGCGCATTTCCGGGCCATTGCTCGACCGCATCGATATCCATGTCGAAGTGGCAGCCGTGCCACCATCGACTTTCACCGCGCGTGTCCCCGGCGAAACGAGCGCAATGGTACGCCAGCGCGTGATTGCCGCGCGCACACGGCAGCTGGCACGACAAGGTTGCACCAACGCGATGCTGGACGGCAAAGCCCTCGCAGCTGCCGTCGCACTGACGGATGACGATCATGCATTCCTGATCGAGGCACTGGAGAAGCTGCGGCTTTCCGCACGCGCCACTGATCGCGTGCTGCGCGTTGCCCGCACCATCGCCGATCTGGCCGGCGCACAGCGCGTCGAACGACCATCTCTGCTGGAAGCGCTGGGTATGCGGGTGCTGGATCGGCGTCCGGCGTAATTTACTCGATGCCTTCGGCCTTCAAGTAGCGCGGCGCACTTTCGCGCACCCGCTGCAAGGTGAGCGCCCACAGCACATGGCGACCCGTGTCGTCGTCGTCATATGCACCTACGCGGACTCGCCGGGCAAACTCGCGATTGAGTTCCACGGCGCGCGCGCGCAGCTCGCTCGCCTGCGGCGAGACATCAAGCAACACCTCCAGCAGGTCGCACTCGTCATTCAGCGGGCCTTCGCCAGTCGCCTGCTGGCGCTCTGCGATTGACAGCGCATTGAGAATCATCAATGCAGCGTATTTCTTTTCATCCGGCAAAACAGGCAGGATTTCCTCGCGAAATGTTTTCGCGGCAATAACCAGAAGTTCATGACCCTGCGGGCGATCACGCATGATTTTCACCGGCCTGCAATTCGGCGGAAAAATCGATGCCGGTGAGCCGCAGAATATGCAATTCAAGTTCTGGCACGAGATGACTGGTAAGCGCCAGTTCAAGCGACGCTTCACGGCCGGCAATATGCCGCTCGCCCTGGCCGATGGCGATTATTGCCCAACGCAGCTCACCGAACACTTCCCAGTAATAAAGTTCCGCCGGTATTACCGTACGGCCACTGATACGGTTGTAACCCGCGAGCAGGTCTGCCCGCGAGCCGATACCCCCGGCCGCCTTGGCATCGCCTTGCTGACCGAAACGCCAACAGCGTGCGCACAACCAACCGAGATCTTCCAGCGGATGCGACCAACCGGCAAATTCCCAGTCGAGCACACCGGTGAGGCCATGCGCATCAACCAGATAGTTGCCAGTACGAAAATCACGATGCGCGAGTACCAATTGCTCTTTGCGCCAGCCATCACAATCCGGCACCTGCTGCTCAAGCCAGCGCAAACCCCATTCGAGCGCGGGATACGGCGTGTGATGGCTGTCCAAATAAGCGCGCGATCGCGCAATAAAATGCAGCGCCGGGTGAATTTCCGGCTGCTCGAGAAAAGAAAGTTCAATCGAGGGCTGTACACGCTGGATCTTCGCGATTTCCTCACCCAGTCTTTGCACCAGCACAGCACGCCCAGCATTCTCACCACCCAATGACAAGTCTTTCACCAGCCGATGGCCGGCAGATGTGCCGTTGACGCGCCGCATCACGAAAAAATCCCGGCCAAACACGGACTTGTCGCCGCACCAGAGTGGCTCCGGCACGGTAACGCCCGCAGTAAACGCCGCCTTCAACAACGCAAATTCCTGGGCCCGCGTATGCGAATGACCGACGCCACTTGCCGCATCGCAGCGGATGACCACGGCGATGACACCCGCCTGTGGCCCGCCATCGACAACCAGATCAGCCGCCCAGTTTTCCTGGATCGCGCCGCCGGCCAACTTGTGCAGGTTGTCGACCAGCACCGTGGCAGCACCGGTTTGTTCAGCCAGAAACGCCGCCAGACTGCCGACATCCACGCGCTCAGACTCCCCACTTGAAGAAGTCGGCCCGCCTGGCGAGATACGCTTGTGACAGCACCATCTTGTGGACTTCGCTTGCCCCGTCAACCAAACGCGCCTGACGCGCATAGCGATAGACCCAGTCAACCAGAGTGTCTTTCGAGTAGCCGCGGGCACCCATCAATTGCAGTGCGGTGTCCGCTGCCTTGTGCAGGGTGTCGGCCA
>JBMOOP010000052.1:0-19783 GCA_049324495.1 Pseudomonadota bacterium
TGACGCGCACACCAATCATGTTGTCTTCGTCGAAGGTGAGCACCGCCCCGGAACCGGCCGCCAGATCGACGCGACCGAGGCGCGCCGTGATCAGGCCCTCGTTGTTCACGGCACCGCCGATGAGCGCCACGGAACCACCGCTGGCCGCGTTGATCACCCCCTGGTTGATGATCTGGCCCGCTGCTGCAGCGTCCTCCGCCAGCACCAGCACGGCATCGCCGCGCTCGAAAGCAGCCAGATCGACATTCAGCGACGTGGCAATCAGGCTGCCGGTATCAATGCGGGCGGTACGTCCGAACAGAATGCCGTGCGAATTTTGCAGAATGACGCGGCCATTGGCATCGAGCTGACCGAAAATCTGGCTGGCCTTGCCGTCGAGAATGCGATTTAGCGCCACCGCCGAGCTGTTGGGCTGGGCGAACTGCACGCGTTCGGCAGCAGCGATATCGAACGACTGCCAATCCAGCGCGAGGCGCTGTGTCTTCTGTGCAATGAGCGTATGCGTTGTCGACGGGTTTGAGATCGTCCCGGAACCGCTCGTCACACGGCCGCCGACCGGCGCTGCCCAGGCCGTACCGCCGGGCAGCACCATCAGAACCGCAAGCAGGAAGCTTATTGTTGCCCGAAAAGCCCGGGTAGACCGCCTTGGTATGATGCCAGCCATGATCCCAGCTCCTTTTCCTGTAAGGTTGCGGTGGCAGGAATCCCTGCCTTCCCCCCCAACAACAAATCAATTCATCGTGTAGGTCAGATCAAACCAGACCTGCACCGATTCCTCAGTGGCCGCTGCAGTATCCGCATCCGAAAATTTGCTGTTGATCGGCTGCGCGATACTCATCTGCCCGCTGAAACGTTTGCCCCAGTCAAAACGGATACCCAGGCCTGCGCCCAGCAGCGCTGCCCACTGATCGCTGGGCGCGGGCCCCGTGCTCGGCTCGAGCGCGATCTGAGTGCCGTAGCCGGCATCGAGAAACAAGGTGAATTGCAGGATGTCCGCCACACTTTTGCCGGCGGCAATATCGATATCCAGCACCCCGGGCAGTTCGGGATACCATTCTGCGCCGACCAGCAGCGCCTGATCCGCCGAGAAGGTCGTGGGTCCGTAGGCGCGCACCGCGTTCGGCCCACCGAGGGAGAACAACTCAACGCTCGGCATCTTCACGTCGCTCCACTGGCCGATCGTGTTGACTACCATCCGGTTGGTTTTGTCGGTGAAGGGCAGGGGGACGAAAAACAGCACCGATCCTTCGAAGTACAGCTTCGCAAAGGTATCCGATTGCCCATCTTCCAGACCGGCAACCACTTCTCCGCCATCAAGCTGCGCGACGAGGCGCGCCAACAGGCGTTGGCGCTCATAAAGCTGATCCCAGTCGATCGTGACGCCGGCGTTGCGACTCTCCTCACTCTTGGCAAACGTGCCGCCAATACCGGCAAGATCGGACTGCTTGTTGGCAGCGACAACGCCCGTATAAAAATTACCGCGCCGCCCGCGCTCAAAGTTGTGCTTGAAGTTTGCTTCGAAGGTAGTCGTCGTGCCTACCAGATCTTCGAAATCGGCACTGCCGCCGACGATGTAGTCGTTGTAGCTCGCGTTGACCGCCAGCTTGTTGCGCAAACCGAATACCGGCACTATGTATTCGACCATGCCATATGTCGAATTCGCCGGCTCGCCACTTTGCAGCACGCCGACACGCACCTCATCGCCAATGCCAATGGGGTTCAGCCACTGCGCCTGACCAAACAACCGATACTCGCCGGTAAAATCGGTGCCCTGATTGTCAAGACGGAGCAACGCGTCCCACCGTTTTTCTTCACGCACATTCAAATTGAGCCTGGTCTCACCCAGCTGATCGCCGGCCGTGAAATAGCCGAACAACTCGATGCCGGGCAGATCGTTGGCGAGATACATCGCTTCCTGGATATTGTCGGCCGTCACCGGCCCACCCAACACGGAGCCGAACGGCTGCATCAACAATTTTTTGTTGTACCGCGGCTCGCCCTGTACCTGCACATAACCCAGACGGCCCTCAAGCACCCTGAGTTCCACGACACCGCCGGTCACCTCCTGCGACGGAATATAGGCGCGCGCAAGAATGTAACCGTGCTCACGGTAATACTGCGTGACGGCCTGTGCAATTTCTTCAAGCTGTCCGTGGGTCAGACCACGCTGCAAGCGTTGCTCGGATACGATTTCCATCAGCGTCTCGACATCAAGCGGCGTGACTTCCGCGAAGACGCCACGCGCCTCGATATCAGCAAGAATCTGGGCAATATCGACGAGATCCTGCCGGCCATAACCGTAGGCGATATGTTCCTTCAGTTTCATCGCATCAAAACGCAATTGCTCGACGAGACGGCCAACGGCTTCGCGGGTAACGCCGTCTTCAGGAAATTCCGCAAGCGAATCAAGCTTGAATCTCTTGACCCAGATACGCGGGCCGGCCTGCGGGTCGGGGTTGCGTTCAATCACCGGCGGGATGGTGCCGTCTTCACCCTCAATACGGGTGCGTGCCTCGAACTGTTCGCCCATATCCGGCTGCACCTGCTGGCCGGGAAACGAAGCCTGGTCTGCCGCCAGCGCCACACGGGAAACGACGGCACCGGAAACGACGACGGCCACCAACAACACCAAGGCACCCATTCGAACGAGCATATCCCTGATCCCCGCCATGCAGACAACCAACCATTGGGTAACCGGTGCCGGCCGGGACTTCTACCACAGAAAGACGAGCAGGCCCCCAATCGCGAGCGCGAGCAAAATAACACCAACCATCACACCGATCCACAAATCGCCACGACCAACAGCCGCATGACGATCCGCAGTCGGCTCGCCCAACACCACGGCCTGACGCCGCCGCGTCTGCCCCTGATCACCACCAATCATGGTGATATCAGTGTCATGCCGATAAGGCACTGTTGGTGTCGTATGCATATTCGGCACCGTATGCTCAACGCCCATCCGCAACGACGGCTCCAGAACGGCAGCAAGCGGTTGCGAGGTCATCGGCACGTCGCCCGCATAACGATCGACGAGAACCCGACGCTGTCGAAGATACTCCTCGCGCGTCAGCTCGCCGGACATCACCGCCCGGGCAAGACGACGCAGTTGCTGGCTGTCTTCACTGACGCCCATGTTCACTCCTCAGCGCATTTCCCGCAGGACCCGGAAACCGGTGACGGGATCCGCACCACCGGTGTGCGTTTTCTGCGAGCCGACACCGCACTCGCCTATAGGATCCGTACGTGCGCCCCCCCGAGCCAGCGCCGCCTTGCCGCCGACACCCTCCGCCAGCACCCACTCCTGGGCGTTGCCCACATGGTTGACCAGCCCCCATGCATTAGGTATGCCAGTATCGATCGGCACCATTGCATCGCCCTTGCGAATGCCCATCGAATCCAGCGTGCAGTTGCGGTTGGGATCGGCTTCGGCGCCGTCAGCGCGTGCCGCCATCGCCCATTCCTGTTGCGTCGGCAAGCGATAGGTGCGTTGTGATTCCTTCGATAACCAGCGCAGATATCCCTGCGCCTGGGCAAGGCCGATACCGGTGATCGGCAGGTTGGCCGGGCCAGCCGCCCCGGCGCACTCGCCGCTGGCCCGGCAGTATTGGTTGAACTCCCCAACCGAAAGCTCGTACTTGCCCAGCGCAAACACCGGCACGCCGGCCGCACCGGGAATCACAACCAGACGCGGGCCTTCCCCCACGGCACCCAGACTATCGCGACATGTCGCGCGCAAGCCACGACCGCCAAGGCCGGCAAGAGAACGCGGGCAGGCATCACCGCTACCGACCGACGCCGACTTGAGCGCCTCATTGCCAGGAAAGATTTGCAGCGCGATCTGTCGCGTCTGTTCGGCAGCCGCTGGATCGCGCTGACCCAATTGCGTTATGCAACCGGCCAGCGCCCTGGAAAATTCCGGCGTCAGGCCGGCAACCAGCGCCGCGTCAAGCTGCTGCAGATTTTTCACCGCCACACCAACGCTGCGCACGTTCAGATCACCGTTCGGACATTGCAGCTTGCTGCGCACGGCCTGCACCTGTGTCTGGAGTTGCAGGTCGGCCTGCGGCATCGACTTACGCTGCAGCTCGCTCAGTCGCTGTTGCTGTGCGGCCTGCTCCTGCGCAATCTTCGCCTCCATGGCCTTGCGTTGCGTTTCGCTCATCTTCGCCATGGCCAGTTGCTGCTCCTGCGCCCGCTGCGCATCGGCCGCCTTCCTTGCCTCAACTGCCGAAGCCACCAGCATTTTCTCATTGGCCAATAAACCAGGATCGATCGCATAGCGTGTTTCGGCATTGCGTATCGCCAGCTCTGCCGCCTCCAACTGATCTGCCTCGCGCAGCTGCGTGATACGCGCCAGATAGAGGCTGCCGATGCGCTTGCGCAGGTTGCCGAGGCCCTGATCGTTTTTGCCGACAACCTCAGCATAGCCCTGATACTCGACGTAGAGCTTTTCTTCCCAGTTACCGCGCCACGGCGTCTGTTTCAGCACGGAATCGACACGTTCTCGCTGAAAATCAAGTCGGGCCGTCGCAAGGTCAACGCCCGTGCTTTTCTCTACCACCCGCTCACGCTCAACGATTTGCGGACCCTGTATCACCGAATAAATGACCGTGGCAAAGAGTATCGCAACCAGCGCGGCCGCCATGTACACCTTGATCGGTGCCTTGTGTTCGAACTCCTGCAGGAAAATCTCAGCGCTCGGCGTACGCTCTGCGCGCTTGAATGCCAGACCACGACGCACAGCCTTCCACTGCTGCGCGGTGAGCCGCGGGGGTTTTTCCGGCTTGAGCTTCTTTTGTTCCGCGTGGTCGGCCGGCAGACGATCAAAGGGATGCTTGCCGGTGAACAGCTGATAGACCACGATGGCCAGCGCATAAATATCATCGCGCGGATCAGGCTCCTCGCCTTGCAACATCTCAAGGCTGGCATAAGCCGGCGTCAAGGCCCCCAGACCGCCCGCATCGAATACCGTTTTGTCGCCTTCACTGGCCTGCCCGTGCCGCTCGGAGCTGGCAACGGCACGGGCGATGCCGAAATCGAAAACCTTCGCATCACCCTTGGTGGTTACGAATACGTTGCCCGGTTTGAAATCGGAGTGAACGATGTTCTGCACATGCGCACGCGCCAGCGCGGCACACATGCCGCGCGTCAACAGCAGCGCATCGTTGTCGCTCGCACCAACGATCCCTTTGGCCTTGTTGGTTTTCAGATACTTGTCGAGCGGCTCGCCCTCGAGGTATTCCATCGTCATGAAGACGATGTCGCCATCGCGATCGAAATCGTAGACGGTTACGATGTTCGGATGCGCAAGGTGTTGCGACTTGCGCGCCTCGCGCTGAAGCGAAATGAACGCATCCGGGTGTTTCTGGAAATCCTCGTTCAACACCTTGATGGCGACGTAAGGATTGCGGTCGTGCGCCTCGACCTTGCGCAGATCGCGCGCCTTGTACACCGAACCCATGCCGCCGGAACCAAGCAGCTTTTCGAGTACAAAACGACTCTTGATGATGCGCTCGCCCTCGGCAAGCAACTGCGCAGTCTCGCTCACACCGTAGTCCGGCCCCTGCGTGGTGCCGTCGGCGGTCAGATCCCGCGGGATACCCGTGGTCGGTGAGAAGGTTGTCGTGTCTTCGTTGGGAGGACTCTGCGGACGACTCCCTGTGCGGGCGGTATTGATGACCGTTGCCTCGCCATCCGCAGCCGGCGGCCGGGTTCGCGTATTGAGGACCGTTGATTCATCCGTTGGTGGCGTTGGCGGCCGGGGCGGTGGCGGCACGGCGTGTGTCCGCGAAGTGGCGGTGCGTTGCGGACTGGTTTTGCCAAGAACCGTTGCCTCATCGCCGGTCGCCGTCCCGGCGACTGGCGGCACGGGCGTCTGGCTCGGTTTTCCGGGGGGGTGCTTGGGTGATTCGGACATCTCTATTCCATTCGCCTGTCAGGCGACCTCCGCCCTGACGAGAACCAGCGAGACGTTGTCGCGGGCTCCCTTGGCAAGCGCCATCTTCAACAGCAGATCGGCACTGCGTTCGATGTCCTGATCGAGCGCTTGTTGAATCTCCCCGGGATCGAGTTCGTTGTAGAGACCGTCACTGCAGAGCAGGAACAGATCGTCTGCCAGAATCTCAAACAGCATCACATCGAGGAAGATTTCGGGCGCGCCGCCGACGGCACGGGTAATGACGTTGGAGTGAGGATGATTGGCGGCTTCCTCCGGTGCCAGCAGACCACGGTCAAGCAGTTCCTGAACCTCGCTGTGATCGCGCGACATCTGCTCGAGTCGGGCGTCGCGCAGACGATAGAGCCGCGAGTCGCCCGCCCACAGACACACGCCCAGACGGCCATTGGTCATCAGACTCGTCACCGTCGAACCCATGGTGCGCCCACCAAAGACGCGCGCAGCATGATCCCTGATCTGGTGATTGACCCTGACCAGGGCATCCTCAACACGATCAACGACCTGGGAAAACTTGCCTTCAACGCGTACCTGGGCCACGGCGTCGGCAACCATACGGGATGCGACATCGCCAGCCTCATGGCCGCCCATGCCATCGGCCACCAGCCAAACGCCGACGTCCGGACGAAGCAGGATGGCATCCTCATTGATTTTCCGCTTCGCACCGCGGTCACTCCTGCCGGCGCAGGACCAGCGGATCAAGGCCTCAGCCATGGACGCTCCTCATGAACTGCCGCTACTGTAGCTTGCCGGTGCCAAGGGAGCCAGCCGCGCCAACGCTAGCCTGCCCGCCGCATCGCCAGCAGCCCGATCAATACCCCGATTGCTACCGGGACAACAGCCGCCGCCAGCAGCGAAAACTGATAGACGAGCGCCACCGTGCCGGTCAGTTCCTCGGAATAACGCAGCGCAAGCCCGGTGACAATGCCAGCCAGAATACGCGACCCCATGGTCACCTGACGCAACGGACCGAAGACATACGAAATGGCGATGAACACCATCGCGCACATCATTAGCGGCTGCATCAGCTTGTTCCAGAAAGCGAGGAAATACGGCGCGCCGTCGAGCCCTTGCTCGGCAAGATAATTCGCATAACGCCACAGGCCGGTGACCGACAGGTCTTCGGCGTTCATGGTCAGCAACGTCAGCAGTCCCGGCGTGAGGCTGGTGTACCAGTCAAGGGTAACGAATGTCGATGCGCGTGTTTCCCGCTGGCCAAACTCGGTCACATCGACATCTTCCATGAACCAGTGATCGCCCTGGAACAGCGCAGTGCGCGCGTGGCTGGCCTGAACAAGACGCCCGGTGTCATCAAAACGCAAGCGGGTGACATCGAACAGGCGACCACTGGGTTCGACTGCGTTGACGTGAATATACTCGCTGCCTTCCCGATGCCAGACGCCGTAGCGCGAGTACAACGCCTTGCCACTGCCCAGCGCAACCGCGCGACTGCTCTGCGCGATCTGTTCGGTATAAGGCGCCGCATACTCACCCACCAAAAAACCAACCAGGGCAACCAGCAACACCGGTCTCAACGTCGCCCACAGAATCTGCAGCAATGACACGCCGGAAGCGCGCATCACTACCAGTTCGCTGTTGTTGGCGAGCGCGCCCAGCGCGATCAGACAACCGAGCAGTGTGCCGGTCGGCATCATTTCGTACAGCCGCCGCGGGGCTGTCAGCAGCACGAATTCGATTGCCTGCGGCAACTGGTAGCTGGCGCGCAACTCTTCGACTTCCGTCAGCAGCGCAAACAGCAGATCGAGCGACACCAACAAAAACGTCACCCCAAGGATCGCCAGCAGCACGGAGCGGCCGATGTAGGACTGCAACATCTTCATGCGCAGGCACGCCTCATACCGCGGTCCACCGGGTTATCCAGCGCAGGCGCAACTCCTCGCCGAACACCATGACGATGCCGAGGGCACCGAACAGCGAGTGTACCCACCAGGGTCCCAGCGCCGGCGGCAGCGCACCCTTCTCGACCCACTGCCGGGTGCCGATCAGCAACACGAGGTACGCAAGGAACATCAGCACGCTGGGCAACAACTTCAGGAATCGTCCATGCCGTGGCTGTACCCGCGAAAGCGGCACCGCCAACAGCACCGCCACCACGCACATCAGCGGCACTGACAGCCGCCATTGCAGTTCGGCAATGGCCGGAAGATCCGGTCGCCCAAACAATTTCATGGTTGGCATGCTGCGGATTTCCTCAGTCACCAGCACCGGATTTGCCTCAATGCGCAGCCGGTAGGACTCGAATGCAACCACATGGTAATCAGGGCGGCCAGGCTGCCCCTCGTAGCGAAATCCGCTGGTGAGTTCGAGATACTGATTGCCGTCCCCGTCCTGCACGCGCCGCCCGGAAGCGGCCGTGACAACGCTGGGTTTCCTGCGCTCGTCCGCAGCGCCGACCGGAAATTCGGAAAGAAACACATTTTCCAATCGCGTTCGTCCGTCGACGATCTTCTCGGCATAGGTGGCCCGTTCAACACCGTCAGCGCTGCGCTTGTAGAAACGACCGGCAGACAACATGTCGATCTCCGGTCGAGCACGCTGTTCCTTGAGGGTCTGCTGCACCGCCGCATAACCCCAGGGCGAGAGCGCCACACTGAACGAGGCGACCACTGCCGCCATCATCAGCGCCGGTACACCACACATGCGCACCAGTTGCATATTGCTGACGCCGGCAGCACGCAACACCACCATTTCACTATCGACATACATGCGCCCATAGGCAAGCAGGATGCCCATGAACAAAGACATCGGCAGAATCAATTCAAGAAAACCGGGCAAGCGAAAGATCAGCAGACTCCACAGCACTTCGGCCTGGATACGGCCTTCAGCAGCGTCGCCGAGGTACTTGATGAAGCGCCCGAATACGAGCACGAGCACCAGCACAAATGCGACCGCAAGCGTCGAGGCGAACAGCAGCCGGGACAGGTAGCGGTAGACGAGCACGCGCTTCTCCGTGCTTGCTGGAAGTTCGGGACGTTGCCTATAGTCGGTCAGCGTCACAATATCGACGCTTGCCCAGCTGGCGGGACGCCGTATTGTAGCGACTGCTCGACCTGCCCGATACGCCGATTGCCCTTCCGTGGAGCCCCATCATGCAGTTCAGCATCAAGCACCTCGATCCGGTCACTACCCACACCGACTGCCTTGTGGTCGGTGTCCATGCCGACAGCACCCTGTCGGCGGCTGCCGGCCAGATCGATCGCGCCACCGGCGGCATGCTGAAAAAACTGGTCGCACAAACCGACCTGAAGGGCACCATCAAGCAGACGCTGATCGTTCATCATCCCGCCGGCATCAAGGCGACGCGCCTGGTGCTGGTCGGGCTCGGCAACGCCGAGAACCCCCTGTCGACATGCGAGGCCAATCGTGTACTCGGCTCGATCGCTACGGCACTCAAAGGCATGCCCGCCCGCAACGCCATACTGCTGCTCGATGGCATCGGCATCGCCGGCGCCCGTGAAGACTGGCTGGTCCGCGAGGCCATCAAGTCGCTTGACGATGCCAACTACCGCTTCGACCGATTCAAGTCCAAACCGTCCGGCAAGGACGCCGGCAAGAGCACCGCGAAAAAGCCGCCCGTACAGCTGGCATCCGTCACCCTGGCTCTCACCGATCGTCAACCGCACGAGATCGAGAAACGTGCCGTCGCCCAGGCGACGGCCATTTGCGCCGGTCGCCGCCTGGCCCGCGACCTGGGCAATCTGCCGCCGAATGTTTGCCACCCGGTCTATCTTGCGCAGCACGCCCGACACATGGCCCGCAAGACGAAAAAGTTGCATGTCACGGTGCTCGACGAGAAACAGATTCAGGCGCTGGGCATGGGCGCCTTCATGTCTGTCACCCAGGGCAGCGAACAACCCGGTCGCGTCATCGCCCTGGAGTACAAGGGCGGCAAGGCAGGTGACCAGCCCTATGTGTTCGTCGGCAAGGGCATCACGTTCGATACTGGCGGTGTCAGTCTCAAGCCGGGCGCCGGCATGGACGAGATGAAATATGACATGTGCGGTGCCGCCGCCGTCTTCGGCGTCATGCACGCGGTGATTGAGCTGAAACTGCCCATCAACGTGGTCGGCGTGATTGCCGCTGCGGAGAACATGCCGAGCGGGCGCGCCTCGCGTCCGGGCGACATCGTCACGACCCTGTCCGGCCAGACCGTCGAAATTCTCAACACCGACGCCGAAGGCCGGCTGGTGTTGTGCGATGTGCTGACCTGGATCGCGAAATACCAACCGAAAACCGTCATCGACATCGCCACGCTCACCGGCGCCTGCGTCGTTGCCCTTGGCAATCAGGCGCACGGCCTCTACAGCAACAACGCGGCGCTTGCCGATGCACTGCTGCAAGCCGGCCAGGAAGGTAACGACCGCGCCTGGCAGATGCCACTGTGGGACGAATACCAGGAACAGCTAGACAGCCCCTTTGCCGACATGGCCAACATCGGCGGGCCCAAGGCGGGCAGCGTCACTGCCGCCTGCTTCCTCTCGCGCTTTACCAAGGATTATCAGTGGGCGCACCTCGACATCGCCGGCACCGCCTGGCATAGCCACGCACCGAACAAGGGCGCTACCGGTCGGCCGGTGAGCATGCTGGTGCAGTATCTGCTCAACGCTGTTGCCGGCTGACGACCCCAATATGAGCGCAGAAATCCCCGACAACAGACCGGCGACCACCGCGGACGACAACTTCGCTGCCATTCCGATCCTGCTGGAGCCCGTCCCGCAGACGTCGGTACCCTTGTCGGCCGGTACGCCCTTGGTACGCACACTCGGCCGCGTCGACCAACAATCCCTGTTCGACGAGCCGGCGCCGCCGAACAATGCACTGCCGCCGCGCTCACGCACCGTGGCGCGCAAAACTGCGGCCCCGGAACTGCTGCGTGCCGCCGATCACATCCTGCGAGCGCGGGCACCGGCCATCGTCGACGAGATCGTCGCAGCCCATGCTGCCCGCCTGAACACCGAATTGCGCCAGCGCCTGCAGAATGAGCTCGAATCCCTGCTCAAGGAAATGTCCGGCAACACCGCTCCCCGAGAGTTAACGTCGACGCCAGACCACAAGGGCTGACGCCATGCCCACGCCAACGGCAGCGCGCGTGCACCCCGGCCGCTATAATCGCCCGCCTCATGCCGGCCCCGCGCCGGCGCTCCGCCGACACTCCTTCCGGGTTTGCTGATCGCCATGGAAAAAAGTTTCAACCCCGCCACCATCGAGCAGCACTGGTACCACCGCTGGGAACAGGCCGGCTATTTCGCACCACAGGGCGACGGCAAACCGTACTGCATCATGATCCCGCCGCCGAACGTCACCGGCGCGCTGCATATGGGCCACGGCTTCAACAACACCATCATGGACCTGCTCATTCGCTACCGGCGGATGAAGGGCGACCGCACACTATGGCAGCCGGGTACGGACCACGCGGGGATTGCCACCCAGATGGTCGTCGAGCGCCAGCTCGCCGCGCAAAACATCAGCCGCCATGATCTCGGCCGCGAAAAATTTCTCGCAAAAGTCTGGGACTGGAAAGGGCAATCCGGCGGCACGATTACCCGGCAGATTCGTCGCCTCGGCTCATCGGTCGATTGGTCGCGCGAACGATTCACCATGGATACCGGTCTGTCGCAAGCCGTGCTGGAGGCATTCGTGCGCCTGCATGAAGACGGCCTGATCTATCGCGGCCAGCGCCTGGTCAACTGGGATCCGCAACTGCATACCGCGATTTCCGATCTGGAAGTGGTGAGTACGGAAGAAAAAGGCTCGCTGTGGCACTTCCGCTACCCATTGGCAGACGGTTCCGGCCACCTTGTGGTCGCCACCACGCGTCCGGAAACCATGCTCGGCGATACCGCTGTCGCGGTAAACCCGGACGATGCGCGTTACAAGGACATGATCGGCAAGCAAATTCGCCTGCCGCTGGTTGACCGCCTGATCCCGATCATCGCCGACAGTTATGTCGACCAGGCATTCGGCACCGGCTGTGTGAAAATCACCCCGGCACACGACTTCAACGACTACGAGGTCGGCAAGCGCCACAGTCTCCCGTTGATCAATATTTTCACCCCCGATGCCACGCTGAACGACAACGTGCCGGCCCAATATCGTGGGCTCGATCGTTTCGCCGCCCGCAAACAGATTGTCAACGATCTGGATGCGCTGGCCCTGCTGGAAAAAATCGATGATCACACGCTGAAAGTGCCGCGCGGCGATCGTTCCGGCGTCGTTATCGAGCCCTACCTCACCTGGCAGTGGTTCGTAAAAACCAGGCCTCTTGGCGTGGAGGCGGTGAAGGCCGTGGAAGACGACCGCATCCAATTCGTGCCGAAGCAGTACGAAAACATGTATTTCGCCTGGATGCGCGATTTGCAGGACTGGTGCATCTCGCGACAACTCTGGTGGGGACACCGCATTCCGGCCTGGTATTCCCGACACAGCGATCAGATTTACGTTGCCCGCACGGAAGCAGAGGCTTACCGGAAGGCGCGCGCCGATGGCTATACCGGCGAGTTAACGCAAGACGAGGATGTGCTTGACACCTGGTTCAGCTCCTCGCTGTGGACCTTTTCCACGCTCGGCTGGCCGGAACGGACACCGGAACTGAAAACTTTCCATCCGACCGACGTGCTGGTTACCGGTTTCGACATCATCTTCTTCTGGGTCGCCCGGATGATCATGATGACCATGCATTTCATGAAAAATCCGGACGGTACGCCGCAGGTGCCGTTCCGCAAGGTCTATGTGCATGGCCTGGTGCGTGACAACGAAGGCCAGAAGATGTCGAAGTCGAAGGGCAACGTCCTCGATCCGCTCGACATCATCGACGGCATCGACCTTGAGGCGCTTGTCGCCAAGCGCACCACCGGTATGATGAAGCCGCAGGATGCAGCCAGGATCGACAGGGCGACGCGCAAGCAGTTCCCGGAAGGCATCGAGGCCTACGGCACCGATGCTCTGCGTTTCACCTTCTGCTCGCTCGCCGCCACCGGCCGCGACATTCTCTTCGACATGAAGCGTATCCAGGGCTACGGCAATTTCTGCAACAAGATCTGGAACGCCACGCGCTATGTGCTGATGAATGTCGAGGGCAAGGATTGCGGCCTGGCAGATGGCGCCGTGGAGTTATCGCTGGCTGATCGCTGGATCGCCTCGCGCCTGCAACGAGCCGAAGCTGATATTGCCGCACACATCGACGCCTTCCGGTTCGATCTCGCAGCACAATCACTCTACGAATTCGTCTGGAACGAGTACTGCGACTGGTATCTCGAACTTTCCAAGACGGTACTCACCCACCCCGATGCCTCACCGACAGCACTGCGGGGAACCCGCCGGACCCTGGTGCGTGTGCTGGAAGCGATCCTGCGGCTGGCACATCCCTTCATGCCGTTTATTACCGAAGAGATCTGGCAAACCATCGCTCCGCTTGCCGGGAAATCCGCCCCGACGATCATGCTGCAACCCTGGCCGGAGCCAAATCCGGAACGCATCGACGAGCGCGCTGAAGCAGACATCGAGTGGGTAAAAGATATCGTAACGGCACTGCGCAATGTGCGCGGCGAGATGAACATTCCCCCGTCGAGGTTGCTGCCGGTGTATTTCCACAACGGCAGTCCGGAAGATCGGCGCCGGACTGCAGAGAACGCAACTTTTCTCAAAGCACTGGCGCGGCTTGAGAGCCTCGCCTGGCTCAATCCGGCAGAATCCGCGCCACCTTCGGCGACCCAGCTGGTTGGCGACATGGAAATCCTGGTGCCCATGGCTGGGCTGATCGACAAAAAGGCCGAACTCACCCGGTTGTCAAAAGAGATCGAACGCCTCAGAGGCGACGTTGCCCGTATCGAGACAAAATTGCGGAACCCGTCGTTCGTCGACAATGCGCCGGCCGATGTTGTCACACAGTCGCGTGCGAAACTCAACGAGCAGCACGCGGCACTGGCCCGCCTCGAAGAACAGCTGGAGAAAATCAGGGTACTGTGAAATCGATAATCGCTGGCAAAACGGCGGGGATGTGCTTGGGAGGCAGCCCAAGCCTTCCTTGACTTGCTGTAGGGCCTTCAGTAGATACTAGGAATCCGTGCCCCATCAACGCACAACACATCGTTTTTGTTTGCGCTTTCAGCATCAAAGGATGCGGAGTATTACATGACCAGGATCGATACTCATTTCGCCGTCATGTTCGCCGATGTCTCCGGATCCACGCGCCTGTATGAAACGCTGGGTGACAAGGATGCGAAAGCGCTCATCGGGAATGTCGTCGATCGCATGTCGGCCATCACCCGCCATCACGGCGGCATCGTGATCAAAACCATCGGCGACGAAATCATGAGCCGTTTCCCGAGTGCGGACGCCGGCATTCACGCCGCCTGCGCCATCCAGGAGGCCATGGAGGCCAGCCCCCCGATTCGTCCCGGTACCAAGGTGGCGGTGCGAATCGGCCTGCACTGGGGGCCGGCCCTGCTTGAAGGTGGCGATGTCTTCGGCGATGCAGTCAACGTCGCTGCACGTATGGCCGGTATCGCCAAGGCCCGCCAGATCATCACCACCGAGGACACAGTCAAAAACCTCTCGGCTGCTCTGGCGGAAAAGGCCCGGATGTTTGATCGTGCCTCGGTAAAAGGCAAAGTCGCCGAGATCGTCATTCATGAAGTCATCTGGGAGGAAAAAGAAGACGTTACGACCATCGTATCGATACACGCCGGCGGCAACACTGCCGCAACACCAACCACAGCACCACTCATCATTCGCTGCGGCAAGCTTGAAAAGCTGTTTAGCAGCCATGCCGGCGTTTTCGTACTCGGTCGCGCCGACGACTGCAATCTCACCGTCCCCAGCACCCTGGCATCGCGACAGCACGCCCGCATCGAGTTTCGCCGCAGCAAGTACATCCTTGTCGATCAGAGCACCAACGGCACCTGGGTGCGCACGCAGGACGGCAAAAACGTCTATCTGCGCCGGGAAGAGCTGCCACTCTGGGGCGACGGGCTGATCAGCCTTGGCGAGGAAGTCCAGCCCGACAATCCCGCGCTCATCCATTTCAAAACACCGCTCTGATATGCATCCAGCTGATGGTCAACATGATGATCGGCGCGATCTATACACAGGCGATTACCGGCGAAGGCGATCTTGATGAGCAGGCCATTCGCCACATGCGTGCCCTGATCGAGGGCTTGCGTATCGACCCCCAAAAAATCAATCGGCAGCCAAATCGTGGTTGACTCGCCACCGCCGGCCAACCCGGCACCCGGGCGTTATCGGCACTACAAGGGCAACATGTACGAGGTAATCGGCATTGCCCGGCACAGCGAGACTAACGAATGGCTGGTTGTTTATCGTCCCGAGTACGGCGCAGGTCGATTGTGGGTCCGGCCCCTTGCGATGTTTCTGGAAAGCGTGGTGATCGACGGCGTCGATCAGCCACGCTTCGCCAAACTCTGAACGTCTGCACTTTTAAATATCAGGCGAACGCATTCACACCGGTCAAGCCGCGCCCGATAATCAGTTTCTGAATTTCGGTAGTCCCGTCGGGAATGGTCATCATCCGCGCAGCGCGAAACAGTCGCTCCACGCCAAATTCGCGGGTGATTCCGTTACCACCGTGAATCTGCACAGCGCGCGAAGCGACACTCACGGCAATTTCTGTTGCGTACCATTTGGCCATGGCGCTTTGCGTTTCGGAGCGCTGCCCCTTTTGAATCATGTCGAATGCGCGATAAACCAACAATCGCGCCGCATCCAGCTCCGTTGCCATTTCGGCCAACATGCCCTGAATCAATTGGTGGCCAGCTATTACCTTGCCATGCTGTTTACGTTCCTTGGCATAGGCAACCGCCACTTCGAGCGCCGCCTGGGCGATGCCCACCGATGTCATCGCTACAAGTGGCCTGGCTTTTTCAAACAACACCACCGTGTTTTTCAAGCCAGCGCCCGGCTGGATCATCAGATTGGTGGCCGGCACCCGTACATTGCCGAAGAACAATTGCGCGGTTGAGGTACTGTTCAGACCCAACTTCTCGATGTTTCGGCTCTCGTAGCCATGCAACTTGCGATCGACCAACACCATGGAAATGCCCTTCGCGCCATCGTCGGAGGTGCGCACGATCAGGCAGCAGAAATCGGAATAATGCCCGTTGGAAATCCAGGTCTTCTCGCCATTGATGATCAGGTCGCTGCCCTCAGCTCGGGCGCGACATTTTACTTCGGCGACGTTGGAGCCGACATCCGGCTCACTGATGCCGCTGCAGCCAATGATTTCCGCGCGCAACACCCGGGGCAGATATTCCGCCCTCATTTTCTCATTGGTGCATTTCTCGAAGGTGTAGGCAACCATTTGCTGAATCAACAGGGTGATGGCGATATCGGCAGATACACGCGCCAATTGTTCGTACAGCATGCCGAAGGTAAGCCAGTCCATCCCCTCGCCGCCGAACTCCTCGGCAATAGGGCCGTTGCCACCCATGCCATAGGGCAGCATCATTTCGAGAATTTCCCGCATTTTTTCTTTTTCGATATAGATATCTTTGTGAGCATCGGCGATGGGACGAATTTTCGCCTCCAGAAAACGCCGGAAGCCATCCACCGCCATACGCTGCTCTTCTGTTGGCATGAAATTCATGTGCCCTTATCTCCTGATATGGTGTGCTATTTTGGTTTCGCAGAAAATCAGCGCGCACTCATGCGTGCGCCTGCATCAATATGCAGGCAGGTGGCATTAATATAGGAATTCTCGACTATCGAACGAACCAGCATGGCAATCTCGGCCGGAGCACCCATCCGGCGGGGAAACAAAATCATCCGATTGACGATCGCTTCGGATACTTTTTTGGGTATGCCTGCCACCATCGGGGTATCGAACAAGCCCGGCGCAATCGCCACACAACGTATACCCAGATCAGCAAGATCACGAGCGATAGGCATGGTCATGCCGATAATTCCAGCCTTGCTGGCGGAATAAGCCGCCTGCCCCATCTGCCCGTCAGAGGCGGCGCCGGATGAAACATTGATGATCACACCGCGCTCTTCTGCGCCTTCCGGCAGCGTATTTTTTGCCATTTCGACCGCAGCCAGACGCAGCACATTGAAGCTGCCGGTGAGATTGACGTCGATCACCTTCTGCCAAACATCCAGAGGAAATGGCTGCCCGTCGCTGACGGTTTTTGCGGCATCGGCAATGCCGGCGGCATTGACACAAACATGAATGGCGCCAAATGCCGCCATGGTCTTGGCGACACCTGCCGCCACAGAATCTTCGCGCGTGACATCAACAAGTGCAAAAACCGCCCGCTCTCCGAGCTGGCTCGCCAGCGCCTCACCTGCCTCAGCATTGCGGTCGAAAATCGCCACGCGGGCGTCACTGGCTACGAGCAATTCACACACCGCTCTGCCGAGTCCCGATGCCCCCCCGGTAACCACCGCTACTTTGTTGCTAATTTTCATGCCATCACCCCGACAATATTTCAAGGTTTCAACAATCGGTCGACACTTGGAGTAGACGCACTAAAGCGCAGAACTTTCCAGTGTTTATATTCAAAAACTTACTTGCCCAAAATAGTTACGACGCACACAGCTTCTTCCACGCCATAGAGGCCACCGCCATTTTCGGCAATGGCGAGCCGGGCATTTTCTACCTGGCGCATGCCTGCCTCACCACGCAGCTGCATCACCAGCTCATGAATTTGCCCCAGCCCGGTTGCGCCGACGGGATGTCCTTTGGATTCGAGTCCGCCCGAGGGATTGATCGGAATAATTCCGCCCAAAGAAGTTGCGCCACTTTCAGCCAGCCGCCCACCTGCACCAAATTCACAAAAACCGAGATTTTCGCTTTGCACCACTTCGCCGATGGCCGTGGCATCATGCACTTCAGCCACTGACATATCCTTGGGACTCAGGCCGGCTTTTTCGTAGGCTTTTTTCGACGCTACGACCGTAACGTGACGACCAATATCCTCCGGACTCCGGGTACTGCCAGTACCCACGACGCAGGCCAGCACCTTGATGGCACGGCTGCGGCCAAACCGCTTCAGTGCCGCCTCCGAGCAGACAATGGCAGCTGCCGCACCGTCGCTAATCGGTGCACACATGGGTAGCGTAAGCGGGTAGGAAATTGGCGGCGCAGCCAGAACTTCCGCCACCGTATAAGGCATGCGGTACTGAGCAAGTGGATTATGTACTGAGTGGCAATGGTTTTTGGCCGCCACAGCAGCAAATTGCGCCTGGGTTGTGCCGAACTCGCGCATGTGAAAACGACCGAATGCGGCGTAAATATCCATAAACAAACTGTAGGGCGCCTTCGACATCGAGCCAGGCGGAGGCTCCACGCCAGCCCCCATTTTCAGTAGTGTCTGTTTGTTCGCCTCCACAGTGGAAACATCCCAGGCACTGTCAAATGCCGCAAACACTTTCGCCTTGTCGGTGGAAAACATTTTCTCCGCGCCAACGGCCAGCGCCATGTCACCTTCACCTGCGCGCACAAACTGCACGGCCAAATTGAAGGCAGAGCTTGCACCGGCACAGGCATTTTCGACATTGAATATGGGGATGGTCTCAAAGCCCATCTCGCGCAGACATATCTGACCGCGAATCATGGTCTGCCCTTCAAAAAAACCCTGCGTCGCATTCGAGAAAACGGCCGCTTCAATGTCTTGCACGGCACAGCCGGCATCCTTGAGCGCTGCCGACACGGCCTCTCCGGTCAATTGTTTCATCGTTTTATCGAGAAACTTTCCCGATGGCGTCATACCAACGCCGACCACATATACCGCTGACATATTTATCTCCCGTTCAATAACCCTTGAATTCCGGCTTGCGCTTGCCAACGAAAGCCGCCAGGCCTTCCTTGTTGTCGTAGGAATGGCGATGCACATCAAGAGTCAGTCGTTCCAAACGCAGTGCTGAAGCAACCGGCTGTTCCAATCCGTCCGCCACCATCTGTTTCATGCGCTTGAGGACCAGCGGACTCTTGCTGGCAATGCGCGTGGCCAGCTTTTGCAGTTCCCCGGGCAACTCGGCATCGGGCACTACCCGATTGATCAACCCCAGCGCCACCAGATCCCTCGCCGCCATGGTGTCACCGGTGAACAGCAGGTACTTGGCATGTACCGGTCCAATCAGACGCGGTAACACCGTTGCCCCGCCAGCACCCGGCAAGACACCAAAATTGGCATGCGCATCACCGATGCGCGCACTCTCAGCAGCGAGAATAAGATCGCAAGCCATAGCCAGCTCCAGACCACCTGCCATGGTGATGCCATTGAGGGCCGCAATTACCGGCTTGGGTAAGGTCCGGATGGCATCCATCATGGTGCCGACCAACTCAAGAAAATCCATCAGCGGATCCTTATGCCCCGGCTCGTCCGTGGACGACTCCAGAACACCCTTCAAATCCGCGCCAGCACAAAAAGCCGGGCCGGCACCGGTGATAACCAAAACACGCACATCAAGGCTCTCGCCTGCGTGGCGCAATGCATCCAATATTTCGGCGCACATGTCGCCGGAAAGTGCATTCATGGCAGCCGGACGGTTCAAAGTAAGCCACGCAGTCTGCTGCTTGATCTCAAATACAATGTGGGTGTAGGTCATGGCATTCCCTTCTTTGTATTTCAGCGGCCAGCAACATTGACATCTGGATGACCGCCGGTTTTGTGGTTGCCGACTATAGCCGTTACGCTCCGGGTTCTGCACCACCTGGTTGCGGCCGTTTATCCGCTGCCAAAGCAAAAACCCCGCTCAGTCTACTGAGCGGGGTTTTGGGATAAGTGCCTGACGATGACCTACTCTCGCATGGGCAATGCCACACTACCATCGGCGATGCAGCGTTTCACTTCT
>JBMOOP010000053.1:0-2204 GCA_049324495.1 Pseudomonadota bacterium
GCAAACAAGTGAACGGCGTTCTGGTGCAAGGCTTCCTGTACCAGGATCAACTGCGCATCGCCGCCGAACTCGACGCCGCCAACACCGTCGTCAGCCGCTTCGTCTACGGCACCAGGATCAACGTGCCGGAATACATGACCAAAGCCGGCACCACATACCGGATCGTGACGGACCACCTGGGTAGTGTAAGGTTGGTCGTGAACACCACTGACGGCAGCATCGCCCAGCGGATGGATTACGACAGCTACGGCAACGTCACCACCGACACCAACCCCGGTTTCCAGCCGTTCGGCTTTGCGGGCGGGCTCTACGACAACGACACGAAACTGACTCGCTTCGGCGCGCGCGACTATGACGCGGAGACGGGACGGTGGACTGCCAAAGATCCGATTCTGTTCGACGGTAGCGGCACGAATGTTTACGCATATGTTGCAAATGATCCGGTCAACTTCATTGATCCGGAGGGTCTTGCCATCATCAACGCCGACGACTCGCTCAATCAAAGCATCGTGGATGCAGCGGCAGGGCTTGGGGATGCGTTGCTGCTTGGCACTGGTGGAGCACTTCGCGATATGGCCGATCTCAACAATAGCGGCGTGGATGAATGCTCTGACGCTTATCGATATGGATCGTACGGCGCGCTGGCAGCTGGTGGAGCGCGGTTGGCCTATGCCGGATTGGCCAAGGCCGGCTCAATGATGGCTGCTTCAGGAGCTGGAGCCAGCGCGTTCAGAGAAACATTGAAGACGTATTTCCGTGGTGGCATCGGTCGAAATTGGCGGCCGCCTGATCTGGCGGGAAAGACTGATGCGCAGTTGCGTGCTTCGGCGGGAACAACCAACCTTGGAGTTAATGCGTACGGCGGGGGCGTTGCAGCAGCTGGAGCTGCTGGGGCGAGTCAGTGCGGGTGCTCAGAATGAAACCGTCCGCATACTTCAAGCCAAAGGTATTTGTTGGAATGCTTGTTGTTTGCTCTGTGATAGCTGGGGTTTCTTCATGGGTGACAGGCCTTAGTTTTTGGGTTCTTTGGGCGATTCTTGTCGGTGCCGTGCTAATCAATGGGCTGATAGCGACAATTGAGGATAAAAATTCATCGGGTTAGTAACAAACCGCAATGCGTCTTTCTTGAAGAAAAGCCCCGCCCAACCCCGCGTTGCTGGTGTTGGGGTTGCTACTTTGCCGTACACGGCTCCTCTTGCGACGGCAGCGGTAAGAACTTCCGGCATGGTTTGTAAGGCGGCCGCGAAACAAGTAGACAAGGAGAAGGTCAGCCGAGTGGCCTGTGCTGCAGGAATTGCAGCCGCATGCGCAGGCGGTAAATTTAGTGAACTGGATGACCTCGTCGAGCATTCGAGAATTAAAGATGCTGTTTCACAGGCCTCACGGCTATCTAACCAAACAACCACCTCAGGCCGATGAGTAACGTCGTAGATTTTCCGTACACATCAAATAAGCGCTTGAGGGAGGCACTTAAACTCTTTGACAAGAGTACTGCTGGCTTGGCGCTTGCCGAACTCAACAAGCTTATTGACCAAGGGTGTGACGAGGCGTGGTCCTACGCCGGAAATTTATACATGGTTGGCGGAAATGGCATCGATCGAGACTACGTGAAGGCGAGGTATTACTACGAGCAGTCGGTACAGAGAATCGGTTCGGTAGCGGCTTACTTGGGGTTGATTCGAATTTATTACTATGGCCTTGGAATCGACCGCGATTACGAAAAGGCGTTTGAGTACTGCCTTCTGCTGTCGAAGAGCGACAACAACCCATACGCAAACTTCTACATAGGAAGAATGTACATGGATGGAGATGGGATTGAAAAGGACATCGAAACGGCCAAGGAATATTTCCGGAAGGCTTGGAGTCGTGATTATGTGTTCGGCCTGACGTATCTCGGCCTTGCGGAGCAGCAGTCAGGGCACTGGCTGCGGGGATTCTGGTACAGGATGAAGGCGGCGCTAATAACGTACGGGATTGCGAGTAAAAACATCAAAGACCCTCGAATACGAGAGTTTTGATAGGTTTTCGATAAGATTGCCAGGATTGGGCTGAAGCCGTGCGGAAGGAGTACGAGAAGCGGGCCTGTAAATTGAACTGTGTAACTGCCCTTTGAGATGATGGCGGCAGTACCGCCGAGGAGCAATTACATGGCAATGGAAGTAAGGATTCTTGATGAAGTTCTGGCCGGCTGCAAGACGCCGGAA
>JBMOOP010000054.1:0-2193 GCA_049324495.1 Pseudomonadota bacterium
CCGGGCTTCACCTCGGCGATCGCCGCAAGCTGCGCAGCAAGCACCAGCTCATACAACGCCTGCTGTTCTTTGGTAAAGCGACCGCTGACCGGGAAGGTGCGGGTGATATCGGAAGCGTAATGCTGGTACTCACAACCGGCATCAATCAGCAGCAAGTCGCCATTTTTCAGCAGCGCGTCGTTTTCGCGGTAATGCAGGATGCAGGCATTGCGACCGCCGCCGATGATCGGCGAATAGGCCGGGTAACGCGCGCCGTGGCGAATGAATTCGTGCTGGAACTCGGCCTCAAGCTGGTACTCGTACATCCCCGGCACGCATTTTTCCATTGCCCGCCGATGCGCGCCGGCACCGATTTCCGCCGAGCGTCGCATCAACTTCATTTCGGCTGCGCTCTTGAACAGGCGCATGTCATGCAACAGATGGTTGAGCGCTACAAACTCACCTGGCGGGTGTGCACCGGTGCGCACTTTCGCTTTGATGCTGTTCACCCAGCTCATCACGGTGCGGTCAAATTCCGGCTCACGACCCATGTCGTAATAAAGGCGATCGCGGCCTTCGATCAGGCCCGGCAGAATTTCGTCGATGTCGCCGATCGGAAATGCGTCGTCAGCCCCGTACTGATTGCACGCGCCTTCCGGGCCGGCGCGATACCCGTTCCAGATTTCCGCCGTGCGGTCGCGCTCGCGAACGAACATCACGAACTCCCCGTGCGGGCGGCCAGGTACCAGCGCGATTACCGCTGCAGGCTCCGGAAAGCCGGTGAGGTAATGGAAGTCGCTGTCCTGTCGATAAGGGTATTCGATGTCGCGATTACGAATGCGCTCCGGCGCAGCCGGCAGAATGGCGATACTGTTCGGCGCCATCTGGGCCATCAATTCGCGGCGACGACGGGCATATTCCTGCGCGGTGATGCTCACACTGCTGCTCCTGCGAATGATCGGGCATCAGTGCCCAAACCCGGGTATCGGTCTGTCAATGCACGAGGGTATCAGGGGCCGGGCCGCCGTCCCGTGGTTTCGCCATTTCCAGGAAGATCGACAGCGCGGCGATGCGCAGGTATTCGACGATCTCCACGAAATCCCTTTCAGCGGCCTCCTCGCCGGCGCCCTCATCATCTTCACCAATCTCCGCCCGGGTGAACTCGGTCATGGTGCCGAGCAGCATCCGCACGTCCTCGGGCAATTCCTGCTCCGGGCGGCCCCCGGTGCCATTGCCGAAGCCTGCCAGAAAGCCAACGCACCATTGCGCCATGGCCTGAACGCGATCGGCAAGCGGCAGGTCGTCTTCCGGCAGCAGCAGCTCAAACCCGAGGTTATCGTCGGCCAATTGGCGGCGGGCGGTCTGCGCGATCGCCCGCAGGTCGCGCCAGGTTGCTTCGTCCAGCTCGATATCCAGCTCGGCGTTGAGCAGCGTCCGCAGCTTCGCTTCGGCCAGGCCCGAACCGGAGCAGGCGAGCCCGGCCAACAGGCCATGGACCTCGGCAGCACCAAGGGCGGCCCCAACGTCTTCAAGGGCCAAGTCGACATCATCGTGCGGAGGAAGGAGGTCAGTCATCAGGGGTTCCATGGAGCAATGCGGTACGACCGAACTTCAGGAGTATTCTTCGTTTCATCCGTAACCTGCCGGTTTCGTTGACCCTTGGCCGGGCCGATCACTATAGTAGGTTTGGTCAATCCACCCTTATCGAGCATCTGTTCGAGCCCCGGCTCACCTGTCATGAGCAACGAAAAACTCCGCCAGCTGGAAGAAAAAGTCGAGGCGCTCGTACGCGCGTCTCGGCGTGTGCGCGAGCGTTATCAGGCGTCGCTGACACGGGAATCGTCGCTGCGCGAAGAGCGGGCTGAACTGCTCAGAAAAAATGACCTCGCACGCGCCAAGGTCGAGGCAATTATAACGCGCCTCAAAGAACTCGAGCAGGAATGACATGACCATCGACGCGATGGACACCGTTACCGTCAACATCCTCGGCAAGGAGTACAAACTCAGCTGCCCGCCGGACGAGAAGGATGGCCTGCTGCGCGCCGCCAAGCTCCTCGATGAGCGCATGAAGACCCTCAAAAATGGCGGCATGATCGGCCTGGAGCGTATCGCTGTGATGGCAGCACTGAACCTCGGCTATGAACTGCTGCAGGCGCGTACGATCGTCACCCGGGATGCCGAATCCACACCCCGCATCGATCGTTTATTGGCACA
>JBMOOP010000055.1:0-19194 GCA_049324495.1 Pseudomonadota bacterium
GGATAGGCATCAACATCGCTGACCAGCGCAAACAACTCGGCCGGCGAGTAGGCAACCAGTGCGGTGCGGCTGATGATGGGCACCCCGTCAGCCCAACAAGCCGACAATCAACACAACGAGAATCAGCGACGGCGCTACAACGCGCACGGCCACGCGCCAGGCGAGATACAGCCCCATGTTTTTCATGGCGAGTTCTTTCATGACCCGCGTGTCTTTCATCACCCAGCCTGCGAAAATTGCCAGCAAGACGCCACCCACCGGCAACAAGACATTCGCGGTCACATAGTCGAGCAGTTCATACAGGGTGCGGCCACCAACCTGCACCCCGGCCAGGATATTAAATGACAGCACCGTAACGATACCCAGCGCCCAGGCCGCAGCACACAACACCAGTGTTGCCCGTACTCTCGACGCGCCCCGCTCGACCAACCACGCCGCAAAAGGCTCCACCAGGCCGATGGCCGAACCCCAGGCGGCAAACAGCACCATCAGGAAAAATGCGCCGCCCAGGAAGATACCGCCCGGCATTGCTTCGAACACTACCGGCAAGGTCACGAACATCAGGCCCGGGCCCTCCGCAGGGCTCAGCCCACTGGCGAACACCAGTGGAAACATCGCCAGACCAGCGAGCAGCGATACCAGCGTGTCAATCGCAATAATCCAGACTGTGCTCACGGCAATCGATTGGTGTGCGGGCATGTAGGCTCCGTATGCCAACAGTGCGCCCATACCAATGCTCATGGTGAAAAAACTGTGCCCCATCGCTACGACCACACCGTTCCATGTGAGCTGCGAAAAATCGGGGGTGAATATGAAAGCAACCGCTTCGGAAAAGTTGCCATACATCGCGCTATAGGCGACAACCACGACCAGCAGTATCAACAGCCCCGGCATCAGGATGCGAACTGCCTGCTCCAATCCGCGCTCAACGCCGCGCATGACAATCAATGCCACAACGAGCATGAACAGTGTGTGCCAGCCGAAAATTTCGGCCGGGCTCGCAAAAAAATCATCAAGCGTTACCTTGGCCGTTGCCGCATCTGCCGCCGGCGCCAAGCCCAGCGGAAATTTCACCAACCAGGCCAGCACCCAGCCACCAATTACACTGTAGTAGGAAAGAATCAGAAATCCGGTGAGCACCCCAAGCACACCAACCCAGCGCCACTTTGACGATGCCTTCGCTTCAATGGCCAGAGCGGCAAACGAATTGACCGGCGATTGACGGCCACGGCGACCGATCATGATCTCGGCCATCATCAACGGAACCGACAACAACAACACACAGCCCAGGTAAACCAGTACGAAGGCTCCGCCACCGTTCTGGCCGATGATGTAGGGCAGTTTCCAGATCGAACCGAGACCAACGGCAGAACTCGCAGCGGCGAGAATGAAAATCAGGCGGCCGCTCCAGGCGCCGTGAATCGATACTGCTTGCTGCGGCTGAGCTGTCATTGGTATCCCCTGAGTGGCCGGTGCGGCGCGCGCGGCGGCATTGTCCGCTGGCCGGCGGACAGGCTCAAGCAAGGCCGTCGTATCGGCAAGGGACGCGACTGCCTATAATCCGCCGTCTATGGCAAAAGACAAAAAAGCGCCTCCCGCAACGGTTGCCGTCAACCGGAAGGCACGTCATGAATACCAGATAGGCGATACCTTCGAAGCCGGCATGATGCTGCAAGGCTGGGAGGTGAAGGCCATGCGCGCTGGCAAGTGCAATTTGTCCGACGCCTACGTCACTGTGCGCGACGGCGAGGTGTTCCTGTTCGGCTGCCAGATTCAGCCACTACAAACCGCTTCCACCCACATTCACCCGGACCCGCTGCGCACCCGCAAACTGCTGCTGCATGATCGCCAGATCAGCCAAATACTCGCGGCCGTGTCGCGCGAGGGCGAAACCTGCATCCCGCTCAAGATTTACTGGAGCCACGGGCTCGCCAAGTGCGAGATAGCGCTTGCTACCGGCAAAAAACTGTTCGATAAACGCGAGAGCGAGAAAGAGCGCGACTGGGACCGCGAGCGGGCGCGCCTGTTGCGCACGCGCACCAAAGGCTGAAGCGGAAGCAAAAAAAAACCGGCCTGATGCAGGCCGGCTCACCCATGGCAAGACCCACAGAGGGCCTTGCCGTATCAGGGCAACAAACAATCCGTTATTCAGCCGATGCGGGGCAGGTTATGGCTGTCGAGGCCAAGGCGGCGCTCGACCGTCCGGAGCCAGCGCAGGCCGACGCTCAGCACCACCGGCATGCCAAAAATTCCGTACATGACAGCCAGGAGATGCCCTCTGCCGGTCATCTGGTCGATAAAAACAATGCCGCTGATGTACAGCGCGAGAACTGCCAGCAGCTCCAGGGTGCGGACGACCAGAGGGGCGCGCCGAACGACACGGCGGCCGGCCTGATTCAGGCTTCCCACTGAAACAATATGTGCGTTCATCTTCATTACCTCTTCCAGTCACTGCGGGATCTAGGTGAGCCTGCGGCGCTCGCCGCCATCTGCCCACGCCGCACATGTTAAGTGAACATTCGTGCTCTACGTCAAATATTGTAGGACAATAGTACGCTGTTTCTAAAAAATTTGAGGCTTTTATGATCTGTGTCAGACAAAGGTATTCAAAGTCACCCCTCTAGTTACCGACTTCCACCTGCTTCTGGTCGCCGCGCCGCCTACCCTGCGGCGATATCCCACATTGAATTCCCTGCCCCCAACCCCCACACTAGCGATTCCGAAGGGGGCGACATGGCTTCGACGCCGGTAACAAACCCCAAGGTGCATGCCGAGCTGCTGGCCCAGGCTCGTAAATACACAGCCAGATCAAGTTAGTCGCCAACGACGAAACTTACGCTCTAGCCGCTTAATCGCGGCTAGCCGTTTTTAGGAAGTTGTCCGTAACTTCCGAAAAAAACGGTCATCCGATACGGAATAGCCTGACGGGACGTCCACGACCGGCAGGCGAAATTCAGTGGAATCGCTCCGGGCACCCCGCCTGCCGGGTCGCCCAGGAGTCAACTCAATAGGCAACGCTAAGCATGTAGAGCCAAGGGCGGAGTGCTGACGGACGCGGGTTCGATTCCCGCCGCCTCCACCAATAACAAAACCCCAACCGTTCTCGGTTGGGGTTTTTTCTTGTCTGATCGCGCCGGTTCCCGCGTGTTGTTGGGGGTTCCTGCGGAAGCCTACGGACTTCGCCAGCCGCCAGAATTGGCCGTTCCCGGCCACATTCCACTCTCTCCTGGCCATTCCTCGCTCCGACCTCGCTCCCTGGAACTGGCCCGAAGTCCGCAAAGGCCGCAAGTCACAGCCATACAGATCAACGAGTTACGCGCGGACGAATCAAGCGGTTGGATTGCAACATTGGGGAGCAAAGGAAACCGCCGTAGTTGCGTTTTGTCGGTATATATTGACATCTACCGACGTAATACAACATCATGGTGGCATGGAAACTTCGCACCAGACCATTCTCGATCTCGCCGCCCAGCGCGGCCTCATACGCCCGCGAGATCTCGATGCGCTGGGTCTGCCCAGTGTCGCCCTCACGCGGCTGGTTCGGCGGGGCATGCTCGTCCGCGTGGGTCGCGGTCTGTACGCCCGTCCCGATCGCAGCGTATCCGAGCATGGCACGCTGGCCGAGGTGGCCCGCAAACAACCGCAAGCCATCGTCTGCCTGCTGTCAGCACTGCGGGTGCACGACCTCACCACGCAGTCGCCATTCGAGGTCTGGCTGGCGATTCCCAATAAGGCGCGTGCGCCGAAGATGGACTATCCGCCGCTGCGCGTCGTGCGCTTCTCCGGCGCTGGGCTGACCGACGGAATAGAAGAGCACCAGATCGATGGCGTGACCGTGCGCGTGACCAATGTCGCCCGCACCGTGGCCGACTGCTTCAAGTTCCGCAACAAGATCGGCCTCGATGTCGCGTTGGAAGCGCTGCAGGAATCGTGGCGTGCCAAACGCGTGACCATGGACGAACTCTGGCGCCATGCGACTCTGTGCCGGGTGGCCAATGTGATGCGCCCCTACATGGAAAGCCTGCCATGAGCCAGCGTATCACGGCGCTCTCGGTGGACGCCTGCGAGGCTCAGCAGGAAAAGTGCCGCCCACGAAGGATGAACAATGACTGAAAAGTCCATGCGAACAGAGCGAGAGGTCTTTGCAGATCTGGCTGCGATTTGCTGCCAGCCTGGCTACGTGCACGCAATAGCCCACATATGCTTCCGTGACAACGTGATTCTCCACGCAGGTGACATGAAGGAAGCCGATATGAGGAAGATGTTCTCTCCCTCGCGGCTCATCCGAACGGAGATCAATACCTTGCTCGGCTTGATGATCAAGGCCGATATCGACTGGACCTTGCCTGCACCGAGGACTCTGCAGGAATACATGGATGCAACGGAGAGGCTCCTTGAGGAGTTACACCATTGTCTGTCTGGGGAATTTTGGTCCGGTCTAACCAGGGAAGCCGTGGAAGGTGGCTTCAACCCGTTTGAGCGGGGGGATGTGTTGCGAGAACCGATTTTCTACAGCGGTGAAGCGGCCTATATCTTTCAGTACCTTGATCTGGCGACTCGCAAATACGCAGCCGATTCGAAATGGCTGCAAGCGAACCGCGGCTTTACCATCGATCACGCCACACGTGTCGCGAAAGCAGTAGAGGGCGTCCATGCTGACCGCTTTGACTTAATTCGTGAGCGAATGAGAAAGCAGCATCCTGACGAGTGGACAATGCTCCCTCTGTTCTCATTCACTGCCGATGAAATTGCAACAAAGGCGAATCTTGCTACCGACATTGTGGACCGAGTGCTCGGGGCGTTTGAACTGCCATCAACAGAGCGTAATAAAGAATTCAACGCACTGCACGACTTCAACGTCATTACTGCCATGCCACTGCTGCGGATGCCAAGCGGAGAGTTCCTATCACTGCAATCATACTCACTTGCTGAGGCGATATACGAAGCGCCCCATCATTGGATGTATCAGGACGAGGCATATCGTCCAACACTCTCGAAGAACCGTGGCGACTTCACTGAAGATTTTGTAGCCGAGCGACTCGGCTTGGTCTTTGGGAAGGATCGTGTTCATTTGAATGTAGATATCTTCAGGACCAAGGCAGAAAAGGTATCTGATGTAGACGTGCTTGTCGTTTGGGGCAATCGGGTCATCATCGTTCAGGCAAAATCAAAGCGCCTCACGCTTGAGTCGAGAAAGGGAAACGATCAGGTTATTCGCAGCGACTTCAAGAAGGCGGTACACGTTGCCTATGACCAAGGTGCCGCTTGCGCTAAAAGCCTGATCGAGAAGGGATGCCGGCTCGTGGCCGCTGATGGTCGCGAGGTCGTACTGCCGGATGACATCAAGGAGATTTACATCTTCTGTGTCGTCAGTGATCACTACCCAGCTTTGAGCTTTCAGGCACGGCAATTCCTGAAAACAGAATCCATTGATCGGGTACAAGCGCCGTTGGTTATGGACGTGTTTGCTGTGGATGCCATGACCGAAATGCTTCAGTCGCCCCTGCAGCTTCTTAGCTATGTGAACCGACGGGCCAACTACGCCGAGCAACTCATGGCATCGCAGGAACTAACGATCCTTGGCTATCACCTGACGAAGAACCTGTGGGTGCAGTCTGACGTTAATCTGATGCATCTGTGCGATGACTTTTCTGCCGGGTTAGACATTGCGATGGCGGTGAGGCGAGCTGGCGTGCAAGGGGCAGCCACACCCGACGGCGTTCTGACTCGATTTGGGAAGACGACGGTTGGGCGAATAGTGAAAGAAATAGAAGCTCGACCAGACTCTGCAACTATTGATCTCGGCTTCCTGCTCCTAGCAATGAGCGAGCAGGCTGTGACGGAAATGAGTCGCGCTGTAGACAAACTGGCTGCTCGGACTCGTGCTGATGGCCAGGTGCATGACGTCACGTTTGGGTTTAAAGAAGGCTCAGGCATTACCTTCCACTGCACTGATGAGCCATCAAACGTAGCTGGCCCTCGACTGGAGTCATACTGCACGCTTCGTAAATACCGGGAGAAAGCTTCGCAGTGGTTTGGTCTCTGCATGACTTCAACGGGCCCAGACGTGCGATTCGGTGTCTCGCTGGTCTTCCCGTGGAGTCAAGATGAGCGAATGGATGAGAAAACCAAAGATATGAAGGAGCCAGTTCCGATCGACCAGGCTCTTCAGACACTGATGACGGGACGAAACCGAGCGCGCAAGATTAGCCGTAACGCCCCCTGTCCTTGCGGCAGCGGGCGCAAATACAAGAAATGCTGCCTTAACCTTCACTAAGCTTATTTGCTCTCAACGCGCACAAGTCTTGCTCGCTGCTCATCCCACATCGCTGGCGGATCAACCGCTAGATCGAACAACGTGATGTGGTTCGGCAGTGCGTCGTCGAGGATGGCCGCCACGATATCGGGCGCCAGCGTGGTCAGATTGACCATGCGGCTGACGTAGCTGTTGTCGATGCCTTCCCGCGTGGCGATCTCCTTCAATGACTTCGCCTCCCCCGATTCCAGCATGGCCAGCCAGCGGTGCCCCCTGGCCAGCGCCAATTGGATGGAGGTCGGCGCTACGTCCCACGGTCTGACCGGGGCGGTTTCGCCATTCGGCAAGGTGACCAGTTTGCGACCACTGCGGCGTTTGATCTGGATCGGCACGGACAGGATCAGCCGGCCATCACTTGCCTCGACGATGTCCGGCTCGCCGGTTTTCTGGATGCGGATGTCGCTCATGCCAGGGCCTCCGCTTGGTGCTCGACCGGCTCGGGACGCAGTTCAAGCACCAGCCGCTCGATGCCGTTGGCGCGCAGTCGCACTTCGAGCTCATTGGGCGACACGATCACCTTCTCCACCAGCAGCTTGACGATCCGGGTTTGCTCCGCTGGGAACAGTTGATCCCAAATCGCGTCGAGCCGGGTCATGGCCACAGTGATCTTGGCTTCGTCCAGGGTCGGATCGAGCTTGATCGCTTGCGGCAGCATGTCGCCGAGCAGATTCGGGGCACGCAGGATCGCGCGCAATTGGTCGAGCACCGCCGATTCGAGTTCTGCGGCAGGCAGTCGCGGCAGTCCAGAGGCGCCCGCGTGCTCCTTGGCGTCCCGCTGAGGCACGTAGTACCGGTACCGGCGGCCATTCTTCTTGGTGGTGTGCCACGGCGACAGTGCGCGGCCATCGTTGCCGAACACGATGCCCTTGAGCAGATAGGGAACCTTGGCCCGCGTTGTGTTGCCCCGCACCCGGCCATTCGTCTCCAGGATCGCGTGGACGCTGTCCCACAGTTCGCGGCTGATGATGGGCGGGTGTTCGGCTTGGTACCACTGATCCTTGTGCCGCAACTCGCCAAGGTAGGTGCGGTTGCTCAGGAGCTTGTAGATGTGGCCCTTGTCGATCGGCCTGCCATCGCGGGTCTTGCCGTCTTGCGTAGTCCACGCCTTCGACGTCACGCCGTCGAGCTTCAGCTCCTTGACCAGCGCGGTGCTAGAGCCGAGTTCGACGAAGCGCTGGAAGATGTGCCGGATCAGCTTGGCCTCACGCTCGTTGGGCACCAACCGCCGGTTCTCGACGTCGTAGCCCAGCGGCGGCACGCCGCCCATCCACATGCCCTTGCGCTTGCTGGCTGCGATCTTGTCGCGGATGCGTTCGCCGGTGACCTCGCGCTCGAACTGGGCGAAGGACAGCAGGATGTTCAGCATCAGCCTGCCCATCGAGGTCGTTGTGTTGAACTGCTGGGTGACCGACACGAACGACACACCGTAGCGCTCGAACACTTCGACCATCTTGGAGAAGTCCGCGAGGCTACGTGTCAGGCGATCGATCTTGTAGATGACGACCACGTCGATCTTGCCGGCCTCGATGTCCGCCATCATGCGGCGCTGATTGCGATCCAGCAGGATGCCCCGGTGAGACAGCACGGGTCCTTCCTGGCCGCATTCGTATACGGGGGGCGCGAGCGCGCTGCTCGTCTACCGTCAGGGTGCAAACCGAGGTTTGCAGGGTTTGCGGTTTGCACCTGCCGGCCGTGACCCGCTCCAAAGGCGAACCGGGTAATCCTGAAAACAACGGGGCAATGGCAACGGCTGTTACTCCATTTCCCGTACGCCCAGAAGATCACTGCTAGCGACAGATACTATCCGCATCTGATAGCATCCCGAAACCATATCGGGGAAATTGAAGCATGCGCACAGTGATTGGCATCCGTCCGGCCAAATCCGGCCGTCGGGCAGTCGATGACGCCAACGGCCCCACGCCCACCGTCTGGTTCGATTCCTGGCGGCAGTTGGCCAGCCTGCTGTCGGACGAAAACCGCGCGCTGCTGCGCCTGATGCAGGAGCGGCAACCACGCACGGTGCTGGAGTTGGCCGAATGGTCAGGCCGCGCGGCCAGCAACCTGTCTCGCACCCTGCATCACCTGGAGCGCCACGGCCTGGTCAAGATGCACCGCAGTTCGGACACCCGAGCCGTGCGTCCGGAGGCACTGGCCACCGAATTCTTGATCGTGCTGGATTGATGGAGAAGAACAATGAATAGAAGCCTGCAGGAGTGCGCCGTTTGAGCCAAGAAGGCCAACTCCTCGACCAAAAATCCTTGCGATCCGTGATCGGCAAGAGCGCCGACTGGAACGAGCTGGTCAAGGATTGCATCGCCTTCGCCAACGCGACGGGCGGTCGTCTGTTGCTCGGCATCGAGGACGGGCGGGACACGCCACCCGCAGGCCAGCAGATTCCTGCCGATCTTCCGGACACCATCCGACGCAAGATTGCCGAGCGCAGCGTCAACGTGACCGTGCTTCCAGATGTGGTTACCGCAGCCAATAGCGGTCAATACATCAACCTCGCCATTCCCCGGGCCATCGCGGTGGCATCGACCACCGATGGCCGCTACTTCCTGCGCGTGGCCGACCAGAGCAAACCTGTCACGGGTGACGACGTGCTCCGGTTGGCGGCGGAGCGTGCGGCGCTGCCGTGGGAAACCCAGACCACACTGCAGGTGCCCAGATCAGCCACTGCCCCGGACAAGCTCGGCAAGCTGGTGAATGCGCTGAGGGCATCGGACCGAGTCAAGCCGTCCGTCAAGGAAAAGTCCGATGACGAGCTGCTCGACCATTACCAGCTCGCACAAGGTGGCTACCTGACCCACCTGGGCATCCTTTGTCTGGGACAGCAGCATCAGCGTGCGCAGCTGACCACCGCCCCGGTGATCCAGTTCATCAAGTACGACGAGCACGGCCAGAAGGTCAACAAGCTGGTGTGGGACGACCACACCTTGAATCCGATGGAACTGATCGAGGCCGTCTGGGTGGAGGTGCCCGACTTTCGCGAGCGCTACGAATTGCCGGATGGCCTGTACCGCCAGAACGTGCCCGCCTTCGACGAGGTGGTGGTACGCGAGCTTCTGGTCAACGCGCTGGTGCATCGCCCCTACACCCAGCGCGGCGACATCTTCCTGAATCTGCACCCGGATCGGCTGGAAGTGGTCAACCCGGGTCCGCTGCCGCTGGGCGTGACTCCGCAGAACGTGCTGCACACCACCGTGCGCCGCAACGAGCACCTGGCTCGTCTGTTCCACGACCTGAAGCTGATGGAGCGCGAAGGCAGTGGCTTCGACAAGATCTTCGAGGTGCTGCTGTCGCAAGGCCGCCCGGCGCCGGAGCTGATCGAAACTCACGACCGCGTCCAGGTCACGGTACGCCGCCGCATCCTCAAGCCCGAAGTCATCGACTTCATTGCCAAGGCGGACCAGACCTACCAGCTTACCCAGCGCGAGCGCATCGCCCTGGGCCTGCTGGCGCAGCACGACGCCATGACCGCCCGCGAACTCGCCGCCGTATTGGAGCTGCCCTCGGTCGAGGCGCTGCAACCGTGGATCAAGCGGCTGCTGGAGTGGGATCTGATCCAGAGCGCAGGGCGCACGCAAGCCACGCGCTATTTCGTCGACCCGGGGCTGCTGCACACCCTCAATTTCGTCGGTGGCACCACGCTCAAGCGCATCGAACCGCACCGATTGGCCGCGCTAATCGTCGAGGACGTCGGTCGCTACCCCAAATCGAGGATCGGTGACATCCACGAGCGGATCGGACTGGAAATCCCGCGCTCGCGCATCCGGCGGGGCATTGAACAACTGGTGAAGGCCGGCAAGCTGATGGCAGAGGGGGTGAAAAGTGGCACACGCTACCGCCTCCCGTAATTTGGCTCAAAGCCGGGTCTATCTGCCCGCCTTGCGCCAAACCGCTGCACCAAAAGCCGGAGAAATAACCGTAACTCTTTGTCCTGTCTGTCTTTTCGTTTTGGCTCACGCTGAATGCCCGAGCCAAAGCGACGCGCCAAACACCGTTCCCCAACATGCCGTAGCGGGGATGACTCACGAACAGAACAGGTGGCCTCGATGACGGCAACGACCCAATTCATGACCGAGGCCGACACCTGCCGGGAACTGGTCACACCCAAGCTCGTCGAGGCCGGATGGGGCAATACGCCGCACGTGATCGGCGAGCAGCGCACGTTCACCAATGGCCGCATCATCGTCACCGGCGGCCGTGTGCGCCGTGGCAAACAGAAACGTGCTGACTACCTGCTGTACTACCGGCGCGACTATCCGTTGGCCGTCGTGGAAGCGAAAGAACTGGGGCTGCCGGCGGAAACCGGGGTGCAGCAGGCCAAAGAGTACGCCGAGATTCTCGGCCTGAAGTTCGCCTATGCCACCAACGGCCATCGCATCATCGAGATCGACTACACCACCGGCACCGAGCGTGAGGTGGATCGCTTCGCCACGCCCGCCGAACTCTGGCAGCGACTGACCGCCGCTACCGCTCTACCCGATCCGGCCACACCCCACCTGCTCGAACCCTTCAACCTGGTTTCGGGCAAGGTGCCGCGCTACTACCAGCAGATCGCGATCAACCGCGTGATCGAGGCCATCCTGCTTGGTCAGAGGCGCGTGCTCGCCACGCTGGCCACCGGCACCGGCAAGACCTGCGTGGCGTTTCAGCTGTGCTGGAAGTTGTGGAACAGCCGCTGGAACCGCACCGGCGAATATCGGCGCCCGAAGATCCTGTTCCTGGCCGATCGCAACATCCTGGTCGATGACCCGATGGCCAAGATGTTCGCGCCCTTTGGCGACGCCCGCCACAAGATCGCCGGGGGTGATGTGAGCCAGAGCCGGGACATGTACTTCGGCATCTATCAGGCGCTGTCCACCGCCAACGAAGACGTATTCCGCCAGTACCGGCCGGACTTCTTCGATCTGATCATCATCGACGAATGCCATCGCGGCTCCAGCCGCAACGACAGCAACTGGCGTGCGGTACTCGATTACTTCGCGCCTGCCGTGCAGTTCGGCATGACGGCCACGCCGCTGCGCGAGGAATCGCGCGACAGCTACGAATACTTCGGCAACCCGGTCTACACCTACAGCCTGCGCCAGGGCATCGAGGATGGTTTCCTCGCGCCCTATCGCGTGCATCGCGTGATCACCACGGTGGATGCCGCTGGCTGGCGTCCGTCCAAGGACGAGCTCGACCGCTTCGGCCGCCCGGTGCCGGACGACGAGTACCAGACCAAGGATTTCGAGCGCGTCATCGCACTGCGTGCGCGCACCAAGGCGATTGCCAAGCACCTTGCCGACTTCCTCAAGGGCACTGATCGCTTTGCCAAGACCATCGTGTTCTGCGTCGATCAGGAGCACGCAGCCGAAATGCGCCAGGAGCTGGTCAACCTCAACAGCGATCTGGTCAAGCAATACCCCGACTACGTCTGCCGCGTCACCGCCGACGAAGGCGCCATTGGCCTGACCCATCTCGCGCACTTTCAGGATGTGGACAAACCCACGCCGGTGATCCTGACCACCTCGCAATTGCTGACCACCGGCGTCGACGCCGAGATGGTCAAGAACGTGGTGTTGGCGCGCGTGGTCGGCTCCCGCTCCGAGTTCAAGCAGATCATCGGGCGCGGCACCCGACTGAAGGTCGACTACGGCAAGGAGTACTTCAACATCATCGACTTCACCGGCACCGCCACCCGGCACTTCGCCGATCCGGATTTCGATGGCGACCCCGCGCGCATCGAGGAAGTGACGATCGATGATGCCGGCGAAACCATCGAGTCGGTCATCGAAACGACCCCCGGCGTCGAGGAGCCGTCGGCCGACTACACCGTAGACACCACGGAAGTCGACGCAGGCCAGGGTGAGATCATCACCGAACCGCCGGAGGAGCCGCGCAAGTTCTACGTCGACGGTGGCGACGTCGAGGTGATCGGTCATCTGGTCTACGACCTCGACACCGACGGCAAGAAGCTACAAGTAATCAAGTACACCGAGTACTCGGGCCGCACCGTTCGGACCCTGTACCCGACCCGCGATGCGTTGCAATCGGCCTGGGCCAACCCCGACACCCGAGCCGAGGTGTTGCGTGAGCTGACCGAGCGCGGCATCAGCTTCGAGGAGTTGGCGGCCAGCGCCGACCAGCCGGACGCAGACCCGTTCGATCTGCTGTGCCATCTGGCCTGGAACGCGCCGCTGCTCACTCGCCGCCAGCGTGCCGAGCAGGCCAGAAAGGCAGCGCAGGATCTGTTCGGCCAGTACGGCGATTCGGCCCGCGAAATCCTCACGCTGCTGCTCGACAAGTACATCGAGCGCGGCATCGTCCAGTTCAACGCCCTGTCCGAGCTGATGAAGGTGCAACCCTTCGACCGCTTCGGCAGCCCCTCCGAAATCGCCACCCGGCATTTCGGCGGCATAAAACCCTTCAAGGAAGCCGTCTCGCGCCTGCAGACGGCCCTTTACCAATGACGAGAAGTTCCTGAATGGCCGCAACCGAAAAGAAGACCCGAACCAAACGTGCCAAGGCACCGCTGACCACGCGCGACAACTTGTCGGCGCTGATCGGCAGCGCGCGCAAGATCCTGCGCAAAGACAAGGGCCTCAATGGCGACGTCGACCGCCTGCCACTGCTTACCTGGGTGATGTTTCTCAAGTTCCTCGACGACCTCGAAGTCGTGCATGAGGAAGAAGCGGAGCTCGACGGCAAGCCCTACCACCCCATCATTGAATCCCCTTACCGCTGGCGCGACTGGGCTGCGCGCGAGGATGGCCTCACCGGCGACGAACTGCTGGCCTTCATCAACCAGGACGAATGCCACCGCGCCGACGGCTCACGCGGCGCGGGCCTGTTCGCCTACCTGCGCGGCCTGGCTGGCAGTGGCGAGAAAGGCAGCCAGCGCGAGGTCATCGCCAACGTGTTTCGTGGCGTGCAGAACCGCATGGTCAGCGGCTACCTGCTGCGCGACATCATCAACAAGATCAACGGCATTCACTTCAGCAGCAGCGAGGAGATCCACACCCTCTCGCACCTGTACGAATCCATGCTGCGCGAGATGCGCGACGCTGCCGGCGACTCGGGCGAGTTCTACACCCCGCGCCCGGTGGTGCGTTTCATGGTGCAGGTCACCGACCCGCGCCTTGGCGAGACCATGCTCGACCCGGCCTGCGGCACCGGCGGATTTCTGGTGGAAGCCTACGACCATATCGCCCAGCAGGTGACCAATCCGGACCAGCGCCGCACCCTTCAGCGCGACACGCTGTTCGGGCAGGAGGCCAAGCCGCTGCCCTACATGCTGGCGCAGATGAACCTGCTGCTGCACGGGCTGGAAGCGCCGCAGATCGCCTACGGCAACACACTGGAGCGGCGCATCACCGAGATCGGCCACAGCGAGCGGGTGGACGTAATCCTCACCAACCCGCCCTTCGGCGGCGAGGAAGAAGCCGGCATCAAGGCCAACTTCCCGGCCAACATGCAGACGGCCGAAACCGCACTGCTATTCCTGCAGTACATCATGCGCAAGCTGCGCTATGCCGGGCATGGCGCAGAGCAGGGAGGCCGCGCCGCCGTGGTGGTGCCCAACGGCACGCTGTTTGGCGATGGCGTGTGCGCCGTCATCAAGGAGGAGATGCTCAAAGAATTCAACCTCCACACCATCGTGCGTCTGCCGCAGGGCGTGTTCGCGCCCTACACCGACATCCCGGCCAACCTGCTGTTCTTCCAGCGCGGCGGCCCCACCGACACCATCTGGTACTACGAACTGCCCCAGCCCGAGGGCCGCAAGAAGTACAGCAAGACCGCACCGCTGCCCTTCGAGGCCTTCCAGTCCGTGCTCGACTGGTGGAACGCCCGCGAGGAAGGCCCGCAGGCCTGGCGCGTGGACTTCGCCGCCAAACGCGCTGCCGCCATCGACGGCGCCACACCACACTGGCAACGGGCCGAAACCGAGCGCGCCAGCGCCCTCGCCCTGGGCAAGCCGATCCGCGAACTGGATCAGGCCATCGGCTATGCCGCCAATGGCGACAAGGCCGCGCTTCAAGCGCAGCTGCGCGAGCTGAAGGCGCAGCAGCAGACGCATGAGGCCGCCGCCAAAGCAGCGCAGGCCGAGGGCGATGCGCTCTACTGGCCGATCTACAACCTGGACCTGAAGAACCCGCATGCCGCCGAAGGGCTGGAGCACGCCGATCCGAAGGACCTGGTCGCCGCCATGCGGGCGGGCGAGGAAGATGTGCTGCGCCTGCTAGGGGAAATCGAGGCGCTGGTGGCCGAGGTGCAGGGATGAGGCAGTGGCCGAAGATCGCACTGGGCGATGTGCTCTGCCGATCCAGCGAGCCTGCCGTGTGCATGCCGGACGCCGAGTACGACGAAGTTACCATCCGTCTTTGGGGGAAAGGCGTCATCAGCCGTGGCAAAGTTCGCGGTGCTGATGTCACGACTCCGCGACGTGTAGTGCGTGCCAACCAGCTGATCCTCTCCAAGATAGACGCCCGCAACGGCGCAATCGGGCTGGTCCCGCAAGAGCTTGATGGCGCAATCGTCAGCAACGACTTTCCTTCCTTCGAGTTTGCCGACAGCAGGCAACTCGATCCGGCGTTCATGGGATGGATGGTGCGCTCCCGGCACTTCGTCGATCTGTGCAAGGCGGCCAGCGAAGGCACGACCAACCGCGTGCGCATCAAGGAAGATCGATTTCTTGCACAGCAAATCGTGCTGCCGCCGTTTGCCGAACAACAAGCCATCGTAAGCCGGCTCGACACGCTGGCCGACAAGGTGCGGCAGGTAAACGACCACCTTGACGCCATCGAGCGCGATGCCGACCGACTGCTCGCCGTACGCTTTCGTGACGCGATTGCCGGTGCGCCCGTGCGACCGATGGCCGAGGTGGCACCATTGGTGCGGCGGGAAATTGCCATTGATCCAGAAGCCAGCTACACCGAGCTGGGTATCCGCAGCTTTTTCAAGGGCACGTTTCAGCGCCGCACGATGGAAGGCGCCGACTACTCCTGGCAAAACCTTTTTGCGATCAGAGAGGGCGACCTGATCTTCAGCAACATCATGGCGTGGGAGCAAGCCATCGCCATTGCAAAGCACGAGGATGATGGTTGCGTTGGTAATCATCGAATGCTGACCTGCGAGGCGGCCGCCGATAAGGCAGTCGCCAGTTTCCTCTATTACTACTTCACCACGGCCGAGGGCTTTGCAAAGATCGATGCTGCTTCGCCCGGTACGGCTGCGCGAAATAAGACGCTGAAAGCCCCAGACTTGATGGCGATTGAGGTTCCGATCCCATCCCTCGCCACGCAGCGAACTTTCGAAGCCTTACAAGCCAAAGTGGCAGAACTGAAAGCCCGCCACGCCACCATCCGCCAAGCCAGCGACGCGCTGATTCCGGCGACGCTGGAGCGCGTGTTCAACTGATGCAAGAGGAGAAGAACGCCATGGCCAGCACTGACAAGAAGAACATTACGGAGCCAGGCATCGCCGTACCCGAGTTTGCCGTTGCACACCCAGCCTGGTTGCGGCTTGAAGACCAGATGCAGTGGTATGACAACAAAAGCCAGCACAGCCAACGCTGGTACAAGTGGCTAAAGCTCGCGCAGGTCGCACTGGCCGTGCTGATTCCGGTGATGAGTCTCTTGCCGGCGGATATTGCGAAATGGGCCATGGCACTGTCCGGCACAGTGATCGCGCTGCTGATTGCGAAATGGGCCATGGCACTGTCCGGCACAGTGATCGCGCTGCTGGAGGCGGTGCAACAGATGAATCAGTACTCCACGCTGTGGGTGACCTATCGCGCCACCGCAGAGCGGTTGAAACACGAAAAGTATCTCTTCCTGTCCGCCGCCGGCCCCTATCGCGGCCTGCCAGAACCGGAACGGGTGATCCAGCTTGCAGAGCGGGTCGAAGAACATGTGTCGACAGAGCACGCCAACTGGTTCAACGAAACCCGGCGCGTTGCCATCGCCAAGACGGAGAGCAAGGGATGACTGTGGCACGCCTTCAGGAACTGGATGTCGGCGGCAAAGCTCTATCGCTGCCCGTTTACTTTCCCTCAATCTCGTCAGTGAAAACCGCGCTGCGACCGCAGGATTACCTGCAGGTGCTCGCCTCGCTGGTGGGTCTTAACGGGCAGTACCTGGTGTCTGCATTCGACCTGGCCGCACTTACTCAACCGGCAGATGCCGCAGAGCTGTTGAAAGCGTCACGTGATGCCGGTGCGGTGACCCTTATGGATTCGGGGAACTACGAGAGTTTCTGGAAGGATGCTCAGGAACAATGGCGGCAACCTGCTTTCCATCAGATGCTGGGCGCCTTTCCCTGCGACCTTGCCTTTGGCTTCGACGAGCAGCAACCGCCTGCCGATCATGCTGAACATGTGGCGCTGCTAGTAGCGCGGTGGCGAGAGGATCAAGCCGCGGCAGGTGCCTGCCGGGTAGTCCCGATTATCCACGCCTCAGCCACCGAATTGCCTGGCCTCTGTAGCGCTGTTGGTGCCGAGTCCGGTGTATCCATGCTGGCCGTTGCGGAGCGCCGATTGGGCGATGGCGTGGTCGACCGTGCTCGCGCGCTGCGTGCCATTCGCAACGAACTCGACAAACTTGACCGGTACGTAGTCCTGCACCTGCTCGGCACGGGCAACCCGATCTCGATTGCGTTGTACTCGGCGATGGGCGCGGACAGCTTTGACGGTCTGGAGTGGTGCCAAACCGTGGTCGACCATGAAACAGCGTTGCTTTATCACCTGTCGCAGGCGGACTTCTTTGCCGCACAGACCGCTTGGTCCGAGGCCGGGCTTTCGTTTCAAGCGCGCACGCTGGCGCACAATCTGGAGTTCTACGCTTCGTGGATGCAAAGGCTGCGGACCGCGATCTCTAACGGGACAGTGGTCGACTTCTGCCGTCTCAACTTTCCCGCGCATGTGTTCCGCCGGTGTGCTGCGGCATTCGACTGGAGCGCGACATGAACGCCGACATCATCAATCGCACCATTGACGCCATGTGCAGTGAGATCACAGCACAAGGCGGTTCAGTGCCGGACTGGCGACTACTGACCGAGGATGAACTCCTGTACGAGGCAGCCATCTGCATCGTCGGCAGCCAGATGCAGTTCGAGTTGGCCGTAGCCACCGCAGACCGGCTGCGGAATCGAGGCCTGCTGCATTCGAAGCATCTCTCAGAAATGGCCGACTACGAAACGTTAATTCTCGATGCGCTCAGCGAGCCGCTGTCATTGACCGACAAATATGGTGGTGTACGCCGGGTGCGGGCGCGGTTTCGAAATAGGCTGGCGTCTTTGCTCGCCACCACGATGGCGGAGATTTATGGCACGGATAACTCCCTGCGTCAGCTGCTGTTTGCTGCCGAGGGCGCCAAGGATGCGCGCAAGGCTTTGATGCTGAACGTCTGGGGATTCGGGCCAAAACAGGCAAGCCTCTTCTTGCGGCGAGTTGGATACTGTGCCGACCTTGCAGTGCTGGACGTGCACGTCCTCGATTATCTCCACCTGACACGCGGACTCAAGGTGGCACCGAGCAGGCTCGGACGCCTGTCCTGCTACGAGGAAATCGAAGATACGTTTCGCGAGGTCGCGTCCCGATTTGGCCACTCGCTAGGCTGCGTCGATCTTGCGACTTGGCTAACGATGCGCGTCGCAAAGCGGGAGGCCTATCTGTGAGTTTCGTGAATCTCGTTTCGGGCGGCCTCGACTCGACCCTGATTGGCGTGATGGCCAAGGAAGACTATATCGATCACTTCCCCTTGTTCATCGATTACGGACAGCGGGCCGCCGCCAAGGAGTGGGCGACATGCCAAGCCGTACACCGGCAGCTCGGACTCCCCGAGCCTACAAAAATGGACCTCAGTGGCTTCGGCCAAATCATCGCGTCGGGTCTGACGAACGCGAGAATGGACGTGAAGGAAGATGCCTTCACGCCCGGCCGGAATCTGCTGTTTTTGCTGATGGGGAGCGCCTACGCCTATCAAGTTGGCGCATCATCGGTTGCCATTGGCCTTCTGGCCGAACAGTTCAGTCTGTTCCCGGATCAGCGACAGCCCTTTCTTGTGCAGGCTGAGCATGCCATCGCGGCAGCGATGGGGCGCCCGATCAAGGTACTGACACCGTTGATCGAGTTTGGGAAGGCCGATGTTGTCAGGCTTGCGACGGAAAAGGGCGTCAGTGGAACCTACTCCTGCCATACCGGCGACACCCAGCCGTGTGGTCGCTGTATCGCCTGTCTCGAATTTCAGTTCAAAGAAGGAGAATAGATATGGGCGGTGGTTCTGGTGGCGGTTTGTTCAACTCGGATATCAAAAGCCTAGAGGACAAGGTTAAGCAAAGGCTGGCCGAAGCAAAAGGGGACATCAGCAGACACGTTTTCATCAGCTTTGACCACGAGGATCTGGACGAAGTGAACCTGCTTCGCGGCCAGGCCAAGAACGACAAGCTGGATCTGCATTTTGATGATCACTCGGTCAAGGAACCCTACGACAGCGCGAATGCCGATTACATCAAACGGAACATCCGCGAAAAAATCGATCGCTGCTCGGTGACGGTGGTCTACCTCTCCGAGAAAACTGCCTCAAGCAAATGGGTCAACTGGGAGATCGAGGAAAGCCTGAAGCGCGGCAAGGGCGTCATCGGTGTCTACAAGGGCGATACGCCACCCGCCAAAGTACCGCCAGCTTTTCAGCAGAATGGGTGCAAGGCCGTGAGATGGGAACACGCGGCCCTGACAAAAGCGATTGAGGATGCGAGCGCCAAGCGCTGAGGGTCTGTCAATCAAACCGTGTAACTGGGTTTCATCACAGCGCAGCCAGCGGCACGCGCTCTTCGCCGAACATCGTCTGGAACACCTGAAGTGCCGGCTTCCAGTGGTGGATCATCTTCCAGTT
>JBMOOP010000056.1:0-18353 GCA_049324495.1 Pseudomonadota bacterium
TGGTGCGCCCGGAGAGATTCGAACTCCCGACCCCTTGGTTCGTAGCCAAGTACTCTATCCAACTGAGCTACGGGCGCATGGAACTGCAATAGTAAAGCGATATTGCAGGAGGCGCGCATTATCAGGAGGCCGTACCCGCTCGTCAAGGTTCAACCAAACCCCTGCTACAAGCGGCCGAATTCCAGTATGATGCGCGCCTTCCGGAGAGGTGGCCGAGTGGCCGAAGGCGCTCCCCTGCTAAGGGAGTATAGGGTCTTAAAAACTCTATCGAGGGTTCGACTCCCTCCCTCTCCGCCACCCATACGAACGACAAAAGCCCGGCAATGCCGGGCTTTTTGCTGATTGCCCGGCAGCAACTGCACTGCCGGGCAACCATCACTGGCCGTCCTCAACGATCTCGCCGGTTTTCTCGTTCTCGATACGCCGGTAAATCTCTTCACGGTGAACTGCCACTTCCTTTGGCGCATTGACTCCCAGTCGGACCTGGTTCCCCTTTACGCCGAGCACCGTCACGGTGACCTGGTCACCGATCATCAGCGTCTCGCCGACCCTACGGGTCAAGATAAGCATTGCTTAATCTCCTGTTGTCATCGTGCCGGCGGCGAAGTGGCAATTCCGCCGGCACGCACTGCGACGCGCTCCTGTTTTGCTTCCCTGCCCCTATTTCTTGTCCAGCTCGAACGCGGCGTGTAGCGCACGCACCGCCAATTCGAGGTATTTCTCGTCAATCACCACGGAAATCTTGATTTCGCTGGTTGAGATCATCTGGATATTGATGTTCTCCGCAGCGAGCGCCTTGAACATCCGGGCTGCAACGCCTGCATGCGAGCGCATGCCGACCCCTACCAGTGACACCTTGGCAATATGGTCGTCGGCGATCAACTCGCGCGCGCTCACGTCTTTCTTCACTTTCTCCAGCACACTCCGGGCACGCTGGAACTCGTTGCGGTGCACGGTAAAGGTGAAGTCGGCCGTGCCATCGGAGCCGGCATTCTGCACGATCATATCGACCTCGACATTGGCCTCGCCGACCGGGCCGAGGATGTGCGAGGCAATGCCAGGCTTGTCCGGAACGCCGCGCAGGGTGAACTTGGCTTCGTCACGGGTGAAGGCGATACCGGAAATCAGCGGTGCTTCCATGTTGTCCTCATCAAGCGTGATCAGGGTGCCAGGACCGTCCTGAAAACTGTGCAGGACACGCAGCGGCACCTTGTACTTGCCGGCGAATTCGACAGAGCGGATCTGCAGGACTTTCGAGCCGAGACTCGCCATCTCCAGCATTTCCTCGAAAGTGATGCGGTCAAGCCTGCGGGCGCGCGGCTCGACACGCGGGTCGGTGGTGTACACGCCATCGACATCGGTATAGATCTGGCACTCATCGGCCTTCAGCGCGGCGGCCAGCGCAACGCCGGTCGTGTCAGAACCGCCGCGACCAAGCGTGGTGATGTTGCCCTCCGGATCAACGCCCTGAAAACCGGCGACGACCGCGACCTTGCCGGCCCTGAGCGCCGCCCGCATGCGCTCGTCGTCGATTTCCAGGATGCGCGCCTTGGCGTAGGCGGCGTCGGTTTTCACCGCTATCTGAAAGCCGGTGAACGATATTGCCGGGCAGCCACGCTTTTGCAGTGCCATCGCCAACAGGGCAATGGTGATCTGCTCGCCGGTTGACACCATTTGATCGAGTTCACGTTTGTCCGGATCGGCGGAAATCTGTTTGGCCAATGCGATCAGGCGATTCGTTTCGCCGGTCATGGCGGAAACGACAACGACCAGGTCATGGCCCTGGTCGCGGAACGATTTGACCTTCTCGGCAACCTTCTCGATGCGCTCGACAGAGCCTACTGAAGTGCCGCCATATTTCTGAACAATAAGCGCCATAAAGCTTGCGGAGACCGTCGCAGGTGGTGGGTGTTAACGCGGATATCCGGAAAATCAACGACGCTGGTCCTTCAGGCGCGCGCTATTAGACAACAAAGCCGCCGGATCTGGAAATAGCGGGCGCACGGCAACCGTGCACATCAACCCAGTTTGCTGCGCACGAACGGCGCAACCGCTGCCAGCGCCGCCGGCAAGCCTGCCGCGTCTTGCCCGCCGGCCTGGGCGAAATCCGGCTTGCCACCACCGCGGCCACCCACGTGGCCGGCAACGGCACCAACCAGTTCCCCGGCCTTCACCCGGCCGATGAGATCGGCGGTGACGCCACAAGCCAGGGCAACCTTGCCTTCGGTGACAGTGCCCAGCACCACCACCGCCGACTTCAGCTTGTCGCGCAACTGGTCGATGGATGCGCGCAGGGCCCTGGCGTCAACGTCATCGACCGCAACCGCCAATACCTTCACGCCACCGACATCAATCGCCTGGACGGACAGATCCGCGCCGCCGCCAGTGGCGAGCTTTTGGCGCAGTTTTTCCAGTTCCTTTTCCAGCTCCCGGGTACGCTCGACGACCTGCTTCACCTTGTCGACCAAACCGTTGCGGTTGCCCTTGAGCAGGTGCGCAATGCTATCGAGATCGGCATCGGTAGCACGGGTCGCGGCCAGCGCACCCTCGCCCGTCACCGCCTCGATGCGGCGCACCCCTGCCGCCACACCGCCCTCGGCGACGATGCGGAACAGGCCGATGTCGCCAGTGCGGGATGCGTGGGTGCCTCCGCACAGCTCAATGGAGAAGCTGTCGGTGCCCATGCTGAGTACCCGTACGGTGCTGTCGTATTTCTCCCCGAACAGTGCCATTGCGCCTTTTGCCCTGGCCGCGTCAATCGCCATCAACTCGGTAGTGACTGGCGTGTTGGCACGCACCTGCGCGTTAACAATGTCCTCGATCCGCCGCTTTTCATCAGCGCTGAGAGCGGCGCCGTGCGCGAAATCAAAGCGCAGGTAGTCAGGGCCTACCAGCGAGCCCTTTTGCACTACGTGGGTACCCAGCACCTGGCGCAGCGCCGCGTGCATCAGGTGGGTGGCCGAGTGGTTGGCGCGGGTGCGGTTGCGGCGGGCAGCATCGATGCGCGCGGTAACGCGATCGCCGGTGCGCAGGATGCCAAGGCGCAGAGTGCCCACGTGCAGATGCACGCCCTGTTTTTTCGTGGTGTCGGCAACGGCGAAAGCACCGCCGGACGAATCGAGCTCGCCGGTATCACCGACCTGGCCGCCGGACTCGGCGTAGAACGGCGTGTTGTCGAGAACGACGACACCGGCTTCGCCGGCTTGCAGTTCTGCCACCTTCGCGCCGTCACGGAACAGCGCCACGATGGTGGCGCTATCCTCAACTGCCTGTTCGTAGCCGCAGAAACCGGTTTCGCCTTCGACAGCAAGCTTGTCGTGGTAATCAGTGGTGAACTTGCCGGCGGCACGTGCCAGCTTGCGCTGTTCTTCCATCGCCGCCTCAAAACCCGCCTCGTCAATCGACAGGCCGCGCTCGCGGGCAATGTCGGCGGTGAGATCCATCGGGAAGCCGTAGGTGTCGTAGAGCTTGAAGACGGTGGCGCCGGCGATGACCTTGTCATTGCCGAGCTGGGCGATGTCCTGCTCAAGAATTTTCATGCCGGTGTCGAGCGTACGGGCGAACTGCTCTTCTTCGGCCAGCAGCGCCTTCTCGACGCGAGCCTGTTCGCTTTTCAGTTCCGGGTAGGCCGCGCCCATCTGCACGACCAGCGCTGCATAGAGCTTGTGAAAAAATGGCTGCGTCGTGCCGAGCTTGTGGCCGTGGCGCAGTGCCCGGCGAATGATGCGGCGCAACACATAGCCACGACCTTCGTTCGAGGGCGTGACGCCATCGGCAATAAGGAAACCGGCCGCGCGGATGTGGTCGGCGATTACCCGCAGCGACTTGTCGTTGCTATCGGTGGCATGGGTGAGTGTCTGCGCGGCGACGATCAACGCCTGGAACAGATCGATCTCGTAGTTGGCATGCACCTGCTGCATGACCGCCGAAATGCGCTCAAGGCCCATGCCGGTGTCGACCGCAGGCTTGGGCAGCGGCACCAGAGTGCCGTCCGGCTGGCGGTCGAACTGCATGAACACCACATTCCAGATTTCGATGAAGCGATCGCCATCCTCTTCGGGCGAGCCCGGCGGGCCACCCCAGATATGCGCGCCGTGATCGTAGAAAATTTCCGTGCAGGGGCCGCACGGGCCGGTGTCGCCCATGGTCCAGAAATTATCGGAGGCGTATTTTGCACCCTTGTTGTCGCCAATACGGATGATCCGCTCTTTCGGCACGCCGACCACGTTGGCCCACAGGCTGTAGGCTTCGTCATCGGTGTGGTAAATGGTGACCGAGAGCCTTTCCTTCGGCAGATGCAGCCATTTTTCACTGGTGAGGAATTCCCAGGCGAACGGAATGGCCTCGGTCTTGAAATAATCCCCGAAAGAAAAATTGCCGAGCATTTCAAAAAACGTGTGATGCCGCGCGGTATAGCCGACGTTCTCGAGATCGTTGTGCTTGCCGCCGGCGCGCACGCATTTTTGCGCCGTGGCAGCGCGTACATAGGCACGCTTCTCGCGGCCAAGAAAACAATCCTTGAACTGGTTCATGCCCGCATTGGTAAACAAGAGCGTCGGGTCGTTGCCGGGGATCAGCGAACTGGAGGCGACAATCTCGTGGCCCTTGCTGCGGAAGTATTCAAGGAATGCCTGGCGAACTGCGGCGCTGCTCTGCGGGGGAGTAGTCCGGGTTGCCGGCGAAGTCAATGGCGATGTCATGGTAACCGTGCAGGCTGGCAGCCCGGCGGGCTGCGGAAGGCGCCTAGTCTAGCAAGGCGCAACGACTACCCCAACGACGAATGAAAGCACCTGCACGACAGCAGCAGGCGCCCGGCTGCCGCCGGACCTGCTTCAGCAACGCCCCGAGACAGGCCACCACCATCACGAACAGTATCCACAGGCAGGCCGCTCGCGCAGGATGAACGCCAGGGTGCCACCACCGGCGAAGATATTGATGAGGCCGGCCGTAAAGCCGGCGGCAAGCACGAACCTCGGCGTCAGCGCGGTGAGCTCGTACGCCACTGCTCAGCCGGTCGTGTCGCCACCCCGGGCCGCAGTACGCTCCCGGCGCAGCCGCTCAATGTTGCGCCGGCGGCGCGTGTTGAGCATCTCGACACCGACCGAGAACGCCATCGCAAAGTAGATATAGGCTTTCGGGATGTGCATGTCGAAGCCTTCGCCGATCAGCGCCACGCCGATCAGGATCAAAAACGACAGCGCAAGAATCTTCAACGTTGGGTTGCGGTTGATGAAGTCACTGATCAGGCCGGAGGCCGCCATCATGAACAGCACGGCGATGACGATGGCGATCACCATCACCGCAAGATCGTTGGCCATGCCGACGGCGGTAATCACCGAATCCAGCGAAAACACAATGTCGATAATCGCGATCTGGACGAGGGTAACAAGAAAGCCGTAACCGGCCTTGCGGGCGATATTGCCTTCCTCGTCATCGCCCTCGACATTGGACTGAATCTCGATAGTGGCCTTCACCAGCAGAAACAGGCCACCACCAATCAGCACCGCATCACGTCCGGAAAATTCCCAATCAAACAGCGTGATCCAGGGAGTGGTGAGCGATGCCAGCCAGGCCAACGAGAACAACAGCCCGACGCGGGTCAGCATGGCCAGCCCAAGCCCCATCAGGCGGGCCTTCTTCTGCTGCTCCGGTGGCAGGCGGTCGACAAGAATGGCGATGAAGATGATGTTATCGATGCCAAGGACAATTTCGAGCGCAGTCAGGGTGACCAGCGCGGCCCAGGCCTCGGGGGAGTAAATCCACTCGAACACGATGTCACTCCGGAGTATGGCAGGAAAGGTGCGCATTCAAACACGGTGCGGCCCGGACCTCCATACACCGCATAATGCAAATCGCGTATCTTGAGGACAAGCTCAAGATACCCCGTACAACCACCCACGCCAGGATCTCCCGTTACATGTCAGCCCGTATCGCCCATGCCAGCATCCGCCCCCAAAGCAGCCTGAACCTGCTCTCCCGCCGCGAGATCCGCGGCCTGCTCGATTCCGCCAACAGCGACGTCTACGGCCTGTTCCGCAAATGCGCGCTCGCCGTGCTGAATACCGGTGGCGAGCTTGATGACGCCAAGGAAATCCTCACGACCTATCACGATTTCGCCCTGCGCGTGGGGCAGCAGCCACGGGGGCTGAAGATCGAGCTCGACAATGCGCCGGCCTCGGCCTTTGTCGATGGCGTGATGATCCGCGGTATCCAGGAACATCTCTTTGCCGCGTTGCGCGATGTGGTCTACACGCAGCAGAAATTCCGCGAAACCGGGCGCTTCGATCTCGAATCCTCCGAAGGTATTACCGATGCCGTGTTCCGCATCCTGCGCAATGCCGATATCGTGCGGCCGAACGTTGCGCCGGACCTCGTGATTTGCTGGGGTGGCCACTCGATCCCGCGCGAAGAATACGAGTTCACCAAGGAGGTCGGCCATCAGCTTGGCCTGCGCGGCTTCAACATCGGCACCGGCTGCGGCATCGGCGCCATGAAGGGGCCGATGAAAGGCGCCGCAATCGCGCATGCCAAACAACAGATTCGCGACGGCCGCTACATCGGCATTTCCGAACCGGGCATCATTGCCAGCGAAGCGCCCAACCCAATCGTCAACGAACTGGTTATTTTGCCGGACATCGAAAAACGCCTGGAGGCTTTCGTGCGCCTGGCGCATGCCATCGTGGTATTTCCCGGTGGCGCCGGCACGGCGGAGGAAATTCTCTATCTGCTCGGCATCCTGATGCACCCGGACAATGCCGCCATGCCATTCCCGCTGATTTTCGCAGCCCCGGCTTCGAGCCGGAATTATTTCGCCAACATCGATGCCTTCCTGGTCGATGTGCTGGGTGCTCAGGTGCGCAAACGTTACCAGATTGTCACCGGCGATGCCCCTGAAGTGGCGCGCCGCGTGCGCGAGGGCATTGCTGGCGTGCAGCGTTTCCGGCGCCGCGAGCAGGAGTCGTACGGTTTCAACTGGCTGCTGCGCATCGATCCGGATTTCCAGCAGCCGTTTCCGGCAACGCACGAAGCGATGGCGACCCTGAACCTCACCCGCGACCAGCCGCCGCATCGGCTCGCCGCACAGTTGCGCCGCGCGTTTTCCGGCATCGTCGCCGGCAACGTCAAGGAAGCCGGTCTGCTCGCAATCGAGCAGCACGGCCCCTACGAGATTCGCGGCGATGCAACGATCATGGCCGGGCTCGACAGCCTGCTCGCCGATTTCGTGCGCCAGCGGCGCATGAAACTCGGCCGCGCCGAATACCAACCCTGCTACCGCCTCGTGCGTTGAACACGGGCAAGGCTTGCCCGTGATGGCCAATCGGGGACCTCGCCACCGCAGCGGAACAGTGACGCAGACCCTCGTCACCCTGCTGGCGCTGATGCTGCTGCCAGCCACCGCAGCGGCGGCACTGAATTTGCAGATAGCCGGCGTCGACGGCGAGTTGCGCCAGAACGTCGAGGTGTACATCGGCCCGCGCACGGAAACAGACCGCATGTCCTTCCGTGCGCTCGCCCGTCATGCCGACCTGCAGGCGCGCGATGCTCTGCAGGCGCTCGGCTATTACCACCCGCAAATCGACATCACCCGCAGCGGCAATACCTGTATCGTGCAGATCAACCCCGGACCGCCGGTGCTGATCCGCAAAGTGGATATTCGCCTGGAGGGCACTCCTGAAAAAAGCAGCCCGCCGCTGGAACTCACGACATTCATTGCCAAAAATACGCCGGTGGAAAACGACATTTTTCACCACGGTAGATATGAGACATTCAAAAGCAATTTGTTGCAGCAGGCGCTCATGCGCGGTTACTTCAACGCCGCCTGGGTGACGCAGGAAGCCCGGGTCGATCTCGACGCCAACCGCGCCGACATCCTGCTTGCGCTTCGCATCGGTGATCGCTATCAGGTGGGCGAACTCGGCATAACCGGCGCCGGCATAGACACTGAGCTGATCGCGCGCTTTCCACGCTTCCACGCCGGCGACTGGTATGACGCCGGCCAGATCGCCGAACTGCATCGCGATCTGGTGCGTGCCGGCTGGTTTGAATCGGTGCGTATTCGCGCCGAGCCGGGCGATGCCCAGGATCAGGTTGTACCTGTCAATATCGAGTACACCATGCGCAAGAAAAACCGGGTCGGAATCGGCCTGGGTGCCAGCACCGACATCGGCCCACGGGTGCAACTGCAGTGGGAAAAACCCTGGCTGAACAGCCGGGGGCACTCGCTCAATACCTACGCCGAAGTGTCACCGGTGCGCAGCCAGGTCGAGGCCAGTTATCTGGTGCCGCTCACCGATCCGGTCACCTCGCAACTCGCCTACACCTACGGTTTGCAGTACGAGGATCTCAATGATTATCGCTACTGGCTGACGACCGCCGGCATTGCCCATCGCCAACGCCTGCCGCACGAGTGGCGGATGATTCGTGCGCTTGAACTCGAACAGGAAACAGACGACTTTCTCACCTTCCAGACCCGCACCACTCTGCTCATGCCCGGTATAACGCTCACGCGCACCGAGGTTAGCGGTGCACCACTGATCACCCGCGGCTGGCGTCTGACCAGCGAGATCAAGGGCGCAGCCGATGCGCTCGGCTCCGATGCCGATCTGCTGCGCGGCACGATCGATGGCAAAGCGATCCACAGCCTCACTGACAAGACCCGGGTCATCGCCCGCACCAGCATGGGCGCGCTGTCCACCCCGGACATTCTTGGCATCCCGGTATCGCAACGCTTTTTCGCCGGCGGCGATCAGAGCGTGCGCGGCTACAACTACGAATCGATCGGGCCGGTGAATGCGGCGGGCGAGCGCATCGGCGGCAGTTATCTGGTCACCGGCAGCCTGGAGTTTGATCGGCGCATTGCCGAGCGCTGGCTGGTCGCTGCTTTTGTCGATCAAGGCTCGGCGTTTGAGGACAGCGCGGAATTTTCCACCGGCGTCGGTGCTGGTGTGCGCTGGATCAGCCTGATCGGCCCGTTGCGTCTTGATTTCGCCTGGGGCGTGTCGCTCGACAAGCCCTCGTTCAACCTGCACTTCTACATGGGGCCGGAGCTGTAATGTGGCGCCTCACTCTGCGGGGGTTCCTGCTGCTTGTTATCGTCCTGCTGGGTGCGAGCGCCTGGCTGGTCGGCACCGAGTCCGGCGCACGCATCGCGGTGGCGAATATCAGCGGCATCGTGCCGAACTTCAAGGTACGACATGAAAGCGGCACGCTGATCGGCCCACTGCGGCTGCGCACGCTGGTAATCAAGACGAAAAAGGTACGCATCGAAGCCGATGACCTGTGGATCGACTGGTCGCCTGGCTGCCTGCTGATCGCCGAGTTGTGTATCCCTGAGGCACGCATCGGCAGGCTCAGCATCGAACTGCCACCACCCCCGGCACAGACATCGGTGACGCAGATACCGAAGCTGCCACACATCGTTCTGCCGCTGGACATCGATATCGGGCACCTCGGCATCGGCACACTCGATATAGCGCGCGGGGAACGGCACACCCTGTACACCGATGTCGCTGTCGCGTTTGCCTGGCAGGACAGCGACCTGCGCATCGACCGCTTCGATATCGGCATGCCCGGCTGGCAGGCGCGCCTTGCGGGTGCAATGGCAACGCGCGACGACTGGCCGCTCGACGCGACGCTCAGCCTGCAGGTACCGCGCGCGGGCACCACAACCTTCGCACTCAGGGGCACCGCCACCGGTTCACTCGTCGACACCCGCCTGCAACTGGACAGCAGCGGCCCGATCGTCGCACGGATTCTCGGCCATATCGCGCCGATGCGCAGCGGGATGCCATTCGAGGCGACACTGAATGCCGCACGTTTCCTGGTGCCCCCACATGGCGATCCGGAAAAATCCGCGCTCATCGAGAACATCGCCCTGCGCGCGCGCGGTGAACTGCTCGGCGAACTTGCCATCGACGGCCAGGCGCGTATCGACACCCCCTGGACACCGCCGTTCGCCGCCACTCTCACCAGCACCGGCACCTGGCGTGGCCTGGATCAACTCACCATCGGGATCGATGATCCGCGCCTGATCGCCCGCATCGACTCGGATTACCGCTGGCTCGGTGGCCAGCATTTCAAGGCCGCCATCGATGTGCGCAAACTCGATTTATCGCTGGTGAACCCGGTACTGCCCTCGCGGCTTGCCGGCACGCTGCAGGTGAACGGCAGCATCGAACAGGGCACCACGGTGATCGCCCTCAATGTCGATACGCTCGCCGGCACATTGCGCCAGTGGCCGCTTGATGCGCGCGGCAGGCTGCGCTGGCAGGACGCGCAATGGCACTTCGACGATTTCCTGCTGCGCCAGGGCGACAACCGCATGACCCTGAACGGCACGCTGGGCAGTGCATGGAATGCCGAGGCGACGCTGGCGCTGGGCGACATCCATACACTGCAAAATGCCTTCGCCGGCACAGCGACCGGCCGCGCCCATCTCACCGGCCAGCCCACCGATCCCGCTTTTCTGTTTGTGCTCGACGCGCAGGCCCTGTTGCTGCCGGCGATAGCGCTGCCGGCGCCGGTTACCGGCGTAGCCCAGCGCGTTGTGCGCCTGCCGGCGTCAGACTGGCGGCTCGCAGGCACGGCTACGCTGCGCGATGTCACGCTCAGCGATGCGCACACGGTCGCCAGCACTGCGGCGCCAGGCGCGTTTGGCGCGCAAAGCCACGGCACTGTCAGTTGGGGCGACCGGCTGCGCTGGGATCTCGCTGCCAATTTCACCGCGCTGTCACTGCATAGCCTGCTGCCGGAGATCGCCGGCCAGGTCGATGGGCCATTCGCAACGCGCGGCGTCCTCGGCGACACACTCGAATTACTCGCCGTCGATACCCGACTCTCAGGAACGCTCGACGCCATGCCACTGCTGATCGACACCGGCTTCACACGCACACCGGCCAGGCTCGACATCAACCACCTCAGCCTCGCGCACGGCGACAATCGCCTCTCGCTGCACGGCATGCTGGACGCCGAGCGTAACCGGGTCGCGCTCGCTATCGACGCGCCCGCGCTCGAAAAAAGTTTCCGCGCATTTTCCGGCGCCGTTCGCATCAACGCCAGCATCGACGGCACGCGGGCCAAATCCGATGTCGATATCACGGCAACTGCCAGTGCCCTGCAATATCAGCAAGGCGCGCTCGCTATCGGCATGCAGTCCATCGACAGCAAGTTGCATCTGGTCGCCGGCGGACAGGGCGCATCATCCTGGGCGCTTGCGGGCCGCGGCCTGCATTACGGCGCGGACATCGTTCAAACAATCGACCTTGCCATCGACGGCACTCGCGCCAGCCATCGCATCAACTTCGCGATCGATGCAGCGCCACCGGGGATGGCGCCACTGGGCGCGCACCTGCAACTGACCGGTGCGCTACGCACCGGCAACCAGCCGACACCGACCTGGGAAGGCGTGCTGCGCGAGGGCGATGCCACCATCAACCGCTGGCACTGGCGTGCGGTGGGCGCGCCTGCCATCGCCTTTCACGACAATGTTCTCGATGTTGCACCGCATTGCTGGAGCGATTCGGCGGCGCGTGCCTGCCTTACTGCACCGGCAACCTTCGGCCGCAGCGGCCATGCCCAGGGCGAAGTGTTCCACCTGCCACTGGCAGCACTGCTGGGCGAGCTGCTGCCGCTCGACACCCTGATCGACGGCCAGATCGGCGGCCTGTTTTCATCGCGCTGGCAGGACGGCGAACTCATCGCCCTTGATGCCAATCTGCGCAACGCCGAGTCACTGCGGGTCGCGCTGGCCGGCGACAACATTGCCGAACAACGCGATATCGGGCGCGTCGAAACACTGTCTTTTGCTGCCCACGCCGATGCCGAAGGCATGGCGCTGGCCGGCCTTCTCGACGGCGCCGACATCGGCGTCATCGATGCAAAAATCAACATCTCACCGTTACACCAAATCGCTGCTGGCCAGCGCAAACTCGATGGCAGCCTGAGCATCACCGGCTTGCAGCTCGGCCTCATTGAAGCATTTACCTATCAACTGCACGATATCGCCGGCACCCTCGACGGCGCTCTCAGCCTAGCCGGCTCGCCGGCCAAACCACATGTCAGTGGCACGCTCGGAGTACAGGCCGGCCGGCTGAGTTTCACGCGCCTGCCACTGTCACTCGTCGATCTGAATATCAATGGCGATTTCAACGGCGATCACATCGCATTCGGTGGCGGTTTTCGCACCCAGGAAACTGGTAACGCTGCGAAAGTCGCCGGCACTGTCGATCTCAATGGCGGCGACTGGCACGGCAGCGGCACGCTTACCGGCAACGATTTGCTCGTCGCCTCGCTGCCCGAATATCAGTTCACTGCTACGCCCGAACTTACTCTCGAAGCAAACGCCACCCGCATTGCCGTCACCGGCAACGTCCGGGTACCGACCGGCCGTATCGAACTGAAATCGCTGCCCCTGCAATCGGTGCGCCGCTCGCGCGACGTTATCGTCGTGCACCACCAACAGGTGATCCAGAAAGGTGGCCTTGGCTTCAAAGCCTTTGTCGATGTCGATTTCCTGCTCGGCGACGACATCCTCTTCCACGCCTTCGGCGGTGAGGGCCACCTCAGTGGCGATCTGCGCGTGCGCAGTTCGCCGGAACTGCCGCTGCGGGTGTTTGGCGAGTTGCATGTGAAGGATGGCAAATACTCGGCGCTGGGCCAGTCGCTCGCGCTCAAAAATGCCGATATCCTTTTCAACGGCCCGGCCGATCAGCCACTGATCGATGCCCTGGCCGTACGGCAGATCGATGACGCTGCAGTACGCGAAGTTGGCCTGCGTCTCACCGGCTCACTGCGGGCGCCGCAGACAACACTCTATTCGGCGCCGGCATTGCCGGACGAACAGATACTTGCCTGGCTCACCACCGGCAGACCTTTGTCCGCAGGGCCGCTCAATCTGCGCGGCGACGCGGCCCAGGCAGCGATGTCGCTCGGCGTTGCCCAGGGCAGCGCGCTGCTCAGCGCCGCCGGCCAGGAAATCGGCCTGCGCGACGTACAGATCGCCACCGCCGGGCTGGGCGACACCGCCGAAGTCCAGGTAGGTACCAACCTCAACGAGCGCCTGTTTGTCGGTTTCAACCAGCGCGTATTCACCGGTGACGAGAGCGTGCTGGTACGCCTCAAACTCACCCGCCACGTGATGCTCGAAGCGCTCTCCGGCCTTGAGAGCGCGCTGGATATTTTCTATACGTTCGAATTCTGATTCGGCTGCACATTCCCGTAACGGGCTACAACCATTTCATTCGGCGGAAGATCAGCACCTGCACCAGCGCCCAAAGCACGAGCATACCAACCGCGTACCAAAAACCGAGCGGATGTTTGGCCAATGGAATACCACCGACATTCATGCCCATCAACCCGCTGAAGAACGTAAACGGCACAAAGAACGCCGCCACCACCGATACTGCGTGGAAGGTGCGATTGGTGCGCAGGGCAATGCGCGCATTGATGCTTTCGTTCAGGATACCGACCCGCTCGCGAATCGCGTCCAACTCCTCGATGTAGCGGAAGGTGGTGTTGGTCGCCTCACGCCATTCTTCCTCGCTGGCGATATCGATCCACGGCAGATGCAGGGTATTCACGGTTGTGAACACGTCCTTCTGCGGCCCGAGGAAACGCCGCAACGACGCGCTCAGCCGACGAATGCGCGTCAGCTTATTGAGATCGACTGTCTTGCCATCGTCCTGACTTTCTTCCAGCACATCCAGCGTGTCGAGCAGTACATCGATCGCCGGCTCCATGCGCGTCACCATCGCGGTGGCCAGCGCCGCCAGCAACTCAGCCGCATTCGTCGGTGCGTACTCTGTATTCAGCATTGCCAACACATCGGCAACGGGCGTCAGTGGCCGCGAGGAAAAACTCAACACCCGGTGGTTTTCCACCCAGATCCGGATCGACACCATGTCTTCAGGATCAGCCTCGGGCTGGTTGTTCACCCCGCGCAGGATAACTATCAAGCTCGCCTGGTGGCGTGGACGGTAAGCGCGCGGCCGCGTTTCTTCCGAAAGCAACGCTTCGACATCAATCGCGTCGATCCCGCTGTGCTCACGCAGCCAGGTTTGCACCACCTCGCTGCTGCGATCAAGGTGTACCCACAAGAGGCCATCGCCAACGTTGAACGACAATACCTCGTCGCGGCTGAGGTGACGGTGCGAGCCGTCCGGACGGATATGTACGGCAGCGAAGATGCCCAGCGGCGGTGAAACGTCGCTCATGAATGACCCGATTGGTGTGAATCCGCCGGGATTATGCCAGATGCCGGCGCGTGCTCAGTCTTCGTCGCGGGGCGGCCGGCAAGCCTGGCGGCAGACGCTGGCGGCAAAACCACGACGCTGGAGGAAAGCCATCTGCCGACTGCATTCGGCCGGACCGGCGGGCAGCGCCTCGCCAAAACGACGAGAACGCACCTCGCGGGCTTGGGCGAGCCAATCGATGGTATTGAAATTGTCGTTGGCAGCAGTGATCTGGCCGGTACTGGCAGGAGGGATGCCCTTCTCGCGCAATTCGGCGGCAATGCGCCGCGGACCATAGCCACGACGAACACGGCTGCGGGTGAAGTTATCAATGAAACGGGAAGTACTCAGCAGGCCCTCGTGCTCGAGTTGATCGAGCACTGGGCCTATCGCCGCGGTAGCGTCAGGAAAACGCCGCTGCAATTTCTTTTCGATTTCGCAGCGAGCGTGCTCCCTGCGGGCCAGCCAATCCATGACGGCCCGACGGATGCCGGTAGCAGACGGCACCAGGGAGGTGTTGCCGGCCAGCGCATCCCCGTCAAAGGAGGCGTCGGCCGATGTGGACTCAGGCATCGAGTTCTTCGTCGGCCACTTCCGACGATTCCGTGGCAATGGCTGGCAGACCCACATCCATCAGTTTGGTACGGATCTGCTGTTCAATCTCGAACGCGACCTCCGGACGCTCCCTCAGGAAATCGCAGGCATTGGTTTTGCCCTGACCGATCTTGTCGCCCTTGTAGGCATACCAAGCGCCGGATTTCTCGATCAGACCCAGCTTCGCACCTAGGTCGATGATCTCACCGCGCTTGTTGGTGCCCTCGCCATAGAGAATCTGGAACTCAGCCTGACGGAATGGCGGCGCCACCTTGTTCTTCACCACCTTCACGCGGGTTTCCGAACCGACGACTTCCTCGCCGACCTTCACCGCGCCGATGCGACGGATATCGAGGCGAACCGAAGCGTAAAACTTCAGCGCATTGCCGCCGGTAGTGGTTTCCGGGTTGCCGAACATCACACCGATCTTCATGCGCAGCTGGTTGATGAAGACCACGAGACAATTAGCGTTCTTGACGCTGCCGGTGAGCTTGCGCAGCGCCTGTGACATCAACCGGGCTTGCAGGCCAACGTGCGAATCGCCCATTTCGCCTTCAATCTCCGCCTTCGGTACCAGCGCAGCAACTGAATCGACGATGATGACGTCGACCGCATTTGAGCGCACCAGCATGTCGACGATTTCCAGCGCCTGCTCACCGGTATCCGGCTGCGAGACCAGGAGATCATCGACATTCACTCCGAGCTTGCGTGCGTATTCCGGGTCCAGCGCGTGCTCGGCATCGACGAAGGCGCAGGTGCAGCCTTTCTTCTGGGCCTCGGCGATCACCTGCAGGGTGAGCGTGGTTTTACCGGAGGATTCCGGCCCGTAAATCTCGACGACCCGGCCGCGGGGCAGACCACCCACGCCGAGGGCGATGTCCAGCCCGAGTGACCCTGTGGGAATCACCGGGATCGTCTGCCGGTCGTGATCGCCCATGCGCATGATGGCGCCCTTGCCAAACTGGCGTTCGATCTGGGAAAGGGCGGCACTCAGGGCTTTCTGCTTGTTGGCATCCATCATGTTGTCCTCTGCTGCGAAATGGGTTGGCGGCGCGATAACCGTTGTCTGGCGAGCTGTTCGGAGACAGGCGAAGGGCTGTTCATTCACAGCCGTTGCCCTGCCTACTGCCCATCTGGACAGTATCTTTGCCGGTTCGCCGAATACTGTCAATAGGGACAGTATTCGCGGGACATTCTCCGGGTTGCTCCGCTCGCCGTGCAGAGGAGAATGTCGCCGGGCTACGACAGGCGCTGTCGCAGGCCGTCGAGGGCGATCAACACGCTGCGGGCGCGGATCGTGGCCCGGCTGCCGGTGAGCCGGTGCGCAACGGCCTCGGCATAGCCGAGTTTCTGGCCCCAGGCAAACCACACCAGGCCCACCGGCTTTTCCGCCGTGCCGCCATCAGGCCCGGCAACGCCGGTAATTGCTACCGATAAATGCGCGCGGCTGTGCCGAATCGCTCCTTGCGCCATTTCGCGCACCACGGCCTCGCTCACCGCACCCTGCTGCGCAATCGTCGCGCTTTCCACGCCCAGCATCTCCATCTTCGCGGCGTTGGAATAGGCGACGAAACCCCGGTCCAACCATGCCGAACTGCCCGGCACCGAGGTGATCGCCTGCGCCACCCAACCGCCGGTGCAGGACTCAGCCGTAACCAGCTTCACGCCGGTTTTCTTCAGCAAAATGCCCACTTCGGTGGCGAGGCGGTCGATGTCGCCGAGGAGAGCAGGTTCAGAGGAATCGGGGGTCACGGGCAGTTTCCGGGCGCCAACAGGTGATGGTGGTGATTCTTGCCGCGCGCGCGCGCGGGTACAACGTTTATTCATCAACCGCCGGACCGGCCGGGCAGCAAACCCTCGCGGGCTGATTTGAGCTGGAAATCGGCGCCGAACGAGTACTGCAACGCAGCCATAATGTGATGTACTTCACAGAAAAAGCCTTCCGCTTCAGTCTTTTTCCAAAATCATTCCAGGCCATGGCGCCGGCATTACGCCGCGCCACAGGCCAGCGATGCCACGAACCCAAAAAGCACGCATGAAGGACTTTGTTGCACCTCCGGCATTCACATGAAAATTCCCGGGTGTTGATGCGGAGTTTTCTTGCCTATACGCAAGCGCCCCGAAGAATTTCCCTCATGCAGGGACAACCAGATTGCCAGCCACCCGAAAAATTAAGCCGGCATTCCGTCATCTGTCGGAATGCGTCAATAACTGCGGCAGATAATCGTCGCTGACACAAGAAATCCAGAACGAAATTTAAAAAAAATAAAACAGAAAATGGAAATTCGCAGTGACAAATAGATAGTTTTCCGCCTTGCGCATTTTCTTGGTGGCTCGCATTCGGTGACGGTATAAATGACTCAACCGACAAACACTACCAGACAGGTGCGTCATGCAGCCAAACATCCACTTTCAAAAAATGTACTCTCCCCGCAACATTGCCAATCGCATCGGCGCCTGCGGCAACCTGCTCCGCCAGGTGCCACTGGCGCTGGCCATGGCGATCGCCCTGATTGCAATCGCCGCTTCAGCCGAAGCGGCGGCAGTCAATCCAGACAAAAAACACAATACATCCATCAGCAACGTATATGCCGGCAATGACTCTGCCCAGAGCACCCAGGGCGACGCCCGGACGCGTGCCAGCCTGGCAAAGGCATCAAGACACCTGCAACGGGCCGCCAACGATCTTCACAACGCAATGGCGGATTTCCAGAAGTTCCTGACGCCGGATCAACACGCCAGCGGCAACCTCGTCGCGATAAGTGAGTAAATTATCGGCAGGCATTCTAAGCAGGCGTTGCAGCTCATGATGAGAAGTTGGAAACATGCGCATGGCCGGCACTGCTGCGCAGCTTGTCGAGCAGTAACGGAAAATCGACACCCGTTTCCTGCCGCAGTGCGAGCGCGCGTGTCTTCAGGATCTTTACCGGTGGCAGCACCGAATTGCGGAATGCCAACAGGATGTCATTATAACCGGCCACCGAACGAATCCGGATGGTCTGCCCAACCGATGTTTCCAACATGATGCGCGCGTCGATCGAGCTACCGATCGTACCGAGATTTATGTTTGCCACCAGAATACCTGTGGCAGTCAGGGCTGCACGGCAGCACACATGGAACGACATGCTGCTGAGCGACTTCGGAATGCCGCTGTCACCGTAGCCATCAAGCAGGATCACGTCGGCGATTTTCTTCTTGCCGTCCAGCCAAGATGCAATATCAGCATGAATGACCCGGAAGCGGTCATTGTCTGGTGGGACGCAAAATTCATTCCGCAAATCAATGACCTCCTGACTGATCTCGACCGTAGTGATGCGGCTCTCCGGCAGGTAGTGATAACAGAACTTTGAGAGTGAACCGCCGCCAAGACCCACGATCAATACGTTTTTCGGCGTTTCAATGAACAGCATGAAAGCGACCATCGCCTGGGTGTAACTGAACACAAGCTCGTTGGGCGCAGACTTGCGCATCTTGCTCTGGATGTCCCACTCGGAAAACTGGAGCAGTTTGAACTCGTCGTCTTCGACGATG
>JBMOOP010000057.1:0-26848 GCA_049324495.1 Pseudomonadota bacterium
ACCTCAAGTTGCTGCGCCTCAACCTCGGCGCCGGGCAGCAGCGGATCGGTGACCACTTCATAAAGGTTCAGTTCGATCGCGTCGGCACCGGCATCGGCGAGCAGGCGCGCATACTCAACCCAGCCGCCCGGCGTGACGCCATTGAGTGAGGCGATCACCGGCACCTCGATTCGCGCACGCATGCGCCGCAGATGCCCAAGGTAGCGGTCAACGCTGAGCGGAAAAACATCGCTCGACGGCAGCAACGAACGCGCCTTGGCATCGGTATCAAGATGCGCGTCAAAATGCCGGCGCTCACCCAACTGTTCGAGAATGAGCTGTTCCTCGAACAGCGAATGCAGCACCACCGCGCCGGCACCGGCTTCGACCAGCATCGCGACTTTTTCCACGTCGTCGCCCAATGGCGAGGCGCCGATCACGAACGGCGTGCGCAACGAAAGCCCCAACCAACGCGTTTTCAGTTCGGCCATGGCCATGGCCCTCCTGCGGCCAATCAAACGGCAACATATATCGCAAGGGCCGTGCAAAACGGCAGGCAAGCCAATTGGTGCGCCAGGAGGGACTTGAACCCCCACGGATTGCTCCACTGGAACCTAAATCCAGCGTGTCTACCAATTTCACCACTGGCGCAACGGATGCGAATTCTAGCAGGTCGGAGCCGGCGGCCGATCCTGACTGGCAGTCACTGACTGCCAATCTGGCGGTAAAGCTGGCGGATATCCGCAGCCATTTTGTCAGTCTTCTGGGCAAGCAACTTCAGTTGCGTCTGGGCATCGCCACCTCCGCCCGTACCGGTGCGCGGTGCGCCGGCAAGCTGCTCGTTGAGCGTCGCCACGCGGGCACCGACCTGCTCGATCTGTACAAGCGCCAGCTTCGCGTCCTTCGAACCGCCGGCCGCCAGCGTGCGGATCTCGCCGACCTGCACGGTGATGCTCGCAACCTCATTGGCAACCATATCAAGATCGTTGCGCAGGCTACGGATACCGGCGCTCAATTGCAGCGTATTGATGCGGCCGGGCGCATCCAGTTTCTCTGCGTCCGCCGATGCCGCACGGAGCTGCTCCTCCAGCTTGGCAATGCGCTCTGCAGCTGCCTTGAGCTTGACCTCGAACTGCGCATTCTGCGCGGCATGTGCAGCGGCGGCACCATCGGACAGCACGGCGTAACCTGCCAGCAGCAGCGCCAACCCCGCCAGCCCGGCGACAATCCATGTCGCCGCCGGGATTCTTTCTTGCAGCAAGGAGCTTGCCCCGCGCGCCGCAGGCCGCCTTGCCGACCGGGGCACCGCAGTCGGTATTGCCGGCGGCTCCGGGGAGCTGACCTTGAAGACGTCCTGCGACGACGGCATTGCCTTGCGGTCGGTGCGTTCAGCCGGGCGCTCGAGAGCCTCCTGCCGCGGCGGTTTTTCCGCATGGGCAGGCGACACCGGTTGCCGGGGAACCGCAATGACATCCTGACTGAGCGTGGACAGCCGGTTTTGCTTGTCCTTGTTGTCGGGCGGAGCAGCCATGGTGGACCTGTCGAGACAAACCTGCCTGGGAGGAAGCACCCGAACTGGCGGGTGTCATTCAGACCGCGACATTAGCACGCAGCGTCAACCGGACGCAGTGCGACGCCTCTCAACGCCGTTGATACAACTCAGCAACCTGTTGATTAAGACGATCAATGGTGGCGTTGACCTGCCGGCGAAACGCGTCACTGGAACCGACGGCCTGCTCGGTTGCCTTTAATCGCTTGCCGTGGTCATCCCGCAGATCGCGAATGGTAGTCCCGAGCACGGCGACCTCCGCTCGCAATTGCGCGGCGTCGCCACTGCGGGCGAGCCTGGCCAGAGCCTCCGCCTGGGTAGCCTGGCGGGCGGCAAGCTGGTCGATGCTCTCTGCTGCGGCCTTGAGGCGCGTGTCGAGTTGTGCGTCTGTCTGGGTGCCGGCCTGATCGGCCTTGCGCAATTCCGTGGCAATGCTTCTCAGTTCGCCCTCAAGCCCGACCCGCGTCCGTGTCTCTTGCTCCAACTGACGTGACAACCGTGCCAGGTTGCCATTCAGTCTGCCGATATCCGCCGCGATCAGATCAAGTGACTTCTGCGTTTGTGAGTCGCTGCTCTTGAGGGTTGTGTTGGTGCTCGCCACCCGCGTTTCCAGCGTGGCCACTGAATTGCGTGCCGTGACTTCGAGCACCGCCAACCCGCGACCCAGCTCGCGCTGCTGCAATACCAGGAAAATAACCACGCCAACCAGCAACAGCCCCAGTCCACCGAGCGCCAACACCGCGACGAACAGCGGCGGCCGGCGCGGTGGCGCAATCGGGCCGGGCCGTGGCGCGACAACCGGTCGCTGGCCGGTACGCGTGACATCAAGGGGGTCGACACCCACGCGCGGCTCGGCAACACCGCGACCCGCCGTATCGATGGTGGAAAGATCGCCGAGATTTACGTCACGCCGGGTCTGATCGATCATCTGCCGCCACTCCGGCAGCACTCGGTCAGCGCGGTGACTTTCATCCACCACCGCCCGCCGGCACAGGCTTCTGCGCCGGCGTTTTTTTCACGGCTGCGGCCTTGCCTTTGGCAGCGGCCCCTTTGGCGCCGGCAGCAGGGGTCTTCGGCGCGGGGGCTGCGGCTGCCGATCCATGTTCGAAAATCGGATTCACGCCAGGCTGATACACCGTGGTGCCCAGCACCAGCTTGCCGTTCTCGCGAACGTAGGGGATGAAGACCAGGCGCGGTGCACCGCGACGATGATCAACCTCGGCGCGGATACCGTTGACGCGCATCGCGCCGTCCGTGGTCGGCACCGACGTCGGTGCCACGGTGACGGCGGCAACCACGTCGGGCTTCGTTGCCTGCGCGCGGGTCGCGAGGAAAATCTGGCGGAACATTTCGATCGGCGGCGGCGGGTTCGGTTTGTTCCAGCGCACCGCCTGCAGCGTGCCGTCGGCCATCAGCAGGACGCCGTAGGGAGGAAAGTCATCCCCTTGCTGCAACGGTGCGGACGCCCCCTGCACCGCCATCTCGACCAGCTTGTTCATTTCCTCGCCAATGTCAGCCGGAATTTCATCGACGGTTGCCGTAGGCGCTGCCGCAGCGGCCGGGGGATTAGCCGGGGAAGCCCCCGGGTCAACGGGTTTGTTTTCGGCAACGGCAACCTGCACCAGGCCAGCCAGCACAACCACCAACGCAGGAATCAGTTTTTTCATGGCCGCTTTAGCAAACTTTATCTTAAGGAGGTGGGAAACCTTAGCAGAGCACGGCCGGTGACGACCAGACCGCATGGGCGCCGGTCAAGGCAGCCGGCGACGACGCGACGGACCGGTTAGAATCTGCGGCCCGCTACCTGCCTACAGACCATCGCCCTGCCAGAGGAGTTCCATCGCATGTCCAGCCAAGACGCCATTGTCATCGTCAACGCCGCCCGCACGCCCATGGGTGGTTTGCAAGGCAACCTGGCAGCGCTCACCGCGCCGGAACTCGGTGCCATCGCCATTCGCGAGGCGATCATCCGCGCCGGCCTTGCACCGACAGATATACAGGAAGTGATCATGGGTTGCGTGCTGCCCGGCGGCGTCAAGCAGGGCCCGGCGCGGCAGGCGATGCTGCAGGCCGGCATCCCGGCAAGCAGCGGCGCCACCACGATCAACAAACTGTGCGGCTCGGGAATGAAGGCGACGATGCTCGCGCACGACCTGATTCGCGCCGGTACCAATGACATCATGGTCGCCGGCGGCATGGAAAGCATGTCGCAGGCACCCTATGTGCTGACCAAAGCGCGCAGCGGTTATCGCCTCGGGCACGGCGAATTGAAGGACCACATGTTTCTCGACGGCCTCGAAGACGCCCAGACCGGGCGCCTCATGGGCTCCTTCGCCCAGGATGTCGCTGACCAGGAAGGCATCAGCCGGGAAGACATGGATGCCTTCGCGCTGGAATCGCTCAGGCGCGCCCAGAATGCCATCCGCAGCGGCGCCTTCAAGGCCGAGATTGTCGGGGTGCCAGTGCCGGGAAAATCCGGCGAGACGCTGGTGCTCGATGACGAGCAACCGCTCAACGCCAAACCGGAAAAAATCCCCACCCTGAAGCCCGCCTTCAAAAAAGACGGCACCATCACCGCTGCCAATTCTTCGTCGATTTCCGACGGCGCCTCGGCGATCGTGCTGACACGCGCGTCGGTGGCGAAAGCGCGCGCTTTGACCGCTCAGGCGCGCATCGTCGCACACGCGACAAACTCACGTCACCCCGGTGAATTTACCCTCGCTCCGATCGGCGCCATCGAGAAAGTATTGGCCAAGGCTGGCTGGAAAATCGGCGATGTCGATCTCTGGGAAATCAACGAAGCATTCGCCATGGTCACCATGCTGCCAATACGCCAGTACGGTCTCGATCATGCAACGGTGAATGTCCACGGCGGCGCCTGCGCCCTGGGCCACCCGATCGGCTCTTCGGGCTCGCGCATCATCATCACGCTGATTCATGCACTCCGACAGCATGGCAAGAAGCGCGGGGTGGCGGCACTGTGTATTGGCGGCGGCGAGGCTACGGCGATGGCGATCGAACTGCTCTAAGGAACCTCTGAATAACCTATGGACCACACCGACGCTCCCCGTCATGAGCGGGGAACGCCGGCCTCGGGCACAGCTTGTGACCGGACGGTCACAGCCTCTAGAATCGTCACTTCGTCGCCTGCATTCACCCGCCCCCGGCAAAACCCGAGACCCCGAGTCGCCCATGGCTGCCACCGAAACCCTCCAGGAACGCCCCTGGCACAAGGTCTACCGCGAACTGGGTGTCGCGCCTGCCGCACCGAAAATCGCTGAACGCAGCCTGGCCGACATCCTTGAGCAACATGCCCGCGAGCGCCCCGATCAGGCCGCACTCGAATACCTCGGCGTCACCATCAGCTGGCGGCAACTCGATACCTTCGCCAATCGCTTCGCCAACGCGCTCAAGACGCTCGGCATGAAAAAAGGCGACGTACTCGGCGTGCACCTGCCGAACACCCCGCAATATGTCGTCGCACTCATCGGTGCCACCAAGCTGGGCGTTGCCGTCTCCGGCATCTCGCCGCTGCTCACCACGCCGGAAATCGTCCATCAGGTCAACGACGCCAAGATCAAGGTGCTGCTCACCCTCGACAAACTGTTCAACGGCGCCGTGGCAAATGCCGGCAAAGACACGCCAACCTTGCAGCATGTGCTGGTATCGGGTGCCATCGATTTTCTGCCTGGCTGGAAAAAATGGCTCGCCTACACACTGAAAAAAATCGAGAAGGTGACGCTGCAGCCGATGGCCGACACCCAGGTTCACAACTACTGGCGTCTGTTGCAATCATCACCGACGCGACGCGTTCACACCCCGATTGCTTTCAACGACACGCTCTACATTCAGTACACCGGCGGCACCACCGGCAAGCCCAAGGGCGCCGAGCTGACCCTGCACAACATGCTCTCCAATGCCCGCCAGGGCGAAGCGTTCAGCCCCTACGAGGTGGGCAACGACACGATCGGTGCAGCCTTTCCGTTCTTTCACATGGCCGGCCTGTCGCTGGTGCTGGTCGCCCTGCAGAACGCCGCACGTTTCCTGGTGATTCCCGACCCGCGCGACGTCAAGCACTTCTGCGCCGCGATGAAAAAATACCCGCCGACGGTGCTCGCCAATGTGCCAACGCTGTACATGCTGCTCTGCGATACGCCGGAATTTCGCGAGATCGATTTTTCGCGTCTGCGCATCGCTCTGTCGGGCGCGGCGCCTTTCCCGGTCGAAGCCATCCGCAAGCTTGAGGCGATTATCGGCGAGAAAAAACTCTGCGAGGTGTACGGGATGACGGAGGCAAGCCCCCTGCTCACCTCCAACCCGGCATTGCGGCCGAAAATCGGCTCGGTCGGCATCCCGGTGATCGGCACCGACATTCGCATTGTCGATGTGGAAACCGGCACCCGGGAGATGCCGCTCGGCGAGCCCGGCGAAATCATCGCCTGCGGCCCGCAGATCATGAAGGGTTACCTGAACCTGCCAAAGGCCAGCGCCAGCACGCTGCGCACGTTCGAGGGTCACACCTACCTGTATACCGGCGATATCGCAACCATGGACGGCGAGGGCTACCTCACCATCTGCGATCGCAGCAAAGACATGCTGATCGTCGGCGGTTACAAGGTGTTCTCGGTCGAAGTCGAAGGGAAACTCAAGGAGCTGCCGTTTATCGAGTTATCGGCCGTCATCGCCGAGCGCGACGCGGCGCGCCCCGGCAACGACATCGTCACACTGCACCTGCAGCTCACTGCCCAAGGCAAGCAAAGCGAGCGCAAAGACATCGAAGCGCAGGTAATGCAGTTCTGCCGCGACAACATGGCCCCCTACAAGGTACCGAAAAAAATCTACTTCCACGATGCACTGCCACTTACGGCCGTCGGCAAGCTCGACAAGAAAGCGCTGCGCAACTAACCACGCAAGTCACATCCACGTCGTTTTCTGTTGAGAAATATCGCGCATGCAGAGGCTTCCTGTCATCGTCGGTTTCGGCGGCATCAACGCCGCCGGGCGCAGCTCCTTCCACCACGGCTATCGCCGTATGATCCTCGACGCATTACCCGCTGCCGATCGTATCCCGACGCTGCTGGGGCTGGCCACGCTCACCGGCCGCCTCTTTCACCGCAACGGCCACTTCGAAGATGCCGGCGGCAACGTGCTGGCAGCAGCGGATATCGAGTCCACTCTCGGCGCGCCCTTGCGCGATGCCACCTGCGTGCGCCGTATCGAAGTGGAACATTTCGATACCGAGGCGATTTCCTATAACCGGCGCGTCGCCTTGAAAGCCGGCAGCGGGCCGATCCGGGTTGTGCTGCGCAAACGCGATATGCCGGATACCTTGCCCACAAACTGGTCGATCGTTGCAACGCATGCAGACGATGTCGAGATTGCTATCGCCGAGGGCATCGAGATTCTGCTGCCGGCCACCCGCAAAGCGGGCGTGCGTTCTGCCGGCCAGTTGCCGCAGGGCTTCGATCCGGGTGCGCTCTATGCGTCGCATCACCATCCGCGCGGATTGCAAATGGCCGTGTTCGCCGCCTCGGATGCCCTGCTCGCCACCGGCCTCGACTGGCAGGCGATTCGCAACATGCTGCCGCCGGATCAGGTGGCCGTGTATGCCAGCAGCGCGATGGGCCAACTCGATGACCCGGGCTTCGGCGGCATGATGAAGGCCGCCGGCAACGGCAAGCGCACCTCATCCAAGCAATGCCCACTGGGCTTCCCGGAAATGCCTGCCGATTTCATCAATGCCTATGTGCTCGGCAATGCCGGCGCCACCGGCGGCATGCTCGGTGCCTGCGCAACATTCTTGTACAACCTCGAAAAAGGGATTTGCGACATCCGCTGCGGCAAGCGCCGCGTGGTGTTTGTCGGTGCTGCCGAGGCGCCGATCGTGCCGGAGGTGATGGAAGGCTATCGTGCGATGGGCGCACTCGGTGAAGACAGCGATCTGCTCGCACTCGATCCACACCGCAGCGAACCGGATCATCGCCGCGCCGTGCGCCCGTTCAGCACCAACATCGGCTTCACCATCGCCGAAAGCGCGCAGTATCTGGTGTTGATGGACGACGCGCTGGCACTGGAGCTGGGCGCATTCATCCACGGCGCCGCCCCCGAGGTGTACATCAACGCCGACGGCTACAAGAAATCGATTTCCGCACCCGGTGCCGGCAACTACATCACGATGGCCAAAGCTGCCGCATGCGCCCGTGCGCTACTGGGCGAGGAGGCGTTGCGCCGGCACACTTTCGTGCATGCGCACGGCACCGGCACCCCACAAAACCGTACCACCGAATCGCATGTGCTCAACGAGACGGCGAAAGCCTTCGGCATCGAGCGCTGGCCGGTCGCGGCAATCAAGTGCTATGTAGGGCATTCGATCGGTGCGGCGGCCGGCGATCAGATTGCTGCAGCGCTGGGCACCTGGGCCCACGGCATCGTGCCCGGCATCGCCACCATCGATCATGTCGCACCCGACGTGAACGACTCCCACCTCGACATCACGCCCGCGCACCGCGAGGTCGGCCGTGACGGTATGGCAGCAGCGCTGATCAACGCGAAGGGCTTCGGCGGCAACAATGCCACCGGCGTCATCCTGTCACCGCAATCCACCCGGCAACTGTTGGCTGCGCGCCACGGTTCGCGTGCGCTCGACAACTGGCGACGCCAACATGAAGCAATCGCCGCAGCAGCCGGCGCCTACGACGCCGCAGCAACGCGCGGCGAGTATGCACCGCTTTACCGCTTCGGCGAGGGCGTTATCGACGGCAAAGAGGTGCGCATTACCGACCGCACCTTGCACCTGCCAGGCTTTGCATTGCCGGTGAGCCTTGACGACGATCTGTCGGGCGTCTGATTCAGTACCCCTGATTCAACGCCTCAGTGCTCGCGGGTGGGGCTGAAACGCACCGTCGGCCAACGCTCCTGCGTCAGCTGCAAATTGACGCGCGTCGGGGCGAGATAGGTCAGGTAGCCGCCGCCGTCCATGGCCAGATTCTCGTAACCCTTGTCACGGAATTCGGCCAGTTTTTTCTCGTCGGCACAATAGACCCAGCGCGCGGTGGCAACGTTCACCTGCTCATACACGCACTCGATCTTGTACTCTTCCTTGAGCCGATAGGCGACCACGTCGAATTGCAACATGCCAACGGCGCCGACGATCAAATCGTTGTTGCGCAGCGGCATGAACACCTGCGTTGCGCCCTCTTCCGAAAGCTCCTGCAAACCCTTCTGCAATTGCTTGCTCTTCAGCGGATCCTTCAGCCGTACGCGCCGGAATAACTCCGGCGCGAAGTGCGGAATACCGGTGAAATTCAGCACCTCGCCCTCAGTGAAAGTGTCGCCGATCTGGATGGTGCCGTGGTTATGCAGGCCGATGATATCGCCGGCCCAGGCCTCGTCGAGATGGGTGCGCTCACCGGCCATGAAGGTCAGCGCGTCGGCAATGCGTACTTCCTTGCCAAGCCGCACCTGATGCATCTTCATGCCCTTCACGTAACGCCCCGAACAGATACGCAGGAAAGCGATACGGTCACGATGTTTTGGATCCATGTTCGCCTGAATCTTGAACACGAATCCGCTGAATTTTTCCTCACTCGCCTGCACGTCACGCTCTTTTGCCTCGCGATGCCTGGGTGCCGGCGCCCATTTGACAAGGCCATCGAGAAAGTGATCGACGCCAAAATTTCCAAGCGCGGTTCCGAAGAACACCGGAGACAATTTGCCGTCGAGAAACTGCCGGTGATCGAATTCGTTGCTGGCACCTTTCACCAATGCCAGTTGCTCGCGCAGTTCTCTCGCCAGATCACCAACGGCGGTATCGAGATCGGGATTGTCGAGTCCCTTGATGACCCGCTTTTCCTGAATGGTGTGGCCCATGCCCTGCGCGTACAGATGCGTCTCGTCGGTGATCAGATTGTAGACGCCCTTGAAGAACTTGCTCATGCCGATCGGCCAGGTGACCGGCGAACACCTGATCTTCAGCACACTCTCGATTTCATCGAGCAAGTCGATGGGATCACGGATATCGCGGTCCATTTTATTGACAAAGGTGAGAATGGGCGTATCGCGCAGACGGCACACTTCCATCAGTTTGATGGTACGTTCCTCGACGCCTTTTGCACCGTCGACCACCATCAGTGCCGCGTCGACCGCAGTGAGCGTGCGGTAGGTATCTTCGGAGAAATCTTCGTGCCCGGGCGTATCGAGCAGGTTCACCGTGCAGCCGCCATAAGGGAACTGCATCACCGAGGTGGTTACCGAAATGCCGCGCTCGCGCTCCATCGCCATCCAGTCGGAGGTGACGTGCCGGTCGGATTTCTTTGCCTTCACGGTGCCGGCCATCTGAATCGCGCCGCCGAACAGCAGGATCTTCTCGGTGATTGTCGTCTTGCCCGCATCCGGGTGCGAGACGATGGCAAAAGTGCGCCGCTGGGCGATCTCGGCGAGGAACTGGCTCATGGGTGACATAGCGCCGGGCAAAGTCGGAGGGCGCGCATTATAGCGCCCCGCAATCGGGATCCCGGGGGACGCGTCGACTCATGGATTATTCAGAGGTTCTTAGATCGCCCGGGCCATGATGATGGCGTCTTCACAGCCGCCGCCGGGCCGCGGGTAATAATCGCGACGCACCGCGACCTCGGCAAAGCCCTGATCGCGGTACAAGGTGAGTGCCGGCGTGTTGCCGGCGCGGACTTCAAGAAACAACTGGTCGGCCTCGCGCAGTCGTGCTGCATCCATCAGCGCCGCCAGCAACAGCTGGGCAATGCCCTGCCGGCGATGCGCCGGATCAACGACGATATTCAGCAGATGCGCATCGCCACCGCCGGAGGAAAGAATCGCGAACGCAACCACGCACCCGTCACGATCGATCGCGACCGTGTTCCAGTAATCGGCCGCCAGGCAATCGCGAATGATGCCCTCGGACCAGGGCACCGGCTGACCGGCCCGTTCGATGCGCAACACTGCCGGGACATCAGCGGCCGTCATCGTGCGCAAACTGATCAGCGGCACATTCATCCGCGCGGCACGCGACGCAGCGAACGTACCGCCTCCCAGCACGCACGCTTGGCTTGCGGATCGGCGAGCAACACCGCCAATGCGGGCGCGCTGGCCTGCACCATGTTCTGCCGGGTGATCGCATCGCCGAGCAACGTCGCCAGCTCGGCACCGAGTACGACGACATCGCGCGCTCCCCGCTTGCGCTGTTCGGTGAGCATCGCGACCAGGGCTTCACGGCCGGCACCGGGTTTTTCCATGCCCGGCACCCGCATGCCGGCCGGTGGCCAGGAAAAATCGAGGGTGGCCGGCAACTCGGCGCCGGGCACCAGCGCCGCAGCAATATTGGCCAGCAGCGCGTGTTCCGGGCCGGACAGGCCCGGCGCCTGTGGTGTGCCGAACGCGGCGACGAGCAACAGGCCGTCAGCGAGCGGCAGCAGGCTGCAACCGATGCGCTCGGCACCGTCGCCTGCTGCCGGCAATGTTGGTTCGGTGCCCGCAATACCCGGCATTTCCTGCGTCGATGTACGCGGCGCCGGACGCCCGCCGGCCGCCTGCGCCAACATGGCATCGAGTTGCGCGATGCGCTCGGCAGGCAGCGCAACGGGCGCAGCCGCCGGAACCGCAGCAGTACGCTTCACGGCAGCATCGGACACATCGACACCCGGCGACTGCGTCTCGGCAACGCCATCGCCCTCAGCGCCGCGCCCGGCGCGCGGCACCCACTGCTCAATGCCCAGCAGTGCCAGATAGGCAAGCCGGGTCGCTTCGGGCATGGCCATCATCGACTCTCAGATACCCGCAGTCTGCGGGTGGGCACGCCGGGCGCCGGAGGCGAGCACATTGAGGGCGTCGAGATACGCTTTCGCGGAGGCCACGAGGATGTCGGTATCGGCACCATGACCGTTGACGATACGACCGCCCTGCTCAAGACGTACGGTCACCTCGCCCTGCGAATCAGTGCCGCTGGTAATCGCATTCACCGAATACAACTGCAACGCGGTATTGCTCGCTGCAATTTTCTCGATCGCCCTGAAGGTGGCGTCAACCGGACCGGAGCCTGCCGCCACCGCTGACTCCTCGCGGCCATCAACGCGCAGGCGGATCGAAGCCTGCGGCGTTGCGCCGGTCTTAGAGTACACCTCAAGAAAATCCAGCCCGTAATATTCATCGACCAGCGCGCGCTCGACATCGGTTACCAGCGCCTGCAGATCTTCGTCGAAAATCTCGTGCTTTTTGTCGGCGAGCGTCTTGAAACGCTCGAATGCCGCCTGGAATTCGCTGTCAGTGGCGAAGGCGATACAGAGTTCCTCCAGGCGCGCCTTGAACGCAGCGCGCCCGGAGTGCTTGCCGAGCACCATGCGGTTGGTATGCCAGCCGACATCCTCGGCGCGCATGATTTCATAGGTCTCGCGATGTTTGAGCACACCGTCCTGGTGAATGCCCGATTCGTGCGCAAAAGCATTGGCGCCGACGATGGCCTTGTTCGGCTGCACCGGAAAACCGGTAATACCGGCCACCAGCCGTGAGGTGGGAACGATCTCGCGGGTATCAATGCGCGTGTCGATGCCGAACAGATCCTGACGGGTCTTCACCGCCATCACAATTTCCTCAAGCGCCGCATTGCCGGCACGCTCACCCAGGCCGTTGACCGTGCACTCAACCTGGCGCGCCCCGGCGCGCACGGCGGCCAGCGAGTTGGCGACAGCAAGACCCAGATCGTTGTGGCAATGCACACTGAAGATTGCCTGATGCGCGTTCGAAACGCGCAGAATCAACTGGCGGACGGTCTCGGCATACTGTTCGGGAATCGAGTACCCGACGGTGTCGGGAATATTGATGGTGCGCGCCCCGGCCTTGATGACCTGCTCAACCAGGCGACACATGAAATCAAGGTCGGAGCGGCCGGCATCTTCACAGGAAAACTCGACATCGGCACACAGCGAGCGGGCGCGCTTTACCGCATGCACCGCCGCCGCGAGCACCGCATCGGGCTCCATCTTGAGCTTGTACTTCATGTGAATCGCACTGGTGGCGATGAAGGTATGGATGCGCGCTGCGGCGGCGCCCCTGAGCGCCTCGCCGGCGCGATCAATATCGGCATCCTTCGCGCGTGCCAACGAACAAACGCGCGAATCCCTGATGATCCCGGCAATCGCCTGCACCGCCTCGAAGTCACCCTGGCTCGCGATCGCAAAACCGGCCTCGATCACGTCCACCCGCATGCGCTCCAGCGCTCTGGCAATGCGGATCTTCTCGTCTTTCGTCATCGACGCGCCGGGACTCTGTTCGCCGTCGCGCAAGGTGGTGTCAAAGATAATCAGTTGGTCGGTCATGGGGCCTCCGGTCGAGCTGGCGATTATACGGCCCGAAAGCGAGCCTGCCGTGCCTGCGAGCGGCGCCACAGCAGTGCCGTGACCGGCAGGGCGGCAAATGCCCCGTAGAGGTGGGCATCAACCATCACGGCGCCACCGATGGTTGCCTGCATGTAGTGAATGTCGTAGCCGGGCTGCTGTTCGAACCAGATCCGGGCGGCCATCGCCACGAACACAATGCCGTTGATCAACGGCGTATGCCGGAAACTGAGCAGCAGGCCGGCAAACAGCAGCGTATGCAGGACGCCGGAAATACCGAGGTAGTAGCGAACCTCGGGGTTCAGGAACCACAGGCCAAAGCCAACCACGATCGAACCGACCGTCATCGTCACGGCCCAATCGCGCAGCGCAAACACATCACGGAAAAACAACAGCAGCAAGGCAAGACCGATGCCATCGAGCAACACATGGCCAAAACCCAGGTGCACGAAATTGCCACTCAACAACCGCCACCACTGCCCGGCCGCAATCAGCGCGCGATCATAACGCAGCACCTCACGCGGGCCATCGCCGGCAACGGCCAGCAACGCCACCAGCAATAACGTACCGACAGAAAACGCGATCTCGCTTCGCGTCCAGCGCGGCGTAAACAATCCGAACATGCGGGATTCCGTGCAATCCTGGAGGAGAATCTGATGGTGGATACTGGCTCAATACTTCGGCAAATAGGGCTTCAACCGACGATCCGGCTCACGTGGTCGTTCGCGCACTTTTTTCGGCGCCTCAGGCTCTTTCACTGCGGCTTTCGGACGCGGGCACAATTGTTCTGCGGTCGGGCAGATTGGCGGCGCGGGGGCCGGAGTCGGCGCACCGACCAGCGACTCACTTTTCGCAGGCGGTGGCTCACCCAGCACGATGCCGCGCTGCAAATCAGACAGGCAGCTTTTCAGTACATCGAGTTCACCGACCTTCAGCGCGCCCGGGTCCTGGGCCAACCGCTGCGCGAGGCCGCGGCATTCCTCGCTGTATTCCGCGTGCGCTGCCGTTGGCGCAACCAACACAACGGCCAACACAGCAATCGCACCCAAGCCCCTGCCCATTGCCGGCATCCTCCGAACACATCCTGTGACGCCGCGCGCAAACACTGTCATCAGACGCCCGGCAGTACGCCCATGATAGGCCAGCACACTCCCGATCCGCCTGCCCTTCCCGCCCCCACAAGAAAAGCCCCGCACGAGGCGGGGCTTTTCGGGTCACGCGAGGTAAAGCAGGAGGCTTACATCATGCCGCCCATACCACCCATGCCGCCCATACCACCCATACCGCCCATGTCGCCACCACCACCGCCGGCCGGCTTGTCTTCCGGCATGTCGGCGATCATGGCTTCCGTGGTGATCATCAGGCCGGCAATGGACGCCGCCGCCTGCAGCGCTGCGCGGGTCACCTTGGTCGGATCGAGAATACCCATCTCGATCATGTCGCCGTACTCACCGGTCGCGGCGTTGTAACCGAAGTCACCTTTGCCGTCGCGCACCTTGTTCAGCACCACGCTCGGTTCACCGCCGGCATTGGCAACGATCTGCCGCAACGGCGCTTCCATCGCCCGCAGCGCCAGCGTGATGCCCGCGTTCTGGTCTTCGTTGTCGCCCTTGAGCTTGCCACGCACGATCGACAGCGCGCGCACCAGGGCAACACCGCCACCGGCAACCACGCCTTCTTCAACGGCGGCACGGGTTGCGTGCAGCGCGTCTTCAACACGAGCCTTCTTCTCCTTCATCTCGACTTCCGTGCCGGCGCCGACCTTGATCACTGCCACGCCGCCCGCCAGTTTGGCGAGCCGCTCCTGCAGTTTTTCCTTGTCGTAATCGGACGTGGAATTCTCGATCTCGGCACGAATCTGTTCGATGCGGGCCTTGATGTCGGCCTGCTTGCCGGCACCATCGACGATGGTCGAATGTTCCTTGGTCACACGAATCTTCTTCGCCGTACCCAGATCGTTCAGCGTCGCGGTATCCAGTTGCAGGCCGATTTCCTCGGAGATCACCGTCGCGCCGGTAAGTACCGAAAGATCCTGCAGCATGGCCTTGCGACGATCACCGAAGCCCGGCGCCTTCACGCCAACAACTTTGACAATGCCGCGCATGGTGTTGACCACCAGAGTGGCCAGTGCTTCGCCTTCGATGTCCTCGGCGACGATCATCAACGGCTTGCCGCTCTTGGCGACTGCTTCCAGTACCGGCAGCATTTCGCGGATGTTGGAGATTTTCTTGTCGACCAGCAGGATGAACGGGCTGTCGAGCTCACAGGCCATCGTTTCGGCATGGTTGACGAAGTACGGCGACAGATAGCCGCGATCGAACTGCATACCCTCGACAACGTCCAGCTCGTTCTCAAGGCCAGAACCTTCCTCGACGGTGATCACGCCTTCTTTGCCGACCTTGGCCATCGCCTTGGCGATGATGTCGCCAATGGAGGTATCCGCATTGGCAGAAATGGTACCGACCTGGGCAATCGCTTTCGTGTCGGTGCAGGGCTTGGAGAGCTTCTTCACTTCCTCGACGACCGCAGCGGCAGCCTTGTCGATGCCGCGCTTGAGATCCATCGGGTTCATGCCGGCGGCAACGGACTTCAGACCCTCGTTGACGATCGCCTGGGCGAGTACCGTGGCGGTGGTGGTGCCATCACCGGCTTCGTCGTTGGCCTTGGAAGCCACTTCCTTGACCAGCTGCGCGCCCATGTTCTCGAACTTGTCTTTCAGTTCGATTTCCTTGGCGACGGATACGCCGTCCTTGGTGATCGTCGGGGCGCCGAACGACTTGTCCAGCACCACGTTGCGGCCTTTCGGACCCAGGGTGACTTTCACTGCGTCGGCAAGGGTGTTCACGCCCTTGAGCATGCGCGCACGTGCGGCATCGCCGAATTTTACGTCTTTCGCTGCCATGATTCTTTACCTCTGCGAATTCTGTTGTGACTCGTTACGGATCCGGCTTCGATCGAAAGCCGGTATCACTTCTCGATGACGCCGAAAATTTCGGTCTCGGTCAGGACCAGCAGCTCGTCGCCGTCGACCTTCACAGTGGCGCCGGCATACTGACCGAACAGCACCTTGTCGCCAGCCTTGATGCCCATAGCACGGACCGTGCCGTTGTCCAGGGCTTTACCCGGACCAACGGCGACCACTTCGCCCATGCTCGGCTTCTCGGCGGCCTTGCCCGGCAGCAGGATGCCGCCGGCAGTCTTGGTTTCCTCTTCCACGCGCTTGACGACCACACGGTCGTGCAAAGGACGGATCTTCATATCACTCGTCTCCCAGTATTCAGGTTGGCGATTCAATGGGTTAGGGCCTGAACAGCGACCCGGATTAGCACTCCCCCATCGGGAGTGCCAATCATAGGGACGGATTGCGGCGAGTCAACGGCAGATTGAGGTCATTTTTGGGATGCGATGCCCCCGGCGACCTCCGACAACTGGCCAAACCCCCGTGCAGGCGACCGGCCACCCCGGTGTAACCGCTCACCACTCCTTGTGCGTGCGCAGGGTCGCAAGCGGAATGCGGGCCAGTCGGGGCCACGCCATTACGAAACACTCGTTGACCCTGTCGGGCGAGGACCGGGAAGTAGATCACTTCAAAAAAATTCCCGGAACAGGAGGCAGGTACCGCAGGCTGCTCCAATATCCTCTTCTGCTCTGCCTCCTGATGGCCCTGTCTGCGTGTAGCGGCGGCTCGTCGTCCGGGCAGAGCACCGCGAACACCTACACGCTGGGCGGTCAGCTGACGGGGCTGTCCGGCAGCGTGGTGCTGCGCAACGGCACCAGCAATCTCATCGTCCCCAGCAGCAGCAACTTTGCATTCCCGCAAGCGCTGCCTGACGGCAGCAGCGACAACGTCACGATACTGACCCAACCGGCAGGCCAGGTCTGCACTCTGAGCAACGCCACAGGCACCGTTGCCGGCGCCGCCGTCACCAACATCAGCATCACCTGTGTGACCAACACCTACGCCATCGGCTTCACGATATCCGGGCTGCTTGGCCCGGATGTGCCGGAAAACTCAGTCGTGCTGGCGAACAACGGTAGCGACAACAAAACCGTCGCGAACAACGGTAGCGATTCCTTCACGAACCGTATTCCGTATGGCAGCACCTACAACGTCACCGTGGTTACCCAGCCCGCCGGGCGAACCTGTGTCGTACTCAACGGCAGCGGTATCGCCACCGCAAATGTCACCGACATTCAGATCACGTGCGGCTTGTTCATCACGGTATCGGTCAGCAAGCCCAGAGAATTAACCTTCACCTGGCCGGCAGATGCCGGCGCAACGTACTACAAGATTTATAAAAATCCGGATGGCCACAGCGGCTTTACCCAGTTGGGCGGCAACATCAGCACGACCACAGCCACGGATGTGATACCCGTACACCTGCACGACTGGATCAACGCCAGCTATCAGGTGGAGGCATGCAACGCCAGCGGCTGCACATCGCCCTATGCACCAACGTATACAACTGCGGCAATGGTGCAGGCGATCGGATATTTCAAGGCAACCAACACCGAGGCAGCCGACGGTTTTGGCTACACCCTGGCGCTGTCTGCCGACGGCAGTACGCTGGCCGTGGGCGCACCGTACGAAAAGAGTGCTGCCACTGGCGTGAATGGCAGCGGCGCCGAAAACGACAATGCTGCGGCCGCCGCCGGCGCGGTATACCTGTACTGATTTGCCCGGGCACTGTGTCGGCGCTGGCGCTCACCCTGCCGAGGCATTGCCCGGCGGCGACACTGCACTAACCGCCGGCCATCGCCACCAGCACCCGCCGCGCATCCGCAGCCGTAGTGATCGGCTCCGGAAACGCCACCCAACGCAGCATCTGGCCGCAACGCAGTTGCATGCCGAGGCGATCAATTGCAGCGATGCATACTGCCCCGGGCTGCTCGTTGAACGCCTCCTGCCAGTAGTGCGCGCAGGCTGCGGCGTGATCGTCATTCATATGATCGAGCACACGCCTGGTCGCCGCGCGATCGAGTGGCGATACCAGTTGCAACGCCGCCGGCGCGATCACCGCCGCCTTGCCGAATCCGCCGTTGTAGCGCGCATTGATCACATCGAGCCGGAAGAAATCGAAATTGAGCTGGCGAAACCAGGCATCGGCGCGCGGGTAACAGCGGATGTAGGTATCCCGAGCCGGCTCGACATCCGTTGCATCGCGCAGCAAGCGCGCATTGCAGGTGAGTTCCAGACGCTCGCCGGTGAGGATATCGCCGGCATTGTCCTGCGCCAGCAACAGTGCGCAACGGCCGTCGGCGATCAGGTTCGAATGATGCGGCGCCAGGTGCGAAAACAAACCGACCAGATAACCTTCCGGTGCCAGCGCAAACGGCACGGCCGACAGCGACGGGTAACCCGGCACGCTCAACGCCTGGGTGGCGAGCACCGCCTGGGGGCGGCGCCGCAGGAAGGTGGCGGCAACCGGCGCGAGCTCGACGGCCAGTTCGGCAAAGCGCTGTTCGTTATCCATGGCATCTTTCCTGGGAGCGGGCTTCAGAGCGACAACGAGCCGCGATAATGTCCGGCTGCAGCCGTATCTACAACAATCCAGGATGCCCATGGACGAAAAGCGCGCCGCCATCCTTGCCGCCCTGCATGCCATTCCTGAAGGCCACGTCACCAGTTACGGGGAAGTGGCCAACCGCGCCGGGCTGCCCGGCTACCATCGCTTTGTCTGTCGCGTCTTGCGCGAGCTGCCGGAGCGGGCACGCACGCCCTGGTGGCGGGTGATCCGTGCCGATGGCCGCTTCGCCATGACCAGCAATTGCAGCGCCGGACGCGAGCAGCGCCAGCGGCTCAAAGCCGAGGGGCTCAACATCGTCAACGACCGCGTAAAAGGCCCGTGGTGGAAATGAGCGCGCGCCGGTTAATCTAGGCGACCTCAGAGTAGCCCCATCCGATGCCCGATACCCCACACCGCGAAAGCATCCGCGAAGCCCTGTTCAACCGGCGCATGCTCATCTGCGTGTTCACCGGTTTCAGTTCCGGCCTGCCGCTGTTCATTTTTCTGAACCTACTGCCGGCCTGGCTCGACGACGCCCACATCAGCATCAAGGCAATCGGCCTGATGGCGCTGCTACAGGTGCCGTATGTGGCGAAATTCCTGTGGGCGCCGCTGCTCGACCATTTCACCATTGCCTCGCTCGGTCGCCGGCGCGGCTGGCTGATCGTGCTGCATGTCGCGCTGATCGCGGCGATTGCATTGATGGGTCAGGTCGATCCGACCACACAGCTCGCGCTGATCCCGGTGATCGGTTTGCTGATGAGCTTCCTGTCGGCGAGCCTCGATGTCGTCATCGACGCGTTTCGTCGTGAAATTCTGCCGGATGCCGAGCTTGGCCTCGGCAACAGCATTCATGTGAATGCCTACAAGGTCGCCGGGCTGGTGCCGGGCGCGTTGTCGCTGTTTCTGGCCGACCACCTGCCCTGGTCGATGGTGTTCGTGATCACGGCGCTGTTCATGCTGCCCGGCCTGGCGATGGTCCTGCTGGTGCGCGAACCGCAGATCAAGGCATTACCGCCGCGCACGCTCGCGGCAGCGGTGATCGATCCTTTCCGCGAATTCATCAATCGCAACGGCCTCGCCGCCGCACTCACGGTGCTGGCGTTTATTTTCTTCTACAAGCTCGGTGACTCGCTGGCAACTTCACTTGCCACCAAGTTCTACCTCGACATGGGTTTCTCAAAATCGGAAATCGCGGTGGTGGCGAAAAATGCCGCCCTGTGGCCATCGATTATCGGTGCCCTGGCCGGCGGGCTGTGGATGGTGCGGCTCGGCATCAACCGCGCGCTGTGGATTTTCGGTGGCGCACAGCTGATCGTTATTCCGGGGTTCGTCTGGCTGTCGATTGTCGGCCACGATCTGCTCACCCTGGCGCTGGTCGTCGGCGCCGAAGCGTTCGGTATTGGTCTGGGCACTGCGGCGTTTGTCGCCTATATCGCCCGCACCACACATCCGGCCTATACCGCGACACAATTTGCGTTGCTCACCGCGCTCGCGGCCGTGCCGCGCACTTTCATCAACGCATCGTCAGGCTATCTGGTCGACAGCCTCGGTTGGACCAATTTCTTCTGGCTGTGCACCGCACTTGCCGTGCCGGGCATGTTGTTGCTGTTCCGGATCGCACCATGGCACGGCGATTTCACCGATCGGAAAACGACTGATGACTGATGCGACCGATACGGTGATGTCCGGGTGCGGCCTCACCAAGCGTTACGGCGAGATCCTCGCCGTTGATGACCTGACACTGGCAATCCGCGCCGGCACCTGCTTTGGTCTGCTCGGGCCCAACGGCGCCGGCAAAAGTACTACCCTGGAAATGCTGCAGGGCCTGCGCAAACCCGATAGCGGCGACATTCGTTATCGCGGCAAGCCGCTTGATGCCGATTTCAAGTTGCGTCACGGCACCCAGTTCCAGTCCACCGCACTGATCGATTTCCAGACCACGCGCGAAATGCTGACGTTGTTCGCTGCGTTTTATCCCACCGCGCGCAACGTCGATGAGTTGATCGCACGCCTGAATCTCACGCCCTTCATCGATCAGCATGCAATGAAGCTCTCCGGCGGCCAGCGCCAGCGCCTGCTGCTCGCGCTGGCGCTGGTGAACGACCCGGACATCGTGTTTCTCGACGAGCCCACCACCGGCCTCGATCCGCAGGCCCGCCGCAACCTCTGGGATCTGGTGCGCGAAATCAAGCGCGAGGGCAAAACCATCCTGCTTACCACCCACTACATGGAAGAAGCCGAGTATCTGTGCGACGAGCTTGCCATCATGGATCACGGCAAGGTGATCGCCACCGGCACACCGACTACGTTGCTGCGCGATCATTTCGGCGACACGGTGGTACGTCTTGAAGCGCGCTCGACAACGATCGGGACGCTCGCGGAGGCCTGCCCGAACACCGGCGCCTTCGCCGACGGCGACCATCTTTACCTCGCCACCAACGATGTCGCGCGCACCCTGGCACAGCTCACGGCCGCCGGCATCGACTTGCGCACGCTGGAAGTGAAGCCACGCACGCTGGAAGACCTGTTCCTGCGACTCACCGGCCGGGCGCTGCGGGAGTGATGCCATGAAAAATGCTTTGCGCCAGTTCTTCGCCCTGCTCGCCGCGCGCAACCGCGAGTTCTACCGCGATCGCGCTGCACTGGGCTGGTCGCTTGCCTTTCCGGCCTTCGTCATTATCGGTTTGTATTTCGCTTTCAGCGACAACAACAAAGTCCTCTACAAGGTCGGGCTGGTGGCGGCAACGCCGGCGCAGGCGGCCGCCGATCCGGCACTGGCCCGCTTTCTCGGCCTGCAGCACGTCGCGTTCATTACCGAGACCCATCTTGCCGACGCGCAGCGCAAGGTGGCTCACCACCAGCTCGATCTGCTGGTGGCCCCGGCCGCATCCGCAGCCGCCGGGGCCACTGCCACAGCAACCCGTTACTGGGTAAACACCGATTCGCAAAATGGCTACATGCTCGAACAACTGTTGATGGCAGGCCCACCAACCAGCGGCGACACCCTCCAACGCGAAACACTGACCGGCAAGGAAGTGCGCTACGTCGACTGGGTCATTCCCGGCGTCATCGGCATGAACATGATGTTCGGCTGCCTGTGGGGCGTCGGTTACGTGATCGTCCGTTATCGCGCCAACGGTGTGTTGCGCCGCTTTCGCGCGACGCCGGTGTCAGCATTCACCTTTCTCTCGGCACAGGTTGTCTCGCGTTTGCTGATCACGCTGGCGATCACCGCGCTGATTTTCTTCCCCTGCTGGTGGCTGCTCGGTTTCCGTCTTGAAGGATCGCTGCTCAACCTGCTGGTCATCACCGTGTTCGGCGCGCTGGCGATGATCGCCATGGGCCTGGTCACCGCTACCCGCACCAGCAGCATCGAAGTATCAGGCGGTATTCTCAACTTCCTGACCTGGCCAATGATGCTGCTCTCAGGCGTGTGGTTCTCGCTCGAAGGTACCGACCCCTGGCTGAGACATCTCGCCGATCTGCTGCCGCTCACCCACTTTGTTGATGGCGCCCGCGCGATCATGATTGATGGCGCCGGTCTTGCCGTCCTCTGGCCACACCTGCTGGCACTCACCGCCATGACCGTTGTGTTCATGGCAATCAGCGCCGCTACGTTTCGCTGGGAGCGTTGAATACCACCGACCACCCGTATACGTGCCGACGAACATCCCGCCGCAGCCCGGCAGCGACGGTGCTATGCTCGGAGGCTTCCGGGAGGCGCTGGTCTCCTTGCTTCTATCAACGAGAGCACAACCGCACGGTTCCCGATGGCCCGCACCGGCACCTCCATCCTGATCGTCGATGACGCCAAGTTCTCGAGCGCCGTGGTTACCAAGGCACTCACATCGGCCGGCTACACCGACATCCGTTCCGTCAACAATGCGCCAGATGGCTTGCGAGCCATGGAGGAGCGCCCGGCAAGCATCGTCATCGCCGACTGGCTGATGCCCGACATGGACGGGCTTGAACTCACCCGCCGCATTCGCCAACTCGACGAAGTATCCAACCGCTACACCTACGTCATCCTCCTCACCGCAAAGGAAGGCGTCGAGGCGCTGTTCAAGGCCTTCGACGAAGGCGTCGACGATTTCGTCAACAAGTCGTCCATGACGCAGCAATTGCTGCCGCGCGTGCTCGCCGCCGACCGCATCACCAGCCTGAACAACCGCCTGTTGGCGGAGAACCAGCAACTGCTGGAACAGAATCGCAAGCTGAAAACCCTGTCGACGCTTGATCCGATCACCGGTCTCGGCAACCGCCCTTACGCAGTAAAGCGGGTTGTCGACGTGATGCGGCACGCGCAACTGCGCGGCGGCGCCGCCTGTTATCTGCTGATTACGCTGCAAAACTACAGCGAGATCGAGCGCAAGACACCACGGGCGATGTTTGCGCAACTGATTGCCGGCGTGGCCCGTCGTCTGCGCCAACTGGTGCGGCCGCTGGACATCGTGGTGCGCGTCAATCCGCACCAGTTCGCCCTGATCACCCATCAGGCGGATCTCGGCCAGTGCACACCGACCAGCTTCAAGCGTCTGCTCGACGGCATCAATCTGAAAGAATTCAAAACGCAGACCGGTTATCTCTCGATCCGCTGCGCGATCACGCTCGTTGCTGCCGATCAGGGCACCGGTTTTCCCGAACCCGAAGCGATCATGACGCGCGCCGAGCAATTATTGCCGCGGGCGCTGGAAACCGGTCTGATCATCGCCGAGCAATGGCAACAGCCGGCGCGCTTGACCTTCCCGCGATAAATCTCCCACAATCCGCGCCGCCACAGGTGCCCGCGCTACGGCGCGGGTTGAACGGGAAGCAGGTCGGTGTGCATTGCCCGCAAGAGCAAAGCCGCCCAGCCTGCGCTGCCCCCGCAACGGTGATTAACGCAAGGCGACGGCAGGACGATCGAACCCATCGGGCTTCGTAATCCAGCCACTGTGCTGCAAGGCCGCAGGCTTCCTGTCTGCACCGGCCCCACGCATGGGAAGGCGCCGCCCGCTGCACGCATTGCGCGTGCCGTCATCAGCCCGGATACCGGCCTCGTGGTGCATGCATCCGCCTTCCAAAAACGGCCGGTGTGTGTCCCCACAGTTTTCATGCGCGGTGGGCGCATGCAGGAGAGCCGATGAACACCCTCTCGTTTGCGCGACCGCGTCTCGCGGTACGTTTCGTTGCGTTTTTTATATCGTTGCCCGCGTGCATTGCAGCCGTGCACGCCGAGCGCCTCATCCTGGAACCCGTCACGGCAGTAGCCAGCAGCTACGAGCGGCCGCTGGCAACCACGCCGGCATCGGTCACGGTGCTTGATGCCGCCGAGTTGGCGCCGTTCGCGGCGACGCCGGTCGAGGACATTCTCGCCCTGCGCGCCGGTGTAACGCTCGCCCGCACCGGCGGGCCCGGCCAGCAAGTGAGCGTTTTCCTGCGCGGCACGGACAGCGACAGCGTGCTGGTGCTGGTCGACGGGGTGAAATTCAATTCCGGCACTTTCGGTGGCGCCAACCTGCAAAACCTGCGCGGCGCCGATATTGCGCGCATCGAGGTCGTGCGCGGGCCGCGCGCCACGCTCTATGGTTCCGCCGCGATTGGTGGCGTGATCGCCATCACGACGCGGCAAGGTGGCCGTCAGGATGACCCGAAGGGTGAGCGTGAGGGCAATGCACAATCCATACGCATCGAGGGCGGCAGCGACAACACCGCGCAGGTTCATGCGGATTTTGCCCGCACGCGCGGCGACAGCAGCCTCGCACTGGGTATCGGCCAGTACCGCACCGACGGCGACCCGGTGACCGACACCACCGATGTGACCGGCGAGCACCGCAACAGCTCGGCAACGCTGCATGCCGTCAATGCTCTTGGCGATGCGCGGGTCGGCGTTGATGCCTGGGCAGCGCAGGGCCGCACGCAGTATCTCGACGACTTCACGCTGGCAGCACTGCACCAGGATTTTTCCAATCTGGTAGTCAACACCTTTGCCGACGCGCCGCTCAACAAGGACACGGCGTTGAAAATGCACATCGGCATCGCCAACGACTCCCTGGATCAACGCGAACCGAACTACCTCGGCGATCTCGATCATGCGCGCACACAGCGACAGCAGGCAGGCATCGAACTGCGGCGCGGCGCAGCCGGCAACCCAGCCGACACTGCACCCACCAACAACGTACTCATTGCCGGCATCGAGGTGGAACGCGAAGCCGTCGATGCGCGCAGTTACGGCACGTTGATCGACACCATCAACGATAACCGTGCCCTCTACCTGCACAACGATGTATCACGCGGCAACCACCAATTGGGTATCGGCGTGCGCCATGCGGTTTACGACAGCTTCGGCGAACACTGGACCGGCGACGCCAATTACGGCCTGCGCCTGGGCGCCGATACCTGGGGTTGGCTCGCCTGGGGTCGTGGTTTCCGCGCTGCGGGCGCCTTGGAGCGTTTCGGCTACGGCGGCAATCCCGCGCTGCAACCGGAAACAAGCGACAGCAGCGAAATCGGTCTGCGCCAGCGCGCTGGCGCCCACGAATTCACCCTCACCGGTTTCCTGCAGCACATTGATGATCTGATCGACTATCCCGCACCCACATACACCGCGACCAACATTGCCCGCGCCCGCATCACCGGTACCGAACTGGGCTGGTCGTGGCACAACGACACCACCCGCATCGACACCTTCGTGACGCTCATGGACCCGGTCGACGACACCACCGGTGCGCAGTTATCGCGACGTCCGCAAAAACAATTGTCTGCCAGCGCACATCACCGTACCGGCGCGCTGGAGTGGCGCACCGGATTGCTGGCCATGGATCGACGCGACAACAGCGCCTATGACGCCATCACCTTGCCGGGCTTCGCCGTGCTGGATCTGGGCCTCGCCTGGACGGTACGTCCCGGCCTCGTTGTTGACGGCCGCATCGAGAATGTCGCTGATCGCGACTACGCGCTGGCAAGCGGCAGCATCGGCGACTACCGTATGCCGGATCGCGCGTTTTATCTTGGCATCGTCTGGCAGGCTACGCGCTGACACCCTCCTCGGCACAGGACGCGAGCCATGGGCGACAACCGGCTGACCCGCATCACCACCCGTACCGGCGACGATGGCAGCACCGGGCTTGCCGACGGTACGCGCCTGGCAAAAGCGCAGCCGCGCATTGCCGCGCTGGGTGATATCGACGAGCTGAATGCAGCAATCGGCTTGCTGTGCGTCGCCCCGGCGCTGGATGCAAAACTGCTCGAGCGCCTGCGTGAGGTGCAACACGATCTGTTCGATCTCGGCGGCGAATTATCGCTGCCGGGCTCAACGGTGCTGCGCCGCGATGCGTTGAACGCGCTCGAGGCCGACATCGCCGCCTGGAATACCGCAATACCCGCGCTCAAGGAGTTCGTGTTGCCCGGCAGCAACGAAGCCAATGCCCGTGCCCATCTCGCGCGCACCCTGTGCCGGCGCGCCGAGCGGGCGTTGTGGGTGCTGGCGGCGCACGCTGGCGAATCGTTGCCCGATACGCTGCCGGCGGCGCCGGAGTTGCCGCGCTACCTCAATCGCCTCGGCGATTGGCTGTTCGTGCTGGCGCGGATGCTGGCACAGCACGATGGCGGCACCGAAGTGACCTGGCGCCGTGGCCCTACAGCGACAACCGCCGCAGATCACTCAGCAATCCGGCCAGATACGCCGTAAAACGCGCCGCATCCGCACCATCAATCACACGATGATCGTAGGAAAGCGACAACGGTAGCGTCAGTCGCGGCTGGAACGTTTTTCCGTCCCACACCGGCTTCAGCTGCGATTTTGACACCCCGAGAATCGCCACTTCCGGCCAGTTCACAATCGGCGTGAATGCAGTGCCACCGATGCCTCCAAGGGAGGAAATGCTGAACGTCGCGCCCGCCATATCGGCCGGCATTAATTTCTTTTCACGGGCTTTCTTGCCGAGCGCCGCCATTTCCCCGGCGATCTCGACAATGCCCTTGCGATCCGCATCGCGAATCACCGGCACCACCAAGCCATCGGGTGTTTCCACCGCAATGCCGATATGCCAGTGGTTTTTCACAATCAATTTTTCGCCGTTGGGCGCCAGCGAGCTGTTGAACTTCGGATATTTTTTCAACGCACCGACGCAGGCCCTGGCGATGAACGCCAGCATGGTCAGTTTCACGCCGTCGTCCTTGAGACGCGCATTCTCCCCAATACGAAACTCTTCAAGGGCGGTGATATCGGCTTCGTCGAATTGCGTAACGTGCGGAATGGCAAGCCAGGCACGATGCAAGTTGACGGCGCTGACGCGGCGCAACTTGTTGAGTGCCTGCTCCTCAATCGGGCCCCACTTGGCAAAATCAATAATCGGTAATTCCGGCAAGCTGCGGCCACTGCCTGCCGACTGTGTGCCTCGCTGAAGAAGCAGCATTTTCACATGCGCATGCACATCGTCTTTCAGGATGCGGGCCCTGGGGCCGGTGCCCGCCACTTCGGCAAGCGC